>CAWJIH010000005.1:0-166560 GCA_963842975.1 uncultured Actinomycetes bacterium | reverse complement strand
TGCGCACCGTTTTTTCCACGATGCCGTCGCCCATGCCGGCGATGCATTCGGTGAAGAACCGCTCCCATTCGCCGTCTGAGAATGTGATGTCGTTGAGGTTTTCGAGTTGGGTGCGCAGGTTCGCGATCAGGTCGTGTTCGCTGTGAATGGGCAGTTGCTGGTAGGCCTGCGACTCCAGTAGCGCGATGAGTTCGTTCCAATCGGCTTCGGACTGGTAGGCGGTAGCATCGATTTGTTGCGCGATGTGTTCGGCGACAACGGTGCTTTCCGCGCTAACCGCGATTGGATCGTAACGGCGGGTCATCTACGGCCTTCCCTGTCAGATAACCAGAGGCGTCGATAGTGATCCAACCAGTGACCCTCAGCTGTCCCCACGTGCCAGGCGGCCCAACCGTTGGAAGACTGCAGGCCCAACGCTTTCGCTGCAGCCGCGGAAGGGCTGCTGTATGCGACTCCATGAACGACGATGTCACCGTTGGCGGCAATGGTGCCGGTTGCTCGCACCTGAGCTTGTGTCAAGTACAGCACCTCGCCAGCCCGAATTAAACCTGCGGCGACGAGGTCGGCCACCGTGCCAGGAACAGAAGTGTGCTTCTTGCGTTTACCCGAAGGCACATATTCCCCGACTTCCTTGGCCAAGTTAACGCCAGCGAGCCGCACTGCTGCGAGGATGCTTCCGAGCAATGAGTCGAGCAACAACGTCATCTGGGGCGGAAGAGTTGTGTCCTCGTCACTCTTGCCCTTGACGACCGACAGGCTTGTAACTTCACCGAGTTCCGCCGACAGGCGGCCTTCCAAATAACCGATCTCTGCACTGTTGAAGCCGTGGGTGGTGTCGCGGCGGACAATAAGAGCGCGTGCCCATGGCAGTGGTGGGCGACTGTTGTGATTTTGCAGGCGCTTGCGAAGCGCGGTCGCTTTGCCTACATACACATTCCCACTGGCGTCACCGGCGAGCAGGACATACACGCCTGGACACATCCACTCATCGGCGGGCAAGGCCTTCAGATGCACTCGCTGCAAGTAGGCAACCCGAAGCGCATCTCCACGAAATCCGCCACGACCGGAGCCTCATGTGCTGCAGGAATTTGAACGTTCACAGGGATGGTGCTCACGTGGACACCTCCCGGAACGTCAACAGTTTGTCGCGGTAGTACTCGTACTGCTGACGGCGGGCGGCGAGTTCCGCGGGAAGGCCAACATTCAAGTTGTTGGTCAGTGTCTCAAACGCGTCGAGGATCTCAGCGATCCGTGCCTGATACCTCCGGCTCGGGGACTGGAACTCGGACCTTGCCAAGCCTGGGTTTGGACACATTGAATCGAGTTACTCCGTTGGCCGTCTTGACGAGCTGTCGACGGATGCTGGCGGATCGGAAGGCGTGTTTTGAGTACTCCGGTCGAGTCGCCCGGTATCCGATGGGCGCAGCCGGATGCAGAAGCTGTTGAGATACAGAGGTTGGTCGGGGGTGCGAGCTACGACGGAGGTCATCCCGACTTCGTTGGCTGATTCCGAAGAGCCAGGTGAAGAGAATGTCTCCCTTGTGCAATGCTTTCTGCCTCTCTTCCGATCCCGACACGGACGAAGTCTGGAGCCTCGAGATCTCCACGGAGATGTTGTTGAATACGTTGCTATAGGAGACGTACCTAGCGTTCCGTCCCCGCGAAGTCCGCCTTGGACTTGCCGGTGAGTCCCCCAAACAGTGTTCCAATCTCGTGGAGGGGTACCCAGCGGGTCTTCACCTAGGTTATCTGGTACCACGAGAAGGTCGCGGTAGTAATCGTACTGCTTCCCGGCGGGCTTCTAGCTCCGCTTCTAGCTCCGCTTCTAGCTCCGCTTCTCAGTCCGCGAAAGTGTCCAAGATGCGAACGATCTCACGCTGCACCTCCAGTGGAGGCGCCGGAATATGAAAATCTTTATCAGGCGCCGGTTCGTGCTCCCTCGGCGCCATTGTCCTGTTGCCCAGTCAACGCAGTTTCTGTCTGAATTCTTAGGTAGTAAAAGAGAAAGTACGTGTCGAGGCGCGCCGCTGGAAGAATTGACGCCAAGGACTGATTGGTACAGCACTTCAACCGCGTTCGTGCAACCATTCCACGCGTCTTTCCCTGCCCAGCGAGTGCCACGACAACGGCTCCTGCCGGATCATTTTCGTGCTGCCTGAGTCATAGCCAAGTTGTGAGATTCAGCGTGTCGGCTCGGTGAACAGTGCCCTTGTTTACTTCGCCTGAGTTCAGCCACGGAATCGTTCCGTTCTCCCAGTATGCGGCCACCTGTTTCGATGGCGTCGCTCCTGCATGGCCATTCAGCGAGGTCTCCAAGGGCATGGAACTCGACCGTATCTGGGCAGTGTCTTGCGAGCAGGTCGTCGATGCGGCTCACGAGGCACCCTCTAAATCCGCCACGATCGCATCAATCGCGGTACGTAACTCTTGCTGGCGGCCCACAATCCTGGCGATGTCAGCGTTCAACTCGGTGATGTCCACCGCCACCGACGTGTCCTCAGGCACCACATAGGAACTCACTGCAATGTTGTAGCCATTCTCCGCAATCGCTGTGTTCGCCACCAACGCCGCAAAATAGTCGGCATCCTCGCGTGCGGTGAACGCCGCTAGGATGGCATCCCTATCAGCCTCGGTGAGCACATTCTTGTTGCCACGGCGCACACACATTTTGGATGCATCGATAAACAACACCGCGTTGTCAGACTTCGACTTCTTCAACACAATTACACATGTGGCAATACTTGTACCGAAGAACAAATCCGGCGGCAATTGGATGACCGCGTCAATATAGTTGTTGTCCACCAGGTACTTGCGGATCTTCGCCTCCGCACCCCCTCGATACAAAACACCTGGGAACTCGACGATCGCAGCAGTTCCGTTTACCGCCAGATACGACAGCATGTGCATCGTGAACGCCAAGTCGGCCTTCGATTTCGGCGCCAACACCCCTGCAGGGGCGAACCGCGGATCGTTGATTAGCAACGGGTTCGCATCCCCGTCCCACCTGATCGAATACGGCGGATTGGACACGATCGCCTCAAACGGCTCATCGTCAGCATGAGCCGGATCAGTCAACGTGTCTCCCAGAGCAATGTCGAACTTCTCAAAGTTGACATCGTGCAAAAACATGTTGATTCGAGCCAAGTTGTAGGTGGTCAAGTTGATTTCCTGACCGAAAAACCCCTGCCGTACATTGTCTTTGCCCAAAACCTTGGCGAACTTCAACAACAACGACCCCGACCCCGCTGCCGGGTCATACACCTTGTTCACGCTCGCCTTTCCCACCACCGTGAGCCTGGCCAACAACTCGGAGACTTCCTGCGGGGTGTAGTACTCCCCACCGGACTTGCCTGCGTTCGACGCATACATCTGCATTAGATACTCGTAGGCGTCACCAAACAGGTCAATGGAATTGTCCTCGAACCGCCCCAACGGAAGCTCGCCGATCGCGTTAAGCAGTTTGACGAGTTTCGCGTTGCGTTGCGCCACAGTGTTGCCAAGCTTGGCGCTGTTGACATCGAGATCGTCGAACAATCCTTTGAGGTCGTCCTCGCTGTCGGTGCCCACTGCGGAACCTTCAATGTTGCGGAACACCCGTTCCAACGTTTCGTTCAAATTCGCATCAGAAGCCGCCGCGGTGCGCACATTGGCGAACAGCTCAGAGGGCAGGATAAAGAAGCCCTTCTCCGCCACTGTGTCTACCCGTGCGATCTCAGCGTCGGTGTCGGACAATGCGGCGTAGTCGAAGTCGGGATTGCCGGCCTCGTGTTCACCTGAGTTGATGTAGGCGGTGAGGTTCTCGGAGATAAAGCGGTAAAACAGCAACCCAAGTACATAGGACTTGAAGTCCCAACCGTCGACGCTGCCGCGCAGATCGTTGGCGATCCGCCAGATCGTGCGATGCAGTTCCGCTTGCTGGTTGCCCATGGGTTCCGGTGGTGCCATCAGAGCATTCCTCCAAGATTTCCGGGGAGGAGCGGAGTGGCCCTAGCGTGTCGCCGGTATGTCATCGTCGTCCCCTCCTCATGCCATCGCGTGCCAGTAGCCCGCCGCGTCTTGCCGTGCCAGTAGTTTGCAGTTTGCAGCCTATTGCGGTGCTGAGTGTTCTCGGGTGACCCCGCGCGGGTCACGTCGCTTGTGTGCGTCACAGTGTTCACAGTTCTCCATACTGGGATTGCGGCAACTAGGGTCCTCGCGCGCTGTCAGGCTTCGTTCTCTCCGTCGGGGAGGTCTGCCAGCGGCCGCAGCCGGCGTACTTTGCGGGCCTTCTCAGAAGCGACGATGTCGAACTCTTCCTTCACCTGCGCGTGCAAGGCCCGTGCGTAGGCGGACACCTCATCCCGGTCGCGCTTCAGCTGTTGATTCTCCCGACGCAGTTCGGCGATCCGCGCGTCTCGCTGCTGAACCTGCTCTGCCAACTCGCTCGCTGAAGGGACGTCCGTGTGCTCGGCAACCATCAGATCGACGAGTGCCGGCATCATCGCCAGAATTTGTGCCATCGACTCCTTGTGATGGTTGTACGCCGATCCGCGCGACACGCCAGCGGTTTCGCACACACCCAGTACCGACAACGGCCGCCCAGTCGCGGCATTGACTGCGGCAGCCAGCAGCAGACGTTGCAGCACCGGCAACGATTGCCATGCCTGTTCAGAGTCGTCTGTCACTTGCGCTGCCGCCTGGTCGATTTGGGTCTTGAGTTCCCCGGCCATGTCAGTTCCCCAGTCCTAGTGCGTCAGCGAGGTAATCGTCTAAATCTTCGGCAATGATGCGCGACAGGTCATGATCGGTTAGGTCTGCGAACTCGTCAATGATGTCCGGTGCCGCGGCGGCCAGTTTCGCTGAGCTGCGCAGCAGGGCTGGGCCCATGTTGGCCTCGACACGTCGCCTCAGTTCGAATCGGGCACGCTGTGCCCGTGTCATGGCCGAGTTGCGGCATTCGAAAGGCCGACACAGTCGAAAATCCGCGGCCCCGGCGCCACCACACAAAGCCCCTTCGGCATTGAACACGCAGATAGTGAACGGCCCCACCGCTATGTTTGGGTTGCGGCGTCCCATCGCCTTTAGCCGCGATGTGCTCAGCGGACCGGGGTTGGCGGCATCACCCAACTCGCCCTCGACAACTCGGCTCAGGCGTTTTTGCCCCGCACCTCGCACATCGTCGCTGGCGGCCCGGTGCAGCGTACGACCGATGTCCTCATGGGTGTAGTCGGTTGCCGACTCAGGGTCGGCCAGCGCCACCACCTTGTACACGTCACCGTGGTAGCCCAAGGCGACCGCGCTGTGGTTCCACTTGCCGAACTGTGCAGCCAGCGCATTTCCCAGCGGCCGCGACGCGTACGCCTGGATCGCGGTGATGCGGATCTGCGAACTCGTCAACCCGACAACGTCTTCGAGGTTGTCGGCGATCACTGCCCTGTCAGCGAGACGCTGTGCACCCTGGATAAGCCAGTCCATATAGGAAAGGTCAAGGTGCATCGTGTTGCGGGATGCGCGCTTTGAGGCGGTGACCAGTTGGGCGTCAAACAGCAACCACTCCCCGGTCTGGTCGTGGCGGCTGGGCTCCACGGCAAGGATCCTGTGGAGTTCCTGCACGGCGGCCACAACCCGTGCGATGCGTGCGTTCACGGGCCACTGTGTTCCACGCGGGGCGCGGCGGCCTTTACTCAAATAGCCGCGGAGGGTGTAGCGGGTGACCTGCACACCGTCGGGTCGGGTTTCTGTGGTGGAAGCTAGGCAGTCCCGAGGCAGGGTGGTGAGGTCCATGTCGCGCAAGCCGCAGGTGGCCGCCAGGTAGAACATGGCGTAATAGACCAAAGCGCTTTGCCAGAAGTGCAGCTCGCTCTTGGTCTCCAGGAGCCGGGGTGCCCAGGTTGCGGATCCCTGCCCGTCGACGCGTCGCGATCTCGGAGATGGGCAGCGGACAGGGGCTGCCGGCGTGCGCGTCGAGCAGCCCCGGATCGAAACGGCGCATGGCGAAGCGGCCCCAGAAGTAGGCTTCGTCGGCGTCATCGCAGCCCAACAGTCGTGCCAGCGGCACGTGGGCAAGGGTTAAGTTGCCGGACGCGTTGACTGATCCTGGTAGGGCCTCGCTGTCGTCGACGATGTCGTGCAGGAGTTCCACCATCGCGTCGTACCCTTCCTGCCTGGTGGCAGGAGCATCAGCCGGTGTGGTTCTGTTCTCGGCCCACCATCGAGAATGCGCGATGACATCGTCGGCGACGTGGTCGAAAAACCACGCGGTGAAGCCCAGACACCGACCCACGTCTTCATGTGGTCGGCGCAGGTTGCGTCTGGGACGGTGACCTGAACCAAACAATTGCGTGCTAGGTATTCCGCCGAAGGGTTCGGCACCCAGCAGCGTCGGCATGTGGAGGATGGACCTCGCTGACCACAATGAGATCAGTTGCTGGGCGCGGCCGCGCAACGTGCCGGCGGCAAGTTGGATGCCGGCCCGCTTCTCAGCCCGGTCTGCGGGTTGGCGCATCAGTAGGGCGATACGCGCCCAGCCGTCGTCGTCGGGCTCATACAGTCCGTGCACGTCGAGGACCCGCAGGCCCGCGGCAAGTTGTTTGACGTTACCTTGCACCGTCACCGGCAGCGCCGGTTCCTGGGTTTCTGGCCAGGCCGCTGCAATGGGGTCATCCGGGGCGAAACTCGTCGCCAGCAGCGGATCCAGTAACAGCAACGCCCACTCCTTGACCGCGTCACGCCACAGCGCCGGCACAGCCGCGAACTTGATAAGGGTGGCTGCTCCATCCTTCTGTTTCCAGGTGCGATGACCTGCCAGGTTCCACGTGTCGTGGGCGAACATCACCGGCTCGGTGATGTCGTCACCGCCGCGTATCAGGCTGCGCACGTCGGTGGCGGCTGCGACGTTGGTGGCCTGCGTAGTCGAAGGCACTCGGTTCAGTCGGGTTAGATCGGCTGGCGGGTTCATCGGCGCAACTCCGTGTACAGGCCGTTGATCGTGACTATCAACGGCGTCAGGTCGGTGGCCTCGGCTGTAGCCACCACCGTGAGTGGGTATTCCTCCAGGCAGCGAGTGGCGTAGTAGTGCAAGGTGGCTGCCTCACCGTTACCCCATTCGTCGGGGTCGTTGTCTCGGATGATCTCGGCGTAACGTTTGGCAGCGAGCAGTCCTGGCACTGACTCTGCAGTGCGGTACCCGTTGGGACAGGTGAAACAAGCGGTGATTCCCAACGAGCAGGGCTTGGTGCGATCGTCGGGGTCGGCGCCTGCGTTGGCGCACACTCCAACACCGACGTCGAGGAAGTCTCGCTGGTTCGCGGCGATCCCAGTTGTGTGGGATGCGAAGGCACTGGATGCACTATCGACGAGTGTGTCTTGTGCGGCTGTGGCCAGGTCGGCAAGCGTGCTCTGCGGGAATACGTTCTCCAAGTAGTGCTGCCTGGTCTGCTGGCTGTGACCGTGGACATCTGCGTTGGGGTCTTTGCGCACCGCCCGCTCGAGTGCCTTGGCTCGAAGTGCCCGGAACCGCAGGCTTGGATGCGGGTCGGCGGCGGTGGCGGCGAGCAGCCGCCAGCCCTGCTGCAGGCGGCTGCTCGGCAGCACTTGACTGTCGGCCGGCGGTTCGACGTGCTCGACGTAGACGCGGTCGGCAACCTCGGAACCCTCGGGCAAGGCGGTTCGGCGGTGCAGCCTGCTGAAGCGCGTCAATCCGGTCAGCGTCTGCACGAGGCCCCCAGCGCTGAACATGGACTCGGTGCGCACGGCGACGTTCTCATCGCTGCGGTTACGGGCTTTCAGCACCCGTAGCGACGCGTTTGTCTCACCGGTGATGACCAGGTCGTCGGGTTCGGTGCGCAGAAGCGTCGACAGGTTAAGCCCGATCTCCTCTGCGAGGCATTGGAGTACCAATCCGGAGACGAGCACACTGACGCCGGGGTACAGGGCGGAGCCGATCGCGTCGATCGAAGGTCGCGGAGCCTTGCGGGCTCGGCTCCGCGTGCGAGCGAACGCAGCCGGGTTGAGCAGGCACCAGGCGATGAGCTCTGCTCGGGCCGCGTTGCCACCTGGCGGGCGGGTGCCAGCCAGATGCGCGTACTGACGTCTGGCTTGCGCGACGATGTCTTCGGCAGGTACGGCCAACCATGCCCGGCCTGAGGTGTCCACGCCCAACTCGGTGAGCAACTCGCGCTGCGCCTTGACAGCGTCGATAAAGCACGCCCTCGCTTTGGCCTCTATTTCGTCGGCCTGTTCATCGGAGTAAGGCTCGGTGGTGCTCTCCTTGACCATGTACGTGGTGTTGGTCAGGGCGCGCGCCAGCGGGGCACCCTCGGCGTTGTTGGCCCGCAAAATTCGAGCCAGCAGTTTGTTCAACGTCCGCTTCGTAGAGTCGGTGTAAGGCTCGATGACGGCGCGCAGCAAGGGCAGGTCAACTGCTGGGTCGGCAATGTCGTGAACCCCTCTGGCGGTGAGGTCGTCACACACTTTCGCGCACGTGGCCATCCTGCCCGCCAGTGCGTAAGCAGACTCCCAATCCCCGTCGCCGTGCACACGTAGGCTTTGCGCCATCGCTTCCAGCATCTGCCTTGCCACCGTGTTGCGTTGCACAACGTTGAGCGTCACCGACTGTGGCGTGGCATGGGCGGCATCACGGTAGCGGATGGTCAACGTGTCGGCGTCGACGCCGAGGACTTCGGTGATGTCGTACGTGTGGCTTATGTGACCTCGTGTCGGGTGGGCCATCAGAACCTCCCCAGAAAGTCGTCCAAGGGAATGTCGAGCATCTTGTGCGCGTGCCGGGTATAGAGCTCGGTGGACTGATCTGAGGCGTGCCCAAGGCTCATCTTGGCCATTTCCACCGCATCAGCGAGGCGCGTTGGGGCGTACGCTGAGGCGGCGTCGGCACCCACGGCGTCCTGCAAGGCACGCTTGAAGATGCACACGGTCAGGTGCGTGGCGTAGGTGTGGCGCAGGTCGTGGGTGTGGATGCGCGCGGGGAAAGCGTCATGGACATGCTGCTGAGTCCATGCCGCTGCTCGGGACGTGATGCGCTCGCACGTGTCGTAGCCGATAGGCGTCCCTCCCCTGGGGTCAAGCCATAGCAGCGGGGACCGCCCGTCGACGTCGACTAGGCGCCGGCGTGTGCGCGCATCCGTCTCAGCCCATCGCCTCACGATGGTCTTTCCCTCGACCTCGCTGGTCCATGTGTGTTCATCGGCGGTGACGATGTCCAGAGGATCCCCCGGCCGGTGGGCGGCGGCGCGCGCGCTTAGTTCAGCCCGATCACCGTCGATGTAGTGATGTGCGGGTCGCAGCCGGTGGCTGAACCCGATCGCTTCGCCCCCAGCGTCACCCTTGGTGATGAAATCCGGGACCGTGACCGCGGTGAACACGGACCCTCGCTCTGGTCGCGGCACTTCATAGTGAGTCAATCCCGCCAGGGTTGAGAGGCGCATCCCGGTGCCAAGCCCGAGGCTGACAAATGCCCCGTCACGTTCCGCGGTGCGCACATCGTGTTGGCGCCCATCGGCGTCGATGCGTAACGCCCCCTGGATGAGCAGTTCGGCGAAGCCAGGCGTCAGTGGTGTACCGGCGCTACTGGGGCGGCGCCGAGGTCGCATACCGTCGACCCCGGTCACGTTGGCCCCGTTGGGCAAGGTGAACGTCTTGGTGGTGAACGGAGGCGGCACCCAATAGGTCTTGGCTAACCACTGATGAAACTGCTTGATGGTGGACAGTTGAGCACGCCACGTGGCCGAGGACACCTGCTGATCTGTTGAGTACTGCCGCAGCCGGTAGTACGCGAGCAAGTCCTCTTCACGTGCCAGAAACACATCGCTGGACATCCAGTCCTGCCCGACGAGGTGGCGATCGGTCCGCAGCCACTTGATCCACCAACCCAGCCGGGTAGCGTGGGCAACGACGGTGGACTCCACGGGCCGCAACGCATGCTTACGCACAAGCCATCGGCACGCTGCCGTGTGGTACTCCCCGTCGACGAGCAGCGAAGGCGCCTCGACCGCTGCGATGTCCAACGGCTCCACACCCAGCACCTCTCGGACAGCTTCCGGCGAGAACTCCTGCGCCTTCACCACCCTCACGGCCCCCATGACCGCCTCCTCCCCAAACAAGTCCTCCGGTGTCCCGCAACGGGAGACACCGGAGGACTACCGGAATGCCTGGGCTAAAGACTAAACCGAGGCTCCGACAAAACGGTCACTGGGGAGACAGTGATTTACTTCCGTATTAGGATCAGCTGCAGCCGCTGGTGCTGCCGCAGCCCTCGCAGACGTAGCACGAGCCAGCTGGACGCATCTTGATTCCGCAGGTCATGCACAGCGGTGCATCGGAGGCTTTGCCGGTGATTTCCTCGAGCAGTTCCGCCGAGGAGTGCACTGTCACGTCCACCGGCTTGGCGCCGGTTGATGCATGCGAAGCCCGACCATCGATCGGGGCCGACTGTGCGAGCCCCTCGAGGTCGTCTTCCTCAACGTCGGCCGAGGACGCCACCGGAGCCGGCCCGGAGTCGTAACCAGCCACGGTCGCGGCCCGCTCTTCGGCGGTGAAGATGCCGAGTGCCGAACGGGTCTCGTAGGGCAGGTAATCCAGCGCGAGGCGGCGGAAGATGTAGTCCATGATCGACTGCGCCATGCGGACGTCCGGGTCGTCGGTGAGACCAGCCGGTTCGAATCGCATGTTGACGAACTTGGAGGTGAATGCCTCCAACGGCACGCCGTACTGCAAGGCGATCGAAATGGCGATGGAGAAGGCATCCATCACACCGGCCAGGGTCGAACCCTGCTTACCGAGTTTGAGGAACACCTCGCCGAGACCGTCATCCGGGTAGGAACCAGCAGTGAGGTATCCCTCGGCCCCACCAACGGTGAACGACACCGTCTGGCTCGGCCGCTTCTTCGGCAACCGCTTGCGCACCGGACGGTGGTCGACCACCACATGCTCGACCTCCGCGACCTGCTCGGCCTTCTTGGCCTTGCCATCGCTGAGCGGCTGCCCAACCTTGCAGTTGTCGCGGTAGATCGCCAGCGCCTTGAGCCCGGACTTCCACCCCTGGAAGTAGATCTCCTCAACCTCTTCGATGGTGGCCGACTCTGGCATGTTCACCGTCTTGGAGATGGCACCGGAGAGGAACGGCTGCACCGCCGCCATCATCCGCACGTGACCCATCGGCGAGATCGCACGCTCCCCCATGGCTGTGTCGAACACGGAGTAGTGGTCGCTCTTCAATCCCGGTGCGCCGATCACGTGTCCGTGCTCACCGATGAACTCCACGATCGCTTCGACGGTTTCTTCTGCATAGCCAAGCTTGCGCAGCGCCCGCGGAATCGTCTGGTTGACGATTTGCATGGACCCGCCGCCCACCAGTTTCTTGAACTTGACCAGCGAGAAGTCAGGCTCAATTCCGGTGGTGTCGCAGTCCATCATGAAGCCGATCGTGCCGGTCGGTGCGAGCACGGACGCCTGAGCGTTGCGCCAGCCGTTCTGCTCACCGACCTTGTTGCCCTCAGCCCACATCTTGCTGGCCAAGTGCAGCACGTCGCGGTCAAGGCTGGTGGCGGGTCGAACCGCGTCGGTGGCCGCAGCGTGCTTACGCATGACCCGACTGTGGGCCTCGGCGTTGCGCGCATAACCGGCGTAGGGGCCGACGATGCCAGCGAGTTCGGCGGAGCGCTTGTAGGCGGTGCCGGTCATCAGCGAGGTGATCGCGGCCGCCAGCGCCCGACCACCCTCGGAGTCATACGCCAAACCCGACGCCATCAGCAGCGCACCGAGGTTGGCGTAGCCGATCCCCAGTTGCCGGTAGTCGCGGGTGGTGTCGCCAATCGCTTCGGTCGGGAAGTCCGCAAATGTGATCGAGATGTCCATCGCCGTGATGATCAGTTCAACGGCCTTGGCGAACGTCTCAGCGTCGAAGGTGTTGTCCTCCCGCAGGAACTTGAGCAGGTTGAGTGAAGCCAGGTTGCAGGACGAGTTGTCGAGTGACATGTACTCGGAGCATGGGTTCGATGCTGTGATCCGACCGGTCTCGGGGTTGGTGTGCCAGTCGTTGATGGTGTCGTCGTACTGGATGCCTGGGTCGGCGCACTCCCATGCCGCCTTGCACATCTTGTCGAACAGTTTCCGGGCGTCAATGGTTTCGATGACCTCGCCGGAGATCCGCCCGCGCAGACCGAATTCGGCGTTGTTCTCCACCGCCTGCATGAACTCGTCCGAGACCCGAACCGAGTTATTTGCGTTCTGGTACTGAACGCTGGCGATGTCCTTGCCGCCGAGGTCCATGTCGAAACCGGCGTCGCGCAGGACGCGGATCTTCTCTTCTTCCTTGGACTTCGTCTCGATGAACTCTTCGATGTCCGGGTGATCGACATCGAGTACGACCATCTTGGCGGCTCGGCGAGTGGCGCCACCGGATTTGATAGTGCCAGCCGAGGCGTCAGCTCCACGCATGAACGACACCGGCCCACTGGCGGTACCGCCGGAGGAGCGGAGCAACTCCTTGGACGAGCGGATCCGCGAGATGTTCAGCCCGGCGCCGGACCCACCCTTGAAGATGAGACCCTCTTCGCGGTACCAGTTGAGGATCGAGTCCATAGTGTCGTCGACGCTGAGGATGAAACAGGCGCTCACCTGCTGTGGTGAGGAGGTGCCGACGTTGAACCAGACTGGCGAGTTGAACGAGAACACTTGGTGCAACAGCATCCAGGTGAGTTCATGCTCGAACACCTGGGCGTCGTCATCGGTGGCGAAGTAGCCGTTGTCGCGTCCTGCTTTGGCATAGGTGAGAACGACGCGGTCGATGAGTTGGCGCAACGAGGTCTCGCGCTCGCTCGTTCCCTGGGCCCCCCGGAAGTACTTGGTGGTGACGATGGTGGAGGCGTTGGCCGACCAGAAGGTGGGGAACTCCACGTCGCGCTGCTCGAACACCACGTCGCCGGTCTTCCAGTTGTTCTGCACCACATCGCGGTGCTCCCATTCGACCTCGTCGTAGGGGTGGACGCCGGGCTTGGTGAAAAGCCGGTTCACGGTGAGTCCGGTGTTCTTGACGCTCACTTTGTTTCCGCGCTTTCCTGCGGTCTTGGTGGCGCCGCGCGACTCATCGGCCATGGTCACTCTCCTTGATGGTGTGGGTGGTGCATGTCAGTTTTGAGTTCTTGCTGGTCTGATTGGTGCGGTGTGCTTGGCGGTGGACCGCGTCGTTGCAGCGGTCCGTTGTGGCTGGGTTCGATACGTCAGTCGGGTCAGGCTTTGGGCAAAGTTCTGGCAGCTCGCAGCAGCGCAACCTCTGCCTCGAAATCGTCGAGAGACTCGAAGTTGCGATACACCGAGGCAAATCGGAGATAGGCAACCTCGTCGAGGCTGCGCAAGGGTCCGAGAATCGCCAGACCCACCTCGTGTGCAGGAACCTCAGCCATACCCAGCCCTCGAACCTCGTCTTCGACCTGCTGGGCAAGGATCGCGAGGTTGTCCTCAGTGACGGGACGCCCTTGGCAGGCTTTGCGCACCCCGGCGAGGACCTTGTCGCGACTGAACGGCTCCTGAACCCCCGAGCGCTTCACCACTGCCAGCGTTGCCGTCTCCAGGGTCGAGAACCGACGGCCGCACGATGGGCACATCCGGCGCCGACGCACCGTCGAACCATCGTCGGTGGTGCGGCTGTCGAGAACCCGCGAATCCGAGTTGCGGCAGTAGGGGCAGTGCACGAGTAATCGAACCTTCCTGGGGACAACCTGTGTACGAGTCGACTCGATCCTGGGGATGAGCTGGGGACAACCTGTGCACTAATGACCACAACCTGTGGATGAACTACAACGCTGTAACCACTAGATGTAGTGACCTTAGGCTCCGCAGCACCCGTTGGCAAGGCCAGGGCCGAATGTGTTTGGCAAAGTTTCCATGACTCTCGCCCGTTGGCCTCGAGAAGTCACGAAGTTGATCAATCGCCATTCCAGCGCCACTCGGGCCACGCTCCAGCACCGCTCACACCCGAGACGGCACGATCAACTCCGTTCCCACCTGCAACGATCGCAGTTGCCCTCCGTTGACCTCCCGAATAGCAGTCACCACGGCGCGAGGATCCACATCCGGATAGGTGCGACCGGCAATGGACCACAACGTGTCCCCGGGAAGCACCCGTACGGTCCGCACGTCCGCTGACACCGCCTCCAGTTCCGGCGAGCCGGCGAGCATGCGCTCCTCCACCGGTGCCACATCGCCGACAATCCCAGCGACACTCGCATGTGACAGTGCCAACTCCGCACCGGTCGGAGCTTCGCGCAGTCCCAGCGACAATCCGCCCAGAAACGCAATGGACGCCAACACTGCGTACAGCAGCCTGCGTCGTCGAATCTTTGGACTCACCCGAGATGGAGTGCGGAGATCACGCACAAGCCAATCCCCACCACTCATCGCCGCACTGCTCGTACCTGCCATCACCTGCGAACCCATCTCGAACCTCCTTGAAGCCCTACAAACTCAAACTGACGAACGTGTGTTCGATCAGACATATCTTCATGATGTCTTGACTTTCCGCAACACGCAATACCCACAGTCGAACATTTGTCTGTAAATTTCCGTGCTCTGCGGCTAAACTGGAGCCTGACAGAGAGGTCCGACACTCGATTTCTTCGAACACGTTGGGCCGATCACCGCACACACGTACACACTGCACACAACCCATGGAGGACACCGTGCCCCGGTCACGCACACCACATCCACCTACCGACTCCGCTGAAAACGCGGCCACCCAGGCGGCTTCGAAGCCCCTGAGCGCTCGCCAGGCGAAAATCCTCGAAATGATCCGATCGGTCATCGCCGAACGCGGCTACCCGCCGAGCATTCGGGAAGTAGGCGAGGCGGTGGGGTTGGCCAGCCCCTCCAGCGTCGCCTATCAACTGCAGATCCTGGAGCAGAAGGGCTACATACGGCGAGACCCACATCGGCCTCGCGCCATGGAGGTTTTCGAACCGAATGGCGAACGGCTGGTCCCCGGTTCGATGCGGTCCGACACCATCACGGCAGCTCGTGACAACGCAGGGACACAGGCCGGCTTTGGCTCCGACCACAGCGAATCATCGATCAGTGGTGACGAGTCGGACGATGAGGTGTTGCCTCACCAGTGGACGCAGTCCGACTCAGTCGGTGACGAACACGTCTCAATCCACGCCTCCCAGGCCACGATGGTTCCGGTCTTGGGTCGGATCGCTGCAGGTGGGCCGATTCTGGCCGAAGAGGCCGTCGAGACTGTGTTCCCACTGCCGACCGAACTCGTCGGCGACGGCGATCTGTTTCTCCTCCACGTCGTCGGCGATTCGATGATCGACGCGGCCATCTGCGACGGCGACTGGGTTGTGGTGCGCAGTCAACCCACCGCCAACCAGGGCGAAATCGTGGCCGCTTTGCTCGACGACGAAGCCACCGTCAAGACCCTGAAACGATCCGGGGGGCACGTGTGGCTGATGCCGCACAATCCCGCCTACGCTCCCATCCCGGGCGACGACGCCCGAATTTTGGGCAAGGTTGTGAGCGTCCTTCGGCGGCTTTAGTCCGCAGAGGCCGCAGTGGTCGCAGCCGCCGCCGTGGTCGCAGCCGCGGATAAGCGTCCCAACGCGCTCACCGCAACCTCCCTGGACGTTGTCATCCACAGCGGCGGCATGGAGCGACGAAGTGAGGCGCCATAGCCGGAACGGGCCAGTCGGGAGTCCAGCACCGCCACCACGCCGCGGTCGCGTGGGCTGCGGATTAGCCTTCCTGCTCCCTGAGCCAGCATCAGCGCGGCTTTCGGCACCGACACCGACACAAAGCCGTTGCCCCCGGCAGCAGCCACCCGATCGGCGCGTGCCTGCAAGAGCGGATCATCTGGCCGGGGAAAAGGAATCCGATCGATGACGACCAGAATGCAGGAGTCCCCAGACACGTCAACGCCCTGCCACAGCGACAACGTGCCCACCAGTACCGAAGCGGGATCGCTGGCGAACTTGGCGACCAGCGGACCGACGGAGTCCCCTCGTCGCTGCACCAGCACATCCAAACCGGCCACCTTCTCCAGTCGCTCGGATGCCGCCTCCACCCCGCGCCAACTCGAGTACAGCACCAGTGCACGGCCACCCGCAGCCGAGACCAACTCGGCCATCTCGTCTAGTGCCTCCGGGCTGGGCCCGTCACGACCGGGTCGAGGCAAGTCCGCTGCCACGTAGAGGATGCCCTGTTTGGCGAAGTCGAAAGGGGATCCGACATCCACCGCGTGCCAGCCACCCGGCCCATCGGAATCACGATCCGTGTCCAACAAACCCAACCCACGCCCCACGTAGCCGAAGTCACCGCCCAGAGTCAGGGTGGCGCTCGTCAGAATGACGGCCGATTCGGCCAGCAGCCCGGCGCGCAACGGCCCGGCCATGCTCAGCGGTGCGACATATAGGGATGGATACCGGCCACCACCGCGGGACACCCACACCACGGATTCCTCACCCGCGCCAAGCACATCCCCGGCGGTGTCGTGCACATCTTCGACGGCGCTGCGGGCGCGCGACTTTCGCGCAATCTCGTCCGGGTCCGCGCCGCCACCGGCGCCACCGCCTCCGCCTCCGCCCGAGGACAGCTCACTGAGCACAGTGCTGGTCGCATCGCGGACCGATGCCAGGGCAGCACGCAATGATTCGGGAAGCTCGGTCAGTCTGCCGTCTACCCCGAAGAGGGCATCGGACAACGCAGCCGCGGCGCCATCCACCATGTCCGCGGCTTCCGGCGAGATCATTCGGCGCGCCCCCGATAGCGCTCTGGTGACGTGGTTGGGCCCAAGTTCGCTGGTCACGGCAGCAGTGGCACGATCCACCAATTCGTGGCCTTCATCCACCACCACCACGTCGTGGTCTGGCAGCAATGGAAGATTCTCCACTGCATGCAGCGCGAGCAGTGCATGATTCGTCACCACGATGTCGGCCTCGGCTGCCCGAGCTCTTGCGGCCTCCGCGAAACACTCCTCCCCGAAGCTGCATTTCGTCGCCCCCACACACTCCTTCGCCGTGACCGAGAACGCCCGCCACACCCGCGAGTCCACATCGCCCAACTCGTCGCGGTCGCCCTCCTTAGTGGTTGAGGCCCACTCTCGAATCCGCGCGGCATCGGCTTCCAACCGGCCCGTGCCGGCCGCTGCGCCAGTGAACCCGGAATCGAATTCCAACTGATCGGCACCGCCGTCGACCGGGTCGTTGAGGCGCTGCAGGCACAGATAGTTGGAGCGACCCTTCAACACTGCGAAATCGACGGTTTGCTCACCGGCTGCCGCCAGCGCTTCATTCACCGCCGGCAAGTCGCGTGACACCAGTTGGTGCTGCAGTGCCAAGGTGGCCGTAGCCACCACCACAGGTCCACCACCTGCTTGTACGTGGCTGATGCCGGGCACCAGATACCCGACCGACTTCCCCGTGCCTGTTCCCGCCTGCACCAAAGCATGCGTGCCGCCAGCCATCGCCTCGGCAACTACCTCGACCATCTGGTGCTGGCCCTCTCGAGGCTGGCCACCGATTCCTTCGACCACCAGATCCAACAGCCGCTGGGCCTCAGCCGTGTCCATCCGCTGCTGCCCCCGCCTCCGTCGCCACTGCTGTCTCGGTGTCCGTCGCAGGCTGGTCACTGCCCGCTGAGGGTGACCCGGAAGCCGCCCCCGGGAGCAACGCCACCTCGCCGACCTGGTTGGCCAGTTCCGGACCCACTAAAGCCACCACATGAGTGCCGGTTTCCTCGTGCGTGATCACGTCGACCTCGCCCTCGGAGTGGATCCGAGCCAACAAGTCGCCACGGTCGTACGGAAGTAGGACGTCGATCAGGATTGTCGGATGGGGCAGTGCGGCCTCGATCGCGGCCAGCACGTCGTCGATCCCCTCCCCTGTGCGGGCCGAGGCGAGCACCAGGTCCGGCAGCGCGCGCTGCATTCGCCGAACGACTTCCTGATCGGCGATATCAACTTTGTTCAGCACCACAACTTCCGGGCGATCTCCGACACCGAGTTCGCTCAACACCCCGCGTACTGCCGACAATTGGTCTTGCGGCGACTCATCGGATCCGTCGATCACGTGCAGGATCACGTCCGATTCGCCGACCTCCTCCAGGGTGGAGCGAAATGCCTCCACCAACTGGTGTGGCAGGTGGCGGACAAAACCAACCGTGTCGGACATGGTCACGGTGCGACCACTCGGCATATCCACGCGTCGCACGGTGGGATCCAGCGTGGCGAACAACGCATCTTCAACTAGCACGTGCGCACCGGTGATCCGGTTCAACAAGCTTGACTTCCCCGCGTTCGTGTAGCCGGCGATGGCCACCGAGGGCGTCTCATGTCGGCGCCGTCCGGCCCGCTTGGTTTCCCGGACGGTCGCCATCTGCGCCAAATCCCTGCGAAGTCGCGTCATTTGGGAGCGAATCCGACGACGATCAGTCTCCAGTTTGGTCTCACCGGGACCACGCGTACCCACACCTCCGGTACCGCCACCAGCGCGTCCACCGGCCTGCCTGGAAAGCGACTCACCCCAACCACGCAGTCGCGGTAGCAGATACTCCATCTGCGCCAACGAAACCTGCGCCTTGCCTTCCTTGCTGCGGGCGTGCTGGGCGAAGATGTCGAGAATCAACCACGTCCGATCCACGACTTTCACCTTGACGATCGCTTCAAGCTGACGTAGTTGGCCCGGGGTGAGCTCCCCATCGCAAATCACGGTGTCGGCGTCTGTGGCCACCACAATCTGCCGCAGTTCGGCCGCTTTGCCAGAGCCGATGTAGGTCGCTGCATCTGGCTTCTTGCGACGTTGGATGAGGCCTTCGAGGACCTCGGAACCGGCCGTCTCGGCAAGTGCCGCCAGTTCGCGAAGTGAACGTTCGGCGTCCTCCCACGTGCCCTGCGTCCAGACCCCCACCAGTACCACCCGTTCCAGCCGGATCTGCCGGTACTCAACTTCGGTGATGTCTTGCAGTTCGGTGGAAAGCCCCGAAACCCGGCGCAGAGCGTCCCGCTCCGCCAGGTGCAGACTGCCGTCGTCGGTGGCCGTGTCGGGCGCTGAACCGCGGGGTCCGCCAGTGCGCAGATCGGGATGGTGTTCGGTCATAGATAGGGCTCCAACCAGCCGGGGTTTAGGGTGCCGTCGGCGACAAGCGCTGCCGGGCCGCGAAGGTGCACGCTCCCAGTTGAGGTGTGCTGCACCATGAGGGTGCCACCGGGGACGTCCACCCGGATCGATTCGCGGGTATCACTGAAGATCTGCGACGCTGCGACAACCGCGGCCGCGCAGGCGCCGGTGCCACACGACAACGTTTCCGACGAACCCCGCTCGTACACGCGCATCTTGAGGTGGTGTCGGGCGCGGGACACAACTTCCACAAACTCCACATTGGCCCCGGCCGGAAAGTGTTCAGGGTCAATGAGAGGTTCAGGCAACACTGCTGGCAACACTTGCAGGCTTGGAAGTATCACCACTGCGTGCGGATTCGGAATGCCCACGCCCATCGCGTGATAGGTGGTTCCGGCCAAACCGATGGGACTTTCCACCGGGTATCCATGCCATACCGGCGGGCCCATGTCGACGTCGACGTCTCCTTCGACGGGCACATTGAGCACACGCACCCCACCCCTGGTCGCCACCTGGAGTCGTCCAGGGGTGACCAAACCGTGGGCGACAAGGTAACGCGCGAAAACCCGCACGCCATTGCCACACATCTCACTCACAGTGCCGTCGGCGTTCCAGTAGTCCATGAACCATTCGGGGCCACCTGGGCTGGCCACCACCTCAACATCCGGGCCCTGCGATGCGCGTTCGGTGCGCACCACCCGGATCACCCCGTCGCCTCCCACCCCAAACCGACGATCGCACAGGGCCCGGACGAGCTCGCCGGTGAGTTCGAGTGCGCCCCCGTAGTCCGGCACAAGCACAAAGTCGTTGCCCGTGCCGTGGCCTTTCGTGAACCGCACAGTCATCATCACTGCACCACCCTAATCGCCGCCACCAACTTCACAGAACAGCTCGACGGCATCCTGTGCACAAACCGTGAGGTCTTCGGCTGCCGCATCGAACCAACGCACCGAGGTGTCCCGCCGAAACCACGAATCCTGACGCCGGGCGAACTTGCGGGTCGCGCGAATCGTCTCCGTCATGGCGACCTCCTCGTCGCAGTCACCGGCCAACATGGACAGTATCTGCCGGTATCCCAACGCTCGCGAGGCGGTTGGGCTGCCCGCCAGACCGTCCAGCCCAGCCACCTCGTCGACGAACCCCTGCTGCCACATCCGCCGGACTCGGGTGGCGATCAACTCATCGAGATCCCCCCGATCACGCGTCAATCCGATTGCCAGCGATCGGTAGTGCGCCCGCTTTTCGGGCAGTGCGGCGGTGAAAGTGCCCCCCGTGAGTTCGATGACCTCCAGAGCGCGGATCACTCGCCGGGCGTTGGTTGGCAGAATCTGCGCTGCCGCCGCCGGGTCAAGGTCCCCGAGGCGTCGATGCATCTGCGCAACCCCGAGTTCGGCCAATTCGTCGGTCAGCCGGGAACGGATCGCAGGGTCATGGCCGGGGAAGTCGAACTCCTCGAGCACGGCGCGTAGGTAGAGCCCGGATCCCCCGACCAGGATCGGCAAGCGACCGCGGTCGTGAACATCCGCGATCACCGCGCGGGCCAATCGTTGATACTCCGCGACGTTGGCGGCTTTGGTCACCGGCCAGATGTCCAGTAGATGGTGCGGCACACCACGGCGTTCAGTTTCGGTCAGTTTCGCGGTGCCGATGTCCATACCGAGATACACCTGCATCGAGTCGGCATTGACGACCTCGCCGTTGAAGCGTTCGGCCAGCGTCACTGCCAGGGCGGACTTGCCCGTGCCGGTCGCACCCACCACGGCCACAACTCCCGTGCCGGGCACCGCAGCGGCGCGGGCACCGCAGGGTCGGGCACCGCAGGATCGTGGCCTCGGACCTCGGCATCGGCCTCCGCTTGCTCCGGCATGTGTGCCCGCGGTGAATCAGTCACGCATCGGCACCGTTGTGGGCATACCCAGGGTGACCGGACCACCATCCGGCGATGCGGTCGTGACACCAGGCACGGAGACGCCACACGCTTCGGCCGGCACCCGGGCCCGCCGGATGAGGGTCACGTCGGCGTCGGCGACCAAATGGTGCGGAGCGGAGTGGGTCACGTAACCGGTGAGCACGTCACCGGGTTGCGGGGAGAGTCCCGCCGGGTCCAGGTGCACCAAACGGTTGTCACGGGCCCGACCGCTGACCCGATGGGTACGCGCGTCCTTGCGCCCATCCCCGGCCGAAATCAGCACCTCAACTTGGGTGCCGAGCAGCTTCTTGTTCTCATCCCAGGCCACGTCGTCGGCCACTGCCACCAAACGTTGGTAGCGCTCCGTGACGATATCTGCCGGAATCTGATCGACCATGTCCGCCGCCGGAGTCCCGGGCCGTTTGGAGTACTGGAAGGTGTACGCACCTGCGAAGCGGGCCTGGCGCACCACGTCAATGGTGGCGTCGAGGTCCGCTTCGGTCTCGCCGGGGAACCCCACGATGATGTCGGTGGTGATCGCAGCATCCGGCATCGCGGCGCGGACCCGATCGATGATTCCGAGGAAACGATCCCGACGATACGACCGGCGCATCCGCCGCAACACCGCGTCGGATCCGGATTGCAGCGGCATGTGCAGTTGCGGCATGACGTTGGCCGTTTCCGCCATCGCAGCAATGACATCGTCGGTGAAATCGCGCGGGTGGGGGCTGGTGAAGCGGACCCGATCAAGGCCATCAATGCCACCGCAGGCGCGCAACAGATCCGCGAATGCGCTGGGTTCGCCGAATTCGACGCCGTAGGCATTCACGTTCTGGCCGAGCAGTGTCACCTCGCTGACACCGGAATCCACCAGGGCACGGATCTCCGCCAAGATATCCGGCGGTCGACGATCCTTCTCCTTGCCACGTAGGGCGGGCACAATGCAGAAGGTGCAGGTGTTGTTGCAGCCCACGCTGATCGACACCCATGCGGAGTGGGCAGAGTCTCGACGCGAAGGCAACGTTGAGGGAAAGGCAACCAGGGCTTCTTCGATCTCAACTTGAGCTTCACGCTCCACCCGGGCACGCTCCAGCAGCACCGGAAGGCTGCCGATGTTGTGGGTTCCAAACACGACGTCCACCCACGGCGCCCGCCGAACGATCTCGCCCCGATCCTTTTGGGCCAGGCAACCACCGACCGCAATCTGCAACTGCGGGTTGGCCACCTTGGCCGGCCGCAAATGCCCAAGGTTGCCGTACAACCGATTGTCGGCGTTCTCCCGGACCGCACAGGTGTTGAAGACGATGAGGTCCGGCGACGCTCCGGGTTCGGCGCGCACGTAGCCGGCTGCTTCGAGCAGCCCGGCCATGCGTTCGGAGTCGTGGACGTTCATCTGACAGCCCAGCGTGCGCACTTCGTATCGAGGGGCGGTGATCACCGAGGCGGCGTCACTGACAGTAGAGGTGCTCATGGTGGGTCAAGTCTACGCAGCACGCCGCGGGCGGACCGGCGCGCTGACTCCTAGGCTGGGTCCGTGATTCCGGTTATCTTCATCCCCAGTGCACCTTTGCTGCTTCCCACGCTCAATCCCACACCCCTACCGGCGCATGCGGCGTTGCGGGAGGACATCGCGCTCGCGTGCTCCGCGCTGCACGACTCTTCCCGGATCATCGTGCTCGGAGGCACGGGTGCCGGCCACCGCCCCGACGCCCCACATCCAGTCCCTGGTCTTACGCCGTTCCCGATAGATATGCCCGGATGCGAAGCGCGATTGGCCGGCGTTGCCGATGCCGATTCACCGGCGACGTTGCCGATCTCGTTGACAGTCGGGCGCTGGGCAGCTGAACGCATCGCCCGCCCGGCAACGTCCGCTCCGCTGCCAGCCAAGGAGGTCGAACTTCAACTGATGTTGGTGTCGGGCTCCCCCCACGAGGTGAGCGGAGCGGTCGCCCAGGACGCGGAGTCGATCCTGGCGTATCGGCCAGGGACCGCGGTGATTGTGGTGGGCGACGGCACCGCAACACGTCACGAGAAGGCTCCCGGACACACCGTTCCAGGTGCAGTCGAGTTGGACGACCGGATCGCCGCGATGCTCGAAACGGGCGACCTCGACGGCCTGAGCCATCTGTCCGAGGAGTGCGACTCCCTTTTCGCCCTTGACGGTCGCTGCGCCTGGCAAGCGGCAGTGGCTCTGCTCAACCAGTGGGGTGCCAGCCTGGTGACCTCGGAACTGCTGAGCTACACCGACCCGCATCACGTCGCCTACTTCGTGGCCCGATGGCAACTGGAGGCTCCGACCGGCGCGCGGTGAGGATCACCCGTGCGCATCCTCGTGGGTGATCACCTCGTCGATGTCCTCACCTGCCAGAGCTTCTGCTGTGGCCTGCGCCGCGACCTCGGCTGAGAAACCTTTTCGCATCAGCGACGCCATGATTCGTCGGTGCCGTACATGGGGCTCCAGACGCGCAGTGCTGGCCGCCTTGCGAACGGCAAGGGCTGCTGCCGCCATCCGTTCATCGTCTTCGTCGACGAACTCGAGGGCGGCCTCGATGTCCTCCGCAGCCACCCCTTTGCGCACCAGCTCGTAGCGCAGGGTGCGACGCGGAAGCTTGCGCAACTTGTGCCGCGAGCGCACCCACATGCGCGCGTATTCGGCGTCGTCAATGAGGTGCAGTTCGGTGAAGCGATCGAGGCAGGCCTCGGCTACGTCGTCGGGCACCCCACGTGAGGCGAGCAATTCCGCGAGTTGGGCTCGGGTTCGGGGCGCTGCATTGAGCGATCGCAACACCAGAGTGCGAGCAACTTCAGTCGGATCTGCCTCGGGCTCACGTGCGGCGTCCGGCCCCTCCGCCGACCGCCGCTGGCCTCCACCGCTAGCGCGACGCCGACCCATTAGTGGCAGGCCGCGGGCCCACTACCGCCGCCAACTCGTCGATGCTGGGCGCGCTGATGGTGTCGGCCTTCCCGGCCGGCGCTTCCGTCACGGAAGCCTCAGGCTTGGGACCCACCCCGAGCTTTTCCTTGATGAGACGTTCGATCTCGTCTGCCAACTCCGGGTTGTCGCGAAGGAAGGCACGCGCGTTCTCTTTGCCTTGCCCGAGTTGATCGCCCTCGTAGGTGTACCACGCACCCGACTTGCGGACGATGCCGTTGTCGACGCCCAGGTCGATGAGGCCACCTTCCCGCGAAATGCCGAAGCCGTACAGAATATCGAACTCGGCCTGCTTGAAAGGCGGTGCGAGTTTGTTCTTGACCACCTTGACCCGGGTGCGGTTGCCGACCGGAGAGGACCCCTCCTTCAGCGTCTCGATGCGCCGAACATCGAGCCGAATGGAGGAATAGAACTTCAACGCACGGCCACCGGTGGTGGTTTCCGGGCTGCCGAACATCACGCCGATCTTTTCGCGCAGTTGGTTGATGAAGATCGCTGTGGTGCCGGTACCGCTCAAGGCGCCAGTCAGTTTGCGCAGCGCCTGACTCATGAGCCGGGCCTGCAATCCCACGTGGCTATCCCCCATCTCACCTTCGATCTCCGCCCTCGGGGTCAGGGCCGCCACGGAGTCGATAACGATGATGTCGATGGCGCCGGAGCGCACCAGCATGTCCGTGATCTCCAGCGCTTGCTCCCCCGTGTCCGGTTGGCTGACAAGCAGCTTGTCGATGTCGACGCCCAATCTGGACGCATACTCCGGGTCGAGGGCATGCTCGGCGTCGATGAAGGCCGCGATCCCACCTGCCGCCTGTGCGCTGGCGATCGCGTGCAGCGCCACAGTCGTCTTACCCGAAGACTCCGGCCCGTAGATCTCCACTACCCGACCTCGCGGAAGTCCGCCGATACCCAGGGCGATGTCGAGAGCCGTGGAACCAGTCTTGATCACATCCACCGGCGGGCGGACATCGTCTCCCAGGCGCATCACGGAGCCCTTGCCGAAGGACTTCTCGATGGACGCAAGCGCGGTGTCGAGGGCCGCCTCCCGATTATTCGACTTGGTCGGGGTGCGACTGCCGTTGTTGCTGCTGGCCATGGAGCCTGCCTCTTTTCCGTTCGTGGTGCGAGCGTGTGGAGTGCTGGTGTGTTGCCGTAGCGCAACGGTAGGCAGTACCTCCGACAAAACCAACCAGCGAATGTCAAGTTGTGGATAACACCGGTGTTCGAACACACCTAGCCTAAACGAACAGCTGTTCGATGTCACTGAAGTCGTGCAGCCGCACACTCGCGTGTCGCGATTCTGCTGACCAAGCCGACCACGGCACGAACCGGATAATGACTCAACGATCCCTCGGCGGCAGCTCAAGGTTCACCCAGACCGCCCGCCACACCACCGCGGCGTCCTCACCTTCGGCCAACGCGCCTGCCACCGTGCGCCCTGCGAGTTCGGGCAACACGTGGGAATCGGCCCAGTACCTGCTGTAGCTGGCTCCGAGGGCCTCATCCATCCGTTCCCAGAACTCGGTCAATCGCACTGCCCTATCCAATCACCCCACGCGACCGGCTTTGCTCGGTGTCGCACCCACCCGGCAGGATGACCTCATGGGATCGCAGCCGGCCCCACCTGGGCCCCCGCACCACGCCGACGATTCGGCGTTGGCGCATTTCTCCACCGCTGCGCAGTCGTGGTTCACACGTTCGTTCACGTCTCCCACACCAGCCCAAGAAGCCGCCTGGAAGGCGATCGCGTCCGGCGACTCCGCCCTCGTGGTCGCCCCCACTGGCTCGGGTAAGACGTTGGCTGCTTTCTTCTTCGCGCTCGATTCGCTAGCCACCCGAGAGACCCCACCGGCACCGGCGACCCGCACGTCAGTGCTCTACATCTCCCCGCTGAAGGCGCTGGCGGTCGACGTCGAACGTAATCTGCGCGCACCGCTGACCGGGCTGCGCCAGGAGATGGTTCGAGCCGGCTTGGACGAGCCAGACATCACGGTCGCTGTCCGCTCCGGCGACACCCCCACCGATGAACGTCGCCGGCAAGCACGCACCCCTTCGGACATCCTGATCACCACCCCGGAATCGTTGTACCTGCTGCTGACCTCTGCGGCGAGGGACAGTCTGCGCCATGTCCACACAGTGATCATCGACGAGATTCACGCCGTCGCTGGCACCAAACGCGGGGCACACCTGGCCCTTTCACTTGAGCGCCTTGAGGAGTTGACCGAGACCCCGTTGCAGCGCATTGGGCTGTCGGCCACGGTGCGACCAAGTTCGGAGATCGCCCGATTTCTGGGCGGTGGGCGGCCGGTCAGTGTGATCGAACCAGAGTCGTCCAAACGAATTGAGGTCACTATCGAGGTTCCGGTCGAGGACATGGCCGACCTAGGCGGCTCAACCTCGATTGCGGACTTCAGCGGTTCAACCGCAGCCGAAGGTCCGCGCAATTCGATCTGGCCGCACGTGGAACAACGCGTCCTGGACATGATCCAGGCCCATACGGCCACCCTTGTGTTCGTCAACTCACGCCGGCTGGCTGAGCGACTCACCAGCCGGCTCAACGAACTCGCCGCCGAGCAAGCCGCCGAGCAAGCCGCCGCTGACGCAGCCACCTCGGCAACAGGCGACCCAGAGGCCGCCACCGAATCGCTCCCGACCCCCGTGGTCGCCCGGGCCCACCACGGATCGGTCAGCAAAGAGCAACGGGCGGTGATCGAAGAGGACCTCAAAGCCGGGCGCCTACCCGCAGTGGTGGCCACCAGCAGCTTGGAACTGGGCATCGATATGGGCGCGGTGGACTTGGTGATCCAAGTGGAAGCGCCACCGTCAGTCGCGGCCGGGCTCCAACGCATCGGCCGCGCCGGCCACCACGTCGGTGCGGTCAGTCGCGGCTCCATCTTCCCGAAGTACCGCGCGGATCTAGTTGCCGCGACGGTCGTGGCCCGAGGCATGCGAGAACGCGAAATCGAAACCATGTCGGTGCCCGACAACCCGCTGGACGTGCTCGCCCAGCAGGTGGTTGCGGCCGTTGCGATGGACGACTGGGAGATCGACGACCTCGCTGCCATGGTTCGCCGCAGCGCCCCCTACACACGGCTGCCCGAATCGGCTTGGCACGCCACCCTGGACATGCTGAGCGGCAAATACCCGGCGGACGGCTTCGGCGATCTGCGTCCGAAAATCGTGTGGGATCGCGGCACCGGAATGCTCTCGGCCCGTCCGGGTGCCCAGCGGCTTGCCGTCACCTCCGGCGGCACGATCCCGGATCGTGGGCTCTTCGCCGTCCACCTGATTGGCGAGAAGAGCTCCAAGCTCGGCGAGCTGGACGAGGAGATGGTGTACGAGTCCCGGGTGGGCGATGTGTTTGCCCTGGGCGCCAGCAGTTGGCGCATCGAGGACATCACGCACGACCGAGTGCTGGTGTCCCCTGCACCCGGTCAACCAGGCAAAATGCCGTTCTGGCACGGCGACGCACTCGGCCGCAGCCTGCAGTTAGGCCGGCAAGTCGGAGCCACCGTGCGCACCCTCTCCCACCAGCAGCCCGCGGCGGCGCAGGCTGCCCTCGCTGCGGAGGGGCTGGATACCAATGCGATCACCAATCTGTTGGCCTACCTCGAAGAGCAACGCCAGTCCGCCGGACGGCTGCCGGACGATCGCACCATCGTCTTGGAGCGCTTCCGCGACGAACTCGGTGACTGGCAGGTGGCGTTGCTCTCCCCGCTCGGCGCCAGAGTGCACGCGCCCTGGGCCCTCGCGATCGGTGCCCGGATGCGTGCCGCCACTGGCATGGACGTGGGGGTGTCTCACGCCGACGATGGCATCGTGCTGCGCATCCCGGACTCCGACGATGACGAGATCTGGGAGGTTGTGCGCCAAGCGGTGCTGGTCGATCCGGACGAGATCTCCCGAATCGTCACCGACGAGATCGGCGGTAGCGCGCTGTTCGCCTCCCGCTTCCGAGAGTGCGCCGCGCGGGCGCTGCTGCTGCCCAAACGTGATCCGAAACGGCGCGCTCCGCTATGGCAGCAGCGACAGCGGAGCGCCCAACTGCTCGCGGTCGCGGCCGAACACCCCACGTTCCCGATCGTGCTGGAAACAGTGCGGGAATGCGTCTCGGATGTCTTCGACGTGCCCGGCCTGCGCGAGGTACTCGGCGGACTGGCAAACGGCAGCATCCGACTGCACGAGGTCGCCGCCGAGCAACCGAGCCCCTTCGCCCGAGCCTTGCTCTTCGGCTACGTGGCCGCTTTCATGTACGAGGGTGATTCGCCGCTCGCCGAACGTCGCGCCGCCGCCCTGACGCTGGACGCCGGGTTGCTCGCCGACTTGCTGGGTACGGTGGAACTGCGCGAGTTGCTCGACGCCGAGGCGATCGCCGAGGTGGAGGCGGAAGTGTCGTGGTTGGCACCCGACCGCCACCTGCGCAATGCCGAGGACCTCGCTGATGCACTGCGGGTGTTGGGCCCCCTGAGCGACGACGACATTCGCGCCCGAGGGGGCGACGCGAGCTGGGCTGCGCAGTTGATCGACTCCAGACGAGCCATTCCAGTGACCCTAGACGTGCCCAGGACGGCGGCGATCGAGGATGCCGGTCGGCTTCGGGACGCCTTGGGCACCCCGCTACCGATCGGCATTCCGCTGACGTTCACCGAACCCACCGCCGATCCCGTGGGCGACCTCCTCGCACGCTATGCGCGTACCCACGGCCCCTTCACAGTCGACGCCGTCGCCGGACACTTTCGCATCGGCACAGCAGTGGCCGGCACGACTCTGGACCGGCTTGCCGCCAGCGGCCGGGTACTGCGTGGGGAGTTCCGCCCGGGTGGTTCCGGATCGGAATGGTGTGATGCCGATGTGCTCCGGCGCATCCGGCGGCGAAGCATCGCCAAACTGCGGGCCCAGGCCGAACCGGTACCCGCGAGGGTCTACGCGGATTTCCTCACCCAGTGGCATGGGATCGGCAGCAATGACCGTGGAGTGGACGCGGTTTTGCGAGTGGTGGATCAGCTTGCCGGCTGCCCGGTGCCAGCCAGTTCCCTGGAATCCCATCTGCTGCCAGCCCGCGTCCGCGACTACACCCCAGCGATGCTCGACGAACTCACCAGCGCTGGGGAAGTGGTGTGGTGTGGCGCCGGGGCCCTACCCGGCGGCGATGGTTGGGTGACGGTGGCACCGGCAGATGCCGACATCACCCTCGGCGAACCCGCCGACGTTGAGGGCGACATCGCCACGGCCATCTTGAGCGCAGTGGCCGATGGCGGCGGCTGGTTCTACGCCCAGCTGCTCGATCGGCTCAGTGCGACGGCACCCGAAGGATTCGACCCGGCGGCGGTCCCAGAAGCGTTCGACGACCTGCTGTGGGCAGGCTGGTTGACCAACGACACCTTTGCCCCGATCCGAGCCAGACTTGGGCCAACCGGTGGATCTGGACGGCGGCCGGCGCCGCGGCGCACCAACCCACGGCCACGCCGCTACTCCCGCCCAGCCGCAAAGGGATCACTACGCGCCCCGAGCGTGCCCCGAGTCGCACCGTCGCTGGCGGGCCGATGGTCGGCGGTGCCCCGGACCCCGCTCGACCCCACCAACCGGGCGGCGGCGCTGGCACCCTGGCTGCTGGATCGCCACGCTGTGGTGACACGTGGAGCGTTGGGCATCGAACGATTTGCTGGCGGATTCGCGGCGGCCTACAAGGTGCTGCGGGCCATGGAGGATGGCGGCGGCTGCATCCGCACCCACGCCATCGAAGGGCTCGGCGCAGCCCAATTCACCACCTCCGCGGTGGTGGATCGGCTGCGGGTGGGCGCCGATCGGGACAGTCGCGCCACCGAGAGTCTCGATCCCGACGTGCCAGCAGTCCTGCTAGCTGCCACTGATCCCGCTCAACCGTATGGCGCGGCCTTGCCGTGGCCGCCCCGCAAGGACGGTGATGGCGGCCACCGGCCAGGCCGCAAGGCCGGTGCGGTGGTGGTGCTGCACCGTGGCGACCTCGTGCTGTATCTCGAACGCGGTGGTCGCACCATGCTCACCTGGACCGACGACGAGGCGGTGCTCGCAGCCGCGGCATCCGCAGTGGCAGCTGCGGTACGCAACGGCCGGCTCGGCGGACTCACAGTGCAGCGAACCGACGGCGACAGCGTGTTGACCAGCCCGGCGGCCGACGTATTCGCCCGCGCCGGTTTCGCTCTGACTCCGCGCGGCCTGCGCATGCGGAACCGCTAGCCGGATGGGCGGAACATCCGATGCCTGAGGGAGACACCGTCTGGTTGGCGGCAAACCGACTGCACGAAGCCTTGCACGGGCACACCCTGACAAACACCGACTTGCGGGTTCCGAGTTTGGCAACGACAGACTTCACCGGATCAGAAGTTCACAGCGTGGGAAGCTACGGCAAACACCTGCTGATCCGGATCACCTCGCAGCGCATCGAGCCAGTCACGTTGCACTCTCACCTGCGGATGGAAGGTTCCTGGCATCTGTACCGTCCCGGCGCGAGGTGGCGCGGGGGACCAACACACGAGATCCGCGCGATCCTCCGCACCGAATCAAACGTTGCGGTCGGCTACCGGCTGGCAGAGTTGGCGATTGCCCCCACCGCTGAGGAACACCAGGCATTTCTGGCCCACCTTGGTCCCGACATCCTCGGCCCCGATTTCGACGCCTCCTTGGCTCAGCGCAACCTGCTGAGCGACCCAAACCGAGGGATCGCCGAGGCGCTGCTGGATCAACGGGTGGTCGCAGGCTTGGGTATGAACTACGTGGCCGAAGTGTGTTTCCTCACCGGCGTCCATCCACTCGACCAGGTCGGTGAGATTGCTGCGGCACGGATCCTCGAACTGGGGGTGCAACTGCTGCAAAGCAACCGGGGACGTGCCTCACGGGTGACAACTGGGCGACAAGCCCGCGGTGCTTCATCCTGGGTGCACGGTCGCCGCACCTGCCTGCGCTGCGGCAGCAGACTGGCTCGCGTCACGGTTGGTAGGCCGCCTCAGGACCGCCGGATCGCGTGCTGTCCACAGTGTCAACCGAGACGGACCCGAGCGGTACGATAAGGGAGGAACCGCGCACGTTGTGCCTTCGGATGCGTCCGGGCCACGGACGCGTATTCTGATCCCCTGGGAAAGGAGGACGGCCATGGTGGTGCTTCGCTCAATCATCGGTGATGAGTTGCGTTCACGCCGCAACGCCCAGGGACGTACCCTGCGCGATGTCAGTGGCGCGGCCCGCGTCTCCCTCGGCTACCTCAGCGAAGTGGAGCGAGGCCAGAAAGAAGCTTCGAGTGAGTTGCTCGCGGCGATCTGTGGTGCCCTTGATGTATCACTCTCCGACGTGCTCCGTTCGGTGAGCGACAAGATGGCTCGGGACGAACAGCGTCCACGCATCACAGTCGCCTAGCACCTACGCGGTTGGCTGGGACCGGCCCGCCACCGCCTCATTAATCATGCCCACGGCCGCATCCACTGCGCCACGTCTCACCTCAGCGCGTGATCCCGCAATATGGAACTCCACGACGTTGTCATCGAATCCCATCCGATCCCCCCAGGCCACCGCAACGAACACCGTCCCGGGTGCCTTGCCATCTTGTGGGTCGGGGCCGGCCACCCCGGTGGTCGCCGCCGCGAACGACGCACCGAACAGTTGCCGAACCCCATGGGCCATCGCCCGGGCAACCTCTGGATCGGGGGCGCCCCGGGCAGCGAGCAGCGCTTCCGGCACCCCCAAGACACTGCTTTTGCTAGCGGTGGCATAGGTCACCACACCGCCAAGGAAAACAACTGAGGCACCCGGGACGGAAACCACCGCATCAGCGAGCAATCCGCCGGTGAGCGATTCGGCCACCGCAAGGGTGAGGCCCGCATCTGCCAAAGCCGCCACCAGCGCTGGCATGTTGATCGTCATCGAAGGATCACGAACGACCCGCGGGAGGCCATCCTCGGATGTCGAACTCACGCACCCCGCCGATGCAGAGCCACCGCCCGGAAGGCGTAATCCACGCCGGTCACCAGCGTCAGCACGACGGCGGCCAACATCACGAACTCGGCCGCTGTGCGCGCCACCCCGGTGAGCGGCAACAGATACATCACGATGGCCAGAATCTGGGTGGCGGTCTTCCATTTGCCACCTCGGCTGGCAGCCATCACACCTTCGCGGATCACCCAGAAACGCATGAGCGTGACCGCAAGCTCGCGGCCGAGGATGATCACCGTCACCCACCACGGGAGTTCCCCCAAGATGCTCAAACCCACCAAGGCGACCCCGGTCAGCAGTTTGTCTGCGATCGGATCGGCCACTTTGCCGAAGGTGGTGACCAGGTTCTTCTTGCGTGCGATGTAGCCGTCGACGTAGTCGGTGACGGAGGCCAGCACGAACAAGACAGTGGCCACAACTCTGGCGGTGGCGTTGTCGCCGTCCTGCCAAAGCAGCGCGATGGCAAACGGAATCACCAAGATCAACCTGAGCGTGGTGAGGGCGTTCGGAACATTCACCAACCCGGAATCGCTTGGTGGATGGGCCATAGCGTCCACGCGCGCGGACGTGCTCATGGGTCAACCACCTTCGCGATCAGGTCGACTCCCTCGGTGTCGACGATCTCCACGTCCAGCACGTCTCCCACAGCCACTCCTGCAGGTGCCGCCCACACCATCGTGCTGGCGTCCTCGGGGCCTTGATGCTCACAGCGCCCTTCCACCGCCGGCTGGGTTGCGCGTTGGTGTCCGTTCGCCACCGCATCGCCGACGTCCGGCCCCCCAACATCCCACGGCCCCTCGGCATCATCGACTATCCGTTCCACCAACAACCGGGTGCGCTCCCCCACGCGCTCCTCTGCCCGCTGCTCCATCAAGGCGTCGGCGAGGCGGCTGATCCGCTCCACGCGCTCGGCAACCGTGTCTGGATCCACATGATCCGGCAACTGGACCGCCTCGGTGCCGTCTTCGTCGGAGTAGCCGAACACCCCGATCGCATCGAGTCGGGCAGCAACCAGGAAGTCTTCCAACGCTTCAACGTCCGCTGCTGTCTCACCGGGGAAACCGAGGATGAAGTTGGACCTGGCACCTGCCGTCGGTGCGTGGTCACGGATCCGGTCGAGTAGGTCGAGGAAGTTGCCGCCGTCGCCGAACCTGCGCATCCGGCGCAGAACTGGGCCGGACGCGTGCTGGAAACTCAGATCGAAGTAGCGGGCGACCCCAGGCGTGGTGGAGATCGTTGCCACCAGGCTGGGTCGCATCTCGGCTGGCTGCAGGTAGGACACTCGCACCCACTCCAGGCCCGGCGCGCCCGCCAGATCCCCCAGCAACGTATCGAGTAGACGCATGTCGCCAAGATCCTTGCCGTAAGACGTGGAGTTCTCCGACACCAGCACGACTTCGCGCGCACCCGCAGCGGCGAGCGCCACAACGTCGGCGTGAACGTCGGTGGGCCGACGGGAAACGAACGCCCCCCGGAAACTCGGGATCGCGCAGAAGGAGCACCGCCGATCACAGCCTGAGGCAAGTTTGACCGGCTGACTTGGTCCGACGTGCAACAGACGCTGGTGGCCGGACCCAGCGTGCCCAGGCGTTGTTCCTTCATCCGTACGTTCCACAGGTGCGATCGGCAACAATCGCCGCCGATCCTGCGGCGTGTGAGCAAGGTGCGGCACCCCACGGTAGGCGTCCTGCAGGCGTTGCGAAATTTCGGTGTAGTCGTCGAATCCGAGCACCGTGGCTTCGGGCAACTCTCCGGCCAGCTCGGAGCCGTAGCGTTCGGCCAAACACCCCACTGCCACCACCGTTCGCCCAGTACCGGCGGCACCAAGCAAGGTCTCGATGCTGTCCCGTTTGGCCTGTTCGATGAAGCCGCAGGTGTTGACCATCACGACGTCGGCGGCCTCCGGGGAGTCCACCAGCAGCCAGCCGTCCGCGTCGAGTCGGGTCGCCAACTCCTCGGAATCAACTTCGTTACGCGCGCACCCCAAAGTGAGCACGTTCACCTTGGTCGCCTTCTGATCAGCGGGCCGCGGGGCCGAATTCATGATCCGACTCTAGGGCGCGGCAACGCCGGAGGCTCTCCGGTCAGGACTCTGCCCCGCCGTGCAGCGAAGCTACGACAGCATCAAGTTCGTCTGGTGCCACGAGAACCTCACGCGCCTTACTGCCTTCCGAAGGTCCAACGATTCCGCGACTTTCCATCAGATCCATCAATCGTCCAGCCTTGGCGAAACCGACGCGGAGTTTGCGCTGCAGCATGGAGGTGGAGCCAAACTGGGTACTCACCACCAACTCCACCGCGCTCACCAACAGGTCCAGGTCATCGCCGATGTCACTGTCCACCACCGCTTTGCTGGACTCTGGCACCACCACGTCTTCGCGGTACTGCGGAGCCAACTGCGCTTTGCAGTGCTCCACAACGGCCACAATCTCGTGGGCCGGCACGAACGCGCCTTGGATCCGCACCGGTTTGCTCGCGCCCATCGGCAGGAATAGGCCGTCACCCTGGCCGACCAATTTGTCCGCTCCAGGTTGATCGAGGATCACCCTGCTGTCGGTCACGCTGGAGGTCGAGAAAGCCAACCGACTCGGAACGTTGGCCTTAATGAGGCCGGTCACCACATCCACGCTGGGCCGCTGGGTCGCGAGCACCAGGTGGATACCAGCGGCCCGGGCCAGCTGGGTGATCCGAACGATCGCGTCCTCCACGTCGCGCGGGGCGACCATCATGAGGTCGGCGAGCTCGTCGACGATGACGACTAGGTAGGGATAGGGCTCGAGCACCCGTTCGCTGCCGGGCAACGGGGTGATGGTCTTGTTGCGCACAGCCTTGTTGAATTCGTCGATGTGCCGAAACCCGAAAGCGGCCAAGTCGTCGTAACGGGTGTCCATCTCTTTCACCACCCATTGCAGCGCATCGGCGGCACGTTTGGGGTTGGTGATGATGGGCGTGATGAGGTGCGGCACACCTTCGTAGGCGGTGAGTTCGACGCGCTTGGGGTCCACCAGGATCATGCGGACCTGATCCGGCGACGAGCGCATCAGCAGGCTGGTGATGAGGGCATTGATGCAACTCGACTTGCCCGCGCCAGTTGCCCCAGCGACCAGCACGTGCGGCATCTTGGCCAGGTTGGCGCAGACGTAGCCACCTTCCACGTCCTTGCCCAGCCCGACCACCATCGGATGCTGATCGTTGGTGGCGGCACGACTGGCGAGGACATCGGCCAGCGACACGATTTCGCGATCAGTGTTGGGGATCTCGATTCCGATCGCCGACTTGCCAGGTATTGGCGAAAGAATGCGTACGTCGGCGCTGGCTACGGCGTAGGCGATGTTCTTACTCAGAGCGGTGACGCGCTCCACCTTCACGCCTGGCCCGAGCTCCACCTCGTACCTGGTCACCGTGGGTCCACGAGTGAATCCAGTAACTCGGGCATCGATTTCGAACTGATCGAGGACCTCGGTGAGGGAGTCAACCACCCGCTCGTTGGCACGGGTCGCCGATTTGGGTTGTGGACCCGGCTTGAGCAACTCGGCGTCAGGCAACCGGTACACGACATCGCCGCTGAGGGGCAGTTGGGTACCTGATGGCACCTGCGGCTCGTTGCGCGGGGTTCGGTCCACAGCGGGTTGCCGGGTCGGCGCGAGCGGGGCAGGCGGTTTCGCGGCGGCCCCGGCGCGGGCGGTGGCTACGGTGCGTGGGGCTGATGCCGCATTCGGGCGGTCCTGGGCTGGTTGGACGGGGTCCGGCTCCAAAACGGGCAAGGCGAACGGGTCCAACTCGTCTGCGACTGGGTCGAGTTGCAGTGGCGAATCGAATGGGCTGGGCCCATCCTCGGGATCTGGCAGGGTGCGCTTGGCGCCCGCTCGAGGCCGATGCTGGCGCGCACTTGATGCGGCACCGCGAAGCTTCACCACGGCGGCGCCTGTGGTGAAGGTCAGACGTTGGACCGCCTCCTGCGGCGAAGTCTCGGTGACCAGCAGCGCGCTAATCACGTAGGCGACGATCATCAACAGCATCGTGAAGCCCACCCCGATGGCGGCGACGAATGGAGCCGTCACCAGCCAGCCGATCCATCCGGCACCGGCTTGCATACCCTGCCCGGCAGACGGTTGGGGTGCGCCGGCGGCGCAATGCCAGGTGCCCAGCACCGCCACGGCTGCTAACGACCAACCGACAACTTCGCGGACCGGCATCGGTTCGGCCGGCGGTCGCCACAAGTGGATCGCGATCGCTGCCGCCACCACGGGCACCCCGAGGGCCACTCGGCCGAAAGCGCCGCCCACGACGGTATCGATCAGGTTTGCCAACGGCCCGCCCAAACCGAACCACATCGTGACCACGACGACGATTGCGGTCAGGGCCGCCGCCAAAGCGAGGCCGTCATGATTGCGTCCCGGCGGCAGTTCATAAGCCTTGACGCGTCGAGCAGCTGCACCAGCCCCGGCCGCCAGCGTCAGCCAACTCTTGCGGATCCCCCGGCCGAACGCCGCTGCCGCGCCAGCTCCAGGGCTGCGCTCGGGCGTACCGGAAGCGCGCGGCGATCCCCCGGCGCCGCTCGCCTGTGCACCCTTCGATGCCGAACGACTGGGGGCACCTTGAGAGTCTCGCCTCCGCGCCGCAGTGGACGTCGACGTCTTTGATGCCATGGGCGTGAGCCTAACCGTTGAGGGTGTCCAAGGTTCGTCAAACACGCGGTGGCCAGATGGTCCGCGCAGTAGTTGGCGGGTTGGCTACTCCTCCACCACGACCGGAATGATCATTGGCCGGCGACGGTGCCGATTGCTCACCCAACGGCCAACGGTCCGGCGCGTGATCTGCTGAAGTTGGTGCCGATCAGCCACCCCTTGGGCCATCGAATCGGTCAAGGCAGTTCGCAAGGTATCGGCGATGGTGGTGAAGATCTCCTCATCTTCACTGAAACCGCGGGCGTGGAATTCCGGACCAGCCACCACCGTTCCGGCCGACGCATCCACCACCACGAATACCGAGATGAACCCCTCCTCGCCGAGGATTCGCCGATCCATGAGAGCCGCTTCGGTGATGTCGCCCACCGAGGCGCCGTCAACGTAGATGTAGCCGCAGGGCACGGCGCCGGCGACCTTCGCCACACCGTCCACCAGATCCACCACAGTGCCGTCGTCTGCCACCACGATGCGCTCGGTTGGGACACCAGAGAGCGCGGCGATGCCGGCGTTTGCCCGCAAGTGGCGAGGTTCGCCATGCACCGGCATCACGTTGCTGGGTTTGACGACGTTGTACACATAGAGCAACTCCCCCGCCGCCGCATGACCAGACACGTGCACGAAGGCGTTGCCCTGGTGCACCACTCGGGCTCCGAGTCGCGTGAGGCCGTTGATCACTCGGTTCACCGCGTTCTCGTTGCCAGGGATCATGGACGATGCCAGCACCACGGTGTCGCCTGCGCCCACTGTGATGCGGTGGTCCCGGTGAGCGATCCGGCTGAGCACAGCCATCGGTTCCCCCTGGGACCCGGTACACACCAGCACGACCTCATCGTCGGGCAGATCCCGCAGCCGATCCGCAGCCACCAGCGTGTTACCCGGGATCGACAAGTAGCCCAGATCGCGAGCGACGTTCATGTTGCGCACCATCGAGCGGCCAACGAAAGCGACCTTGCGTCCGCGAGCGGCGGCGGCTCGGATCACCTGCTGCACCCGATGAATGTGGGAGGCGAAGGAGGCGACAATGATTCGCCCAGGGGTCTCATCAAAAACGTGCTCCAACACCGCCTGAATGTCGGCCTCGGCGGGCACGAATCCGGGAACCTCGGCATTGGTCGAATCGATCATCAACAGGTCGACGCCGTTGTCCCCGAGCCGGGCGAAGGCGTTCAGGTCGGTGATCCGACCGTCGAGCGGCAGCTGGTCCATCTTGAAGTCGCCGGTGTGCAAGACGGTGCCCGCGCCGGTGGTGATTGCCACCGCGAGGGCATCGGGAATCGAGTGGTTGACGGCCACGAACTGCAGGTCGAATGGGCCGAGTTTCTCCTCCTGGCCTTCCTTCACCTCGTAGGTGTAGGGCTTGATTTTGAACTCGCGCAGTTTCGCCTCGATGAGGGCCAGGGTGAGGCGGGATCCCAGCAGTGGGATGTCCGGTCGGATCCGGAGCAGGTAGGGCACGCCCCCGATGTGGTCCTCGTGGCCGTGGGTGAGCACGATCGCCACGACATCGTCGAGCCGGTCTGCGATGTAGGAGAAGTCCGGCAGGATGAGGTCAATGCCCGGCTGGTCCTCTTCCGGAAAGAGCACCCCGCAGTCGACGATCAGGAGTTTTCCGGCGAACTCAAACACGGCCATATTGCGACCGATCTCACCCAAACCACCCAACGGCACGATTCGCAAACCATGCTCAACCAGGGGCCCCGGGGCAGCTTAGTCCGGGATGGGGATGCGCGGCTCCACTCATGACTCAGCCGCCCAGCACCACGCCGACCGAGGCTAGATCCTCGGCGAGGGTGGCAAGCTGGGCGTCAGTGGCGGGGAGCAGCGGCATCCGTGGCGGCCCGGCGGGGTGACCCTGCGCGGCTAGCGCAGCTTTCGTCAGCGCCACGGCTGGGGCCCGGAACAGCCCGACCGACACCGGTTCGGTGTCGTAGAACAGTGCACTGGCCGCGGCCACGTTGCCATTGATGAAGGCCCGGCGCATCGCGACCAGACGATCGGCGATGAGGTGCCCGGCGACGCTGACGAATCCGGTGGCACCGATCGCCAGGAAAGGTAGGTTGAGTCCGTCGTCGCCGGAGTACCAGAGCAAGTCTGTGGCACGCAGTACGGCGGTGGAGGCGGCGAGATCACCCTTGGCGTCTTTGACCGCGACGATGCGGTCGTGTTCGGCGGCACGCAGCAGGGTTTCGGTTGCTATCGGCACACCAGAACGTCCGGGGATGTCGTAGAGCATTACCGGCAGCTCGGTTGCATCTGCGACTGCCCGAAAGTGCGCGAGCAACCCTTCTTGGGAGGGCTTCGAGTAGTAGGGCGTGACCACGAGCAGCGCGTCGGCACCGGCCGCGGCAGCTTGCCTGGCCAACTCGATCGTGTGCGCGGTGTTGTTGGTGCCGACGCCTGCGATCAGCGGCACAGCGTCTCCGACCGCCGCACGAACTTCGCGAATCAGGTCAGCTTTCTCCGCGTCGGAGGTGGTCGGCGACTCACCGGTGGTGCCATTGAGGACGAGGCCGTCGTTACCCAACTCCAGGAGGTGGGTCGCGAGGGTCTGGGCACCGCTGAAGTCGACCGCGAAGTCGGACGTCATCGGCGTCACCATGGCGGTGAGGACGTTGCCGAGTGAAGTGGGAGCCATGACGGTCAGGCTACCTGGGCGCGGTCTGGTGTCAGGGAGCGACGCGTCCGTGTGCTTCGAAGGCGGCATGTGTGAGCGGCATCAAAGCGGCCCACTCAGATTCCATCGCCTCGGCCACCATTTCGATCTCGCGCTGCGGGAAAGAGGGGTTACGGGCGTTGTCGCGTTTGGTGCGCAATGACAGGAAGTTCATCAGTGCCCGCGCGTTCATGGTCACGTACATAGACGAATAGGTGGTCACCGGCAGCACGATCCTGGCCACCTCGCGAGCAACACCGTCGGCCAGCATCTGCTGGTAGGCGTCATAGGCCTGGGCGCACGATTGGCGCACCAAGGTGTCGACTCGTTGGTACTGCTCAGCGGTGCCGTCCACAAACTCGTACGCCCCCGGTTTGCCCTGCTGCACCAGTTTGCGCTCCGGACCCGGCACGTAGAAAACCGGGCGCAGTTCGCGGTAGCGACCGGACTCCTCGTTGTAGGACGCAATCCGGTGGCGCATGAACTCGCGGAACACAAAGATCGGGGCGCTCACAAAGTACGTCAGGGAGTTGTGCTCGAACGGCGATCCGTGTCGATCACGCATGAGGTAGTTGATGAGGCCAGATGATCCGGTGGCGTCGGCTTCGACCTCCGAAAGGGAGGCCTCCCCTTTGGTCGATACCCGGGCGGCGAAGACGACGTCAGCATCCGATGCTGAGGCCTTCACCAATTCGACGCTCATGGTGCTCCGGAATTCGATGTCTGTCATGCCCGACAGCCTATGTGGATGCCACTTTCGGTGCTCAAGCGACGCTGCAGCCCGTGCTCAAGTAACGCTGGACGCGGATGAGTAATAGATTCGGCCCATGCCTGAGGCTTCGGTGTTTGTCCGACCCGCCCAACTTGTCGAAGCCGAGGTCTGCGCCCAACTGCAGCAGGAAGCCTGGGCGGCCCGCTACGCCCTGCTGCTGCCACCGGAGGTGCTCGGCGCTACCGCGCCCGCCGTTGAGGGTTGGCACGACCTTGTTGCCGCCGGAGCCAACTGGCCGGACGGAAGGGCACTTGTCTTGGTGGCCGTGAGCGACGGCGTCGTGGTGGGTGTACTCGCGGCCGTCCCAGCAACCGATCCTGACCTTTCGGACGCACCATGGCTCGAGATCGTCGAATTGGCTGTGGCCAATGAGCACATCGGGGCCGGGCACGGTTCCCGCCTGCTGGCCGCGTGGGCCGATATCTGCCAAGCGGCTGGCGACATCGACGGCGGTGTGATGTGGGTGGCCAGCGATGATGACGAGTTGCGCGGCCTACTCGGCGCGGCCGGATTCGCCGCTGACGGCGCGCATCGCACCCTGGACCTGCATGGTGACGGCACGGTGACGGTCCGCATGGTGCGGCTGGCAACCGCGTTACACGATCACTCCACACCCGAGTGATTCCGCAGCTTCGGACTCAGCCCAGGCCAAGCACCCCAGGGTTGAGGACGTGGGCCGGATCGAGATACTCCTTCACCGCCGAGAGGACACCCACGCCAGTGCTGCCCACTTCGGCTTCCAGCCAGGGAGCATGGTCCCGGCCAATCGCGTGATGGTGGGTGACCGTGGCACCCTGGGCCACGATCGTTTCCGTCGCTGCCGCCTTCGCCTGTTGCCACTGTGCCCGAGGATCCGCTGCCTGCACGGCCAGGACCGTGAAATAGAGGGATGCACCGGTCTCGTACACGTGCGACACGTGCGACATGACATACGGCGTGCACCCGGGCGCAGCCAGGCTCTCGCTGAGGCTTTGGGTCACGGCGTCGCGCAGTTCGGGTAGCCGGGACCAGTGGGTCGCGGTTTCCAGGGTTTCCACCAAGTAGCCGGCATCGAGTAGGTCGTCGCGCAGGAAGGGCGCGTCGAATCGATGCCGTAGCCACGCACCGCCCACACCCGAACCCAGTGACACCGCACCGGCGGATCTCAGCGTCTTGAGGCCTTCCAACCGGCGTGCCAACACGCTCCCACGCGACCCCTCCCACCCCAGGATGGCCATCGTAGGTTCCGAGACGCCGCGCATCCGCAGGTATCGCTGGAGTGCCTCGGAGGCCCGACCGCTGGGGCCAGACATCGCCATGGTCACGTCGGTCTCGGCCGGATCCGACAGTCGCATGACGTCGGCGGTGGCCCTGGCCTGTGCCATCGCACGGAAGGCTGCAAGCCCGGATAGGTAGTCGCCAAACATGACCGCGGTATACGACTTCGTCGACGGAATGGAACGCACCCGCAACGTCACCTCCGCGATCACCCCGAAGGCACCTTCCGATCCCACGAAAAGCGCTCGCAGATCAGGCCCAGCGGCGCTCGCAGCTACCCGTCCGACGCGGATCTGCCCGCGCGGGGTGACCACCAACATGGACTCGACCATGTCGTCGCTACGCCCGTATCCGGTGGACGACTGCCCGGCCGAGCGGGTCGCGGCATAACCACCGATGGTGGCGCGCTGCCATGACTGGGGGTAGTGCCCGAGGGTGAATCCGCGCGGAGCCAGCAGCCGTTCGAGTTCCGGTCCGGTGATTCCCGGGCCCACCGTGACCAAGTGTGATTCCGCGTCGACATCGAGCAGATCGGCCATCCGAGTCATGGACAGCGCAATCGAGGGACGGGGAATCGCTGCGGTGCGCAGGCCTCCGACCACCGAGGTGCCCCCGCCAAAGGCCACGGCGGCGACGTTCTGTGCTTCACACCAGCGCAGCAGTCCAGCAATCTCATCTGCCGAACGTGGCAGTACTACTGCATCCGGAGCCACCACCTCGTCGCGTCGCCGGGCGACCAGGTCGAGGAAGGAAAGCCCCCCAGCATGCCGTCGACGCGAGTCATCATCGCTAAAGACCGCACCCGCGCCAACAATGCCGGCGAGCGCCTCCAGTTGGGACGACTGCAATCTGCTGGGAGGCACCACCACGTCATCCCACTGCGGTTCGCCAGTTGCCGCCGCGGCCTTGCCAACGTGGGCCGCCAGGAATTGCGTGGCGGATTCGTCGAGGCCAGCTTCGGCCGGTGGCTTCCCCCAACGGGTGGGGTCGAGGTCGAGAGCGAAGGCGGTGCTCATGGGGCTTCCTTCCACGGGTGTGGTGCGAACTCATGATCGTTGTTACGCTGTTACACATGTCGTCGAACCGTAACATGGGATCTGGTGCTGCTGCATCGGCCGAGGTGCCTGCTGCAGCGAATCTCCCCGATGAGTCCGAGATCGACGCGCCAGCCAGTCCCAGCCCAGTTGAAGCTGCCAACTCCGCACCGTGTCTCGAAGTGCGATCCGATCCCATCCTGGCCGCCGCCTACGACGTGCTTCTCGACGTCGGTCCGGCTCGGGCCACCCTCACCGAGGTGGCACGCCGAGCGGGAGTCTCTCGAATGACCGTCTATCGACGCTACGCCCAGCTGCGAACCTTGGTCAGTGAAGTGCTCACGCACGAATTGGTCACGTTGCTCGATATCGCCCAACGTGGCGCCACTGGCGACACCGATGCCATCCGGATCGCCGCCACGGTGTCCGACGCCGCTGAGGCCATTGCCGGACATCCGCTCATGCTGCGGCTCATCGCGCTCGATCCGGCCGCGTTGCTGCCCCAACTGGTGACCCGGCGAGGCTCCACCCAACGTGCCGCTGAAGCGATGCTCGCGGCAATGCTGCGCGCCGGTTCCGATGGGTCGATCCGCAGCCGCGACCCAGAGTTGACCGCGCGGATCGTCGTGACTGCTGCAACCGCCTTCATTTACACCGAATCACTTGCCAGATCCGAAGGCGACCATGGCGAGCGCTGGGACGAATTCACCGTGATGATCGGAGGCTACCTGTCATGAGCAATTCTTCCCTGCCGCCGGTGGCACCGGGGGCGCCATCATCGCGACTTTCGGCTGACCGTCGCCAACGTGACCAAGAGATCCTGGCCGACCACGCCGTCGATGTGGTCGTGATCGGTGGCGGCATCACCGGAGTCGGGGTGGCCCTCGACGCAGCCACGCGCGGACTTTCGGTCGCGCTCGTTGAGTCGCGCGATCTCGCCTTCGGTACCAGCAGGTGGTCATCCAAACTCGTGCATGGCGGTCTGCGTTACCTCGCCACCGGGCAAGTCGGGGTGGCCTGGGAGTCGGCGGTGGAACGGGAACGCATCATGGCAGCGATCGCGCCGCATCTGACCCATCCGCTTGCCCAGATCGTCCCTCACACCCCCGAGGTCGACCGCCGACTGGTGGCGCTTGGGCTGCGGGCGGGCGACACGATGCGTCGACTCACTGGGAGTCGGCTGGCTCCCCCGCGCCGACTCGACCGGCTGGAAGCGCTCAACCTCGTGCCCGGGATGCGTGCTGACATCGACGGGGCCTCGCTGTCCTGGGACGGCCAACTCGTTGACGACGCCAGGCTGGTGGTCGCCGTGGCGCGCACCGCAGCCGCCTACGGCGCGCACATCCTCACCCATACCGCTGCGACGGCGGTCAGTTCCGACGGCGTCGATGTTGTCGATTCACTGACCGGCGAGGCGTGGTCGATTCGTGCCAGCCGAGTGGTCAACGCCACCGGCGCATGGGCTGACGGGCTTGATGACCGGGTCGAGTTGGTGCGTTCGCGGGGTACTCACCTGGTGGTGGATGCGGCTCGACTCGGGCATCCCACGGCCGCGCTGATGGTGCCGGTTCCGGGCTCGACGTCGCGCTTCGTGTTCGCACTGCCGGAACCTGAAGGTCTGGTGTTCATCGGCCTCACCGACGTCGAGACGACAGCCGACCTCGACGACCCCAAGGCCGACTCCGCCGAGATCGACTTTCTCCTCGACACGATCAATTCCGGACTCGGCTCGGCGCTCACGCACGGCGACATCATCTCGACCTACTCCGGATACCGTCCGCTGCTCTCCGGGAAGCACGGCAGCAGTTCGGATCTGTCCCGTCGGCATGCCGTGCTCGACGGTGATCCGATCAGCGTGGTCGGTGGCAAACTCACCACGTATCGGCGGATGGCAGAAGATGTCGTGGACCTGCTCACCGACCGACCCTGCCGCACCCGGCGATTGCCGCTGGTGGGCGCGCAGCCGTGGCAGCCCGGCGCGGATCGACTGGTGGCACGCTTCGGAGCTGAGGCTGGTGTGGTCGCCGCCCTCGCCCATGGTGATGCACGATTGCTGGAGCCGATCCCTGGCACTCCGGTGCTACCCGTGGAGGTGGCCTGGGCTCGGTCGGCCGAAGGAGCAGTCACAGCAGACGACGTACTGGACCGGCGGCTGCGAGTGGACCACGTTCCAGGCTGGCGGCAGCAGGTGCTGAATCACATCGTCGGTTCCGGAGCCGAATCCCACTCCGAGGTTCGGACACCACCACGCAACGAATCCGGCACCCTGCTGACCGCTACCGCCGGGCGCAGTTAGTCCGGCCTACACTCGGGCGTCGTGCCCGCCGTTGACTCCCCCGCGCCGAGTGACTGGCCCCAACGTCGACGCGGAATCATTCACAACAGTGTGGCGATCGGCATCGCTGTGGGCATCTACGGGCTGTCCTTCGGAGCCCTCGCGGTGGCAGGTGGTTTCGCTATCTGGCAGGCCATGGTCCTTTCCCTGGTGATGTTCACCGGGGGCTCCCAATTCGCCTACGTGGGAGTGGTCACGGCTGGGGGCAGTGCCGTGGCCGCCGCGGGTGCAGCGCTACTCCTCGGCGCCCGCAATACCCTCTACGGGGTAGCGGTGCGACCAATGCTCGACCTTCGCGGTTGGCAACGGCCATTTGCGGCCCACCTCACCATCGACGAGTCCACGGCCATGGCTCTGGCCAACGAGGATCCGACCGAACCCCGAGCTGCCCGAACTGCCTTCTGGGCCACTGGGATTGCCGTCTTCGCGGGTTGGAACATCGCCACCCTGGTTGGCGCACTGGGGGCCGCATCCCTCGGTGACCCCGCCAGATGGGGCCTCGACGCGATGGTGCCAGCGGCGTTCCTGGCCTTGCTGTGGCCGCGCCTCACCTCTCGCAACGCCATCACTGTCGCGCTTGCGGCAGGCGCCTTGGCCATCGTGACCACACCGTTCCTACCGCCTGGTCTGCCCGTGCTGCTAGGGGCGGTGGTGGCCGTGATTGCGGCCTTCGTCAGACCACCACAGACCACGCTCGCCGAAGGGGCCGACTGATGGCCGGCCTGGCGGTGGTCGTGACGTCGTTGCTGGCCTGGGGTGAGAAGGCGCTTGGCTTTGCGGTGCCGCAGTCGTGGCTCGCCGGGGAGCGCACGAAACGGGCTGCATTACTGCTACCGGTGGCACTGCTGGCGGCTCTCATCGCGGTGTCGGCCCTCACCGATAACGGCGACATCAGCATCGACGCCAGGGTCGCCGGGCTGGCCGCGGCCTTCGTCGCACTGCTGCTGCGGGCGCCATTTCTGCTGGTGTTGGCGGTCGCAGCTGTGGTGGCTGCGGGGGTGCGCGCGTTCACCGGAGTGGCCTGATCGACCCAACCGGGTCGGGCGACCGCCGGTCGGGGCGACCAGGCCGGTCGGGGCGACCAGCCCGGTCGGGGCGCAGATGGGGCGCTGCTTCGCTGGGGCGTTGGTCCGTGGGGGAAGTTGAGCGTGCGCTGTTTGCCTTTACGCTGCGCAGCGCCCCATCTGCGCCCCTCCCTGGGATTCGGTGCCCCGCCGTCGAGCGCCCCGCCTGCTTCCCTCCCTGGGGTCGGTGCCTCTGGCGCCTCGGGGGTCGGCTTGGGTTAGGTGCGCAGCATCGTCTCGGTGGGTCGGCCGGGACGCCAGAGCTGGACGCGCAGTTGGGCTCGGTCGTCGGTCAAGCCAGTGAATACCGCGCTGGTGAGGTCGATCTCGAAGCGGACAGAACCCGCCGGGTAGGGCTCAGGTGCTGGCACCTGAACCACCCTGCCGCTGAACTTCGCCTCGCCGGGCCACGATCCGTCCGGTGCCGGATCGATAGTGGGACTGTGCACGGCTATTCGGCCGTCGCGCTGCAGGTCGAGCGCCTTGCGCGCCGACGCATTCGTGCCGATGAACACACCAGTATCGGTGAACTCCACCTCTGTGCCGCTGATCCGTGGAGCTCCATCGGCCCGGATGGTGGCCATGGTGCAGTGGGCTCCAATCGCGAAGGCAGCACGGACTTTGGCGGCGAGGGTGGGGGCTTCTGCGACGAACTGCGACCAACTGGGCATGGGATGGAGGGTACCTGCAGGGCCCCGGTCGGGGCGCTGCTCAACCGCCCGGTCGGGGAGCAACCCAACCGCCCGGTCGGGGAACAGATGGGGCGCTGCTTCGCTGGGGCGTTGGTCCGTGGGGGAAGTTGAGCGTGCGCTGTTTGCCTTTACGCTGCGCAGCGCCCCATCTGCGCCCCTCCCTGGGGGTTGTGTGGCTACTCGGGTGGGCTCAGGCGCTCGGGCGGCGCTGCGGGGGCCTTGCCTAATTCGAGCGCGACGGCGTAACGCATCGCGGCGCGAGCACGGGGGCGGTCGCGGCCGGCGTCGTAGGCAAGCGACATGCGAAACCAGGCGGCCGGATCACGTGGTGCCGCAGCAACCTGTGCAACTGCAGCATCGAACTCGGCGGCAGCGGCGTCCGGTTGGACCCGGCCAGACGGCGTCCGCGGTAACTCGGGCGGCAACTGCCCAGCTTCGGCCAACCGGTCGGCAAGTCGCTGCACGGTGGAGGCGAACGCCAATTCCCGCCACACCAACCAGAGGCCCAGGAGCGGCAACACCATCACTGACAGCCCAAGGACGGCCGTGACCGCACCTCCAGCAGTGAAGAACCGCCACCCCTGCAGCAGCATGAAACCCATGTAGGCGGCGGCACCAGCCGCCATCAGATACGCCCAAACGCGAGGCTTCACCGCCTCACAGCCCAAGCAGCGGCTCGATGCCCATGGTGAGTCCTGGTCGAGCCGGGATTTCACGAACGGCCAGAATCACGCCCGGCATGAACGACACCCGGTCCAGCGAGTCGTGTCGAATCGTCAGGGTCTCCCCCGCTGAACCAAACAACACCTCCTGGTGGGCCACCAGACCGCGCAGCCGCACGGAATGGACTGGCACATCCGCTACCCGAGCCCCACGGGCGCCGGGGAGTTCGTGGGTGGTTGCGTCAGGTGCGACCATCCCCTCCCGTGCCGCCGCGATGCGTCCGGCGGTGACCGCGGCTGTCCCGCTGGGGGCGTCCACCTTGTCCGGGTGATGCAACTCCACCACCTCGACGGACTCAAAATAGGGAGCCGCCAACTCGGCGAATCGCATCATCAAAACTGCGCCGATGCCGAAATTCGCCGCAATCAGCACCCCGGTGCCAGGAGATTGCTCGAGCCAACCACGTACCGTGGCCAGCCGGGCTTCGTCGAACCCAGTGGTCCCCACCACGCAGTGGATACCGTGTGCGATGGCCGATTCCAGCGTTGGCATCACGGCGTTGGGGGTAGTGAAGTCGACCAGCACCTCGGCGCCCGACTGAATCACCGCATCGAAGGAATCGTCAACGTCAACGGCTGCGACCAGTTCCAAGCCGTCAGCGGACGTCACCGCAGCGCACGCTTCACTGCCCATCCGCCCCTGGGCGCCGACCACAGCAACCTTCATCAGTTCACTCCCATCGTCTCGGCGCGTTCATCGTCCACATTTGGAACGGTCTCCGCTGGCAACACAGTTGAACCAGCCGGAATTCGTTCCGGACCCACAGTGCTGAGCAGCCGAGGCCCGGCGGCCAGTCGTTGTGCGATTTCCGCCACGTCGTCTGCGGTGACCGCGTCGATGTGCGCCAACGAATCAGACAGCGCCATCAGCCGACCGGTGATGACTTCGGCCTCGGCGAGCGCCACCATCCGCGAGCTGCTTTCTTCCCGGCCGAGCACAAGCCCACCCCGAAGTTGGCCCTTCCCCCGTTCGATCTCGTCCAGGCTGAAGCCCTGCGTTTGCGCTTCGTGGAGCACCTGGTCGATGAGTTCCACGGCCTCGTCAGCCCGCGCCGGAGACGTGCCGGCGTAGACGCCGAAAGCACCCGCATCCGAATACATGGAAGTGAACGATTGCACCGAGTAGGCCAGGCCGCGTTGCTCGCGGACCTGCTGGAACAGTCGGCTCGACATGCCACTGCCGATCGCCGCGTTGAACACCGACGCTGCGTACCGCTGTGGATCCAATCGGGAAACACCCGAGGTACCCACGACTAGGTTGACCTGCTCGGTGGGACGAACGGTGGCACGCACGCCCGACTGGACTGGCCTCCCCGCCTGCGCCGCCGTGGCGCTCCGCCTTCGGGTCGGTTGGCACCGACGAAGCTGTCCGGCCCGGTTCAGGGAGGTTTCCACCGCCCCCAGAATGTCCAGGTGATCAAGCCGCCCAGCGGCAACCAGACTCAAATTGTCGAGCGCATACCAACGCTGGTAGTGGGCACGAACGGAATCGGTCGCCATCTCGGCGATGTCGCGTTGGGTGCCGGTGATGGGATCAGCCAGCGACGTGCCGGCGAAGACTTCAGCAGAAAACACCTCGTGGGCCACGCCTGCTGGATCGTCGTCGTGCATGGCGATCTCTTCAATCACCACATCACGTTCGGAGTTGATGTCGGAGTCCGCGAGGACGGCGGATGTCACTAAGTCCAACAGCACATCCACCGCCAGATGTGCGTCCCGGTCGAGCACCCTGGCGTAGAAGCAGGTGTACTCCTTGCTGGTGAAGGCGTTGAGATCCCCGCCCACGGATTCGATCGATGCGGAAATCTCCAACGCCGACCGGCGTGCTGTCCCCTTGAAGAGCAAGTGCTCCAGAAAGTGACTGGCGCCGTGGAATCCTTCCCCCTCATCGCGAGAACCGACCGGTACGGCCACCCCAAGGGTGACCGACCGGCCGGTGCCCGATGATTCGGTGAGCACCCGCAGGCCGGACTCTGTCACCGACCGCTGCACCAGGCCGCTGTCGGCATCGTCCAACAGCGTCAGGACAGACCCCGAGCTTTGATCCCCGGGGGCGGGTAGCTCGATCACTCAGTTCTCGTCAGTGGTGGTCTCGTCTTCCAACACGGGCATCAGGCTGAGTTTGCCGCGCGGGTCAACTTCCTTGATCTCCACTTGCACCTTCTGGCCCACGCTGAGCACGTCTTCCACGGAGTCGATGCGCTTCTTGCCTGGCACCAACTTCTTCACCTCGGAGATGTGCAGCAGCCCGTCGCGGCCTGGCACCAGCGAAACGAAGGCGCCGAAGTTGGTGATCTTCACGACGGTGCCGAGGTAGCGGTCGCCGACATTTGGCAACGTCGGATTCGCAATCGCGTTGATCTGATCGCGTGCCGCTTCCGCCGCCGGCCCGTTGGTGGCGCCGATGAAGATCGTGCCGTCATCTTCGATCGCGATGTCGGCTCCGGTCTCCTCCTGGATCTGGTTGATGATCTTGCCCTTCGGCCCGATCACTTCGCCGATCTTGTCGACCGGGATGGTCACCCGGATGATCCGGGGCGCCAGTTCGTTGATCTCGTCCGGAGCGTCGATCGCCTCGAGCATGACCTCGAGGACGGCCAGCCGGGCTGCCCGTGCCTGCTGCAGCGCGGAGGCCAACACCGACGCCGGAATGCCATCGAGTTTGGTGTCGAGTTGGAGTGCGGTGACGAACTCCTTGGTGCCGGCAACCTTGAAGTCCATGTCGCCGTAGGCGTCTTCGGCTCCGAGGATGTCGGTCAACGCCACATAGCGAGTCTCACCGTCGACCTCATCGGACACCAGACCCATGGCGATGCCGGCAACCGGGGCACGCAGCGGCACACCGGCATTGAGCAGGCTCATCGTGGACGCGCAAACCGATCCCATGGAGGTGGATCCGTTCGATCCGAGCGCCTCCGAGACCTGCCGGATCGCGTAGGGGAAGTCATCCCGCTTGGGGAGCACGGGAACCAATGCCCGCTCGGCGAGCGCTCCGTGGCCGATTTCGCGACGCTTCGGGCTACCCACGCGACCGGTCTCGCCCGTGGAGTAGGGCGGGAAGTTGTAGTTGTGCATGTAGCGCTTGCGCGTCGTTGGCGACAGCGTGTCGAGCTGCTGTTCCATCCGCAGCATGTTCAGCGTGGTCACGCCCATGATCTGAGTCTCGCCGCGCTCGAACAGCGCCGAGCCGTGTGCCCTGGGAATGACTTCCACCTCGGCACTCAAGGTGCGGATGTCGGTGACACCGCGGCCATCGATGCGTACCTGATCAGTCAGGATGCGCTGGCGAATCAACTTCTTGGTCAGCGCATTGAGCGCCCCACCGAGTTCTTTCTCGCGACCCTCGAAGGAGTCAGCCAACTCGTCGACGACGCGATCCTTGACTCGGTCCTGCGCCTCCTGGCGCTCGAGCTTGTCCGCGATCGTGAGCGCCGCGGCCAGGTCGTCGGTGGCAACTCGGGCCACTGCGTCGTAGGCATCCGGCTGGAACTCAAGGAAGACCGGGTAGTCCTTCGTCGGCTTGCCCGCAACCGACACCAACTCCGACTGTGCATCGCAGAGGGTGCGGATGAACGGCTTCGCCGCCTCCAGTCCCTCCGCCACGACGTCCTCGGTCGGGGCGGTCGCGCCACCGGCGACGAGGTCGACCGTTTCGTCCGTGGCCTCGGCCTCAACCATCATGATCGCGACATCGTCGCCCACCACGCGGCCAGCAACAACCATGTCGAACACGGCCCGCTCAAGGTCGGCGTGACCCGGGAAGGCCACCCAACGACCGTCGATGAGCGCCACCCGGACAGCGCCGATAGGCCCGGAGAAGGGCAGACCGGACAGCTGGGTGGACAACGAGGCGGCATTGATGGCCAGCACGTCGTAGAGGTGGTCGGGATTCAGCGACAGCACAGTGACGACGACCTGCACCTCGTTGCGCAGACCCTTGACGAAGGTCGGGCGCAGCGGACGGTCGATCAGCCGACAGGTGAGGATGGCGTCTTCGCTCGGGCGGCCTTCGCGGCGGAAGAACGATCCAGGAATACGCCCCGCGGCGTACATCCGCTCCTCGACGTCGACCGTCAGCGGGAAGAAGTCGAAGTGCTCCTTCGGGTGCTTGCTGGCAGTGGTGGCTGACAGCAGCATGGTGTCGTCGTCCAAATAGGCGACGGCCGATCCGGCTGCCTGCCGGGCTAGCCGACCGGTTTCGAACCTGATCTCTTTGGTACCGAACGGTCCGTTATCTAGGACCGCAGTTGCGGTGTGAACTTCGGGACCCTCCATAGGGTTCCTCCTTCGTGATGGGCCCTCGCCGAATGTTGCGCCACGGTGGGTGGTGCGGTCTTCGATCGAGGGCTCCGAAGGGGATAGTGTGCGTCAACTTCGGAGGCCACCACCGAGGACCGTCCCACAACTCGATCCGCGCGGCTCTACGGCGGCGGGCGGGTGGGTTTTTGTTGGTCGGCTACTGGTGGCCGCAACTAGCGACGCAGACCAAGGCGTTCAATAAGTGCGCGGTAACGTTCGATGTCGTTCTTCGCGACGTAGTTGAGCAGTCGACGGCGACGACCCACGAGCAGCAGCAGACCGCGCCGCGAGTGGTGGTCGTGTTTGTGCGTCTTCAGGTGCTCCGTCAAGTGAGAAATACGGTGGGACAGCAGCGCTACCTGGACCTCTGGGCTCCCAGTGTCGCCCTCGTGGGTGGCGTATTCGCCGATGATGCGCTGCTTGGTCTCGTTGTCGATCGACATTGTTCCTCTCGGACGCGGGTCAGGCCCTAATGTGCACACTCGTGTGGCACGGCGGTGGGCGAGGAAAGGATCACCGGGCGTCCGTCCAGTGACATTGGCCCAATGCTACCCGACGCCCACCTGGGCGCGGGCTTCGGTCACGTCTTTGGCCATCTGCGCGACCAACGAATCGGTGGAGGTGAAGGCGATTTGTCGGCGCAGCCGGGAGACGAAATCAACCGCCACATGGGTGTTGTAAATGTCCAAATCCTCGGGCGCGTCGATCGCGAAGGCCTCCACCCTCCTGGTCTGACCCTCAAAGGTGGGGTTGTCGCCCACGCTGATGGCCGCGGGGAAAGCCCGCTGCTCAGAACCGTAGGGCGAGACGACCAGCCGTCCGGCGTAGACCCCGTCGGCGGGAATCGCACTCAGTTCGGTGGTGCGCAGGTTCGCTGTTGGATACCCGAGCTCACGACCTCGACGATCACCTTCCACCACTTCCCCCTCCACCCGATGCGGCCGAGCCAGACCCCGAGTGGCGGCGCTGATTTCCCCGTTGGCCACCAGCGCGCGAATCTCGGTGGAACTGATGGGAACATCATGGCGCCCCAGCAGTTCTTGCCGAAGCAGTGGAACGGAATCCACCTCCATTCCACGTCGGGCACCGAATTCGCGCAGCGTGTCGACATCGCCAGCCGCACGATGACCGAATCGGAAGTTTTCACCCACGACTATCACCGACGCCCCAAGGGCACCGATCAGGACCTCGTCGACGAAGTCCGCTGGCGACTGCTTGGACGTCGCTGTGTCGAACGGGCACACGAAGGTGGCATCAACGCCGAGTGATTCGAGTAGCAGCAACCGTTGCGCCAGGGTCGAGAGTCTGGTGGGTGGCTCCGGTTTAAGGACCTCCGACGGGTTGGGATCAAAGGTCACCACCACCGCGGGTACGCCGGCTGCACGAGCATCGGCAACCGCCCGACGAACGAGTAACCGGTGGCCACGGTGGACGCCGTCGTACACCCCAATTGCGACCACAGGGGAACAGTTCTCCACGTCGTTGAGGCTGTACCAGCGCTTCACTTGGGCGTCTCCAGAGGGTGAGGCAAGGCGGTTCCGCGAAGCGGCCAATCACGACCGCGGACTCGTGGTGACTCTATCGTTGATCGTGCGGGGACAGCACTATGGTTGGCGCGATCCCCGACTCACTCACCTCAGCGACGGCCACCACCGCACCGTCAGCCGCCGCGATCGCCACCTGCCCAGACCCTTCATCAAGCTCCCTGCCTGATGTCTGCTGACTGGGTGCGAGCATGGCACGTGGCAACCGTTGACCTTGTCGAACTCTTCGGATCGCGGCATCGTCGAGGCAGTAGACGGGCAGCCAGCGGTCAATCACCGCACTCACCGGTCGCACTGATGGTGCTGCCCCGAAGTCCTCAAGCGTGGTGCACTCTTCGATGCCGACACCGGACGATTCCACTCGACGCAGCCGCGTGAGGTGGCCGCCGGTGCCAAGCATGTCGCCGAGGTCGCGGGCCAAGGCGCGGATGTAGGTGCCGGTTCCGCACCGCACCCGAACCTCCACATCGAACAGGTCTGGGTGACCCGGCGGGTGAGTGGCACCCTCGACTGCAAACTCGTGCACCACCACACTTCGAGTTTTGAGTTCGACCTGCTCCCCGGCGCGTGCTCTGGCATAGGCGCGTTTGCCGTCGACCTTGATCGCACTGATGGTGCTCGGACGCTGCTCAATGACGCCACAAAAGCTGGGGACCGCAGCAGCAACCTGCGCCAACGTCACGCCCGATGCCGTTGATCCCCCGCTGACTTCACCTTCCGAGTCGTCGGTGGTTGTGGCCTCCCCCAGCCTGATGGTGGCCGTGTAGGTCTTGTCGGCAGCGGCAGCCAACCCCAAGAGCCTGGTGGCGCGTCCGACGCCGAGCACCAACACTCCGGTGGCCAGCGGATCCAACGTGCCCGCATGGCCCACTCTCCGCTGACGGATCCCCCGGCGCACTTTCGCGACGACGTCGTGACTGGTGATTCCCGCCGGTTTGTCGATGAATACGAAGCCGGATGCCGTCGCGCCGGGATCCGGCTGCTGCGTCATCCGGCCACCAGAAATTCGGCTACCCCAGCCAGCAGGTCCGCGGTGATGGCATCAGCATCACCGACTCCGGAGTAGCCAGCTGCGCCGGTGTGCCCACCGCCGCCACGACGCGTGGCGAAGGCGCCCAGATCGACCGCTCCCTTGCTTCGTGCCGAGACCCGCCACAATCCGTGATCGTCCTCTTTCAACAGGACGGCGACGTCGACCGCACCGACGGCGGCGAGGTCCCCCACCACCGACTCCACTTCGTCGAAGGCGATCGCATCTGCCGCGCGGTCGCCCCGGCTGACCCGGCCAACCAGCAACCCTGCGCCGCCGGCAGCATCGGGGAAGTATTCCGCCTCGGACACGACCCGGCCCGCGAGCCGCGCAACCACAAGGGGGCGATTCGAAAACAGCATCACCGCCAACCGGGCGTGGTCGATACCGGTCGCGAGGAGTCGCGCCGCGAGTTCGTGGGTTGCCGCGGTAGTCGCCGGGAATCGGAAACTACCCGTGTCCGAAGAGATCGCCGCATAGAGATTCGTCGCGATGTCGCGGGACCACGGGATACCCAAGTCGGCGATGAGTTCGGCGACCAACTCTCCGGTGGCCGCAGCCTCCGGATCCACGACGTTGATGCTGGCGAATCCAGGATTGGACCGGTGGTGGTCAAGCACCGCGAACACCGGTGCGTGATTCGCGACCGGGAGCAGTCCACCAAGCCGATCCGCCGCGGCACAGTCCAGAGCCACGACGCAGTCCGGCGACGTCATCACCGCGTCTGGTGGAACCACAAGTTCGTCAACCCCGGGTAGCCATGCGCAGGCCCGCGGAACCACAAAAGGATCGGCGTCAAAGCTCACCTCAACGCCGTCCCACCCGGCATCACGCAGTGCCAACCCGAGGGCCAATGACGATCCCAAGGCGTCTGGATCCGGATTCACGTGGCCCACCAGCAGCACTCTGCGGCTACCGCGGAGGGCGGCGACGAGTGCGTTCCACTCGTCGCCGCGCACAACCTGCGTCACGCGTGATCCGTTGGGGGTTCCTCGCTCCGATAGGGATCGGGCTCACCGGCGAAGTGCGCTCCCTCGGCGGCGGCAGCGATCTCGGAGTCCCGCTCGGCAACCGTGCGCAGCAGATCCTCAATGTGGCGCGCATTCTCCGGCACTGCGTCCGGGGTGAAGGTCAAGGTCGGGGTGAACTTGACACCCGTTTCCTTGCCCACCTCCGACCGCAGCAACCCGGTGGCCGAGTCCAGCGCCCGTGCCGTCGATTCCTGCTCCGCCGCATCGCCCAGCACGGTGTAGAACACCGTCGCGTCGCGTAGGTCGGGAGTGACGCGGACGTCGGTGACCGTGACGAAGCCGACTCGTGGATCCTTCACCTTGAACTTCAAGGCCTCGGCGACGACTTCGTGGATCACTTCAGCCAGCCGCCGTGCACGGGCCTCGCTCATGCGCGCTCCTTCTGCCGCATCTCATAGGTCTCAATGACGTCGTCGGGCTTGACGTCGTTGAACGACCCCAAGCCGATACCGCACTCGTAGCCCTCGCGGACCTCGGTGACGTCGTCTTTGAATCGCCGCAGCGACTGCACGCCGAGATTGTCCGCGACCACCACACCGTCGCGCACCAACCGAGCCTTTGAGTTGCGCTTGATGAGGCCTGACCGCACGAGGCAACCGGCAATGTTGCCGAACTTCGACGACCGGAAGACTTCGCGCACTTCGGCGGTGCCGAGTTGAGCTTCCTCAAACTCCGGCTTGAGCATGCCCTTGAGCGCAGCTTCCACGTCCTCGATGGCCTGGTAGATGATGCTGTAGTAGCGCACGTCGACGTTTTCCCGCTCAGCGAGTTCGCGGGCCTTGCCTTCTGGTCGGACGTTGAACCCGATGATCACCGCATCTGAGGCGCTGGCGAGGGTGACATCGTTCTCGGTGATGGCACCGACACCGCGGTGGATAACCCGGAGGGAGACGTCGTCGCCAACTTCCAGTTTCACCAACGCGTCTTCCAGCGCTTCCACCGAACCGGACACGTCGCCCTTGAGGATCAGCTTGAGTTCCTCGACGACACCGCGCTCGACCTGCTTGAGGAAGTCCTCCAGCGTGCGACGGCCACGGCTCTGCGCCAGTTGCGCGTTGCGCTCGCGAGCCTGCCGGGTGTTGGCGATTTGCCGGGCGACCCGGTCTTCTTCCACCACCAGGAAGGTGTCGCCGGCACCGGGCACGGACGTCAAGCCCAGCACCTGCACCGGCCGGGACGGCGTCGCCTCAGCGAGGGTGTTGCCGAACTCGTCGAGCATGGCCCGCACCCGGCCGTGGGCGTCGCCGGCCACGATCGAGTCACCCGGACGCAGCGTGCCGCGCTGCACCAGCACCGTGGCCACCGGACCACGGCCTTTGTCGAGGTGGGCCTCGATCGCAACACCTTGCGCGTCTTGATCGGGGTTGGCCTGCAAGTCCAGCGTGGCATCTGCGGTGAGCAGCACGGCCTCGAGCAACTCGTCGATACCCTGCCGCTGCAACGCGGAAACGTCGACGAAGATCGTCTCGCCGCCGTACTCCTCAGCCACCAACCCGTATTCGGTGAGTTGGCCGCGCACCTTCGTCGGGTCTGCGCCTTCCTTGTCGATCTTGTTGACTGCGACCACGATCGGCACATCGGCGGCTTGGGCGTGGTTGAGGGCCTCAATTGTTTGAGGTTTCACACCGTCGTCGGCTGCGACCACCAGGATCGCAATGTCGGTTACCTTCGCTCCCCGGGCACGCATCGCGGTGAACGCCTCGTGACCTGGGGTGTCGATGAAGGTGATTGCCCGCTCGGAGTCCTCGCCCGGATGGGCGCGAACCTGATAGGCGCCGATGTGCTGGGTGATGCCGCCGGCCTCACCGCTGACCACGTTGGTGTGACGCAAGGCGTCCAGCAGTTTGGTCTTTCCGTGGTCGACGTGACCCATCACGGTGACCACCGGCGGACGCGACTGGAGATCGTCGAGGTCGCCTTCGTTTTCGCCGAATTCGATGTTGAATCGGCCGAGCAACTCGCGATCCTCGTCCTCTGGTGAGACGACCTGGATGTCGTAGTTGAGCTCCGCACCAAGCAGTTCCAGGGTTTCGTCACCAACAGATTGGGTGGCGGTCACCACCTCGCCGAGGCTGAACAGGGCTGCTACCAGCGCCGCCGGATTGACGTCGATGCGCTCCGCGAGGTCGGTCAACGAAGCGCCACGTGGTAGACGGATCGTGCGCCCATCGCCCATGGCGACCTTTGCGCCACCGAGCGTGGGTGCTGCCATGTTGTCGAATTCTTGCCGCTTCGCCCTTTTGGACTTGCGACTCTTGCGACCCGGACGTCCGCCAAAGCGTCCACCCGGACCCGCGGGTCGACCGAACGCCCCTCCTGCTTGACCCGGCCTGCCGGGTCCGCCGCCGCCTGGCCTGCCTTGGCCGGGACGTCCCGCCGTCGTCGGTGCGCCGCCGGGACGCTGACCGCCGCTGGATTGCCCACCACGGCCGGCGCCTCCGCCGCCACCGCCGGGACGGCCATCTCTGCCGCCTCCAGGACGCGGTCCACCGCGTCCCGCGGGAGCGGCTGGTTTACGTGGCCGGGGAGGCATCATGTTCGGGTTGGGTCGCGGACCGCCAGGTGCCGGTGCATCCGGCTTCATGCCTTGGCTGCTGCTGAATGGGTTGTTGCCCGGACGGGGTCCGCTCGCGCGCATTCCTTGGCTGCTGCTGAACGGGTTGTTGCCCGGACGCGATCCGCCGGCAGGACGGTTGCCTGGCCGTTTTCCGGGCGTACCCGGGGTGGGCCGAGGGGCCCCAGACGATGGTGCTGGTCCGCGTCCACCGGCAGGGGCAGCAGTTCCGGGGGTCGACGCTCCGGCAGCGGGTTTTGCGCCCTGACGTGGTGCCTCTCCAGCTTTGGCTGCAGGGGCTGATGCCGGGGCCGCCGGGGCCGCTGCAGGCTTGCGCGGCGCCGGGCCGGCGGGGCGTCCCGGAACTGGTGCCGGCACCGTGCCGCTCGCAGGCGACGGTGCGGCGGGCGCGGTTTGCGGTGCCGCCGGTTGGGCAACTGGCTGCGCCGGTTGCTGGGCTGGGGATGGCGCCGGTGCCGCTGTCGTGGGAACCTCGGTTGCCGGCGGAGCGGGCGTTGACGCGGCTGGAGCCGCCGGCACTGCTGGCTTCTTGCCGGCCGGAGTTGCTCCGATGATCGAAGCAGGCGATGCCGGGCTTGGAGTAGCCGACGGTTTCGGCGCTGACGCTGGCGTAGCCGCCGGGCGGGCGGCAGACTTCGGGGTGGGGCGAGGCTTCTTCGCCGGTGCCTTCGCCGGGGCCTCCGCCGGAGCGGAGCCGGCATACGCGGCGCGCAACTTTTTGGCGGCTGGAGCCTCGATGCTGGACGAGGCGCTCTTCACGAATTCGCCAAGTTCCCGAAGCTTGGCGACTGCTTCCTTGCTTTCAATACCTAATTCTTTTGCGACTTCATAAACCCGGACCTTGGACACTTCTCTCCGTTCTGGCCCGGGGCGCGCACAGCGACCGAGCCGTCAGTGGTATGACGATGACTTCATGGTTGCCCGTTCATGGGGTGCTCATCCTGTGCTCCCTTGACACTTGCGGCTGGTCGGAATGATCCGGGGAGAGTGCTGCGCGGAGGGACGTGGTGTCGATTTCTCCGGTGATGCGCAACGCGCGGGCGAAAGCTCGCCTGCGAGTTGCGAGTGTGTAGCAGCCCACATCTGGGTGGAGGTACGCTCCCCTGCCCGGATGCACAGCAGTGGGATCCGGAACCACTCGGGAACCTTGACCCACGACTCTCAACAGATCGGTCTTGCGGGCTTTGACTCTGCACCCGATACACGTTCGGATCGGGGTGCCTGGCTCCACCTGCGACGCCGAGTCTACCCCCTTCACCGGATGTCGTCGGCAGCGGGCGCAGAGTCGGGTTTGATGTCGATCCGCCATCCAGTGAGCCGTGCCGCCAGTCTGGCGTTTTGGCCCTCCCTGCCGATCGCGAGCGAGAGTTGGTAGTCCGGAACGATGACCTGCACACTTCGTGCCACCGGATCGACAACGCGAGCAGAGACCACTCGGGATGGCGACAGTGCATTGCCCACGTAGGTTGCCGAATCCTCATCGAAGTCGATGATGTCGATCTTTTCCCCATGCAACTCCGACGTGACGGCCCGGACCCGCTGCCCCATCGGCCCAATACAGGCACCCTTGGCGTTCACCTCGGGGACCGTCGGCCGGACCGCTATTTTGCTCCGGTGCCCAGCTTCCCGGGCAACCGCCACGATTTCGACCGTACCGTCGGCGATCTCGGGGGATTCCAACGCAAAAAGCCGCCGAATCAGATCCGGGTGAGTCCGGGACAAGGTGATGACCGGTCCACGCGGGCCCCGGCGCACCTCGGTGACGACCGCCTTGATCCGTTGGCCGTGCTGGTATTGCTCGCCGGGCACCTGCTCCGTGGGCGGGATCACACCCTCGATGCCATCGCCTAGGTCCACGAAGACCTTGGTGGCGTCGCGCCCCTGTTGAATCAGGCCGGACACCAACGACCCGACCCGACCGGCGAATTCATCGACGGTGGCCGAATCGGTGACTTCCATCAGCCGCTGACGCAGCACCTGACCTGCGGTGGTGGCCGCGATCCGACCGAAGTTGCTCGGTGTGTCGTCGTATTCGCCGACCAGGTTGCCGTCGTCATCGGTTTCACCCGCCCACACCACGACGTGTCCGGTGCGTCGGTCAAGCTCCACCCGCGCCCGACTGCTCGCACCTGGAGTGTGCCGATACGCCACAAGTAGCGCCTCTTCGATCGATGCCACCACGACGTCGAGCGACATGTTCTTTTCGCGCACCAGCGCCTTGAGTGCGTTGACGTCGATGTCCATCTAGTCCTCATCTCCGAACTCGACCTGCACCACGGCCCGCTCCACATCGGCGAAGTCAACCCGTCGGCCTTCCACCACAGCGCCGACCTCATCCGCTGCGGTGAGCCGGCCCTCGAATCCGGTGCCATCGTCGAGATGCACTGCCACCAGCCTGCCAACGTTGCGACGCCAGTGGCGGGCCAGCGTGAGCGGAGTCCCCACCCCTCGAGACGTCACTTCCAAAGTGTAGGCCTGCTCGCCCATCACCTCGGAGGCATCAAGAGCGGCAGAAACCGCGCGTGAGAGCGTCGCCAGGCCATCGGAGTCCACCACATCGGCATCCACCGTCACAACCACCTGGGTCCGTTTCCCGGCCGGTCGCACCACGAGGGACTCGAGATCGTAGCCCGCACCCTCGACCACCGGAGCGAGCACTCGTTCCACCTTGGACGATTTGCCACGATCGGCCTTCTTCGCCATCAGCGCAAACCCTTCCATTCGATTGACACACCGACACCGATCGCTGCCGTACCGGATAAGGGTAGCGCCGCCTAGGCTGATGCCATGAGCACCACCGTTCGAACCAGCCGCAGAGCCGTGCTGGGCCTAGGGTTGGCGGCGCTACCGCTGCTGTCGGCTTGTACGCGGGGGGAAGGCGATTCGGCGGATTCGCCGACTGACCCCGTACGCAGAGAGTCATTGGGCGACGAGCTCGCCCTCATCGCCCTCTACCAGGCAGTGATAGCCCAACGAACCGACTTGGCCGCTTCGCTGGAACCAATCCTGGAAAGCCACCTGGCTCATGCAGAGGCACTCCGGGCGGGCCTGACCGAGCCAGCGGCGCCGCTTTCCTCACCAACCCCGACGTTGCAGGTCGACGTGCTGGCCCAACTGCGCGAAGCGGAGCGCTTGGCGGTTGGATTGCACTCTGGAGCCTGCACCCGAACCACCGACAGCGAACTGGCCTCGCTGTTGTGTCTGATCAGCGCCTCCGAGGCACAACACGTCACTGCCCTCGCGGTTGAATCATGACTGTGGAAGTTCCCCCCGGAGGTGCTGGCGCACTGGTGGCCGCGCTGACGGCGGAATACGCAGCGGTGTTTGCCTATGGCGCGCTGACTGCGTGGGTGGCCGTCGACCAGCGGCCCTACGCTCTTGCTGCGCTGACTGCCCATCGAGCCGAGCGCGACTGGCTACGTGCCCGCATCGGGGCCACCGGCGAAGCACCGCCACCGGCACCTGCCGCCTTCGACCTGCCGCCGTACCAATCCGAATCGGATGCCGCCGCGCTGGCGGCCGAAGTGGAGTTGGCCCTGGTACCTCGATGGTCGGCGGTCGCCGGCGCAGTGGTCCAAACCGACCGGCCCTACTGCACCAGCACGGCGCAGGCAGCCGCCGTTCGCGCCCTCACCTGGGGCGCCGAGGAGCAAGCATTTCCCGGCACCGAACCGATCCCGCCGGCCGCAGGCAACTAGGCACGGCTGCCGGGAGCTACTCGCGCACCAGCGAAACGATGTGCGCCACCGCGGAGGCCAGTTCCACGTCGTGGCGCTCACCCGTGCGGCGATCCTTGATCTCCACCACACCGTCGGCGAGTCGCTTGCCGACCACCACAATCGTGGGCACCCCGAGCAGTTCAGAGTCGTTGAACTTCACACCAACGGAGGGGCCGCGGCGATCGTCGTAGAGCACCGTGAGGCCGGCCTGCACCAGCCCAGATACGAGCACTTCACCCGATTCGAAGATCGCGTCGTCCTTGCCGGCCGCCACCACGTGCACGTCGGCCGGGCTCACCGAGCGCGGCCAGATGATGCCGCGCTGGTCGTGGCTCTGCTCCACGATGGCAGCAACCGCCCGCGAGACTCCGATGCCATATGAACCCATGGTGACCACCTGGGATTTGCCTCGTTCGTCAAGCACGGTGAGGTCGAGTGCCTCGGCATACTTGCGCCCGAGTTGGAAAATATGTCCGATCTCGATTCCCCGGTCGAGTGCCAACGCACCTCCGCACTCTGGGCAGGTGTCACCAGGCTTCACCTCTGCGGCCTCGATCACGCCGTCGGCGGTGAAGTCCCGGCCTGCCACGAGGTCGAAGACGTGTCTGCCGGGCTTGTTGGCCCCGGTGATCCAGCGGGTCCCCGGGACCACTCGCGGGTCGAGCAGGTAGCGGACGCCACTAGCCGAGTCGGTGCCAAGGGCGCCGGGGCCGATGTAGCCCTTCACCAAGTCCGGGTGGGCGGCAAAGTCGTCTTCCTCGAACGTGCGAACTTCAGCCGGATGTACCGCGGCCTCCAGCCGTTTGAGATCCACTTCCCGATCACCGGGGAGCCCAATCGCGAGCGGCTGCGCTGAGCCGTCCGGGTAGGTCAGCATCACGACCACGTTCTTGAGGGTGTCGGCAGCGTGCCATGCTCGATCCGGCCTACTGAGCTCTGGCCGCTCGTTTGAGATAGCCACCAAGGTGTCGATCGTCGGGGTGTCGGGGGTGTCCTCCACGTGCGCGGCAGGAATCTGGCTGTGGTCGACCTCAGCCGGCGGCACGGTGATGACGGCCTCGGTGTTCGCGGCGTATCCGCACGATGCACAGCGGGCGAAGGTATCTTCGCCATTCACACTCGGGGCTAGGAACTCCTCGCTCTTCGACCCGCCCATCGCACCGGCTTGGGCCGAGACGATCACATAGTCGAGGCCGAGTTCGGCGAAGGTGGCCTGGTAGGCGCGCCGGTGTTGGGCGTAGGAGATGTCGAGTCCAGCGTCGGTCAGGTCAAACGAATAGGAATCCTTCATCACGAACTCGCGTCCCCGTAGGATCCCAGCGCGGGGTCTGGCTTCGTCGCGGTACTTCGTCTGAATCTGATAGAGCGACACCGGCAGGTCGCGGTAGGACGAGTAGGTGGACTTGACCAGGTCGGTGAACATCTCTTCGTGGGTCGGCCCGAGCAGGTAGTCCCCACCTCGCCGATCGGACAACCGGAAGAGGGTATCGCCGTATTCGTCCCAGCGACCCGTCACCTCATACAAGTCGCGCGGCAGCAGCGCCGGGAAGTGGACCTCTTGGAAACCGGACGAATCCATGTTCTGCCGCACCACGTTTTCCACCTGCCGCAGCACTCGGACTCCGAGCGGCAGCCAACTGAAGATCCCTGGCGCCACCCGACGCACATAGCCGGCCCGAACGAGCAGTCGATGGCTGGGAACTTCAGCATCGGCCGGATCTTCCCGCAGCGTACGCAAGAACAAAGACGACATACGCAGCAACATGCGCGGGGCCTCCCGGAGGATTTGACAGCAGTTCCGTCACCCTACCGGCGCGAGGGCCGCTAGAAGTGCACCGATGCCATCGTGCCCACCTGAGTGAAACCGGCTCGCTGGTAGGCCGCGATGGCTGCGGTGTTGTAGTGGTTGACGTAGAGGCTAACGCGCCGCGCAGGTTTGCTGGCGGCAGCCACCACTGCGGCCATTCCGGCTGAGCCTATGCCGCGGCCCCGCAGATCTGGCCGCACCCACACCCCTTGCACCTGGCATACCTCCGGGGTGACCGCGGCGATCTCGGCTTTGAACGCCACCCCTGTGCGGTCAAACGTGCAGTACACCCGCTGTTGTCGGATCAGCCACATCAACCGGGCGCGGTAGGCAGCTTCGCTGGAGGCTTCCAGCGGCGAGATCCCTACTTCTTCGGTGAACATGGCCACCGTGGCCGGGTAGAGCAGTGCGGCATCGATCGGTTCGGCCAACCGGACGTCGGTGTTTGGGAGCACCGAAGGCGGGCGGTTTGCGACCATGAGCGGTTGATCCATGCGTTCTTCCCGGGCCGGCGCCCATCCCGGCTGCAGGGCCTGCCACAGCACTCGCACATCACCGGCCAACCCCACTACCGAGGCACTGCGACGCGGCAGGCTGCTGATGTGGGCAGCCACGGCGGCGAGGGCGACTGGGTCAGATCCGGCCGCGGGAATCATGTTGCCCCCCACATGCACCACTGCACGGAGTTCCCGCCGGTCCACCGCCGCGAGCACGTCGCCGCCGATCCGGTTGATGCCGCTGGCACTTACCCGCCAGCGCAGCATGCAATTGGCGACGGGATCGGCCGCCAACAAGGCGTTGACGTCGGGGAGGTCGGCATCGCTGAGTCGTCGAACTTGCATTGTCCAAGACCATCCGTCCCACCGCCGGGGGTGATCCGCGTCCTTAGCCGACTGTCACCACCGGCGAACTTTCGTCGCCCTCGTTGGCCATACCTTCGGCCAAGCGCATGGCCTCTTCGATGAGGGTCTCCACGATTTGCGCCTCAGGAACGGTCTTGATGACCTCACCCTTGACGAAGATCTGCCCCTTGCCGTTGCCGCTCGCCACGCCTAGATCGGCGTCTCGCGCCTCACCCGGCCCATTGACAACGCAACCCATGACCGCCACTCGTAGTGGCACGTCCAAACCTTCCAGGCCTGCCGTCACTTGTTCAGCGAGGGTGTAGACGTCGACTTGCGCACGACCGCACGAGGGGCAGGACACGATTTCCAGCCCGCGTTCCTTGAGATTCAGCGACTCGAGAATCTGGATACCGACGCGCACCTCTTCGATCGGCGGGGCCGACAGCGACACCCGGATCGTGTCGCCGATTCCCTGCGACAGCAGCGCCCCGAAGGCAACCGCAGACTTGATGGTCCCCTGAAAGGTAGGTCCAGCTTCAGTCACGCCAAGGTGAAGCGGGTAGTCGCAGGCTGCCGAAAGCTGCTGGTAGGCCTTGATCATGACCACCGGGTCGTGGTGTTTGACCGAGATTTTGATGTCGCGAAAGTCGTGTTCTTCGAACAGCGACGCTTCCCAGAGCGCCGACTCCACTAGCGCTTCCGGGGTGGCCTTTCCGTACTTCGCCAGCAACCTGGGATCCAGGGATCCGGCATTCACGCCGATCCTGATGGGCGTTCCGGCATCGGCCGCGGCCCGGGCGATTTCGCCCACCTTGTCGTCGAACTTCTTGATGTTGCCAGGGTTGACGCGCACCCCGGCGCAACCGGCGTCAAGCGCAGCAAACACATACTTGGGCTGGAAATGGATATCGGCGATCACCGGGATGCCTGACTTCCGCGCAATCTGCGGCAGCGCATCGGCGTCATCTTGGCTTGGCACGGCAACCCGAACTACCTGGCAGCCGGCCGCGGTGAGTTCGGCAATCTGCTGCAGGGTCGCGTTGACATCCGCAGTCACGGTGGTGGTCATGCTCTGCACACTGACCGGGGCGTCACCACCGACTTTTACCGGGTGGGTCGGATGGTTCAGGGTGAGTTGGCGGGTCTTGCGCCGAGGCGCCACAGTGGCGGGGGCTGGCATGCCCAGTTCAACCGTCATATCTGAAACACTCCTCATCACGCGTTGGCCGTTGTCATTATCGCCCCTGGGTCGAGCCAACGCAGCCTCGGATCATGCGCGCGCGACTCTCCGGGAACCGCTAGGTGATCCGCACCGGACTCACGATGTCGGCGTACAGCAGCAGCAGGCTGACGCCGATCAGCACGATCGCCACGCCATACGCCACCGGCAGCAGCCGGGCCACGTCAACCGGGCCCGGGTCTGGCTGCCCGCGCCAGGTAGCCAACTTCCGTCGGCCCCCCTCGTACAGCGCGCCCGCGATGTGCCCACCATCGAGTGGTAGCAGCGGAATCATGTTGAACAGGAACAGGAACAGGTTGACCGAGGCGATGATCCCGATCAGTTGCGCCGCTTTCCAGGTTCCGGGCAGGTCCGCAGCAGCGACGTCGCCAGAGATCCGCGAGGCACCGACCACACCGATCGGCCCCTCGGGATCACGCTGGCCGTCGGAGAACGCCGCTTCGGCGACTCCTGCCAACTTCGCCGGAAAGGTGGCTAGTGCGACGGCGGATCGCACGGTGAGATTCCACACTTCGCCAGGCACCGCGGTGAGCGGTTGCGGCTCGAGCACGAAGGTCGGACCGACGCCGAGGAAGGGTCGAAGTTCCGTTTCACCAGTGTCTTGGTTATCCACAATCACCGGCCGCGGAGTCAGTGTGAGTTCCACCGGCAGCGCCAGGGTCTGCCCGTCCCGCTCGACGGTGACCGTACTTTCCCCAGGACCTGTGGAGCGCAACTCGGTGGTGAAAGCTTCCCAAGAATCCACGGGTTGACCGTTGAGGGCAGTGATGGTGTCGCCGGGTTCGATTCCCGCGGCAGCGGCCGCGCTTGGCGTCTCGCCGGCCGCGCACGTGCCGTCGTCCAAGGCGCTCGTCGGTACACATTCGGTCACGTTGGACACCGTCAACGAAGGCGCCGGAAGCCCGAACCCCACGAACATCAGGGTGAACAGCAGAATTGCCAAGATCAGATTCATCACCGGCCCGCCGAACATGACGGTGAGTTTCTTGGGCACGCTGAGGTTGTAGAAGGTGCGCTTGCGATCGGCCTCGGTGAGCACTTCGGCTTCTGAGTCTTTGCGTGCCTGCTCCATCAACAGCCCGAGTCGGCCGGTACTGCTGGAACGCACCGACCCATCCGCGGCCGGCGGGAACATCCCAATCATGCGGACGTAGCCGCCGAAGGGGATCGCCTTGACCCCGTATTCGGTCTCGCCTCGCTTCGTCGACCACACGGTGGGCCCGAAGCCGACAAAATATTCGGTGGCCTTGACCCCGAATTTCTTGGCCGGGGTGAGGTGGCCAAGTTCGTGCAGGGCGATCGAGGCCAGAATCGCCAGCACGAAGATCGTGATGCCCAGCAGTGTCAACATCATGTGCGCTCCGTACTCACGTTCGCGGCTCCTCACCACCATTGTGGTGGGTGTTCAGTATGCGCTCGGCCTCGGCACGGGCCCACGCCTCCGCAGTTGCGACGTCGGCGAGGGTCATGGCGGTTCCAGGCACGAAGCTAGTTCCCGCGGTGTGGGCCGCGAGGACTTCGGACACGGAGCGAACAATTGCGGTGAAGCCAATGTTCCCCGCCAGGAACTGCGCCACACAGACTTCGTTGGCTGCATTGAAGACCGCTGGGGCGGTACCCCCGGCAGCCCCTGCGGATTTCGCCAGCGCAACGGCAGGAAACCTTTGCGGATCCAGCGGGAGGAAGGCCCATTCGGATGCTTTGGTCCAGTCGCAGGCGGGCGATACGGCTGCAAGTCGGCGCGGCCACGTCATCCCCAACGCAATCGGCAGGCGCATGTCCGGCGGGCTCACCTGGGCCAGCGTCGATCCGTCGACGAACTCCACCATCGAATGCACCATCGACTGCGGGTGAATCACCACGTCGATATCGGCATAGTCAACGTCGAACAGCAGGTGGGCCTCAATCACTTCCAGCCCCTTGTTGACCATCGTGGCCGAGTTCACAGTGACCACCGGACCCATATCCCAGGTGGGGTGATTCAAGGCCTGTTCCGGGGTCACGGCGTCGAGTTCGGCCTGCGTGGCGTTGCGGAACGGCCCACCCGAGGCGGTGAGCACGAGTCGGCGGACTTCCGCGCGGGTGCCCGCCAGCAAACACTGCGCGAGGGCCGAGTGTTCGGAATCCACCGGAACGATCTGGCCTGGTCGAGCGGCCGCCTTGACCAAGGGCCCACCCGCGACCAGGGATTCTTTGTTGGCCAACGCCAAAGTGGCACCGGTTTTCAACGCCGCCAGTGTGGGTCCCAGCCCGACCGATCCGGTCATGCCGTTGAGCACCACGTCGCAGTCTGTGGCTGCGACCTCCGCGGCGGCCTGCGGACCGGCCACGATTCTTGGCAGCATGAACTCCCCGGCGCTGTAGCCACGGGCGCGGGCCTCGGCATAGAGGGCCAACTGCAGGTCCTGCACGGAACTGGCCTTGGCGACGCCGACTATCCGCGGGGCATAGGCCAGCACCTGCTCCGCCAGCAAGGCGACGCTACTGCCGCCAGCAGCGAGCCCGACGATCTCGAATTCGCCTGGGTGGGTATCAACAACCTCGAGGGCCTGCGTGCCGATAGATCCGGTGGAGCCGAGTAGGACAACTCGGCGCGGTGCGCTCACAACTCCAGTCCGGTCAGCACCATCACCCGCACATCGGTGTAGTCATCCATCGCGTGGCGCAGGCCCTCCCGGCCGACTCCAGAGTTCTTCACCCCGCCATAGGGCATCTGGTCGGCCCGGTAGCTCGGCACGTCTCCGATGATGACCCCGCCGACTTCCAGTTCGGCGTGGGCCCGGAAAGCCGTGTGAATGTCCTTGGTGAACACACCCGCCTGGAGGCCGAATCGGGAAGAGTTGACGGCCGCAAAAACCTCGTCCACGGTGTCAAAGGTGCTCAGCGTCATCACCGGACCGAAGACCTCCTCGTTGTAGCACTTTGATGCCGTCGACACGTTGCTCAACAAAGTCGGCGCCATCTCGGTGCCGAGCCGGGTGCCCCCCGACAGCACCGTCGCGCCTTCGGCGACCGCCTCACCGACCCAGGACTCGACCCGGGCAGCAGCTTCAACGTTGATCATGGGACCGACCACGGTCTCGGGATCTCCTGGATTTCCGGTGGCCAGTGCTTCGATCTTGGCGGTCAAGATCTCGGTGAACTCCGCTGCCAGAGCCGAATGGACGTACACCCGCTGCACCGAGATGCACGACTGGCCGGCCTGATAGTTGCCGAAGGTCGCGATCCGGGAGGCTGCCCAGTCGAGGTCGGCCTCACTGTCGAAGTCGGCCATCACCACCGCCGCTGCGTTGCCGCCAAGTTCGAGGATCACTCGCTTGGCCGGCACCGCCGCCTGAATCGCGTAGCCGACCTTCTCCGACCCCGTGAAACTGATAACGGGTAGGCGCGGATCAGCGACCATGCCAGGGGCATCTGCGTCGTCGGCCGGCAGGATCGACCACGAGCCAGCAGGTAGATCGGTCTCTGCCAGGATCTCTCCGAGCAGCAGGGCCGACAGCGGGGTCTTGGGCGCAGGTTTCAGCAGGATTGGCGCTCCAGCGGCGATCGCCGGGGCCACCTTGTGGGCGACGAGGTTCAAGGGGAAGTTGAACGGGGAAATCCCGAGCACCGGGCCAGCGGCGAATCGGCGCACCAATGCCAGTCGCCCGGCTGCGGCCGGATCGGTGTCAAGTCGTTGGAGTTCACCCGAAAAGCGGCGGGCCTCCTCCGCCGCCCAGCGGAAAGTGGAGACCGCCCGGGCAACTTCGGCGCGGGCCCACATCGCGGGTTTGCCGTTCTCCGCGGTGATCAGCGCAGCAACTTCGTCGGATCTGGCAGCAAGTTGGGCACTGATGTGGTCGAGGGCACCTGCTCTGGTGGCGGCGCTGAGCGTGCGGGTTTCCGGCAACGCCTCGGTGGCAGCGGCGATCGCCGTCTCGATGTCCGCTGGGCCCGGCACGGCGTAAGTGCCCACCAGCGCGCCATCGTAGGGGCTGAGAACGTCACGCTCGGTGGCAGAAGACTCGGCTCGACCGGCAACGTAAAACGGAATAATGGCCATAGCCGCCAGCCTAGCCACAAGCGGATGCCGTCACTGGTCTACGACAGGACGGTGCTGCCCCACGTCTTGTTCGGTTCCCGCGGATCCACGAATGACGCGGTCAGGGTGCCGCCGGAGTTGACGAGAGTGACAGTGTCCCGCTCCCAGGTGCTGTTCGGCCGGCTGATCCAATTATCGGGGGTCAGCACGACGCGATCACCCGAAGCAGTGCCGGAAATTTCCCACACACCAGTGCTGCCGTCGCGGAGTTTCGTAGTCGTGACCGTGCCGCTGACCCAACCGCTGATGCTTTCGTCAAGGTCGAGCACAACTCGATAGTTCGAGTAGTCCCCTTGGATACTTCCGCTCCAGTAGCCGGCGAAAGTTGTTCCGCTGGAGTAGTCGGGTGCTGACGACTGGCCGCTGCGCTCGGGTGTGATGTAGACGGTTTCCGTGGGCGCCGGGGTCTCCACCACGGTGGTCGCCGTCGCCGTCACCGTGACGACGGGCGCGGGACTTGCCGCCGACGTTGGCGGTGCGCTAGGCGGGGTGACGACGGCGCTGACCGCCTCCGGATCTTGGCTGCCGCCTGACGACGCCCACAACAGACCGCCACCGAGCAGGGCAATCGCCACGACTCCACCGGCCGCGGCCAGTAGCGGCCAGGCTGGCTTCACCTTGGATGAGCTGGGTACGGAATCAGGCGCTAACTGCTCCGGTTGCTGGCGTGCGCGCACGACCGCGCCGCACGACGTGCAGTAGGTCTGGCTGTCCAGAAGGTGGGCCCCACATGACTGACACGATTCCCCTGTCCCCATTGGCCCAGGCTAGCCCGCCCGAACCGCAACTGCGTTCACCGGCCCAATCGCTCACGAAAGTGTGGTTCGTGCCCACGCCTTGCTTGGATCTCGCATCTCGTTGAAGCTGGCGCCGAGGATTCCGCCCTCACCGCGGTTGCGGACCGTCCCGCTCTCGGCTGCGGGCGAATCAGGCGATGCTGGCCCTGCTGACCTATTCTGATCGCATGGAGCACATGATCGGCGGCCCCGGGTTGCCGCAGGAACGACGCGTCGTCACAGCCATCCCCGGCCCGAAGTCAGCGGAACTCGATCAGCGACGAAAGCAGGCTGTCAGCGCTGGGGTCGGCGTCGTGCTACCGGTCTACGTTGTCGCCGCTGGGGGTGGGGTCCTCGTCGATGTCGACGGCAACTCGCTGATCGACCTTGGCTCTGGGATCGCGGTGACCAGCGTCGGGAACTCCAACCCCGCCGTCGTCGCCGGCGTTCAGGCGCAAGTCCAGTCGTTCACCCACACCTGCTTCATGGTGAATCCCTACGAGATCTATCTGGCGGTCTCCGAAAGGCTCAACGCGCTCACGCCTGGGGATCATGAGAAACGAACCGCCCTGTTCAACTCCGGTGCCGAGGCGGTGGAGAACGCGGTCAAGATCGCCCGCCACGCGACCGGTCGGCAAGCGGTCGTGGCCTTTGAACACGGCTACCACGGCCGGACGAACCTCACACTGGCGTTGACCGCCAAGAACATGCCCTACAAGCAGCACTTTGGCCCCTTCGCGCCAGAGATCTATCGCGTGGCCGGTTCCTACCCGTTCCATGACGGCCGCACCGGCATGCAAGCCGCAGAGCACGCGATGACGCGAATCGATCGCGAGTTAGGCGGCGACAACGTGGCCGCCATCATCATCGAGCCGATCGCGGGCGAAGGCGGTTTCATCGATCCCGCCCCCGGTTTCCTGTCCATGCTGGCCCAGTACTGTCGCAACCACGGGATCGTCTTCATCGCCGACGAAGTCCAGACCGGCTTCGCCCGCACCGGCGACATGTTCGCCTGCGACCATGAAGGCGTCGTACCGGACATGATGACGATGGCAAAAGGAATGGCCGGGGGGCTGCCGCTGGCTGCTGTCACCGGACGGGCCGAACTCATGGATGCGGTGCATCCAGGCGGCCTGGGTGGCACCTACGGCGGCAATCCCACCGCGTGTGCCGCTGCGATGGGCGCTCTGGACGCCATCGAGAACGAAGGGTTGGTAGCCCGGGCGCGAGAAATCGGGGCCATCTTCTACGACCGTCTAGGCGCCATGGCCGAAGCGCATCCGCAGATCGGCGACATCCGCGGCCGCGGCGCGATGATCGGGGTGGAGTTTGTGGACCCGGACACCGGCAGGCCAGACGCGGCATTGACCGCTGCTATCGCCAAGCACTGCCATGCCCAGGGCGTGATGGTGCTGACCGCGGGTACCCACGGCAATGTGATCCGGTTTCTGCCGCCGCTCACGATCCCGAACGAGCTGCTCCACGAGGGCCTGGACGTCGTCGGCGAGGCCCTCGCAGCTGGGACCCGATAGGGGTCAGGAGCCCGCCGAAGTCGCGGGACGTTCCTGGATAACCCACTGCTGACCGTAACCGTCGCGCAGCAAGTCCAGGAATGGTTCGGCCGGGAAGGCTTCCGGCCCGAGCACCCCTGCGCCTGACCACTCCCCGGTGGCCAGCAACTCCAACGCCACCACCGGATTCATACCGGTTTGCCACACCACTGCCTGGGTGCCGTATTCGCTCATCGTCCACGCGTTGTCGGCAACGTGGTAGATGTACACCGCCCGTGGCTGGCCATCTTTGCCGCGACCGGTGACGTATAGGCCAGCGCAGGTCTTCCCGGTGATCCGGTCGCCCAAACTCGCTGGATCCGGCAGACAAGCGGCGACCACATCGCGGGGGCTGACTTGGTGGCCCCGAACGTTCACCGGTTCGACCTTGTCCAGGCCCAGTTTGTGCAGCGTCTTCAGTACCTCGATGAATTCGTCGCCAAGGCCGAACTTAAAGGTCACCTTCTGCGCCGGAATCCAGCGCGGCATGAGGACCACTTCTTCGTGCTCCACATTGACAACTTCCACCGGGCCGATTCCCTCCGGGAAGTCGAAAACCTCCGCACCTGAGAAGGGTTCTGTGGTGTACCAGCCTTCGTCCTTCTCCCAAACGATCGGCGGATTCAGGCATTCCTCAATCACTGTCCAGATCGAGAAAGACGGTGCGAAGTCGTAGCCCGCCACCACCATGTTGGATGCGTCGCGCACCCCGAGTTCGTCGATCTCGCTGAACAGCTTGTCGTGGGCATATCGAGCGAAGACGTCCACCAGCCCGGGCTCCACGCCGATCCCGATCAGCGCCAGGCGTTCGTTGCGCTCCCATTCGTCGGCCTCGGCGAACTGCAGGTCACCCAACTTCACGCCGGTCTTCGAATACGGTTCCTCTGGATGCTTGCTGGACAGACTCATCGCGGTGTCGAGGTAGTCGCAACCTGCGAGCCGCGCCGCCTCAAAGGTGTTCATCACGAAGCGAGGGTCCACCACGTTGAGCATGTGGGTGGCTCCATGTTGTTGCGCCAGCGCCGCCAACTCGGTGAAGTCATTGGCATCCACCTGGGCGGCGACGAATCGCGGATCCCCGGTGCGATCGACCACCCGTTGGGCCCGTGCAAGGTCGTAATCGGCGACCACCCAGGCTTCGAAGAAGTCTCTCCTGGCCGCGATCAGCGCCGCCGACTCCCCCACCCCACCGGCACCAAGCATGAGTACCCGCATCCGACTGTCCTCCTGACTGCGGCTACCAACGCCGCTGAGATGTTCCGGTCGACCGGAAGGAGCTGATCATGCGTGGCAGAAGCCTATATGGCAGCATCGGCCGCACTCTTGCTTTAGCGTTCGCTCATGGCAATCGAGGGCTACTCCGAGGTCGAGGCCGACCTCGACCTGGACAAAGGTCTTCGCAAGGGCGCACTTGGGCTGTGGTCTACGGTCAACCTGGGATTGGCCTCGACTGCGCCGGCATATTCGCTGGCGGCCACCATCGCGTTCGTGGCGATGGCGGTCGGGAACCAGGCACCGATCGTGATGCTGCTGGCCTTCGTGCCTATGTGGCTCACCGCGGTCGCCTACCGGGAACTCAACAGTGTCATTCCCGACTGTGGCACCACCTTCACCTGGGCCACCAAAGCCTTCGGGCCGAAGACCGGCTGGATGGGCGGTTGGGGTATTGCAATTGCTGGCATCATCTTCATGACCAGTGCCGCTGAGGTGACCGCCAACTATTTCTACAGTCTGATCGGATTACCCGACCTAGCCGCGAACACCTTCGTCATGCTCGCAACCGGGAGCATCTTCGTTGCGATCATGACCTACATCACCTACCGCGGCATCGAAGGCGCCGCAAAACTGCAGTACGCCATGGTCGCGCTGCAGATTGTGTCCTTGGGAATGCTCAGCATCGTGTCGCTGGTCTCGGTCGCCGGTGGCGGCGGTTTCGGTGAGCTGTCGATGCTTCCGCAAGTGTCATGGTTCAACCCGTTCGAGATCTCGTCGTGGTCGGCCTTTGTGCAAGGTTTCCTGCTGTGCCTGTTCATCTACTGGGGCTTCGACACCACCTTGGCTGTCAACGAGGAGACCGACGACGCAACCACCACCCCCGGCCGTGCCGCCATCCTCTCGACCATCATCTTGATGTTCCTGTATGTGTTCGTGACGATTGCCGCACTGTCGTACTTGGGGATCAACGAGCTGTCCAGCGAGGAAGACGCCTCCGACATCTTCGCGATCTGGGCCGAACCAGTGCTCGGTGTGTTCGGCGCGAAACTGCTTGCTTTCACCGTGCTGGTTTCCGCGATCTCCTCGATGATGACCACCATCTTGCCGACCGCGCGGGGCACTTTGGCGATGGCCGTCTACCGCGCGATTCCACGGCGGTTCGCGGTAGTGCACCCCCGCTACATGACGCCGTCGTTTTCGACCACGATGATGGGCGTCGTCTCAATCGCGCTATTCATCGGCCTGAGCCTGATCAGTTCGAACGTGTTGCAGGACGCAGTCGCCTCCACCAGCTTGGCAATCGCCTTCTACTACGGGCTCACGGGCTGGGCGGCGGTGTGGTTCTTCCGCAAGCAGTCGCTGCGCAGCGGCCCCAAAGAACTCTTCAACAAGTTCATTTTCCCGCTGGCTGGGGCACTGATCTTGACGTACGCCTTGTTCCAAAGCGCCTACGATTCGTTGAATCCGGACTACGGCTACACCACCATTTGGGGAATCGGCGGGGTGTTCGTGATCGGCGTCGGATCATTGGCCTTGGGTGCGGTGCTGATGGCGGTGACGATGATCTTCATGCCGGACTTCTTCCGAGGCAAGACCCTGCACCACGACTCCCCCGTGCTGGTGCCAGAGGAGTAGCGGCGAGGCTACACCGGCAGGCGCCGGATCTCGATGTCACCAATGGCCAACGGGTCCACGGTGCGGGGATCCACAGCCAACCATGCGAATTCGGCACGATTGCCTGGCCGCAAGGTGCCGAAGTCCTCGGCCCCGACCTGTCGAGCGACGCCGGCCGTGTAGGCCGTCAAGGCCTCATCTACGGTGAGCCGCTCCTGCGGTAGCCATCCGCCCGCAGGCGTGCCATCCGGCAGCTGCCGAGTCACCGCCACCGCAATGCCGTCCAACGGATTCAGCGAGCTGATAGGCCAATCGCTGCCGAACGACACATTCGCGCCGGAACGCAGCAGCGAGGCGACCTGATACTGCCGGCTCGACCTATCTGGCCCGAGCCGCGGCTGCGACAGTTGCGTCTGGTCGGGGTCCAGCTTGAGCCAATACGGCTCAAAATTGGCTGTGACGCCCAACTCGACAAACCTCGCGAGGTCGGCCCGATCAATCACCTGGCAGTGGGCAACCACCGGCCGCCCGGCGTGCCCGTGGACCTGCGCGGCCGCGGCGAAAGCGTCCAGCGCCACTCTGATCCCGGCATCGCCAATACCGTGGATGTGGGGCTGGAATCCGGCACCCACCACGGCGGTGACTGCCGCGGCCAACTCGTCCGCTGGCCAGTTGGCCACACCGTGACCGCCGCAGCCGCAGTACGGCTCGAGCATGTGAGCCGTGCCGCCCTCGACGATTCCGTCGGCGAAGAACTTGATGCTCCGCGCGGTCAACCGATCGGCATCCTGGGCGCGCACGTCGGCAAACCATGCCAACTGCGTGCGCCAGTTCTCCGGTTCCGCCAGCAGCGCCAGGTTCGCACGCACCCGCAGTGGCGCTGACTGCCACATCAGAAGTTCGTCGGCTTCGACCCACGCATCTTGTACAAACGTGATTCCGTTCGCCACCATCTGGTCCACCGCCCAGCCCGCGGCGGCGCGCCGTTGGCTTTCGGTCAACTGCGGCAAGTGCGCCTCGACGAGCCGCCAGGCACCCCACTCTCGCAAGGTTCCCAGTGGCGCCCGTTCGATGACGCCCCGTGGTGGATCCGGGGTGTTTTCGTCGATGCCGGCCACAGCAAGCGCCTGAGAGTTGACCCACGCCGTGTGGTAGTCCGACGCCCGAAGCATCACTGGGCGATCCGGCACCACGTCGTCGAGCCACGCCCGATCAAACACCCCCGCGGGGGCAAGCGCCGGGTCGTATCCCTCACCTCTCACCCAGGCCGCATCCGGATGAGCCGCAGCCCATTCGGCCACCGTCCGCTGCACACCCGCAATGGAGGACTCCGCCGCGATCGGTGCAAACAGTGAGGCTACCCCGGCCTTCATCGGATGGGCGTGGCCGTCGCCGAACCCTGGAAGCAGGAAACCTCCCTCGAGGTCGACAACCTGCGCGCCCTGCGCCATCTCGAGCGCAACTGCACCCAGGGCGGCGATCCGACCCGCAACCACGGCGACCGCGTCACTGACGATGACTTCCCCATCACGCCAGATCCCGGTCCACACCGTGCCGTTTCGAAACAACACCGTCATGGCCGCATCATTCACCCTTGCCGCTGCCTTGCCACCCTTCGCCCTCGGTCCACCCAGCCAACCGGTTGCGGCCAACCCAGGCGATGTCAGGCCGCCGGGAGTTAGAGCCGACGGAAGGCTGAGGGTTGACCGATGTAGTACATGCTGGCGGTGTGAACGCCGGTGCTGGGGTTGCTGGCCTGGATAACCTGACCGTTGCCGATGTAGATGGCGACGTGCTGGCTACCACCGGGGCCGTAGAACACCAAGTCACCGCGCTGCGGGTAGGAAACCGCGTAGCCACGGTGGATCTGGTTGTAGGAACCACCAGGCAGATTCACGCCAGCCGTGCCGTAGGCCCAACGCACCAAACCGGAGCAGTCGAAACCGGTGGACGGCGAGGAGCCGCCCCAGGTGTAGCGGTAGCCCAGCACCGAGTAGGCCGAAGAGATCGCGCGCTCACCTGCTGACGACGTCTGCACCTGGGCATTGCGCCACGCCTGTACCTGGGCGGGAGTACAGCCGGTGAAGGTGATCAGGGCAACGCTTGCCGCGGCGAATGCTCCGGCGATCTTCGGTGTTACTCGCATACGTGTTCTCCTCGAAGTTGTCGGCCGCATCAGATGGCCTCACAGTCGCCGCGGCCGGCCGGCGGGGAGGCACCTCACACCGGGGTCGGCGTGACGTGAACCACATACTGATGCGAATTCAAGCGTTGATTGCGGCAAACAATGTGACAAGGATCACTCTCTTGAGAAAATCCTGACCGAATACGTACGTTTCGCTCGGCGGTCACTCACAAATCTGAGGTGACGGCGAGGTGACAATAGTCATTTCGGTGTTGTCTTCATTCAGCGTCACCGACACCTCGACTTCCCCGAGTTGGGAAAGTCGGTCCACGTGTGTGCCACCACAGAGCACCGTGGCCGTCCCCTCAGGCAGTTCGCATTCCCACTTCCTGGGCGAGGCAAGTCCGGTGTCCGGGGCGTCGACTCGCACCGGCGCATCGGTGCCGATCCAGTCCCTGAGCCGCGTCGTCACAGCAGTTGCGAGGGCGTCGAGGGACTCGGCCAGACTCGGCTGGGTATCGGTGGCTGCGCTGGTGAAACCCTTCTTGCGAAGGGACTTCCCGAGCCGGTACACATCGATGCTCGATTCCGGGCCGATTCGCGAGGAGGTAATCGCGATTGCGTCGAAGTTGGGGTTCCCCAGCGAATCGGTGTTCGGCACTTTGCGCCAGCGCTCGCGCCAGGGCGTCGTTGAGCGCGAACGCCATCAGATGGCAGGCCGTGTGGGAGGCACTCAGACGGGCGCGCCGAATCGGTTCAACCTGCAATCGCGCCTGCGCCCCGACCCACGTGCGAGCTGCCGAGTAAGGCGCGTCCACGACGTGCACCACAAACCAGTGCCAGTCGTCATCACCTCGGCGAGCGCCGATATCGGAACCAATGCTCACCGTGTCCGAACCCAGGCGTTGGGCCCCCGTGACGCAATCAATCACGCTGACGCAGTCATCGCCGAGAGTCAAAGTGCCGGTGTCCGCAGGTTGATCCGGCCACGTGTGGTCGAGCGGGTGGAACGGCGACTCGGCAGTGATGACGCCGGTGCCGATCGGCAGGTCAAGTACTGCCAGGACGGTCGAGGTTGCTTCCAATCGCACCCGTAGGAAACGTCACCCGGGTTGATTCGACTATCTCGGTCACGCTTGCTCCCCCCGGCCCTCCAGCAAGGGTTGCAGCGGATCCCAACGCGAGCCGGACGCCCGGTCTGCTTTGGCCCGGGCCAGCGCGGACAGCGCCTCCAGCACCACTCGATTGCCAAGCATGGCGGTGATGTCGGAGTGATCGTAGGGCGGCGATACTTCCACGACGTCCATACCGGCGATGGGCACCTCGTAGCAGATGCGGCGGACCGCATCGAGCAACTGCCGCCCGGTGAGGCCCCCTGGCTCTGGTGTGCCGGTTCCGGGCGCGTGACCCGGGTCTGCGACATCGATGTCGACCGAGAGGAATACCGCGTCGCAATCGTCCATGGCGATCTCAAGCGCCTCGGTCAACACCTCGTCCAGGCCGCGGGCCACGATCTCGGTCATCTCGAACGACCGCATACCCTGCGCTGCCATCCAGTCCAGCGTCTCCGGTCCGGGCCAGTAGCCGCGCAGACCGATCTGCAGAAAACGGTCGCCGCGGGCCGCGCCCGACTCGATGAGGCGCCGCATCGGTTGGCCGTGCCCGATGAGCGAGCCGAATTCGATGTCACCGGTGTCGGCGTGGGCGTCGAAGTGGATCACCGACACCCGCCCCCAGCCCACTGCCCTGGCCACCCCAGTCACGTCTGGCCAGGTGATGGTGTGGTCCCCGCCGAGCATCAACGGCAACGCCCCGTTGCGTGCAACCTTTTCCACCACCGGCTCAAGCGCAGCGCAGGCGGTCGCAGCGTCGCCGGCGTACATCTCGACGTCGCCGGCATCGCGCACGTTGAGGTCAAGCAGACCGTCCGTGCGCAGCGCCAAACTCGGCCGCGAGCCATCCATAGCCAGGTAGCAGGCCTCGCGCAACGCTTTGGGACCGAATCGGGCCCCGGGCCGGGCCGAAGTGCCCCCGTCAAACGGTGCCCCGATGATCACCACGTCGGAGTCGGCGTAAGTGGCCGGATCATCCGCATCACAAGGCGGGACGCCGAGGAAAGTGATGTCGGGACCGAACTGCGCGCCATATCTGGTCATGCTCCGACCCTAGACGTCCTGCTGGCACGTATCCACAGATCGTTCCCACCGGGTGTAGCACCCCTTGCTACATTGGCAGCATGGACAGGGAAGTGACCCAGCGGGAACTCCGCAACGACAGCGGGAGGATCATGCGTGAAGTGGAGCGGGGTGCCAACGTGGTGGTCACCCGCGCCGGGGCGCCTGTGGCTAGGCTGTCCCCCTTGCGTCGCCTGCAGTACGTGAGCGCCGAGGCGGCCGTCGATGCCTTTCGAGGCGCCCCAAGAATTGACGGCGCAGCCTTCCGGCGTGACCTGGATGCCGTCGCGAGCCAGGACACAACCCCTCGTGGCTGATGCGCGACCGGAGCGCGGCCTGTTGGACACCTCAGTCGTCATCGGTCTCGAGGACATCGATCCCGCGGTCCTGCCACGGGAGGTGGCCATTTGCTCCATCACCTTGGCCGAACTCACCGCCGGACCCCATGCCGCCACAAACGCAGTCGAAAGTGCGCGCCGCCAGGACCGATTGCAGCGCGCCGAAGCCGCGTTTGACCCGATCCCGTTTGACATCGCGGCAGCGCGAGCCTACGGGCTGGTGTATGCCTCTGTGCTGTCTGTCCAGCGCAAACCGAGAGGTGCCCGAGCCGTTGATCTCATGATCGCTGCCATCGCGCTAGCGCAGGGCTTGCCGCTGTACACCCGAGACGTTGGCGGATTTCGAGGACTGGAAGACCTCATCGACCTGCGGGTCGTATAGCAGTCGCCGCGTCACCGACGCCCGCCTATCCGTTGGTGGGGAACCCAAGGTTGATGCCGCCGTGGGCCGGATCCGGCCAGCGACTCGTAACGACCTTGCCGCGGGTGAAGAAGTGGAATCCCTCCGCGCCGTGGGCGTGGGTATCGCCGAACAGCGAAGCTTTCCAACCGCCGAACGAGTAATACGCCATCGGCACCGGGATCGGCACGTTGACCCCGATCATGCCAACCTGCACCTCCTGCTGGAACTTGCGTGCCGCTCCGCCATCGCAGGTGAAGATTGCGGTGCCGTTGCCGAACGGGTGGGAGTTGATCAGCTCCAAACCCTCTTCGTAGGAGGCCACTCGAACCACCGACAACACCGGACCAAAGATCTCGTCGGTGTAGATGCTCATGTCCGTGGTGACGTGATCGAACAAGGTCGGCCCAAGCCAGAAACCGGCCTCGTCGCCGTCCGGACGCACCTCTCTGCCGTCGACCACCAGGGTGGCCCCTTCGTCGACCCCGGCGGCGACGTACCCGGCAACTTTGTCCCGATGAGCCGAGGTGACCAACGGCCCCATGTCGCATCCTCGCCGACCGTCACCGGTGCGCAAAGTGGACATCCGCCCAGCGATCGCCGCGACCAGTTCGATCGGCAATCGGCTCGACCGCCAGCACCACCGAAATCGCCATGCACCGTTCTCCGGCCGAGCCGAAACCTGCGTTCACCGCGGAGTCTGCAGTGAGTTCCAGATCGGCGTCGGGCAACACCAGCATGTGGTTCTTCGCACCGCCGAGGGCCTGGACCCGCTTGCCATGTGCGGTGCCGGTCTCGTACACGTATTTCGCGATCGGGGTGGATCCGACGAACGAGACCGAGGCAACATCAGGGTGCACCAACAGCGCGTCGACGGCCTCTTTGTCGCCGTGTACCACGTTGAAAACACCGGCGGGTAGCCCAGCCTTCGACCACAACTCGGCAATGAACATCGCCGCCCCGGGGTCCTTCTCACTCGGTTTGAGCACCACGGTGTTGCCCGCCGCAATCGCGATCGGGAAGAACCACATGGGGACCATCGCCGGGAAGTTGAACGGCGAGATGATTCCGACGACCCCCAAGGGCTGGCGAATCGAATACACGTCCACGCCCGTGGACACTCCTTCGGAGTACCCACCCTTGAGCAGGTGCGCGTTGCCACAGGCGAACTCCACCACCTCAAGCCCCCGTGCCACCTCCCCAAGGGCATCGCTGAGGACCTTGCCGTGCTGCGAGGTGATGATCTCGGCGAGTTCCTCTTTGTGGGCGTTGAGCAGTTCACGGAAGCGGAACATCACGGCCATACGGGTGGTCAGCGTCGCGGTGCCCCATTCTCCGAAGGCCCGCCGGGCAGCCTGCACCGCAAGATCCAGCTCGGCCGCAGTTGCGAAGTCGACTGTCGCGGTGACTGCGCCAGTTGCCGGATCGTAGACATCTCCGGTGCGCTCCGGCGTCCCGGTGGACGCCCGTCCGTCGATCCAATGTGTGATGCGTGTTGGTGCTGTCATCTGATGTCGTTCTCCTCGGGCCTAGCAGCGGTCGGTGGGGGTGAGGTCACATAGGTGCCAGCGTGGCACCGAAGTTTCGGTGGGGTGTCAACTGTCGAATCCGAGCCCGAGCCGGTCCAGGGTGCGCAGCCACAGGTTGCGGCGACCATGATTGGCATCAGCGGCGGAAATGGAACGCCGGGTGAGGTCGATCACCAACTGGCGCGCCGGTTCCGGTGGGAACGGCAGCGGAGTGGAGTTGACCATTTCCAACGCGGTTCGTTCGGTGCTTTCGCCCGCCAACACATCGAGCAGCACGTCGGCACCGAATCGCGAGGCACCCACGCCGAGGCCGGTGAAACCGGCAACGTAGGCAAGTTGGCCAGAGTATGCCTGCCCCCAGAAGGCACTGAAACGCGAACAGGTGTCGATGGCGCCGGCCCATGCATACTCGATGGGCACCCCCGCCACGGCCGGAAAGGTGTCATGCAGGTGCTGCACAAGGCGGGCAGTGAGGAAGTCGTCCCGCTCCAGCGACGACCCCGGTCGTTCCCCGCGCTGGTACACCGCGTCGTAGCCACCCCAAAGGATGCGGTTATCCGCTGTGAGTCGGTAGTAGTGGAACTGGTTGCCGGAGTCACCGATGCCTTCGCGCCCCTCCCAACCGATGGCCGCACGCACATCGTCGGGCAGCGGGGCGGTCACCACCACGTGGTCAAACACCGGCACCACGAACAGCGCGATCCGCCGGAGCAACGGCTGGTGAGCCGCGGTGGTCAGCGCCACCCGAGCCGCGCGCAGACGCCCGGCGGGAGTCGTCAGCACCAGTTGCGCACCGGCACGCCTAATGTCGGTCACCTCGGTGTGCTCGAAGATGCGCACACCCAGCGACTCGGCTGCGCTGGCTAGGCCCCAACTGAGTTTCGCCGGGTCCACCAAACCAACATCAGGATCGATCAGCCCAGCACGATAGGTCGGGGAATCAACGCGGGCGCGGGTCTGTTCGGCGTCCAACAACTCCAGGTACACACCGGCCGCTGCCAGGCGCTGCTGATGCTCCGCCAGCCCGTCGACCTGATAGTCCTCGGTGGCAACGTCGAGTTCGCCCACCACCTGCAAATCGCAGTCGATGGCGTAGCGAGACACCGTGTCGATGATCCCAGCAAAGTTCTCCCGACCCATTCGGTGCAGCTGGGGAAACTCGTGCGGCCACCGATCAAGCCCGTTGATGGCACCGTGGGTGACGGAGGCGGAAACGAATCCACCGTTGCGCCCAGACGCCGCGTTGGCTATCCGATCGCCCTCCACCAGCACCACGTCCCACTCGGGGTAGCGCTCCTTGGCGCGCAGCGCAGTCCACAGTCCGGACAGTCCCGCGCCGACCACAACGAGATCCGCGGTGACCGGCCCCGCTAGGCCTGGGCGGGCCGCCGGTCGCTCTGGTCGGGACAGCCAGAACGGCTCATGGCGCACATCGCGCAGCGCCGCGTAGGCGCCCGGTCCGGGAGCATCAGCGAACGGCACCTCAGCCCCGCTTTCGGCGGATGCCGATGATCTGACCGAACACCACCAGTGCCAGCGCAATAAAGAACATTGCCGAGGCAATCACGTTGGCCTGCGGCGGGATGCCCCGAGTGGCGGAGACATAGACGAACTTGGGGAAGGTGGTGAATTGGCCGGAGTTGAAGTTGGTGATGATGAAGTCGTCGAAACTCAAGGAGAAAGCCAGCAACGCTGCGGCTGCGATGCCGGGTGCGACCAGGGGAAGTGTGATCCGACGAAACGCCTGCGCTTCGCTGGCATACAGATCCATGGCAGCCTGCTCCAGCCGCGGATCCAAACTGGCCAGCCGGGCCTTGACCGTGACCACCACGAAGGAGATGCAGAACATCACGTGGGCGATTGCCACGGTCCAGAACCCCAGGGGCACGAAGATGTTGAGGAACAGGGCCAGCAACGACGATCCGAGAACCACCTCCGGGGTGGCCATGGGCAGGAAGATGATCAGGTTGGTGGTGGCCCGGCCACGGAACCGGTAGCGGACCAGCGCGAACGCGATCAGCGTTCCCATCAGGGTTGCCACGGCGGTGACGAGCAGGCCCAAGGTGAGCGAGTTGACGACCGACTGGCACACCTGAGGAGCGCCGCAGGGGTTCAACCAGTTGTCAAGGGTGAAGCCCCGCCAGGTGAGGTTGGTGCGCCCGGCGTCGTTGAAAGAGAACAAGAACGTGTAGGCCACTGGCAGCAGGAGGTACACGAACGCGAAAACCATGTAGATGCGCAGGGCGTTCGCCCCGAACCACCGCCGAACCCGATGGGCAACCGACATTTGAACCGCGGGGGGCTCCTGTGGTCTGGTGTCCACACTCATACCAGGTCCTCCGTCCCCACTCTTCGGACGTACAACAGCACCATGATCAGAATGCTCGCCATGAGGATGAACGACAGCACCGCAGCCGTCGGATAATCGTTCACGCTCAGGAACGTGTATTCGATCCGGTTGCCGATCATCGTGTTCTTTGGCGTGCCCAGCAGCGCCGCGTTGACATAGTCGCCGGCCGCCGGGATGAACGTGAGCAACGTGCCGGCCACCACACCGGGCATCGACAGCGGGATGGTGATCTTTCGAAAGCCGGTCCACGGCGAGGCGTACAAATCGCCAGCAGCTTCGACCAGTCGATGATCAACCCGCTCCAGGCTCGCGTAGATGGGCAACGTCATGAAGGGCAGGAAGTTGTAGGTCAAGCCCGCCACCACCGCGATGGCTGACGGATACACCCCACCGGTGGGGCCCACCAAACCGATGATTCGCAGCACCGCGACGACCGGGCCTTCATCCGCCAGGATTTGCCGCCAGGCGATGGTGCGCAGAATGAACGACACGAAGAACGGGGCGATCACCATGACCAGCAGGATGTTGCGGAAGCGACCGGCTTTGAAGGCGATGCCGTAGGCAAGTGGATAGCCGATGAGCAAGGCCAGGACGGTGGCACTCGCCGAATAGAGGAACGATCGCAGCAACGGTACGTAGTAGTTCGAGTCGGTGAGGGTTTCGGGATAGTTCGAGAAGTTGAAGGTCTGCTGGAATTCGCCGACGTCTCCACCGGGCACCGGGGTTTGCAGACTCGTGAGGAACAGCGTCACCAACGGAACCAGGAAGAAGATGCCCAGCCACAAGGCACCCGGGAGCATCAACAGGTAGGGGACGGACTTTCCCCGCCGCTTCGGGGGTGGTGCCTTCGGACCCTGGTCCGCGGTCTCGGCCAGAGCCGCCGCAATCGACATAGCCCGACCTATCCAGCCGCCGCCGCGGTGGCAACTTCGACGCCGGCGTTGATGTCCTCGCTGCCATTGAGAACGAAGCCGTGCTGTGGCGCCCACGACAGCCGAACGTGATCACCTTCGGCCAAGAAGTCACGCAGGCTGAGGTTTTGTGCGAATACGTTGATCATTTCACCGCCGGGAGTGGCCACCTCATACTGAGTACTGACGCCGAGGAAGCTGCTGCTGCGCACTATGCCATCGACGTAGTTGCCGTCGGCGGGGATTTCATGGGCCTCGCGGAGGCGCTCGATGTGGATCTTCTCCGGACGGACGCCGACGAGCACCCGACCGCCGCGAATCGCATCAACGCTCGGCGCCACCCGACTGATCGGCATCCGATACCGCCCGTCCGAATCCTCAAGCACAATATTTTCGCCGTCGACTTCGACGACTGCTGCCGGGAAGAGGTTGGACTGGCCGAGGAAGTTCGCAACGAAGGCGGTCCTGGGTGACTCGTACAGTTCGGTGGGTGGACCCATCTGCTCGATGAGCCCGTGGTTCATCACCGCAACGGTGTCGGCCATGGTCATGGCCTCTTCTTGGTCGTGGGTGACGTGGATAAACGTGAGTCCAACTTCAGTTTGGATTCGCTTGAGTTCAAGTTGCATCTGCCGGCGCAGTTTGAGATCCAGCGCTCCCAGCGGTTCGTCCAGCAGCAACACCGCAGGCCGGTTCACGATGGCTCGCGCCAGCGCAACGCGCTGTTGCTGACCGCCGGAAAGCTGCGCCGGTTTGCGTTTGGCCACGTGGGACAACTCGATTAACTCAAGGGCCTCCATGACCTGGGTCTTGACGTCTTTGACCCCGCGGCGTCGCAGACCGAAAGCGACATTCTCGTAGATGTCCATGTGCGGAAACAGCGCATAGTTCTGAAAGACCGTGTTCACCGGCCGCCGAAACGGCTTCAGTCCGGTGATGTCGGCATCGCCGATCTTGATCTGACCAGCGCTGGGATCTTCCAAGCCCGCAACCATCCGCAACGTCGTGGTCTTGCCACATCCCGAAGGGCCAAGCAGGGCGAAGAACGAGCCCTGCGGCACCGTGAGCGAAAGGTCGTCGACAGCAACGAAGTCGCCGAAGTTCTTTGTCAGCCGTTCCAGGCGCAGATCTCCCTGTGCCTTAGTGACATCGGTGCCCTTGGCCACAGGTCAGCCCTGGACCACTCGTCCGAATGCTTCGGTGTACTCGGACTGCTCCTCCGGAGTGAGCGGCCGGAAGACCTGGGCATTCGACAGGATCTCGTCCGTGGGGAAGATCCACTCGCTTTGGGCGAGTTCTGGATCGATCTTCTCCATCTCCTCCTGCGCGCCTTGTACCGGACAGACGTAGTTGACGTAGGCGGCAACCTGTGCGGCGATATCAGGCCGGTAGTAGAAGTCCATCAGTGCCTCGGCGCCCGCTTTGTTTTGCGCCGTGCTTGGGATGAGCAGGTTGTCTGACCAGAGAGTGCCGCCGGTTTCGGGGAGGGCGAACTCCCACTTGTCGCCCTCTTCGGCGTTGATCTGGAAGATGTCGCCGCTCCAGCCGATGGCCGCCCAAGCCTGCTCGTTGATCAAGTCCTCCTTGTAGGAGTTGCCCTTGACCTGACTCACCTGGCCGGAGTCGACCTGCTGCTGAAGCACGTCGAGCGCGGCCATGAACTGGTCATTGGTGAACGGTTCATCGATGTTGACCCCCTGGCTCATCATGATGAGACCGACGGTGTCGCGCATTTCCGAGAGCACCACGACCTTCCCCTTGAGTTCGGGGTTCCACAGGTCGTCGATGGACTTGAGACCATCCGGGATCCGTTCCTTGTTCCAGGCCAGCCCACCGAAACCGGACTGCCAGGTGAGCGAGTATTTGCGTCCGGGATCGAATTCGACCTCAGCGAGTGTCGGCAGGATGTTCGACTTGTTGGGCACGTTGGCAGCGGTGATCTCCGCTGCGTAGCCCTTACGAATCCATTCGGCAACCAGCCAGTCGGTGGGCGTGACGAGGTCGTAGCCGATGTTCTGGCCGTTGGCCAACTGCGGGGAAACCTTGCCGTTGAACTGAACGTTGTCTTCGATGTCCTCGCGGTACTCAACGGTGTAGCCCGACTCTTCTTCGAAGGCCTCCAGCGAGGGGTAGGTGCCCGACTCTTGGTCGTAGTCCAGGTAGAGCGTCCAGTTGGCCCAGACGATGGTGTTGTTGTCGCCGCCGGAATCGCCCGAACCAGCGTCACCAGTCGTGCCATCACTGGACCCTCCGGTGCCACACGAGGCTAGTGCTGCCGCTGCACCAGTGGCGCCCGCAGCGGCCAGGAAACCTCGCCGCGACATGGCCTTCTTCAGGAATTCGAGTCTGGGATCAACTGGTCCATTGGTCATGACGTGAGTCTTCTCTCTCGCTGATGTGGGCGCGTTGCCCGTTGGTTACGAACCGGTTACGGGGTTGCTGAAGATGGTGCGGTGCCAGGCCTTGTGCGCGACCCCGCTGATGTCCATTGATACGTGCTTGACCTGCGTGTACTCCTCAAATGAATACTGACTCATATCCTTGCCGAAACCCGACTGCTTGTAGCCACCATGCGGCATTTCGGACACTATCGGGATGTGATCGTTGATCCACACCGCGCCCGCCTGGATCTCTCGGCTGGCACGGTGGGCACGCACAACATCTGTGGTCCACGCGGATGCAGCCAATCCGTAGCGAGTGTCGTTGGCGAGCGCAATCGCCTCGTCATCGCTGTCGAAGGGCAGCGCCACGAGCACCGGTCCGAACACTTCTTCCTGCACGATCTCGCTGTCTTGGCGGGCATCGACGAGCAGCGTCGGATGGTAATAACTTCCCGCCGACAGCTCACCGGCACCCACGGAGCCGCCAGTCGCGATCCGCGCACCACCGGCAACCGCGCGATCGACCATGCTCGCGACCTTACTCTGCTGGGCTACCGAAATGAGCGGTCCGAGGTCGGTGTCGGCCGAGGAGGTGTCCCCCAGCACGACCGAGGCCATCAGATCCGCCACCCCGTCGACGAACTGCTGGTAGCGGGAGCGATGCACGTACGCCCTCGTGGCGGCAGTGCAGTCCTGGCCGGTGTTGATCAGACTCGCCGCTACCGCCCCATGGATCGCGGCGTCCAAGTCGGCATCGTCGAACACCACGAATGGAGCTTTGCCACCCAGTTCCAGGTGCACCCGCTTCAATCCAGCCATCGCGAGTTCGGCCACCCGGTGCCCAACCCGCGTCGAGCCCGTGAACGAGACCATACGCACCTGCGGATGCGACACCAGCGCCTCGCCCACCACCGGACCGAGCCCGTTGACCACGTTGAAGACACCATCTGGAATGCCGGCGGCGGCGACGTCTTCGGCCAGCATCAGCGAGGTCAAAGGGGTGAGTTCGCTTGGTTTGAGCACCACGGTGTTGCCCGCCGCAACTGCCGGCAGCATCTTCCACATGGCCATCTGGAGCGGGTAGTTCCAGGGCGCGATGGAGCCGACCACACCAATTGCTTCGCGGCGGATAGTGGAGGTGTGGGTGCCATCCCATTCCGCGGCGGCGGACCCAGCCAGATGTCGCGCGGCACCTGAAAAAAAGGCGGCGTTGTCGATCGAACCGGGCACGTCGAATTCGGTGGCCAGACGGATCGGTTTTCCAGCCTGTCGGGACTCTTGCGAGGCGTACTCCTCGGCGCGCTGGGCCATTCGGACAGCAAGGGCGCTCAGGGCCTCGCTGCGCACCACCGGCGGCGCACTGGACCACTCGGCGAACGCAGCTTGCGCGGAGTCGACGGCATCCGACACATCGGAGGGACCAGCCAGGGTCAACGTCTCGATGACTTCACCATTGGCAGGGTCGACGATGTCGATCGACTGCCCCGATGTGCCCTCGCAGCGCGCACCATTGATCCATTGACTACCGGTGTTCATGTGCTTGCTCAGCCCTCGAGGTTCGCCATGACGTGCTTGATTCGGGTGTAGTCCTCGAAGCCGTACATCGACAAGTCCTTGCCGTACCCGGAGTGTTTGAAGCCGCCATGGGGCATCTCCGCGACCAGTGGGATGTGGGTGTTGATCCACACACATCCGAAGTCCAATGCGTTCGACACCCGCAGCGCCCGGGAAACGTCCTTGGTCCAGACGCTCGAAGCCAGGCCGTACTTCACACCATTGGCCGCAGCAACCGCTTGCTCCTCGGAATCAAATCGCTGCACGGTCATGACCGGGCCGAAGATCTCTTCCTGGATCATTTCGTCGTCTTGGCGCAGGTCTGCGACCACCGTCGGGGAGATGAAGAAGCCGCGGTCGCCCTGCCGCGCACCGCCGGCCACGACCTGTGCGTGGGAAGGGGCACGTTCGATGAATCCGAGCACCTTCTCCAACTGATTCACATTGTTGACCGGGGGCACCAGGGCGTCTTCGTCGTTGCGCCCGTTCTCGTAGGTGGTCGCGGTCGCGGCGGCCTGTTCGGCCAACGCGGCGACGAAATCGTCGTAGACCCCAGGCGCTGCGAGCACCCGGGTGGCGGCGGTGCAGTCCTGGCCAGCGTTGAAATAGCCAGCCACAGCCAACCATTCTGCGGCGGCTGCAACGTCAGCATCGTCGAAGACCAGCACGGGGGCCTTGCCGCCCAACTCCAGGTGCACCCGTTTGACGTCGGCGGCCGCCGACTTGGCGACCTCCATCCCGGCGCGGACCGAACCGGTGATGGCCACCATGTCCGGGCGTGGATGCTCCACCAGCAGTCGGCCCGTGTTCCGGTCCCCAGCGATCACGTTGAGCACTCCGGGCGGGAGAATGTCACCGATCAGTTCGGCCATCCGGATCGTGGACACCGGCGTGGTGTCGCTCGGTTTGATCACCACAGCGTTGCCGGCGGCAATCGCCGGGATGAACTTCCAGATCGCCATCATCATGGGGTAGTTCCAGGGTGCGACCTGGCCGACCACACCCACCGGTTCGCGTCGAATCCAGGACGTGAATCCCTCCATGTATTCCGCAGACGCCCGCCCCTCGAGCACCCTCGCGGCACCAGCGAAGAAGCGCACCTGGTCGATCATCGGCGGGATTTCTTCGGCGGCCGTGACCGCAACCGGCTTGCCGGTATTGAGGCTCTCCAGTTCGACGAGTTCGGCAGCATTGGCTTCGAGCACATCGGCGATATCGAGCAACGCCTTCTGCCTGGCTGCTGGCGTGGTGGCCCGCCACTTGACGAAAGCGTCCGACGCTGCTGCATATGCCGCATCCACATCTTCGGCTCCGGAGACCGGGGCGCTGGCGAAAACTTCGCCAGTGGAGGGGTCGACCAGATCGAGGTACTCCCCCGAGGCCGCTTCCACGGATTGACCATTGATGAAGTTGCGCAGCACCGTTTCAGCCATGAGGCGCATGTTAGACGTTTCCGGACCTGGGAATCAACACATCCGGTGAGTTCGATCTTCGCTTTCCGTAGTCGAGACGGCTCCGAACAACGAATTCCCTTGCAATCCTCGCCGGTGCACACCCATACTGACGCGTATGGCAATTCGGACGGCAACACCCGAAGGGTTGGACGAGCTTTCCAAAGCGATCGTCGAGCAGCTTCAGCAGGATGGCCGCCGGTCCTACGCCTCAATCGGTAGGGCGGTGGGGTTGTCTGAAGCCGCGGTGCGCCAACGAGTCGCCAAACTATTGGACTCTGAGGTGATCCAGATCGTCGCAGTCACGGATCCACTTCAGGTGGGCTTCACCAGGATGGCGATGGTCGGTGTCATCGTCTCGGGCGATATCGAATCGATAGCCGAACACGTCGCTACCTTCCCCGAGGTCGACTACGTCGTGGTGACCGCAGGCGGATTTGACCTGCTCGTGGAAGTGGTGTGCGAAGACGACGACCACCTCCTCGAACTGATCAATCGTCGGATCCGCGCCCTGCCAGATGTCCTTCGCACCGAAACATTCGTCTACCTTCAACTCCGCAAGCAGACCTACACCTGGGGCACTAGATGACCACTTCTGAACAGTACGTCTCCGAACCCGGCGAAGACCTCCTCGCGGAACGCGCCAAGCGCAACCTGTGGATGCACTTCACCCGGCACTCCACCTACGAGCAAGGGGGCCACGTCCCGATCATCGTGAAAGGTGAGGGGGCTCGGATTTGGGACGACTCCGGACGCAGTTATCTCGACGGTCTGGCTGGCCTATTCGTGGTGCAGGTGGGGCACGGGCGCACCGAGATTGCAGAAGCCGCAGCCCGGCAAGCCAGCGAGCTGGCATTCTTCCCGCTCTGGTCCTACGCCCACCCGACGGCGATTGAACTTGCCGAACGTTTGGCCAATCTCGCTCCGGGCGATCTGAACCGGGTGTTCTTCACCACCGGCGGTGGTGAAGCTGTGGAAAGCGCCTGGAAATTGGCGAAGCAGTACTTCAAGTTGACTGGCAAACCCTTAAAACACAAGGTGATCAGCCGCGCTGTCGCCTACCACGGCACCCCGCAGGGGGCGCTGAGCATCACCGGCATCCCAGCGGCCAAGGAGTACTTCGAACCGCTGGTGCCGGGAGGTCACAAGGTTCCCAACACCAACTTCTACCGGGCACCCGAACACGGCGACGATATCGATGCCTTTAGTCGCTGGGCGGCCGACCAAATCGAACTCGCGATTGAACTCGAGGGCCCCAACACGGTGGCGGCGGTGTTCCTGGAGCCGGTGCAAAACTCCGGTGGCTGTTTTCCTCCCCCTCCGGGCTACTTCGAACGAGTCCGGGAGATCTGCGATCGCCACGATGTCCTACTGGTGGCCGACGAGACGATCTGTGCCTTTGGCCGGATCGGCGAGCCGTTCGCCATCACCCGCTACAACACCGTCCCGGACATCATCACGTGCGCCAAGGGAATGACTTCCGGCTACGCACCGATGGGTGCCATGATCGCCTCAGACCGCCTCTTCGAACCTTTTGCCCACGGCACAAACTCGTTCCTGCACGGCTATACCTGGGGCGGGCATCCGGTGGGGGCAGCCGTGGCGTTGGCCAACTTGGACATCATGGAGCGCGAAGACCTCTACGAACACGTGCGTAGCAACGAAACGGCCTTCGCAGAGACCCTGGGAAAACTCACCGACCTCGACATCGTCGGCGACATCCGAGGGGCGGGCTACTTCTACGGCATTGAGCTGGTCAAGGACAAGTCCACAAAGGAGACCTTCAACGAGGACGAATCCGAACGTCTGCTGCGCGGCTACCTGTCGAAGGCGTTGTTTGACAACGGTTTGTACTGCCGGGCCGACGACCGTGGCGATCCGGTGATCCAACTGGCACCACCGCTGATCATCGGTCAAGCCGAGTTCGACGAGATCGAACAGATCCTCCGTCATGTGCTCACCCAGGGCATGGAACTGCTGTGACCAACCCCTCTCCCAGCACCACAGTCAAGCGGCTACCGGAGAAGCAAGAACGCGATCCAGCCGTGCTGGCCGCAATTTTGGCAAGCGGTTCGGTGGCACATGTGGCCGTCACTCGGGAGGGCTGGCCGCATGTGCTGCCGGTGGCCTACGCACCTTGGCGCGACGGCATCGTGCTGCACGGATCGAGTGCATCGAGGTTGTTTCGCCAGCTGGCAGCGGGGTCCCCTACCTGCGCCACCATCACTCTGCTCGACGGTGTCGTACTCGCACGTTCGGCTTTCGAATCCAGCATGGAATACCGCTGCGCCATGCTCTTTGGAACGGCGCAAGCCTTGACCGGGTCGGACAAAGCACGCGCTTTCCGCGACCTCACCGACCACCTGCTGCCCGGCCGGTGGGATCACATCCGCCACCCGAGCAGCCAGGAGGACAAAGCCACGCTGCTGTTGCATTTGGTTCCCAGCGCGTGGAGTGTGAAGACGGGTGCGGGATTCGCCGACGACACCGCCGAGGACCTCATCGAACGAGCCGAAGTCTGGTCTGGCCGGATTCCGCTGGCCATCCAGGCTTCGCAGCCGGTACCGGATGCCACCACGGTGGCGCGTGGCGTCTCGGTACCCGCGCACGTCTCCGACATGTTCCACCCTCGGTCGTGAACAACTCGCTGTGGTGGTCGCGCACCAACGCACCGCCGGTGAATCCCCCACTGGATACCGACACCACAGCCGATGTGGTCATCGTCGGTGCTGGCTTCACCGGCATTTGGACCGCCTTCTACCTTTCCGAACTGCAACCGTCGCTGCGCGTTGTGGTGCTGGAGGCAGGACGCGTCGGGTTTGGCGCCTCCGGGCGCAACGGTGGCTGGTGCTCTGCGCTGTTCCCGGCCGAATATCCGACCATTGCCGCGGAATACGGCGAGCAGGCTGCGGTCGCGATGGGGCAGACGATGCACGACACGGTGGCCGAGATTGGGAGGGTCGCGTCGGCGCAATGGCATCGATTGTGACTGGGCCCTCGGCGGCTCGGTCTACCTCGCCCGCAGCGAGGTCCAACTTGCCCGAGCTCACGAATATGTTGAGCACGCGCGCAGTTTCGGTTTCGGGCCAGACGACTATCGAGTGCTCGATTCGCGCGAGGCAACCTCGCGGATCAACGCCACCGAACACTCTCGGCGCGGTGTTCACGCCTCATTGCGCGGCGATTGATCCGCTCAGATTGCTGCGTGGGCTGGCGTCGGCGGTGGAAGCAGCTGGCGTCACGATTCACGAGCAGAGTCGGGTGACGAGCATCAGTCCCGGCGCCGTCGTCACCGCCTCCGGGCACCAGGTTCAGGCTCCGGTGGTGATCCGTGCGACCGAGGCCTACACCGCATTGCTCCCACACGAGCGCCGCACCCTAGCCCCGGTGTACTCCATGATGATCGCAACTGAACCCCTCCCCGAGGCCATCTGGGACCACATTGGGCTGGCCCGCCGAGAGACGTTCAATGACCTGCGCCACCTCATCATCTACGGTCAGCGGACTGCCGACGATCGCCTCGCCTTCGGTGGCCGCGGCGCCCCGTATCACGCAGGTTCGACCATCCAGGCCCGATTCGACACCGACGAGAAGGTCCATGCCGAACTTCAGCGAGTCCTAGTGGAGTTGTTTCCGATGCTCTCCCGGGCGCGGATCACGCATCGCTGGGGCGGTCCGCTCGGAATCGCCCGAGACTGGTGGGCGCGGGTGGTGTTCGATCCGTCTGACGGGATGGGGTGGGCCGGCGGCTACGTCGGCGATGGCGTGGGAACGTCAAACCTGGCCGGGCGGACGCTGGCCCATCTGATCACCGGGGCACCCTCAGCGTTAGTGGAACTTCCTTGGGTCAACCGTCCGATTCGCAGCTGGGAGCCAGAACCGTTGCGCTGGTTGGGGGCGAACGCCGCGTTGGCCGCGATGAAGGTGGCCGATGCCTCGGAATCGGCGACGGGACGTCGGAGCCTCGTGGCCCAAGCGGTCAACTCAATCATCCGCTAGCGCCGGTGGGGGCTACTTGAAATACCCCGTCGTGTCGACCGCCACGTGGATGCCCGTCGACGAGCTGTACAACGCCACCTTCCGATCCGCCGGCATTCCCACCACGCCGCCGTTGATTCGGGTGAAGTCGCGGCCAGGCCAGTTCAGCACCGACGAGAAAGGCAGCGGCTGATCGGCTGGGTACACCCGCAGGTGACCCGTCGTCTCGGTAGCGGTGGCCGTCACGCTGTACGCGACCGCGGTCGTCCGTTCGGGTAGCACGTCGGGTGCCGCAATCGCGCCCTTGGTGGTGCGGGCGTCCTTCACGGACACTATGCGGGACGGTTGGCCCCACGGAAGCTTGTCGTTCAGCGGTGCCGCCGCTTGACTGTCGTAGGCCGACGCCGGGTTGACTGGGTAGAACTGGCTGCCGGTTGTGGGTTGGTAGTAGCCGACGACGTCAATGAGGAAACGGACCGGTGCTGCACTGCGCCCGTACACCTTCACGGTGCCGCTCGGCGAAATGTTGACACTGAGCCCGTTCGCAACCACGTCGCCAGCCTCGGCCCAGTTGATCGTGGATGCCAAGGTGGGGGCCTCGTGGCCCGGGTACACCCGCAGGTGGCCGCCGGACGCTGGCCGAACAACCGTGACAACGTAGGAGATCGAACTCGCGCTCTTGGGGATCACTTGCGCCCCGCTGCTCAAGGACTTGGTCACGTTGATTTCACGTGTTGTGTCAAAAACCAGCAGGCCCTGCGGGTCCTGCAACGAGTCGTACACCCGAGTTGGCGCAGTGGGGGTGAATCGGCCGCCTGCCGGTGCCTGGGCCGTCGGCAGGTAGTAGCCGAGCACGTCAACGATGGCGTTGCCAGCGACTTCGGCGTTGTTCGTGATCCGGATCTGGCGTTTGCCATCGACCCGGACGGTCAGCCCGTTCGCGATGGATTCCCGCGGGTCGCCAGGCGATGGCGGCTGTGGGTGTGCCCTGCACATCTCCGGGCATCACCGACAGCGACCCAGCACTTGCCGCGGCTGGGGAGGTGAGGTTGTAGGCGATCGCCGTGGCACCAGCGGGCACCACATTTTGGGCACCGCCCGCGACTCGCGATCTGGTGGGCGATACTGAAGGTTCGAGTCTCGCCGGCGCCAAGCGGAGTCCCGCCCTTTGGTGCGGGTATCGATTACGCGCACCGGATTGATCGGCACGAACACCGAGGCGGTGCCGCTGTAGGGAGTCGCCGCCATGACTGCGGACCGGGGACCGGCACCACGATCGTTGAGGGCACGTACGGCGATCTGGTACTGGGTGCCGTTTTTCAACCCGCCGATGAACGCAGGTGACGTCGTCGTTGCTGGCGAAAAGGCGGTCCACGAGGTGCCACCGTTGAGCGTGTACTCGTAGTTCCGCAGGGCAAGTCCGCCCGTTGAGCCGGATTCGAAGGCTACCCATGCCCCGCCGTCAACTGGGGTGACCGCAGCCAATTTCGGCGCCCCAGGGGTACTGATGATGGTTTTTGGAGCAGCTGCCACGGTGTTCGACGCCGCGCTTGCGCCCAGCGTGAAGAAGGCATCATTTAGCGCCTTGATACGGACCTGGTACGTGGTGCCGTTCTTTAGTCCGCCGATCACGAGTGGGGAACTCGCCGAGGTCGGGTTGCGGCCGGTCCAGGTAGCACCGCCGTCAACCGAGTAGAGGTACGAGATGATCGGCCGCCCCCCGTTGGTCACCGGTGCGGTGAAGTGCACGCTCAAGGTGCCGTCGCCGGAATCAATTCGGGAAATCCTGGGGGCATCCGGGGCGAAGATCATTCCGGGCGCTGGGGCCGCGAAGTTCTGCACCCAATGGTGCTCGTAGGTAGATCCGCTCACGAACGCATAGCCATTGCCGACGTAGGTGAATTTCGGGTTCATGATGTTCGCACAGTGTTGGGGGCTGTCCATGAACCCGTTGTATTTGACGCCGTCGATCAGGCTCGCCAAACATGGCTCCGTGGGCTGAGTCCCACCAGACATGCATGTTTTCCCCGGACGTGGTCCATTGGAAACCTGCATTGGTCATCCGATCACCGGGGGTCAAACCGTCCGGGTTGGTGTGTGGAGCGGGCGCCGGCCAGGTGTAGAAACCGCGCACCCCGGTGTCGACCGCGTGCGCTCGTGAGGCGTTGGCCAACCGGTTGTCGTAGCGCAGCGGCGGAGCGGGCGGGTACCACGTGCTGCCGCACCAACTGCCCTTTGGCACGAGCCTCATTGGTGAGGATGAAGAGTTCCTCCTCAAACTGCTCGACCGTAGCGGCTGGCAACACCACCGACTCGGCTGCGGCGGGCGTCGACAGACCGAACGTGAGCAGCAGCAGCGCGATCAAGGCAGCGCTCACAGGGGCGAAAGCTGTGCGTACACGGCCTCGCCGAAGATTCGCGCTTGTCTGGTACATCCGCTCCACCTGTTCCGATCGTTGTGCAACCGGCGACTTTTCGCCCCACAGCGGGTATCGGCATCGCAATAGCGCTGCTTAAGTCTGGTCTGGCGTTCGAGTATCCGCTAGTTCCACTATCGCCGCTCAACTCACGTCAGGTCAAACAGTTGCAGCCAACTGTCCGCAGGCGCCGTCGATCTCGCGGCCACGAGTGTCGCGCACGGTCACGCCGACTCCTCCGGTGCGCAGGCGGCGGACGAATTCGTCCTGCACCGCGGGGTCACTGGCAGTCCACTTCGACCCCGGAGTTGGATTCAGCGGAATGAGATTGACGTGCACCAAGTGCCCCGAGATCAATGATGCCAACAGGTCAGCGCGCCATGGCTGATCATTGATGTCTCGAATCAGGGCGTATTCGATTGACACCCGGCGGTGGGTGCGGTCGGCGTACTCCCAGGCGGCATCCAGCACCTCCGCCACCGGCCATCGGCGGTTGACCGGCACCAACTCGTCGCGCAATTCGTCGTCGGGGGCGTGCAGCGACAGCGCCAACGTCACCGGCAGCCCTTCACCGGCCAAGTCCCGCATTCGAGGTGCGAGGCCAACTGTCGACACTGTGACCCCGCGCGCTGAGATCCCCAATCCTTCCGGGGCTGGAGTCACAATCCTGCGCACGGCCGCCAATGTGGCCGAGTAGTTGGCAAGTGGTTCTCCCATGCCCATGAACACGATGTTGCCGACCCGGCCGGTTCCTCCTGGGATGCTCCCAGCAGCAAGTTCTTGGGCCCCGGCCACCACTTGCGAAACGATTTCTCCGGTCGAGAGGTTCCTGGTCAGCCCGGCCTGGCCGGTAGCGCAAAACGGGCAGTTCATCCCACAGCCCGCTTGGCTGGAGATGCACATGGTGACGCGTTTCGGGTACCGCATCAAGACGCTTTCTACCAAGGCACCGTCGAAGAGTCGCCACACGTACTTCACGGTGGTGTCCCCATCGCAGCCAACTCGTCGAATCGGTTGCAGCAGTTGCGGCGTCAACGACTCCGCAAGTTCGGTCCTGGCCGCGGCCGGGATGTCGGTCCAGGTCGACGGATCCGGCGAGAAGCGTTCGAAGTAGTGCTTGGACACCTGGTCGGCGCGGTAGGCCGGAAGACCCATCGCGACGACGCGGTCCCGACGGGCTGCTCGGTCAAGATCCGCAATGTGCGTGGGCGGACGCTCGCGCCGCCGCCGGGGGGTGAATACGAGTTCACCGGGGGCCTGCTCCAGGCTGGGTTCGTCGGCTGCTGAATTCATGGCTAGGACACCGTTGGGATAGTGAGCAGGCCGAAGATGGCAAAGAGCAGCCACGCGACGAACGCGTTCGGAATCAAAGAATCAAGCCGATCCATGAACCCGCCGTGACCAGGCAGGATATTGCCGAGGTCCTTCACCCCGAGATCCCGCTTGATGGCTGATTCGGCGAAGTCGCCGGCCGTCGCGGTAGCTGCCATGACCACGCCGGCGACAACTCCCTGCCACCAGGGAGCGTCGAGCAGGAACGCGAACAGCAAGGCACCCACCAGTGCCTGGAAGGCCACCGAGCCGGCGAAACCCTCCCACGACTTCTTGGGGCTGATCCCAGGCGCGATCGGATGCTTGCCGAAAAGTACGCCGGTGGCATACCCGCCGATGTCGTTGCTGATGGTGAGCGCGACAAACGTCACGATGAGTTTGGCTCCGTTGTCGGAGGCGAGGATGACCATCACAAAGCCGAGCATGAACGGCAAGTAGGCCGCCACGAAGACGGTCGCCGTGACGTCTTTGACGTAGCCAGTGGTGCCGCGGCGCACCCGCCAAATGAGGGCGCTGATCACGATCACGCCAAACGCCATGATCAGTCCCACCACGTTGTAGAGGTAGGACAGCACGACGATCGCCAGCGCACCCAGGTAGATCGGAGTGCGAGCCACCATCACGCCAGCTTGCCGGAATGCGTTGATCACCTCGTAGATGCCAATGCCCACAGCGATCAGGGCGAATACGGCGAATAGCCACTTGAAGGTAAACAGGGTGAGCAGCGCGATCGCGCCGAGCCCAACACCCACCCCGATAGCGGCGGGTAGATTCCGCCCGGCTTTCGACGCTGGAGCCTCGGCAGTGCCCACTGCGGGCCCGTCCTCAGGTGATCCGACTGGGTCGTCCTCGGACTGTGCGCCCACGTCAGACCTCGATCAGTTCGGCTTCCTTGACCTTGAGAATCTCATCCACATGCCCAACATGGGTGCTCGTGAGTTCGTCAAGGTGGACTTCCGCCCGGTGCACGTCGTCCTTGCCCGCGTCACCTTCTTTGGCCAAAGCCTCCAACCGTTCCTTGCCCGCACGGCGAATGTTGCGGATCGAGATCCGGGCGTCCTCGGCCTTGGTACGTGCCATCTTGATGTACTCCTTGCGTCGCTCTTCAGTGAGTGCCGGGAGCACCACTCGGATGATGTGGCCATCATCGGTTGGGTTCACCCCGAGATCAGAGTCACGGATCGCCTTCTCGATCGCGGTCATCGATGATTTGTCGTAGGGGGTGACAATGATCATTCTGGCTTCCGGCACCTGGAACGACGCCAACTGGTTGAGCGGGGTAGCCGCTCCGTAGTAGTCGACCGTGAGCTTGTTGAACATCGCCGGGGTAGCCCGCCCGGTGCGGATCGTTGCGAAATCTTCCCGAGCTACGGAGATGGCTTTGTCCATCTTCTCCTCGGACTCGAACAGGATCTCCTCGATTAGTTCCTGACCGTCGCTCACGTCTTCTCCTCGTTTTCCACAGCCGACTCGGCAGGCGGGCGCGGATCAGTTGACCGGCGACCACCGATTGGCCCGACGCTGGTGCTCACCAGGGTACCGATTTCTTCACCGGACACCGCGCGCGCGATGTTGCCCTCCACCAGCAGGTTGAACACCACAATAGGCAAGTTGTTGTCCTGGCACAGGCTGATTGCGGTGGCGTCGGCAACTTTCAGGCCACGCGCGAGCACCTCGGCAGGATGCAGGGACGAGAACCGCACCGCGTCGGGGACCACGCGAGGATCCGCGTCGTACACACCGTCGACCCCCTTGGCCATCAGCACGACACCAGCGCCGATCTCCAATGCCCGCTGCGCCGCACAGGTGTCGGTGGAGAAGTAGGGCACACCCAACCCAGCACCAAAAATGACCACGCGCCCCTTCTCCAGATGCCGGATCGCGCGCCGCGGGACGTACGGCTCGGCCACCTGTCCCATCGTGATGGAGGTTTGCACCCTGGTGTCGATGCCCTGCTTCTCGAGGAAATCCTGCAGCGCCAGACAGTTCATGACGGTGCCGAGCATGCCCATGTAGTCAGCTCTGGCGCGGTCCATCCCCCGCTCGGACAACTGCGCGCCCCGGAAGTAGTTGCCACCGCCAATCACCACCGCAACCTGTCGGCCTTCGCTGACGATTGCCGCGATTTGGATCGCTATCGAGTGGACCACGTCTGGGTCCACACCCAATCCCCCGCCCGGACCGGCGAAAGCTTCACCGGAAAGTTTGAGCACAACGCGTTGCCAACCGTCGCTGTCGACGCCGGGCCACGTAGGCGGATTGGGTTGGCGTTCCGACTGGGCGACGTTTGAGCGGACGTCTGCAACCACGGGCCACTCCCTCATGCAGGCTGATCAGATGGTCGTCATGAGTCTGCCCTACCCACCCTGGCCAAGCCGGGGTGGGTAGGGCAGAATCACGTGCCGATTAGGCCTGTCCAACGCTGAATTGAGCAAAGCGCACGATTGTGGCGTCATTCTCTTTCAGGTACTGACCAATGGTCTTCTTGTTGTCGCGTACCCAGGGCTGGTCGACTAGGCAGGTGTCCTTGAAGAATGACCGGACCCGGCCTTCGACGATCTTGGGCAGCGCGGCCTCTGGCTTGCCTTCTTCAATGGCCTTCTCGCGCGCTACTCGCTGCTCGGCCTCGATGACGTCCGCGGGCACGTCATCGGAAGTCAGGTAGCGGGGAGACATCGCAGCAATGTGTTGAGCGATGTTCTTGGCAACCTCTTCGTGTTCGGTGTCCAACTGCACGAGGGCTCCAACACTCGGCGGCAGGGCGGGGTCGCGCTTGTGCAGGTAGACGTAGACGTAGCCATCCGTGACGTGGGTGAACCGGCGAACCTCAATCTTTTCGCCCATGCTGGCATTGGCCTCATCCAGCAAGTCGCTCACGGTCTTGCCCGCGGTGTATTCCGCGGACAGCAATTCGTCGAGATCCGAAGGGTTCTTGACGGCCACGAATGCGGCAACGTCGGCAGCCAGGGTCTGGAAGCCTTCAGTCTTGGCCACGAAGTCCGTCTCGCAGGCCAATTCCAGCATCACTCCGTGGTCGGTGGCAGCAAGGTGCGCGGCCACGAGGCCGTTTGCGGCCGTGCGGGCGGCCCGCTTGCCGACATCCTTGGCGCCCTTGATGCGCAGAAGTTCCACGGCCTTTTCAAAGTCGCCATCGGCCTCCTGCAATGCCTTCTTGCAGTCCATCATTCCGGCTCCGGTGAGTTCCCGGAGTTTCTTCACGTCACTGGCGGTGACAGCCATGCTGAGTGTCCTTTTCTCTTCTGCTACTGCTGCTCGGAGGTTTCGGTGGCTTCGACGACCGCCTCGGCGCTGGCCGCGGCCTCGTCAGCGGCGGCTTCAACGGCTGCCTCGCCGGCTGCGTCGTCGGCAACGACGACGTCCGCCACCTGCTCGACAATCACTTCCTCAACCGGGGCAACTTCGGCAACCTCGACTGCCTCCGCGGCCGGGGCAGCAACCGACTCGTCGGCGCCGAGAAGTTCGGCTTCCCACTCTGGAGTCGGCTCGGCTTCGGCATCCGAGGAGTGGCGGGCAACGATGCCGTCGGCGACAGCGTCAGCAATCACCCGGGTCAACAGCGCGACCGAACGGATCGCATCGTCGTTCCCCGGCACCGGGTAGTCCACGAGGTCCGGGTCGCAGTTGGTGTCGAGGACTGCAACCACCGGGATACCCAACTTGCGGGCCTCGCCCACAGCGATGTGTTCCTTGTTCGTGTCCACGATCCATACGGCGCTGGGCACCTTGGACATCGACCGGATGCCACCAAGGGCGCGCTCGAGTTTGTCCTTCTCCCGCTTCAGCGACAGCAACTCGCGCTTGGTCAACCCGCCGGTGGCTGGGTTGTCGAAGTCAAGTTGCTCCAACTCGGAGAGCCGCTGGAGGCGCTTGTGAATCGTGCTGAAGTTGGTCAGCATCCCACCTAGCCAGCGGTGGTTGACGTAGGGCATTCCGACGCGGGTCGCCTGCTCGGCGATGGCTTCTTGTGCCTGCTTCTTGGTGCCCACGAAAAGGATCGTGCCGCCGTGGGCGACGGTCTCCTTGACGAAGTCGTAGGCCTGGTCGATGAACCCCACCGATTGGGTGAGGTCGATGATGTAGATGCCGTTGCGCTCGGTGAAAATGAATCGCTTCATCTTCGGATTCCAGCGACGGGTTTGATGCCCGAAGTGAACGCCGTTTTCGAGCATCTGCCGTGTGGTGACGACAGCCATGTGCATGCCTCCTGCGCCCAGGGTTGACCCAGGCTTGTGGTTTTCCGCGAAACAGCGGTTGCTGATCGCGCCTGACCCCCACCCGGATGGCCGCCTGTTGGACCGTGGCCACCGGTCGAAAATCTTCGATACGTGGGGATGCGATGTCACCGCGCAGGTGCAGCACGGTGCGCGACGATTGTAGCCCGGTGGCCGTCCACAGATCCGTTGGCGGGTCTAGTGGGCCTGCCGATGAAAGAGAAATAGTGCTGGCATGAGTCGATTCTTGCTGCGGCAGCGCCGTCCTGGCGGCCGTGACGCTCACCGTCGGGGGCGCCGCGGGCAGCGTGCCTCATGGCAATCCGCCGGGCGGGCCGTACCAGCCTCCGCTGGCCCAATTGAACCTGATTGAGCCGTTCGATCCGCCTGCCCAGCCTTGGCTGTCCGGTCACCGCGGCGTGGACTTCGCGGCGACCCAAGCAGATCCGGTCTACGCCGCCGCCGATGGAGTCGTGGCGTTCGCGGGTCGGGTTGTGGATCGCGGTGTGGTCGCGATTGACCATGGCGGCATCCGAACGACCTACGAACCGGTGGATGCCGCAGTCGAGCAGGGCGCGACAGTCGCTCGTGGGGCCCTCATCGGGCACCTTGGTGCTGGTGCCCACTGCTCGGCGCGGTGTTTGCACTGGGGCGCCGTTCTCGCCGGGGAGTACGTCGACCCACTGACGTTGCTTCGCGGCTACTCCCCAGTGCTCAAGCCACCATTCCTGTGAGCCGCACGGCGGGACTAGCCCTCGTTTTGGCTCAACCAACCACGCAACTGCAGCATGGCTCGGCTATGCAGTTGGCTGACTCGACTCTCCGTCACATTGAGCACCTGGCCGATCTCGGCCAACGTGAAACCTTCGTAGTAGTACAGCGCCACGATGATCTGGTCGCGTTCCGGCAAGAGGTGGACGGCACCCCCTATCGCCTCCCGCAGGGATTGACCCTCAAGCACTTCTTCTGGCGCCTGCATCCGCCGATCGACGACCATGTCCCCGAGGGTGGCCGCTCCGTTGTCCCCACCGTGCAGCAGTTCGTCAAGCGCTGCGACGTGCGTGTACGACACCATGGCAAACAATTCCTGCAGGTCGTGCACATCCATGCCGACTCGCGCCGCTACCTCCTGGTCGGTGGGCGCGCGCTGCAACTCCGCCTCCAACTCCCCATAGGCGCGTTCCACTTCCTTGGACCGTGCCCGAACCGACCGAGGCACCCAATCAAGGCCCCGCAGTTCGTCGATGATTGCCCCACGGATCCGTGTCAACGCATACGTTTCAAACTTCCAGCCACGCTCCGGCTCGAACTTGTCGATCGCATCGATCAACCCGAACAGTCCGTACGACACGAGATCCGCATTCTCCACCGTGGCAGGCAGGCTGGCTCCCACACGTCCAGCGATGAATTTGACTAGGGGTGCGTAGTGCAGGATGAGATCTTCGCGTGATTGCGGGTCAGCATCTGCCTTGAAGCGCTGCCATAGCTCATCGACTGTGTCAGGCCCGGGGGTGAGCACTCTGATAGACCTTTCGAAGTCGTTCGGCTGTCACGTGGGTGTAGATCTGGGTGGTACCCAGACTCGCATGCCCCAGTATCTCCTGGACAGTCCGTAGGTCAGCGCCGCCTTCCAACACATGGGTGGCCATCGCATGACGCAGGGCATGTGGGGAGACTCTTCGCCCTGCGGCAGCCACGCTGGTGTCATTCACGATCCGACGTACGGTGCGCGGGTCGATGCGGCCGCCACGTTGTCCGAGGAACAGTGCCTCACCACTGCGGTCTGTGGCGAACTCGCCTCGACCATTCCGCAACCACTCCTGCACCGCGATCTGGGCGGGTTCACCCAGCGGAACGAGGCGTTGCTTGTCACCTTTGCCGATCACGGCGATCAAGCCATCGGGGCGCAGATCCGCCAGATTCAAACCGCAAAGCTCAGCGACCCTCAGCCCGCCGCCGTACAGCACCTCGCAGATTGCGGTATCCCGCCGAGCGAGAGGGTCGTCCGCCGTCGCTGCGAGATCGTCGAGCATGGTCGCCACATTGCTCTGTTGCGGCACCTGCGGCAACGCGCGTCCACGCTTCGGTGAGCGTAGTTTCGCGCCCGGATCAGGACCCGGGATGATTCCCCGCCGATGGGCCCAGGCAGTAAACGATCGGGCCGACGATGCTCTCCTGGCAAGGGTGGCCCTCGCCGTTCCTGATTCCGCCTGGGCCGCAAGCCAAGCCCGCAGGGCTTGGACGTCGAGGTCGGCCAGGTCCGTCGACGGTTCGGATCCGTGCCCATTCCAGCAGCGCGGCCACATCCGTGGAGTAGGCCCGCACAGTGTGGTGGCTGAAGCCCCGGGTGTGGCTGAGGTATCGACCAAAGTCCGCGAGCACCTCGCCAATGGCAGGTGCGGAAGGCTGTGACCTATCGACCATGACCCCAGTCAACATGACTCGAGGGCCGCGTCGCCGCGATTCGACACGGATCGCAGTGTCGCAGGGGCGTTCACCCCGCCTGCGCGAAGCGCATCAGGGCGTGATCGGTGAGTTGCCAGCCACGTCGACTGCGGACCACGTATCCCCCTCCTTCCAGCAGCGCAAGCAGCGCCCGCAGTTCCTCCGCCGCCATGCCAACCTGGAGTGCCAACTGTTCCTCGGACACCGGCCCCTTCGCGACCAGTAATCCCAGCACACTGCGCCCATCGGTGCTCTGAGTTGGCGATTCGCCAAGCGGAGTCACCAGTTCCAGCACGTCATTGGTACCGCCCACCAACGTGGCGACTCCCTGCCGAATCAGGTCGTGGCAGCCGGTGGACAGGTCCGAACTGACCGGTCCTGGGACGGCCATCACGTGCCGGGACAAGCGCGCTGCTGCCGCGGCAGTTCCCCGCGCCCCGGATTTCAAGGCCGCCTCGACCACTACCGTTCCACGACTCATTGCTGCGATGAGTCGATTTCTGGTGAGGAAATCGATGCCGCGCAGGTGGCGCGCCCAGCGGGCACTCCGACACCACCGAACCTGTCTGCGCTATCCGTCGGTAGAGGTGTTCGTGGGCCCGTGGATATGGTTTGTCAACACCCCCGGCCGAGACCAACACAGTGCGACCGGCAACGGCGAGGGCACCTTGATGGGCTGCGGCATCGATTCCGTAGGCGCCGCCGGAAACGATGGCCCAGCCGAACAACGCCAACTCCGCGGCGAGCGTCTCAGCCTGCACCCGCCCGTATGGGCTACACGCCCGCGCCCCGACGATCGCCACCGACCGCAGCAGATCTATCCGCAAGTCATTGCCCCGCGCCCACAGCAACAGCGGTGCCGTCTCCGCCAAGTCATCCAACTGTGTCGGCCAGCCTGGGTAGCCCGGCACCAGGCAGATCGCTTGGGCCTGTGCGGCCCGCTCGAGTTGAGCTGTGACCGCTTCCGAAAGCACGCCGATGGACTTCGACGGCACCCGTACCCGACCCAGTTCCTCGGCCACCTCCACCGCCCCGCGCTGTTGCACTTCGGCACCGACGGCCCGATCCCCCGGCTCCACGAGCAGGCTCAATGCAATGCGCGCTCGAACCTGCGCATCCCACAGTGGATCGCCGTGGTGGCTGGTCGCCGCGGGCGCGGGCTGAGGCGCGTGGGAGTCCAAGGTCGGCAACGACTGCTGCGCCGGATGAATCTGGCCCACCCCGCCGCTCATGCCAGCCACGCTTCGGAGTTGCGCAGCGACATCGCCTCGACGAGTTGTTCGGCACCGGGCGCCGACAGGCCATCCAGATCGGCCAGAGTCCAGGCAACCCGAAGGCTCAGATCAAGGCCACGCACCGATTCCCGTGATTCCGCAGCCCGGTCCAGAGCGCGTTGCAGGTCGACCGGAATCGACCAGCGTCGGACTTGGTGTGCCGGGACCGCTGCGTTGGTCCGCCACGGTGTGTCCGACAGCCGCAGCGCCGCACGTTCCCGAGCTGCCTTGACCCTGGCCGCCGCCTGCGAGGACGTTTCGGTGTGGCCCATGCCGCCGGTGAGTTCGGCGAGGCTCGGCCGCCGCAGCGTGAGCCGCACGTCGACCCGATCCAACAGGGGCCCCGCAAGTCGGGCAAGGTAGCGCCGCCGTTGCACAGATGAACAACTGCAAGGCCGTCCGGTGGAGTCCAACGCCCGGCCGCATGGACAGGGGTTTGTGGTGATGACAAGTTGGAATCTGGCAGGTAGCTCGATGTGAAACCCGCTGCGCGACACCGCAACTGTGCCGGTCTCCATCGACTGTCGCAGCGCATCAAGTGCACTCCCGGAGAACTCCGCGGCCTCATCGAGTACGAGCACGCCACCATGTGCCCGGGTGACCAATCCAATGCGGGGCCGCTCCGCGCTGCCGCCTCCGATGAGGGCAATATCCGAACTCGTGTGGTGAGGGCTCACCACGGGTGGTCTGCGAATCAGCGCCGGCGGTGAGCCGCGGTCCGACAGTGCCCTGATGGCCGTTACCTCCAACGCCACCGAATCGTCGAGATCGGGCAACAGTGAGGGCATTCTGCTGGCAAGCAGGGTCTTGCCCACACCGGCTGGCCCCGCCAAGGCGAGGTGATGCCCGCCTGCCGCCGCGACGACCAGGCCACGGCGTGCCTGCTCTTGACCGCGCACATCGGCCAGGTCTGGTTCGTTCGCTGGCATCGCAGCAGAGGGCGCCACCACACCAAGCCGCACGCCCGCCCGCTGTTCGCCGATGTCCGCTGCCATCGCATCGTCGCCGGAAAGTTCGCCCCACAATTGCCGCAGGTTCCACACCGGGAACACCCGCAGACCGGTCACGAGCGCAGCTTCATCGGCATGAGCAGCCGGCACCACCAACCGCTCGGCACCTTCGGCGGCTGCGGTCAAGGCGGCCGGCAGTACGGTTCCCACTGGGCGCACGGTGCCATCCAGGCCCAATTCACCCAGGAACACCCACCGGGCCAAGGCCTCCGGATCGGAGAGTTCGACGCTACTTGCGAGCACCGCAATAGCGATCCCCAAATCGAGGCCAGATCCGTGCTTGGGCAGCGAGGCTGGGCTGAGCCCCACGGTGATGCGCCCGGTCGGCCAGGGCAGGCCCGAACTCGCAACCGCCGCCCGCACCCGATCGCGAGACTCGGTGATGGCGGTGTCCGGCAGCCCGACGATGCTCCAGTGCGGCAGACCTTGGGCCACGTGGGCCTCCACCTCCACGAGGTGCGCCGACACCCCGATGACCACTGCCGTCATTGCCCGGCCGGTGCGCATCACCCCACCCCGATCAAGTGCCGCACCGACGCAGCGCCCTTGGTCGGCACCGTGACTGCCAACACGTCCAACCGCAGCTCGGCCGGGCGGATCTCCGACCCGTCCTTCGGGCGTTCGGATAGCCAACTGGCAATAAGCCGCCGCAGCCGCCGTAACTTCGCCGGTGTGACAGCCTCCTCCGGTGTCCCGAAACGTTCAGTGGTGCGGGTCTTGACCTCGCAGCCGATCAGGCACCGCTCATACCTGGCGACGATGTCGAGTTCGCCTTCACTGCAGCGCCAGTTCCGTTCCAGAATCTCGTATCCGCGTTCAACGAGATAGGCACAGGCGACGTTTTCGCCATAGGTGCCGAGTGCGTTCCGCCGTGCCGAGCCAGTGGGGTTCTTTCCCACGACAACCACCTCCGAGCCACGAGCCTGACCCGGACCGGGTGATCCACTCCAGCACCGGAAGCGGATCTGTGGAAAACTCCCGGCACCGCAGGCTCAACCCGGCGTCATTGCTGCTCGAGTGGCTCCAGGTTCGCCGGATTCAACTCCTCAACATTCACGTCCTTGAACGTGAGGACCCGAACCTGCTTGACGAATCGTGCCTGGCGGTAGATGTCCCAGACCCAGGCATCGACCATCGTCACCTCGAAGAAGACTTCCCCACCTTCGGTGGAGCGGACCCGGACATCCACGTCATTGGCCAAGTAGAAGCGTCGCTCCGTTTCCACGACATAGGCAAAGAGACTGATGACATCGCGGTACTCCCGATACAGCGCTAGCTCGATCTCGCTCTCGTACTGCTCAAGATCCTCAATGCCCACCACTGCCTCCTCGTCGAATCGACCCGCTCCGACCCTACCCCCCGACGAGTGGACTGCTGAGGGTTCAGGACCAATCCGCCGATAGCTGCCAACTGAGTCGGTGCTGCGCCGTCGGACCCCAGCGCCGCAAGGCCGCGCGGTGATCGGGTGCCGCATAGCCCTTGTTGCGTTCCCATCCGTAGCGGGATTCCTCGACTGCTAGCTGCGCCATCAGCGCATCACGTTGGGTTTTCGCGAGAATGCTGGCCGCCGCCACAGTGGTCCGCTTGCTGTCGGCCTTTGCTTCGGTCTCGATCCGACCGATCGATCCGCCCAAGCCGGCACCGCCCGGATCAGTCCCCAGCGGGGAACCTGGACCAGCCTGGGCACCCGCACCTGCTGAGATATCCGCACCTGCGGTGGGACCGGTAGCCAGGTAGTTGTGGGTGCCATCAAGCAGCACGACGTCGAGACCAGGCAGTCCGTTCAGGGCGCAGAGGGCTCGCAGCGCTGCCCGGCGCAAAGCCGCCGTGAGGCCCCAGGCGTCGATCTCGGCGGCTGAGGCCATGCCGACTGCAGAGGCGGCACACCACTGGACAATCTGGACCGCCAACCGGTTCCGTACCGCGGCAGTCAGGTCTTTGCTATCCCGGATCCCTACCGGAGCTCGCCTAGCCGTCGACGCAGTGATCGCCACCGCCCCCACGGCCACTGGTCCAGCCAATGCTCCACGACCGACTTCATCCACGCCCACCACAACACGGGCGCCTTCGGCTAGGAGTCGACGTTCCCGTCCCAGGGTCGGCCGGCTGGCCATCAACGCTCCGCTGCGTCGCCAGTCAGCGCAGGATCGGCGAATGGAACCTCGGGAATCCGGAAGATGGAGATGCGGTCAAGCGGCCAAATGTTCAGGAACACCCTGCCAACCACGTTGTCGACCGGCACTGCGCCATTGTTCTCGCTGAGGTGGTACCGAGAATCGGCTGATTCGGCGCGATTGTCGCCCATCACGAAGACCGAATCTGCGGGAACAGTCACGTCAAAGGGCACCTGATTCGTGCTCACTCCGGGCTTCACATACGGCTCAATCAATGGCACCCCGTTGAGCACGATGCGGCCATCGACATCGCAACACACCAAGCGATCACCTTCGACTCCGATCACCCGCTTCACGAGGTCTTCGCCCTTGTTCGTAGGCACGATTCCGATGAACTCCATCGCCTTTCGCGCCGGGTTGGTCGGAGTTGCGGGAAACTGCGGCAGCCAATTTCCCGGGTCGCGGAACACCACAATTTCCCCTCGCTTCACGCCGGAGAGGCTTGTCGTGATCTTGGAGGCGAGGATTCGATCGCTGGGCTCGAGAGTGTTTTCCATGGACTGGCTGGGGACGTAGAAGGCTTGCACGAAGAAGGTGCGCACCACCACCGACAGCACGATCGCCGTCACCAGCACAATCAGGACCTCACGGGCGGCACGCCAGATCGACGACGCACTGTTCCCCGACACTGCCACGATGCTTCCCTTCACCTCGCGACTGCTGGGCGGTGTCACCGCTCCGGGCCTACTGTCACCACGCTGGCAGCAACGACCCGCCGAGCGTCACCGGGCGGCGCGATCACGGCCACAACCTTGCCGGTCACCCGATCCAACGGCACGAAACCTCCACCTGGGGCGCCGAGAAAGGCACGACTATCTGCCGATGCTGCCCGATTGTCTCCCATCACCCACACTTTGCGGGGCGGAACGATCACATCAAAGCCCAGGTCGTCAGCATTGTCAGCAGCGACATAGGCCTCCGGAACAGCACTCCCATTGAGCACCAGTTGGCCATCCTCGTCACAACACGTCACTCGATCACCCGGCATCCCGATGACCCGTTTCACAAACGACACTTGCGAGTGATCACGAGGGAGAAACGAACCCCTGCCGTCGAACTCCACAATGTCGAATCGATCAATCTCCGACAATCTGGCGACGACCACGGTTTCCCCAGGATTCAACGTCGGCGTCATCGAAGCGGAATCCACCCGCGCGATGGTGACCACCCAGGTGTTGAGGCCAAGCGCAATCGCTACTCCGCACGCGGCTGCGACCACAGCCGTGACCATCATGCGTCGCACACCACGTGCCCTTTCGGTGCGGGGTCATCTCGCAGACAACGGCGGTATGTGGTCGCGACTGCTGGAAATCCGCTGCTAGTCGCGGCGCTCCTTGATCTTCGCTGCCTTGCCGCGCAGGTCCCGCAGGTAGTACAACTTCGCCCGACGGACAATACCCCGGGATTCCAGTTCGATCTTCTCGATCACTGGCGAGTGCAGGGGGAAAGTGCGCTCCACTCCCACGCCAAAGCTGATTTTCCGCACGGTGAACGTCTCGCGCACACCGCCACCTTGACGGCGCAGCACCACACCGGTGAAGACCTGCACCCGGGAGCGGTTTCCTTCCACCACCTTGACGTGCACTCGCACTGTGTCGCCTGGGCGGAAGTTGGGGATGTCGGTGCGCTCGGATTGGGAGTCGAGCTCGTCGAGGACGTTCATGGATTCTCCTCGTGGCGCGCCGCTGGACGAACCACAGACGTGGGAACAGGTGAACAAAGGCCCGGAAGTACAGCACTACGCCAGCAGGAGTCACCGTCGCCCATACGCAGCGTTGGTGTCCGGTTGGCTTCAGTGGCCACCCCCAGCGGCAGGTGGGCACCATTCCGGTCCCGCTAGTTTGCCACACCGGAACACAGGCGGGGTTGCCAGGTCAGCGGTCTGGTGGCGCTACCGACTCTTTCCCAGGCAGATCCGGGCGCATGGTTGCAGTCCGGAGCCGGGATTGTTCGGCCCGCCAACGGCGCACGTGGCCGTGGTCGCCGGAGGTCAGTACCGCCGGGACGTCCAGGCCACGCCAACTCGCAGGGCGGGTGTAGACCGGGCCCTCCAACTCCTCGCCGGCCGGACGCCCCGGGGCAAACGAATCATCGGCTGCACTATCCGCGTTGCCCAACACCCCAGGCAGCAGGCGCACCACCGCTTCGGTGATGAGTAAGGCTGCAACCTCACCACCGGCCAGCACTGCGTCGCTGACCGAAATCTCGGCCACCTGGAGGCGACCGCGATAGTGCTCGGCGACCCTGGCGTCGATGCCTTCGTAACGACCGCACGCGAATACGAGGTGGGGGGCTGCCGCCAGTTGCGTCGCCACGACTTGATCGAAACGGCTTCCGCTCGGGGTCGGGATCAGCAGCACCGGCGCGCTTGTGGGGTTGCTGCCCAGCACGTCATCAATGGCGGCGCCCCAGACATCCGGACGCATGACCATGCCAGGGCCGCCACCGTACGGCGAGTCATCCACCGTGCGATGCCGGTCGGTGGTCCAGTCGCGCAGGTCATGCACGTCAACCTGAACCTGGCCCCGCTGCTGGGCTTTCCCCACCAGCGACAACTTCAACGGCGCAAGGTAGTCCGGAAACACCGAGATGATGTCGATGCGCACGGATTGCTCACCGCTCCCCGGAATCGGGTTCATCAGCGACGGTCGGGGCGCCGTGCGTGGACGGAAATGCGCCCGGCGGGAATAGCCCTTGCGGCGGATCGCAGATGATGTGCCCAGCGGCAATGTCGACCTCGGGCACGATTGCCGAAACAAACGGCACCAGAACCTCCTGCTGCTTCCCCTTCGGCCCCGGCCCAGCCCGCAGCGCCAGGGACCACGGCCAGCAAGTCCTGGCCGGGCAGATGCACTACCCCGGCTACTACGCCCACCTCAACGCCGGCAACCGTCACCACGCTGAGTCCCTCAAGTTGCCAGTCGTAGAACTCGTCGGCTGCCCCGGGCACATCGGCCACGGACACGCTCGAGGCACAGCAGGGCACCCCGCAAGGCTTCAGCCGCGCTGCGGTCTGAGACCCCTTCGAACCGCACCAACAGGTGCGATCCGTTCCAACGACTTCCCGCAACCACCAGCGTCCGCTGCTCGGCATCGTCGGCGATGGTCAGCCGACTACCGGGTGCAAATCGGAGGTCAGGTTCGTCGGTTCGCACCTGTAGGGACACCTCACCGCGGAGGCCATGGGCGCGCCCGACTCGGGCCACCACAACCGTCCGGGTTGGACCCTGCCGGATGTGGTCAGGTGCTTCCGCCGACGGCCGAGCAGTCGGCTCCGACGGGCCGCGACCCTTAGCGTTCCCCGACATCGAGGAAGTCGATGCGAATCGAATCGCTTCCAGTGACGGCCTTGACCACTGTGCGCAGCGCCGTGGCGGTCCTCCCGGACCGGCCAATCACGCGACCCATGTCCGCCGGATTCACCCGAACCGCAAGGGCATCGCCTCGACGCCGGTGCTGCCGCTCGGTCACGACAACGTCCTCGGGATGTTCAACGATCCCCTTGACCAGGTGCTCCAGAGCCTCTACGGCAACCATTGACTATGCCTGGTCGGCGGCGTCGGCGCCTGCCTCGACCTTGGCAGCTTCCGCTGCGGATGCGGCGTCGACTACCTCGAGAGCCTCGACCGAGACCTCCTCGGCGGCTTCCGCTGCGGCTTCCACCTCGTTGGCCTTTTGGGCCTCGGTGGCAGCAGGCTTGAGCGAGCGTGCTGGCGCGTCACCTGCAGCCGCGGCCTCAGCCACTGCCTTGGCGTACACCTCTGATTGCGACGGCTTGGCCGCCGCGACTTCCAGCGCACCGTCTGCGTCGCCGACACCAGTGAACTTCTGCCAATCGCCGGTGAGGGCGAGGATGCGCTGCACGGAGTCAGTCGGCTTGGCGCCAACTCCGAGCCAGTACTGCACCCGGTCTGAGTCCAGTGAGATCACCGAGGGGTTGGGCAGCGGGTCGTAGGTGCCGATCTCTTCGATCGCACGGCCATCGCGCTTGGTGCGCGAATCGGCAACCACAATGCGGTAGACGGGGCGGTGAATCTTTCCCAAACGCTTGAGCTTGATCTTTACAGCCACGGAAGGATTATCTCCAGAATCGATGGGGTCGGGGAGTTCAGCGGTGGTGGGGCCACCGCAGTCTTGCCCCGGAAGGGTTACACGCACGGGAGAGAGGGGCCCGTGACGATCGCGCCCTATTCTGCCAGACCGCCTACGCGCTCACTTGCCCAGCATCCGCCGCAACTCTTCAGGCAACTCTGGCACGGCCGAAGTGCCAGCCAGCGGATCCCGCCCCGGCACCCCTTGGTTCGCCGGCGCGCCGCTGACCAAACCGGAGCCCGGTGCGGGTTTGCGGACCAAAGACGCGGCCTCCTGTTCGGCCCGCTTGGCCGGATTCCCGCTTCGCCCCTTCTTGCCCTTGCGCTGTTTACCCGCAGCGCGTCCGCGCGATTTCTTGCCGCCAACTCCCGGCATTCCCGGCATACCGGGCATGCCAGCGCTCATCTGGCGCATCATCTTCTGAGCTTGGCCGAAACGTTCCAGCAGGCCATTGACCTCGGAAACGTGCACTCCCGACCCTTTCGCGACCCGCGCCCGGCGCGAACCGTTGAGGATCGTCGAATTGCGCCGCTCCTCCGGAGTCATCGACTGGACGATCGCGGCGACCCGGTCGATCTCTCGTTCGTCGAGTTGCTCCAGCTGCTTTCGCGCTTCCCCCATGCCGGGCAGCATCCCCATCAGCTTGCCGATGTTGCCCATCTTCCGCACAGCCTGCATTTGCTCGAGGAAATCTTCCAGGGTGAAGTCCTCGCCGCTGGCGAACTTGGTCGCCATGGCCTCTGCTTGCTCTGCGTCAAAGGTGCGCTCGGCCTGTTCGATGAGGGTGAGGATGTCCCCCATGTCCAGAATGCGTGAGGCCATCCGGTCGGGATGGAATGGTTCAAAGTCCTCTGGCTTTTCCCCAGTTGAGGCAAACATGATTGGCCGGCCGGTGACCTCGCGCACCGACAGCGCCGCACCGCCACGGGCATCACCATCAAGTTTGGTGAGCACCACCCCGTCGAATCCGACGCCCTCGTTGAAGGCCGTAGCCGTGTTGACGGCGTCCTGGCCGATCATCGCGTCGATCACAAGCAGCACTTCATCGGGTTCGACGGCATCCCGAATGTTGCGTGCTTGCGTCATCAACTCCTCGTCGATGGCAAGCCGACCAGCGGTGTCAACAATGACCACGTCGTAGCCGGCGTCCTTCGCGTACTGCACACCACTGCGAGACACGTTCACTGGATCGCCGATGCCATTGCCCGGTTCCGGTGCGTGGATACCCACATTCACCCGCTCGGCCACGATCGTCAACTGATCCACCGCGTTCGGGCGTTGGAGGTCAGCCGCCACCAGCAGCGGGCGATGCCCCTGTTCGGTCAACCACCGGGCCAGCTTGCCGGCCAGCGTCGTCTTTCCGGAACCTTGCAGGCCCACCAGCATCAGCACCGTCGGCGGGCGCTTCGCGAACCGCAACCGACGGGTCTCGCCACCCAGGATCGTGATGAGTTCCTCGTTGACGATCTTGATGACCTGCTGGGCCGGGTTGAGTGCCCCCGAGACCTCGGCTCCGGTGGCACGTTCCCGCACCCGGGCGGTGAAGGTACGGACAACCGGCAACGCGACGTCCGCGTCGAGCAGGGCGACACGGATCTCACGAACCGTGGCGTCCACATCAGCAGGCGACAGCCGCCCCTTCCCCCGAAGGTTCTTAAAGGTGGCGGTCAGCCGGTCAGAAAGCGAATTGAACACGTGGGATCCTCACGACGACGACGGGTCAAGCCTATGAGACAGCCACGGCCGTGTCGTCAGCCGTCCACACTCGTGTTCCCAGCCGCCACCACAAGGGCGGTCGCAAGGGACCGTTCGGCTGCGTCGGGCAACTTCCGGCCATCGTCGCCCACGAGGTAAAAGACGTCGACCACATCGGCACCCAAGGTGGCAACCTTTGCGGCTCGCACATGAGCCCCATGTTTGGCCACCGTCGACGAGTAGTCGGTACAGCAGACCCGGCGAATCTGCCGCACGCACCTCAATCACGGTAGCCGAACGTGACGCGTCCGGAGCCAGCGTGACCCTGGGTGCTGGGGCCTCCAATCCGGTGGGCAGGAACGAATCCTCACGCCGCTTCAAGCGATCGTGAATTGGCAGCGAACCCGCGAGAACTCGACGTAGGTCGACCGCGATTCGATGAGCGTCCGGGACATCCCCAAACGAGGCTGCGACCCGCCAGGAACTCACCGACCGCTCCTCCCCCATTGATGCCCGCGCCTCGATGACTGCCAGGCGGTGAAGTGCCAACACTCCGGCTATGTCTGCCAGTTCCGCCCGCGGGGCGCCGATCACGAGCTCTTCTAGCCCCCCGCGCTCGTCACGGAGCACAACCACGTCGTTGGCCGCCGAGGCGACCGCCTCCGCCTCCGTGACCATCAGTATCCCGACATCTGGACGGCCAGCGAAAACACCTGCCACCTGCTCCGCTAGCGAATCGACCAGCGCTTCTTTCCACGGGCTCCAAGCCGCCGGCCCGGTGGCTTCGGCATCGGCTTTGGTCAGCGCCCACAGCATTTCCAGCTGTTCCGGACTGCCGATCGCCTCGGCCACCATCCGAACCGTCTGCGGATCATTGATGTCGCGGCGGGTTGCGGTGTCTGCGATCAGCAGATGATGCAGCACCAGCTCCACCACCGCCGCCGAATCAACAGTCGAGAAACCCATTCGTGGCAGCATCATGGCGACCAACTCGGCGCCCACTTCGCTGTGCCGTGCCGCTCCTGCCGGTTTGCCGATGTCGTGGAGCAGCGCAGCCACCAGCAGCAGGTCCGGACGGCCAACCTCGCGCGCGTAGGTGGCGGCTTTCATCGTCGTCTCAAGCATGTGCCGATCCACGGTGTGGATGTGCACCAAGTTGTGCTGCGGAGCACTTCGCGTGGGCGCCCACTCGGGCAACAAACGCACGATCAGTCCCTCTTGGTCCAGCGACTCCCACACCGGCAGCAGGCCCCGGCCGGCACCGATAAGCCCAACGAAGTCGTTGCGCATTGCGTCCGTCCACGGCAGCGGCATCGGGCCGGTGGATTCGGCCAGCCGCTTGACTGTGGCCGGCGCGATGCGCAACCCGGCCCGGGCAGCCGCCGAAGCCAACCGCAGGACGAGTCCGGGATCGCGGTCAGGTCGGGCGTCGCGGGCAAGCACCACCTCGCCGGCGTCGATCACGGCGCCCTCGGTGAGGGGGATCCGCTGCGGCACTGAAGCCCGACCCAGCTTCTTCAGTCCGGGTAACCGGGACGGCCGCCGCAGCCGGTCCACTCGGTGCCACACCAAGTCCGCGGCCCAGTCGATGGTTCGCCCGGCGGCAGCAACTTCGCGGAGCACCCCGTCGCCGTCCCGATTGGGATCGGGGATCCCTAGCAATTCGGCAATTGCCGGCTGCTCCTGACGCACGAGTTTGTCACTGGGCCGGCCAGTGACCCAATGCAACGCATCACGAACGTTCAGCAACGACTCGTACGGCTGTGCGAGTTGTGAATGCGGCACGTCCGTGACCCATGAGGCAGCGATAGCGCGCATGATCACCACGTCCCGCAGACCACCGATGCTGTCCTTGAGGTCCGGCTCCTGTAGGTAGGCGAGTTCACCGAAGGTGTGGCGGCGCACCTGCACCATTTCCCGCAATTCGCCGAGCCTGGATGCCGCACGTGCCCGCCAATCGGCCAGGGCAGAGGTGCGCAGGCTACTCAGCAGCGAATCGTCGCCGGCCACCGTGCGGGAGTCCAGCAGGCCGAGCATCACCTTGAGGTCGCTGTTGGCCATTCGGCGGGCTTGGGCTGGAGTCCGCACGCTGTGGTCGAGGCGAAGCCCGGAATCCCAGATCGGATACCAGATGGCGTCGGCGATCTCGCTCACCTTGGTGTTTGCACTGTGCATCAAGACCAGGTCGATATCGCTTCCCGGCGACAATTCCCTGCGGCCGTATCCGCCGACCGCAACCAGCGACACTCCGGATGACGGCGGGTTGGCATTTTCGAACAACGACGAAATCCAGCCATCGGTGAGATCCGCCAAGGCGCGACGACGGGCGGCGCCCGGTGACGACCACGGCGCGGTGATGAGTTGGCTGCGTTCGGCCTTGAATTCGGCAACGTGTGGGTGGTCAGTGAGCACGGTGGTTCCTTCGCTGGGTGCGGACGTCGGGATCGGGGTTGCAATAGGCAGGACAGCTGCCGACGCACCACGCACGGCGGGGCCGGCGCTCATGTGAGCAACCGGCCCCGCCGCCTGTATGGGAGTGCAACTACAGCGCGTCGGTCCCGCGCTCACCGGTGCGGACCCGCACCAGTTCCTCAACTGGAGTGACCCAAACCTTGCCGTCACCGATCTTGCCGGTTGCGGCGGACTTGGCGACCAGGCTCACCACGTCGGAAGCGTCAGCGTCGTCAACCACGATCTCGATCTTGAGTTTCGGGATCAGATCCACGGTGTATTCGGCGCCTCGGTATACCTCAGTGTGGCCACCCTGCCGGCCATAGCCGGAGACTTCGGTCACGGTGAGTCCGTGGATTCCGAACGTCTGCAGGGCCTCCTTCACATCGTCGAGTTTGAACGGCTTGATGATTGCTGTCACAAGCTTCATGCGGAAACACCTTCCTTGTTCTTGCTGGTCACTGAACCACCGGCGAAGGTACCGCCGTAGCCCTCGGCCATCTCGTACGCCGTCTCAGCGTGCTCGTTGATGTCGATGCCCGCCTGCTCCACATCGCGGGAGACCCGGAAGCCGATGGTCTTCTGCAAGATGATGCCGATCAGGCCAGCGACGATGAAGCTGTAGATCATGACGGAGACCGCACTCAGGGCTTGGATGCCCAGCAGTTCGAATCCGCCGCCGTAGAACAGCCCGGCTGCTTCGGTGGGAGCCTCTTCGGTGGCGACCAGACCGATCATCAGGCAGCCGATGAGGCCACCGACCATGTGGATGCCGACCACGTCGAGGGAGTCGTCGTAGCCGAACTTGTACTTCAGACCCACTGCCAGGGCACACAGCACACCTGCAGCAACACCGATCGCGATTGCGCCGAGCACGTTCACCGAGGCACACGCCGGGGTGATACCCACGAGACCGGCAACAACACCGGACGCGGCGCCAAGCGAAGTGGCGTGACCGTCACGGAGACGCTCCACCGCCATCCACGCCAGCGACGAGGCGGCGGCCGCCACGATCGTCATCACCATCACCGTTGCGGCCGTGGTGTCGGCAGCAAGCGCAGAACCGGCGTTGAAGCCGATCCAGCCGAACCACAGCATGCCCGCACCGAGCATCACCAACGGCAGGTTGTGCGGACGCATCGCGGTCTTGCCGAAGCCAAGGCGGGCGCCGAGGACGAGAGCAAGCGCAAGTGCCGCAGCACCGGAGTTGATGTGCACAGCTGTGCCACCGGCGAAGTCGATCGCACCCATTTCGAAGATCCAACCGCCGCCCCAGACCCAGTGGGCCACGGGGAAGTAGACGACAGTGGCCCAAATCGCGGCGAAGAGCAGCCAGGTGCCGAACTTGGCACGGTCTGCAATCGCACCCGAAATCAGTGCCACGGTAATGATTGCGAACAGACCCTGGAACCCGACGAAGGCCATCGTCGGAATCGTGCCGCTGATGGCCTCTTCACCCATCAGCCCTGCCAGGCCGAAGAATTCGCTGGGGTTCCCGACGAGTCCCATGTCGCCCGCGCTGGTGCCGAAGGCCATCGAGTAGCCCCACAGCACCCAGATAACGCCAACTACGGCGAGGGCTCCAAAACTCATCATCATCATGTTGAGCACGCTCTTCATGCGGACCATACCGCCATAGAAGAGGGCTAGCGCAGGTGTCATGAGCAACACCAGCGCCGCGCTCGCAAGGACCCATGCGGTATCCCCGCTGTTCAGTTCCGGCATTGTGATTTCCTCTCGTTCACTGCCATGGACGAGTAAAGATTCGCCTGCCGATGTTGCGCTCTGCTAGCGCTGTTGTTTCGTGACCGTGACGTCCGCCGGAACTATGTTGCGATTGTGTAACGGCCCCAACGCTTTGCTAGTCCAGCAACGCGTCCACGAACGACGCCGGCTCAAACGGCGCGATGTCGTCCGGACCCTCACCCAGGCCAACGAGTTTCACTGGGACTTTGAGTTCTCGCTGCACGGCCACCACAATGCCGCCCTTCGCCGTGCCGTCGAGTTTGGTGAGCACGATGCCGGTGACGTCGACTACCTCGGCGAAGACTCGGGCCTGGGCTAGGCCGTTCTGCCCCGTTGTGGCGTCCAACACCAGCAGCACCTCACCCACCGGCGCCTGCTTTTCCACTACTCGCTTCACCTTGCCGAGTTCGTCCATGAGGCCGACTTTGGTGTGCAGGCGTCCGGCCGTGTCGATGATCACGGCATCGGCGTCCTCATCGACCGCGTCCTTCACTGCGTCGAAAGCCACCGCCGCCGGATCCGAACCCTCTGGGCCAGTGACCACGGTGGCTCCCACTCGGTCGCCCCACGTGGTCAGTTGCTGGGCTGCCGCAGCACGGAAAGTATCGGCGGCGCCGAGGACAACACTGCGGTCCTCCGCTACGAGTAGGCGCGCAATCTTGCCGGTGGTGGTGGTCTTGCCGGTGCCGTTGACTCCCACCATCAAAAGCACGGCCGGTCCCCCGTCGCGGCGGGTCATGAGCGTGCGGTCAAGGGTTGGATCAACTAGGGCGATGAGTTCCTCGCGCAGCATGACCTTTGCCAGCTGGGGGTCCGACACGCCTTCGATCCGCACCCGGGCACGGAGTTTGTCGACCAGTTCTTGGGACGGCGCCACGCCCAGATCGCTCATGATCAGGGTGTCTTCGATCTCCTCCCACGTCGCCTCGTCCAACTGATCGGAGGTGAGCAGCATCAGCAGGGCCTTGCCCAGCGCAGAGTTGGACTTGGCCAGCCTGGCCTTCAGCCGCGTCCAGCGTCCGGCCGCAGGTGCGGGTACCTCTAGTTCCGGTGCCGGGGGCGCCTCCGGCACTTCCAGCACACCGCCGGAGACGACTGCAGAGTCCGCCTCTCGTCGGGCCTGATCCGGTTCGAGCACATCGGTGCCGGCACCGGGCAGTCCTACGTCTTCTACGCCCCGGCGAGGGGTGTCCCGAGGTTCGGTCGCATCGTCGCCGACTCCTGGGGTGTAGTCGATTCCGGGTCGCGGCGGCGCGGGCGGCAGTTGGCTGCCCCGACGCGAACGAACCAACGCGAAGGTGGCGCCGCCGCCGACCAGCACCACGGCCAGAACAATGAGAATGATGACAATGGGTTCCACGAGCGTTGATTCTTCCACTCCCCCGCCGGGCCGGGTGTGGAGTGTCGCTAAACGGCTTCGCGCAGCCGCTGACTAATCACCGAAGTGACGCCGTCGCGCATGGTGATCCCGTAGAGCGCGTCGGCGATCTCCATACTGCGTTTCTGGTGGGTGATCACCAGCAGTTGGCTGGTTTCACGCAACTCTTCCAACAGATCCAGCAATCGGCCGAGGTTCACGTCGTCGAGCGCCGCCTCGACTTCGTCCAACAGGTAGAACGGGCTCGGCCTGGCTTTGAACAGAGCGACCAGGAAAGCCACTGCGGTGAGGGACCGTTCACCGCCGCTGAGCAGGCTCAGACGTTTGATCTTCTTGCCCGGGGGCCGGGCTTCCACTTCGATGCCAGTGGTGAGCATGTCCGACGGGTCGGTCAGCACTAGTCGACCGTCACCCCCTGGGAACAGCCGGCTGAACACGGCCTCAAACTGCACCGCCACATCCGCATACGCTTCCGTGAACACTTCGCGCACGCGCTCATCGACGTCGGCGATGATGCCCAGCAAATCTTCGCGACCTCGCTTGAGGTCCTCCAGTTGCTCGGTGAGAAATGCCTGCCGCTCCTGCAGGGCGGCAAACTCCTCCAGAGCCAGCGGGTTGACCCGCCCGAGGGCGGCAAGTTCACGCTCTGCTTTGCGAGCGCGGGCCTCCTGCTCCTCCCGCACATAGGCGACCAGGGTGGCTTCGGCATCCTGCGGTCCGTCCTCGGCGTCCCCAGCGGGGACCGCCGACGGTGGGATCAGTTGGTCGGGTCCGTACTCGGCGATCAGCGTTTCGGCGTCAATGCCGTATTCGGCCATGGCCCGTTCTTCGGCCGCTTCGATCCGCAGTCGCTGCTGCGCCTTCATGATCTCGTCGCGGTGCACCGAGTCGTTCAGGGTCGCGGCTTCCGAAGTCAGTTGCCGAATCTCATCGCGCAGGGTGTGCAACTCGGCGTCCGTGGCCGCGCGCGTTCGCTCGGCCTGGGCGCGGGCTGCCGCAGCATTGCTCAATGCCTGCTCCACTTGCGGCTCGACGACATCGAGCGCGGCAGTGACCTCGGCGGCGACAGCAGCGGCGCGCCGCACCCGCGCCCGCTGGGCGGCGAGTCTGGATCGGGTAGCTCGCACGTCCGCGGCCGACGAGCGCAGCGCCTCGGCCCGCCCGGTAAGGGCCTGTCGGCGTTCCTGCAACGTGCGCTGGGTGAGTTTCACTTCAACTTCGTGCGTACGGGCGGCCTCAACGGCTCGTCTCAGAGTTGCCAGGTTGCCATCACCCGGGTCCGCTGCTTCCGGCTCGGCTTCGGCTGCGGCGAGGCGACGCTCCAACTCCGCCACGGCAGCGTGATCAGCCGTGGTGGCCTCATGGGCTGCTGTGAGCGCCTTTGCCGCCCGATGGACTTCAGCATCGGCGGCCCGAACCGCGGCGGCCAGACCCTTGTGGTGGGCATCCGCGGCAGCAGACGCCGCATCGCGTTCGCGCAGCTGAGCCAGCGCCTGCTCCTTCGCCGCTCTGGCAGCATCCCGTTGCGCGGCGGCCTCGGCCACGGCCGATTGCGCGTGGACCCGCCGATCGTCGAGCACCTGCAACTCGCTGGCGGCTTCGTCGATGTCCCCCTGCACCTCGATCAGGCTCTCCACCCGCCCGCCGGCGGCGTGGGTCCGGCTCAGCACATCGCCGCTGCGCGTCACCGCCACCACCGGATGCTGGTTCACCAGTGCTGCGGCCGCCGCGAGATCCTCGACGATCGCCACCCGTGCAAGCAGACACACCAGCGAGTCACGAATCGCGACATCGGCTGAGATCACGTCGATCGCGTACACCGCCCCGTCCGGCAGTGTCGGCCACGGCTCATCGCCGGAAGGGTCACAACCGCCCCCGACGAGAACCTGCGCCCGACCCTCGTGCGGTGAGCGTGCGGTCAAAGCCTCAGCTGCGGTATCGGGATCGACCACCGCCATCCCATCGGCCAAGGCACCGAGCGCGGCAGCCAACGCGGCCTCGTATCCGTGCCGAACGCTCACCAGTGAAGCGACCGACCCGAGCACTCCGGCCACGTCACCAGTGGCGGCAAGTAGGGAGGTTGATGCGTTCTTGCGTTCCAGCCCCGCCCGCAACGCATCGATGCGGGCGCCCACTGCGGCTTGCTGCGCAGCGATCGCGGCGTCCGCGGTGCGGGCATGCTCGAAGGCCGATTCGGCCGCCGCAACGGCCTCGGACGCTTGTTCATGTGACGCGGTGATGTGATCGGAGCCTTGGGTGTCCCCGGCCAATGATTGGCCATGGGCGGCGTGGGCAGCCTCGGCTTCGGTGTGGCGCGTCTGCGCATCACGCAGTACCTGCTCCAGTCGGCTGATCTCCGCTGCTCGGGTCTCCGCCCGTGACTGCGCGGCGGCCAATTGTCCACGCAGTTTCGCGATGCTGTCGCGCCGCTGAGCCCGTGCCCGCCGCGCCGCGTTCAACCGCGCCTCCTCGGACCCAACTGCACGCTCTGCCGAGATCCGGGTCTGCTGAGCCGCCGCCGAAGCCTGCTCGCCGGTCAGGATCTCGGCCTGCAGGGCTGCGTCCTCCGACTCGACTTCGTCCGCCTGACGCTCCAGTTCTTCCGGGTTCGGCCCGGCATCGACGACAACCTCCGTGGCGGCGTGACTCTGCCGCTCGGCCGCCACCGACCGTAGCCCGGCGAATTTCTCGCGTAACCCTGTCAACTGCACGAAAGTCTCTTGCGTCCGAGCAGCTTGCGGCGCCGCTGCGCTGCGCTCGGCTTCCAACTCCGACTCGCGTCCCCGGGCCCTGGCAATTGCGGCCTCAACTTCGTCTCGGCGGGCCTTCAGCGCGGCTTCGTCGGCCGCTTCCTGCGCGAGCGCTGCCGACCAGGTGGCCACATCATCTGCAAGCAGGCGCAGTTTGGCGTCGCGGACGTCTGCTTGAATCACCTGCGCTCGCCGGGCCAGTTCGGCCTGCCGACCAAGCGGTTTGAGTTGGCGACGGAGTTCCGCGGTGAGATCCGACAGACGTACGAGATTGCCCGACATGGCCTCGAGTTTGCGCAGCGCCTTCTCTTTGCGTTTGCGATGTTTCAGGACTCCGGCGGCTTCTTCGATGAATCCGCGCCGATCTTCTGGACTCGCATGCAAGATGGCGTCGAGGCGGCCCTGCCCAACGATGACGTGCATTTCCCGGCCGATGCCCGAGTCAGAAAGCAACTCCTGCACATCCAGCAGTCGGCAGGTGTCACCGTTGATGGAGTACTCGGAACCACCGTTGCGGAACATTGTCCGCGTGATGGTGACTTCGCTGTAGTCGATTGGCAGAGCACCGTCGGTGTTGTCGATGGTCAGCGCGACTTCCGCACGTCCCAGCGGAGCGCGCCCAGACGTCCCGGCGAAGATGACATCTTCCATTTTCCCGCCGCGCAGGGATTTGGCTCCCTGCTCGCCCATGACCCAGGCGATCGCATCCACCACGTTGGACTTTCCGGACCCATTGGGCCCCACCACACAGGTGATTCCGGGTTCAAACTGCAGAGTTGTGGCCGAAGCGAAGGATTTGAAACCGCGCAGAGTTAATGACTTCAGATACACGACGCAACTTCCGGCTACGGCTACTCGACTCGAACGAGGGTAACCGGGGGGCGGGTCGGATCAGGTGAACGCCGCGCGTTCAGCGGCGACTTGCTCGAACTCGACCTCCAGCGCCAGCGAGGAAGCGGCGCGCAGCATCGCGACTTCGGTTTCCAGTTCATTGATGCGGGCACGCAAAGACGCGAGCTGGGCAGCAGTGACTGGATCAACAGGGGCGACGAACAGGGCGCGGGCCATGGGAACTCCACAACAAACACTCGAGGGCGGAAAACTAAGATGCGCGACCACCGGCGGGATGCAGAAGTTGCCTGCGCGGCACCGAAGTCGTGATGAGTCCGAATATATCCACGACGCAGCACTTTCAAACACCGCCCCGCGCAGTGTGATCGATCACACCACACGAGGGGCGGCTAGCCGACCCTCTGCACTCGCGGCGGTCGGCGCTGGCACCGCGGGCACCGAAAGGACGACCTGTTGCCGAAGGCATCGCGGACCATCAGGCTGCCGCATCGACGGCAGGGTTGCCCGGCTCGGCCGTAGGCATCTAGTGATCTGGCGAAGTAGCCACTGGATCCGTTGACGTTCACATACAGACTGTCGAAGGACGTTCCGCCGACGGCGAGCGCTTCGCGCATCACCTCACCTGCGGTCGCGAGCAATTCGATCACGTCAGCTTGGCGCAGTCGCTCGGCCGGCGTCGCCCAGTTCCGCCGACGACGCCAGAGCGTTTCGTCGGCGTAGATGTTGCCGATCCCGGACACCACGTTCTGATCCAGCAGCACCGCTTTGATTGGGCTGCGTCGCCGTCGAATCCGTCGTGCGGTGGCTGCTGCGTCGAATTCTTCCTCGAGCGGATCAAGCGCGATCGCCGCGGCGGAGGCGGGTACGACCCGGCCACCCACACCTTCGACCAGTTGCTCCACACTCATCCAGCCGAAGGTGCGCTGATCCACAAACCGCAGCGGCCGTGCGTCGCCTTCGAAAGTCAGCCGCACCCGCAGGTGCGGCTCGTCCGGCGAGGTCGCGGGTGGCAACACCAACTGCCCGCTCATGCCCAGGTGCGCCACCAGGGCAGCATCCCGATTGAGCAGCGGCAACCACAGAAATTTCCCTCGCCGCTGGGGCTCATCGAGCACCGCGCCACGCAACTGACCGACGAAATCAGGCTGGCCGCCATGATGGCGTCGGAGCACCCGGGTCCCCCGGACCTCGACATCGGTCACCCGCAGGCCGGTGACCCAGGAGGCCAACCCGCGGCGCACCACCTCAACCTCGGGAAGTTCAGGCATCCGCCCGTTCACCGTCTGCCGAGCCAACGGATCCATTCGGCCCCGCATTCGCGTTCAGCGCCCGCCACGCGGCTTCGGCCGCCTCCTGTTCCGCGTGCTTCTTGGCCGATCCAGCCCCCCGCCCCCAAACTTCGCCATTGAGTTCCACCTCGGCGTTGAAGGAACGAGCATGATCGGGCCCAGTTGACTGCACCTGGTACCTGGGGGCGCCCATCGCCAGTTTGCTCGCCAACTCCTGCAGGCTGGTCTTCCAGTCAAGCCCCGCCCCGAGTTGCCCGGCGCGGGAGAGCAACGGCGCGAACAGGGCGAGGATTCGCGACTGCGACCCTTCGAATCCGACGGTGAGGAACATCGCTCCCAGCACCGCTTCCATGGTGTCCGCCAGGATCGAAGGCTTGTCGCGACCACCTGTGGCCTCCTCACCTTTGCCCAGCAGCACGCAGTCGCCGAGTCCTAGCGCTTTGCCGAGTTCAGCCAGGGATCGGGCGTTGACGATGCTCGCCCGCATGCGTGCGAGGTCGCCCTCCGGTAGGTCAGGGTGCCGTCGATACAGCTCTTCGGTGATCACAAGTCCCAGCACCGAATCGCCGAGAAACTCAAGCCGCTCGTTGGTGGGCAGGCCACCGTTTTCAAAAGCAAAGAAGCGATGGGTGAGCGCGAGGTTGAGCAACTCATCCGACAGCGACACCCCGAAGGACTCGGAAATCTCTGCGAGCACAGCAGACCGTGAGGATTGAGGGTCGTTCACACCCACCTCCAATGTCACCGAACCAGTTGGGCGAGGTCACCCACGGTGGTCGGCGACGGGATATCCAAGAATTCCGGCGAGGCTGCTCCGTTACCCATGCCTTCGGGTCCGAACATCAGATCAACGATGGCAACCAACGCCACCGGGTCGGCGCCAAGGTCGGCCAGTGGGGTGTCCGCGCGCAGCACCGCGGGGTCGATATCGAGCACCCGTCCCACCGCCGCAGCGACGTGACCGGGAACCGATGATGTCACGGGCACCGAGCCTCCTTGCGACTGCTAGATGTCCAGCACCTGACGCTTCGCGTAGGTTCCGCACTCCGGGCACGCGACGTGCGGCAACTTGCGGGCTTTGCAGCGGTCGCAGGTCGCCAAGGTCAGCGGCGCAGCCTTCCACTGGGATCGACGGGAACGTGTGTTGCTACGAGACATCTTCCGCTTCGGGACAGCCATGGGGCATTCCTCTCATTTCACGAGCGTGTGGTTCGGTATCGATGGGCGAGTGCGCCGGGACTGCCAGCCGGAGGCGGAAACCGTCCGCTTGCTGCGGCTCGCCCCTGGCCTGGCACGCAGGCGGACCGGCCACGAGCGCAGACTGGTCAAGTATTCCCCACGCCCGAATCCCCCGACACATCGGGCGGTAGTTCCAACGACTGGAGCGCGGCCCAACGCGGGTCCAGATCAACATGCTCGTGACCTGGCTCCTCGGCCAGGCGAACCCCACAGGTCGGGCACAACCCCAAACACTCCGAGGTGCAGACCGGCGCCAGTGGCATGGCCAGCACAATCGCATCGCGTACCGCGTCCGCCAGATCGATCAAGCCCGCCTGCACCAGCGGCAACGGATCATCGTCGGGATCGACTTCGGCAGGTTCCGCCCAAAGGTACAACTCCGAAAACGAAGTTTGCGCGACCTCGGAAATTGGCTCCAGGCACCGACTGCACACCCCTGTGGTGGGAAAACCAACCTCCCCTGTCACCAGGACGCCGTCGATCACCGACTCCAGAGTCAAGTCAAGGCGAATGTCGGAGTCCGGGACCACCTCGAGTACTGGGTTGGCAATCCCCGTTGGCGCGGGCGCTACCCGCTGCACCCGTTTGAAGTCGCCAGCCCGGCGGAAATCGTGGACGTCCAGCACGGTCGGCGCAGTAGGATCGATCACGACGACACACTCTAGCCCGCGGCGACGCGAATATCTTCGACGCCCGCAACGCTGCCGACCATTGTCAGCGGAATCCGGGTGGGGGCTGGCCGTGATTGCCAGTGACGTCGAGTTCGAAGTCATAGAATTCATCGCCGCCGGAACGATCCCTGCCGATTCGACTCCGGGCTGTCACGTCCACCACATCGGGACTCGGTTTGGGATCAATATCAGCCATGTGGCCACTTGCCACCGACTCGAAATCAAGTTGTGCCCGGCGGATTTCGGCAGCCGTGGCGTGCATGCGCCGACTCTGCTTTGGCGAGCAAGACGTTGACCCGATGGGTGGTCGTCGCGATCATCACCTCGGCGCGCTGTTTGGCATCGGCAATGATCCGCGCGGCCTCGTCCTTGGCCGCAACCGTGGTCGCATGCGTGTCGATCAGGAGGGCGGCCTGGATCTGAGCCGCCGCCAGAATGTTCTCGGCTTCCGCGGTTGCCTGCGACCTGCGGGTTTGGGCTGTGTCCGCGGCCTCCCCAACAATTCGGCCAGCTTGCGCCTCGGCGCCGGCTAGCTGCTCGCTTGCGGCGCCTTCGGCTACGGCCAGGATTTCGTCGCGGCGACGGACTATCTGCTCGGCATCGCGCAAGGCATCGGGCAACGTCGCACGAATCTCGTCCAGCAGGTCGAGCACCTCGTCCCGCGGCACCACGCAGGAGGCGGACAGCGGCAGCGACTTAGCGGTCTCGATGATGTCGCTCAACTCATCGAGACGATCCAGCATGTCCATGGTTACTGCCGCTCCGCCGCGTCGGAAATCTTCGCCTCGAGCCGGGCGATTACTGCCTCCGGCACCAGCCCAGTCACGTCGCCGCCGTGGGTGGCGACCTCCTTGATCAGGCTGGAGGAAAGGAAGGAGTACAGCGGGTTCGTGGACATGAACACGGTGTCGACATCGGCCAACCGCCGATTCATCTGGGCCATCTGCAACTCGTAGTCGAAGTCGCTGACTGCGCGCAGACCCTTGACGATGGATCGCACATCGTGCTCCAGGCAGAAGTCCACAAGTAGGCCGTGGAAGGAATCGATGACGATGTTGGGTAGATCGGCGGTGACTTCGCCGAGGATCTCGATCCGTTCCGGGATGCTGAACAGACCGCTCTTTTTGTGGTTGACCAGCACAGCGACGACCACCTCGTCAAACAACTCACTTGCTCTGGTGATGATGTCGAGGTGACCATTCGTTACGGGGTCAAAAGACCCCGGGCAGACCGCGCGTCGCACGTCACTCCTCCCGAGGCGTTTCGAATGCTGAGACGTTCCCACTGCCGTGACGTCTAGGGAGACGCTACCAGCCCGGCCAAGTAAACGTGAGTGTCCGCGTGTCGGCGATCCGTCAAGGCTTCCCACTGTGCGGGCCAATCGAACGCGGCTTCCCGCCGGGCGTCACGCTCCACCACCGCCACCGCCCCGGGGGCCAACCAACCATGGTGCAGCAGCCGATTCAGCAGCATGGCCACACTTTCGTCGGAATCCCGATAGGGAGGATCGGCGAACAACACATCAACTGGCTCCATTGCTGGCCGAAGCCCCGACGGGTCGGGCAGTCGGTAGCTGTCTGCCGCCAACACTCGCACCCCGGGGCAACCGACGGTCGCCACGTTGCGGCGCAACACCGGCAGCACCTGCCGGTTGCGTTCGACCAGCAGCACCGACGCCGCCCCCCTCGAGGCCGCCTCGAGCCCAAGTGCACCCGATCCGGCAAACAGGTCCAGCACTACGGCGCCCTGCCACGTACCGATCCGATGGCCAACCGCAGAGAAGACCGCCTCCCTGGTGCGCGACGTCGTGGGCCGCACGTCACCCGCCGGAACGGTGATCCTGCGACCACGCGCCACCCCAGCCACAATGCGGGTCATGCTTTCTCCAGGTAGTCACTGGACTCCCGGGCCGCGAGTCGGGTCAGGGCCGCGCGCAAACCCGGCTCTGCCGTCGCGTCCACGTCGCCGGCCAACACTTCCTGGGCAGCGGTGCGGGCCTCAGCGATCACCTCGGCGTCGTCGAGCACCGACAACAGGCGCAGCGAACTGGCGCGCCCAGACTGCGAGGCGCCCAAGACGTCGCCCTCTCTGCGGGATTTCAGGTCAATCACGCTGACCTCGAACCCATCGTCGGTTGCCGCCAAGGCCTGCAGCCGGGCCATCGCTTCGGAATCAGCGGCTGCGGCGGTCACCAGCAGGCACAGCCCGCCCGCCTCGCCTCGGCCGACCCGGCCCCGCAACTGGTGCAGTGACGACACCCCGAATCGATCAGCGTCGAGAATCACCATCAACGTTGCCCCCGGCACATCCACCCCGACCTCGATCACTGTCGTGGACACCAACACGTCCACCCCCTGCTCGGATTGGTCCGCCGGCCCCCGGGCAAAGGCGGCCATCACGTGGTCTTTCTCCTCGGTGCGAAGCTGGCCGTGCATCACCGCGATGCGCTGGTCGGCGAGGGGGCCGGATCGAAGATAGTCAGCAAGCTCCACCACGGAATTTGGCGGATAACCTTCGATCGCGGCCTCGGCGTCGGCAGTGATTCGGGGACAGACCACATACACCTGGTGGCCGCCCGCAACCTCTTCTGCGGCCCGCTCCCACACCCGCGCCAGGTGCGTGGGGCGACTGAGAGCCGGCACCACATGGGTCTGCACTTGTCGCCGACCGGCTGGGCGTTCAGCCAAGGTGGACACATCAAGATCACCAAAGACCGTCATGGCAACGGTGCGGGGAATCGGCGTGGCCGTCATCACCAAGGTGTGCGGCTGCGCTTCACCGGCTGCTTTTGCGGAGAGCATTGCGCGTTGTTCGACTCCGAATCGGTGCTGTTCGTCAACCACAACCAAACCCAGATCGGCGAACTGAACCCCCTCCGACATCAAAGCATGAGTGCCGATCACGATTCCTGCCTCGCCGCTGGCCACGGCAAGTAGCGCGGACCGACGTTCCCGAGCGCTCAACGATCCGGTGAGCAGGGTGACCAATGTGCCAGCTGGATCACCCATGATCTGGCCCCGGGCAGCCAGCGGGCCAAGCAAGTTGCGCACCGTCAGGAGGTGCTGGGCGGCGAGCACTTCGGTGGGGGCCAGCAGGGCGGCTTGAGCGCCGGCATCGACTGCGGCCAGCATCGCCCGCAGCGCCACAACGGTCTTGCCGGACCCCACGTCTCCTTGCAGCAGCCGCAGCATCGGGTGTGAGGTGGCCATGTCAGCGGCGATTTCTTCGGAAACCGACCGCTGCCCCGGGGTGAGATTGAACGGCAGCCGAGCATCAAGGGCGGCCACCAAACCATCCACTCGCGGGCTGCGCGGAATCGCCGATCGTGTGCGGCGAGCCGCCCTTCGGCGCAGCAACTCAGCCTGCAGCAGGAATGCCTCCTCAAAACGAAGTCGCTGCTTCCCCAGAGCCACGTCCGCGGCGCTTGCCGGGGTGTGAATCATGCGCATGGCCTCCGCGAATCCTGGCAACTTGCGATCCCGCAGAGTGGTTTCGGGTAGCGGGTCAGCAAGATCGTCAACCACAGTCAGCAGGATTTGCATAACGGCGGCGAAGCGCCAGGTGGAGACCCGGCTGGTGGCCGGGTAGACCGGGATTAGGGCGCCTGCGTAGTGCTCGGCGGCTCCCGGCGACTGCTGAGGATCGATCGGCTCGTAGTCCGGATGCACCAGCTGCAGCCCGTTGCGGAAACGACTGACGCGCCCGGCGAACAGCAATTGGCGACCCGGAACAAGGTCCTTCTCCCGCCAGGTCTGGTTGAAGAAAGTGGCCGTCAGTTTGGCCCGACCGTCGGTCAAGGTGACTTCGGTGAGCATGATTGGTTTGCCGCGGGCACGGCGTCGGCTGGCGTGGCTGCGCACGTTGGCCACCTCTGCCATCACGGTGACATCGTCATCGACCCGAAGGTCTGCGAAGTCGGTCAATTCACCTCGCTTGGCATACCTTCGTGGGTAGTGCCGTAACGCGTCCTCCAGCGTCGTCATGCCGAAGGCCGTCTGCAGCGCCTTGGCGGATCGGTCGCCAAGCACCTCCTTCAGGTTGGATTCGAAATCCACCGCACTATTCCGCGCCGATGATGAGCGACCAGTTCGGCTGCCCACCTGGCAGCACGTCAACATCGACCTGCGGATACTCCTTGTTCAGATGGGTGGTGAGTCTTTGCACTTGGTCGTCGGACGCCTCAGCGCCGACCACCACAGTGATCAGCTCAGTGCGGCCCGACACCAACCTGTCGATGACTTGGTTCGCCACTGCATCCACATCCGATCCGACCACAGCGATGTCGCCATCGACCAAGCCGAGCAAATCGCCCGGCGCGCAGACACCAGCCGACGTGATGGCATCTTTGACAGCCACCGTGACCGCGCCGTAGCGCGTGGCGCCCGCGGCCCGGCCCATCGCGATCATGTCGTCGTCGAACCTCGATTCGGGATCGTGCACGGCCACCGCCGCGAGGCTTTGGACGATGGATCGGGTGGGGATCACGGCGACCCGCACTCCCAGGTCACGGGATGCTGCCGCAGCCGCCTCGGCCACAGGTGTGGTGTCGCGATCACTGGGCAACAGCACCACATTCGCGGCTTGGGCGCGCGTGACACCGTCGAGGAGTTCCGCGGTCGAGGCCCTTCCTCGGGCTGGAGCCCGCACCACTGTGACGCCAGACTCAGTCAGGTAGCGGGCAATGTCGGGTCCATGGGTGACGACCACCAGGGCGCTTTCGGTGGGCGCACCGCGGCCGGTCGACCGCAGCGAATCAGCCTCCAGCAGTCGCGTCACCTTGATCCGATGAGGCGTGCCGATTTCGACTGCCCGTTCGATTGCTGCGCCGATGTGGTCGGTGTGCACGTGCACATTCCAAAGTCCGTGGCCGCCGACCACCACCACCGAATCACCCAAATCATTCAACGCCGAGCGCAAACCAGGAACCGACTCGTCAGCCGCGTCGAGCAGGTACATCACCTCATACTCGGGACCGTCGTAGCCGACCATCGGTGCATGGGCGGTCGGGGGCTGGGGAATCTTCCGGCCGCGGGCCTTTGCTGGGGCGGCAAGACCCTGCACGGCTCGATCGAGCGCCTCCAGGATCACGACCAGGCCCCGACCTCCGGCATCGACCACGCCAGCCTCTCGCAGCACCGGCAACTGGTCCGGCGTGCGGGCCAACGCTTCCTTGGCGGAATCCAGCGCCCCGCTAATCACCGCAGCGGGGTCTGAGTTCGCCCCACCGTTGGCTATTGCTGCACCCTCGGCGGCCGCCTTTGCAACCGAGAGAATCGTCCCTTCCCGTGGCACTGCGACAGCCCGATACGCGGAGTCCGCTGCCGACTTCAACGCGCGAGCCAGGTCGGCTCCGCCGACGTCTGATGTACATTCCGCCAAGCCATCCGCGAACCCACGCAGGATCTGACTCGTGATCACCCCGGAGTTCCCGCGTGCTCCGAGCAACGCTCCACGTGCGATTTCGTTGACGACTTCTGCCACCGTCTGGTCTTGCTCGGTGGTCACCGCCGCGGCGGCGGACTCCATCGTGAGGTACAGGTTGGTACCGGTGTCCCCGTCGGGGACGGGGAACACGTTCAGCCGATCAATCTCGTCGCGGTGGTTGCCGAGCATGTCCACTGTTTGCGCCATCCATGAGCACAACACATCAGCATCAAGAGCCATCCTGGGGTGCACACCTTTCACTGTGGTCTGCTCGCCCCGGGCCGTTCCGGTTTCGAGCATCGCGCTATGCTTTCACGAGTCTGTGCGAATCGTGTTGTGCAACCGTACGCCGCCGACCTGGATCTTTGCGATGTTGCGAGGGCACCCCGCGAGTCTCCGGTTCGGTGTTTGTGCGCATCACTCGGTTCTCACACTTCACCGCTCATACCTACGACACCTTGGGAGTTCACTGTGGCTGCAACCTGCGATGTGTGTGGCAAGGGACCCGGCTTCGGCAACAGCATTTCGCACTCCCACCGTCGGACGAAGCGCCGCTGGAACCCCAACATCCAGTCGGTTCGAGTGATGGACGGGAAGACCCCCAAGAAGCTCAACGTATGCACCTCGTGCCTGAAGGCTGGCAAGGTCAGCCGCTAACCCGGCGCGCTTTGGGGCCCGGCGCACTGCCGGGCCCGAGCTAGTGGTCTAGGGCCCGAGGCCGTGGTTCAGGGCCCGAAGTGGCGCCAGCCCCGGGACCCGCGCGGCTCCTCGCCGTCGACGGTCACTGCCGCCACGCCTTGGCGCACCTCCCCGATCCGGATGAACCCCTCGGGTAGGGCCGCGTCTGGCGCGAACGTGGCGATGAAACTGTGATCCTCACCCCCGGTGAGTACCCACGACAGCGGATCCATGGTGAACGCGATCGCGGTGTCCTTCAGCGGTTCATCCACCCGTAGCGCACTTGAATCCAGGTCGATGGTCACCCCGGAGGCTTTCGCAATGTGGCCAGCGTCGGCAAGCAATCCATCACTCACATCGATCATGGACGTGGCGCCCGACTGGGCCGCTTCGATCGCGGCGTCGTAGGGCACGCTCGGCCGCCGCAGGGCGTCGACCAACACCCTGGGGGAACGGAAACCCCGGCTCAACACTGTGAGCCCGGCCGCAGCCCACCCTTGCCGCCCCACCTGCGCCACCTGATCTCCTGGTTTCGCACCGCTCCTTTGCACTGGGCGCCGCCCTCGCAAGTCACCGATCGCGCTGGCGCAGACCACGATCGGACCGTCAGTGCTATTGGTGTCGCCACCCACCACTACGGCGCCCACTAAGTCCGCCTCAGCCTGTACTCCATCGATGAGGTCCGCCGCCCATCCGGTTTCGGTCTCCACCGGGATCGCGATGGCAACCAGCAACGCCACCGGTGAGGCCCCCATGGCCACCAGATCTGCCAGGTTGGCCGCTGCCGCACGGTGGCCGATGTCTTCTGCGCTCGACCATGCCTTACGAAAATGGCGACCTTCGATGAGCATGTCGGTGCAGGAGACGACCTGTGGTCCGCTCAAGTCCACCACCGCGGCGTCGTCGCCGATGCCCACAGCCACGAAATCGGGTGTCGGAAGGCCCGTGGTAATCGTGTCGATCAGGCTGAACTCGTTCACCTGGGACACCCTGCGAATCCGCGTGCTCCTGTCCACGTCGTGGCGTCCTTCCAATGGGTTGCGGGTAGGCTCGGCATCTCACCCAACCATACGGAGGAAATGTCGATGAGCGCGGTCCATGCGTACGTTCTGGTACAAACCGAGGTGGGCCGGTCCGCCGCCGTCGCCAAACTGATGGCCAAGATTCCCGGTGTCACCGCTGCCGACGATGTCACCGGCCCCTACGACGTCATCGCCCATGTCCAAGCCCCCGACATGGACGCCTTGGGTCAGGACGTGATCAACCCGCTGCAGGAAATCACCGGCATCACGCGGACCCTCACCTGCCCGGTCGTCAACCTGGCCTGACCGACTGTGCGGCCATCTTCGCGCACTTCGCGCCCGCTGCTCGCGGTAGCGGCACTTGTGCTCACCGGATGTGCCGCACCGGTGCTGCTGGAACCTCCCGCCGCAGCTCCCGCAGAGTGCGGCCCACTGCTAGACGCCTTCCCGCAACGGGTCGCCGGCCAGGATCAACGCAGCACCGAGCCTGAGTCGCCTGCCACCGCCGCCTGGGGCGACCCGCCGATCTCTGTGGTGTGCGGCGTCGACCGACCCGCGGCGTATCAGCCCACCTCGCAGTTACTTTCGGTGAACGGTGTCGATTGGCTTCCCGAACAGCTTGAATCCGGCACCCGCTTCACCACGATCGGCCAACCCGCGAACGTCGAGGTGACCGTGCCCGCGGCCTACGCTCCCGAGGCAGATGTGCTGGCCCAACTGAGCCGCCCAATCAGCCGGGCGACACTTCCGGCGACGCCGCCCTGAGGATGGCGTCGGCGATCAGCGCATCGATCAAGTCCGGATACTCCACCCCAGCGGCCTTCCAGACCACCGGGTACATCGAGGTGCTGGTGAACCCGGGGATCGTGTTCGGCTCGTTGAGAAGCACCCCGCCGTCGGCCAGCAGGAACACATCCACCCGCGCCATACCCTCACAGCCCATGGCAAGGAATGTTTCGCGGGCCAAGTCGCGGATCTCTGCCCGCTCGGCCTCGGTGATCCTGGCTGGCACAGTCGTTCGCGCCGAGCCATCAAGGTATTTGGCTTCGAAGTCGTAGAAGTCGTGGTCACCGAGGACTTCGATTTCAGCGCATTCGCTGACGATCGGCCCCGTCGGTGTTCCCAGAACTCCGCATTCAATCTCCCGCGCACCGGTCACTGCAGCCTCAACGATCACGCGGCGATCGAATCCGCGGGCATACTCGATCGCTGACTCCAAATCGGCTTGATCCACCACCCGGGTGATACCCACGCTCGAGCCGGCCCGCGCGGGTTTGACGAACACCGGCAGGCCGAGTTGCGCCACCTGCCTGACCACCTCGTCCTTGCGGAACCGCCAGTCGTGGTCGGTGACGCCCACATAGGCACCAGTGGGGATGCCCGCAGCCACCGCGGCAGCTTTGGTGCGCAGCTTGTCCATGCACACCGCCGAGGCCGCCACACCGGACCCAACAAAGCCGACCTGGGCCAACTCACACACACCTTGGATCGCACCGTCTTCGCCGCCAGCCCCGTGCAGCACCGGGAACACCGCATCGATCTCGATGACCTCACCGGAGGTCGTCAGCAGCCCACCAATAGTTGGATCGGGTGCAAGCATCACCTTCTCGCCGGTGTCGGGGACCGCTGGGACTCGACCGTCAACGATTGTGTAGAGCGCGGGATCATCAGGCGCCAAACGCCACGCACCATCCCGGCCGATGCCAACCGCCACGACATCGTAGGCATCGCGGTCGATCGCAGCCAGTACGTTTCCGGCGGAGACACACGAGATGCCGTGTTCGGAGCTCGGACCACCGAATACGATCGCAATGCGATGCTTAGTGGTATCCGCGCGGGTCGGTGCAGGGGCTTGTGGGTCCACGGCCTCAAACCCTACCGCCGATTCTCACCGCCAAAGGACAGCACATGATCCACCACGCCGATGAAACCGGTGCACACAGCTGGACCGCCCGCACCCGGGCGGTGGCTTTGGGCCGTCCGCACAGCCCAGACGCACCCTTGAACGTCCCCCTGATTCCGGCGACGTCCTTCCTTGCAGGTCCTGGTGCTGGCTATAGCCGGGCCGGGAATCCGACTTGGGAGCCTTTCGAGGAGATCGTCGGTTCGTTGGAGGGTGGTCAATGCGTCGCATTCGGCTCCGGGATGGCGTCCATTTCCGCCGCATTCGAGGTGCTCCTGAGTCGGACGGGCAGGCCCTTGCCCGTAGTTGCCGCGCCAGCGGTGCACTACTCGGGATCTCGCCTGCTGTTGCGCGAGTGGGCACACAATCGACGCATCGACCTCCGGACCTACCGGGCCGAATCGGGCGACCTGCAAGCGTTGGCCGACGCCGACGTCATCCTCGTTGAGACCCCGACAAACCCGACCATGGAGATCAGCGATATCGCCGCGATCAGCGAACTGGCTGCCTCCCGCGGGGCAAAGGTGGTCTGCGACAACACCTACGCGACACCCTTGGCCACCCGCCCGTTGGAACTCGGCGTCGACATCGTGGTGCATTCGGCTTCCAAGTACTTCGCCGGGCACTCCGACGCATTGCTCGGTGCGGCCGTCACGGCGGACGAGGACCTCCTGGCGGCCCTGGCCCGCCACCGTACCGTGCATGGCGCCGTGCCCGGAGTCATGGAGGCGTGGCTGGCGACTCGAGGGCTTCGCACGCTGCCGCTGAGGTTCGCAGCGTCCTGCACGAATGCTGGCATCATCGCGTCACGTCTGGACCTGCACCCAGATGTTGAGCAGGTGCGCTACCCGGGACTTCCTGGCGATCCGGGTCACGCGATCGCCCTGCGGCAGATGGCCGCCTTCGGCGCGATTGTCACCTTCCGCCCGCACGGCGGTGCGGAAAGGGCGGAGGCGCTCACTCGCGCAACCCAACTGTGGCTGCATGCGACCAGCCTGGGCGGTGTCGAATCGACGCTGGAACGACGCCGTCGGCACGTCGACGAAACGCCCGAGACACCCGACGACCTCATCCGCCTCTCGGTGGGCTGCGAGGAGGTCGAAGATCTCTGGGCGGATCTGGCACACGCGCTGGAGTTCACCCGCCAGGTCTAGCTCCCGGCCGGTGGAGCACATCGAAGAGCCCGGCGCGGAACGTGCGCCGCCAAGCAACCCTTGCGAACCTGGTCCCAAACGCTCGTGGGATTCGTCGCCGAATCGCCCTACGGTGCGAGCCTGTGCCGCGCGGAGGTCCAGGCAACCGCGGCGGTAGCCGCAGCCAACGCACCTAGGAACAACGCCCGGGTGTGTGGGTGGCTCGTGGCGTTTCCGAAGTCCATCACCGCACCTCGGCTGTGCGCACTCATGACTCCGCCTTCGGACAGCCACGACATCATTGACCCCAGCGAGACCGCGGATCCGATGCTGAAAGCCGAGCCGACCGAGGCGACCGAACCAATGCTCAGCGCGGACCCGACCGAACCGATACTCAGCACCGAGCCCACCGAACCAATGCTGAAGATCGATCCCTCGGAGGCGATGGACCACTTTGAATCCGTCATGGGCGACTCACTTTCTGCTCGAACCGCCGACGACGCCGCCGACCGCTACCAGATGCGCACCCGGTCTGCCGGGTCGCGCCACATCCCGTCACCGGGCTGCACACCGAAGGCTTCCACAAAGTCGTCGTTGTTGACCAGCACACCGGTCACTCGATATTCGGCTGGCGAGTGAGGATCGGTGGCGATCCGCCGAATAACCTCCTCGTCACGCGTTTTGGTGCGCCACACCTGCGCCCAGCCTGCGAAGAAGCGCTGCTCGCCGGTCAGCCCGTCGATCACCGGTGCCGGCTCGCCACCGAGGGAGTTCCGGTAGGCCCGCAGCGCGACAGCGAGACCCGAGACGTCAGCGATGTTTTCCCCCAACGTGAGTTCACCGTTGATCGAGTGGTCGGTAACTGGTTCGTACTGTGCGTACTGAGCTACCAGCGCCGCGGTGCGTTCCGAGAATGCCTCGTGATCAGCCTCGGTCCACCAGTTGCGCAGGTTCCCTTCGCCGTCGTACTGACTGCCCTTGTCATCGAAGCCGTGGCTGATCTCGTGTCCGATCACCGCTCCGATGGCACCGTAGTTGACCGCGTCGTCTGCGGCCATGGTGAAGAAGGGTGGCTGCAGGATGGCGGCCGGGAAGACGATCTCATTCATTTCCGGGTTGTAGTAGGCGTTGACCATCTGGGGCGGCATGAACCACTCGTCACGATCAACTGGGCCTCCCAGCTTGTTCATCTCGTAGTCGTGTTCAAACACGCTGGCCCGGCGGACATTGCCCACGAGGTCGTCGGCTGTCACCTTGAGGTCGGTGTAGTCCCGCCACTTGTCGGGGTAGCCGATTTTGGCCCGAAAAGTCGCGAGCTTGGCATGAGCTTGCTGCTGGGTGTCGTCCGACATCCAGTCCAACTCGTCGATCGCCTCACCGAAAGCCACCAGGAGGTTGTCTACCAGGTGCACCATGCGCGCTTTGTACTCCGACGGGAAGTGACGTTCCACGTACACCTGACCCAGCGCCTCCCCCATGACCCCTTGGACCAAGTCGACACCGCGCTTCCACAGCGGCCGCTGCTCCGGGATGCCGCGCAACGTGGTGCCATAGAAGGCGAAGTTCGCGGCATCGAGCTCCGCGGTTAGCAGCGATGCTGATCCCGCCAGCAGATGCCAACGCAGGTAGTCCTGCCAATCGGTGAGTTCGGTGTCATTCACGATCCCGGCCAGGGCAGTCACGAAATCCGGCTGCCCCACGTTGAGGTCGTCGACCTTGCCAAGCACGCCAACTTCGGAAAGGAAGGCCCCGATGTCGAAGCCTGGGGCCAACTCCGCCAGCTGCTCGATCGACACCAAGTTGTAGGTGGCCTGTGGATCGCGGTTGCGCACCTTGTCCCAGTGGGCCGCTGCGAATCGGGACTCGAGGGCGATCACGCGATCAGCAACTGATTCGGCAGCGGAGCCTTCGCCCCATCCGGCCAGTTCCCACATCCGCGCAATGTGGGCCCGGTAGGCCACTCGGATGTCGGCGAACTTTTCTTCCGAGTAGTAGTCCCGGTCTGGTAGACCCAACCCGGACTGGCGAACGTCCAACACGTATCGCGAGGAGTCCATGTTGTCCTGGTGCACGAAGGTGCCCAAAGGTGCTCCCAGGCCGGCGCGGTCCCAACGGCCGAACGTCTGGGCCAGTTCGGCCGTGGAACTCAGCGCCGCGATGCGCTCAAGCTCGGGGTCGAGCGGCGACAACCCGCGCCCATCTCGGACGGCGGTGTCCATGTACGAGGCGTACAGCGCGGCGATTTTTCCAGCGACCGAATCGACTTCGGGAGCCGATTCGGCCAATTCCGTGATGATGTCACGCAGTTGCTCTTGGGCGGTGTCGTGCAGGGCGGTGAACGCGGCATATTCAGCCTTGTCCGAGGGGATCTCGAATTCGTCCAGCCAGGTGCCGTGCCAACTCCGGAAGAAGTCGTCCTGCGGGCGCACGGCCTCGTCCCGGCCGGCGAAATCGATCCCGGATTCCAGCGCAGTGTCAATGGTCATGCGCACACCCTACGTGTCGGCCCCGACCTCGCCAACCGGGTGCGTCAGGGGGACCGATGGGCGGTGTGGCCGTACCTCCGCTGAACCTCAGGAACGTTCGTAGGCTGAGTTCACGGCCTCGATCGACTCGGCGGTGATGAGTTCCAACTCGGCCAGCTTCACCGCTGCCTCGCGGGCATCGGCGACGAAGAAGAACGGCAGACCATCGGCCACCGCCAACTCCGAAAGCGCTGACACCTGCTCGGCCTGCTCGGCCAGCCCGACATCGACGATCACGATGGCCGCCACCGAATCGGGATGCTCGCGGGCGAACTCAGCGTAGGTGTAGGGGTCGCGCTGTCCTGAGTCACCGATGAGCACAAACCGGCGTCCCGGATAGTGCACCGCGAGTCGTCGAAGGGACTTCCGTTTGTGCTCAGTGCCGCTGCGGGTGATGTAGCGCTCCTGGGGTCCCCAATCGGTCAGGAACAGTGGCCCATCGGGGAAGCCTCGGACTTTCATAAATTCGGTGAGCAGCGAATACAGACTCCACGGCCCGGTGGACAGGTAGAAGAACGCGGATCGCCCATCGCCCGGCCGCCCAGCCTCCAGCGCTCGGTAGAGGGTTGCCATCCCTGGCACCGCCTCGCGAGTGTGGGCTTGCCCGAGCAGGGTGTTCTTCACCGCGGTCAGGCCCTCAGCCAGGCCGGTTTGCAGCACCGTGTCATCAATATCCGACACCACCCACACTTTCGCGTCGGGATCTGGCACCAGCACCCGCCCCTGCGCCGTAGCCGGCTCTTCCTCCGGATCGACCGGCTCGGTGGCGACCCGATAGTCGTACCAGCCAGGGACCAACTCCCCCACTCCGAGTGAGCCAGCAGCGTAGCCGTGCCGATCCGTCTCCATCCGGTCCTCGGCGCCGGCGAGGGTCAACTTGACCTTCACCCCCGGGAACGACAGGGCCGCGAATCGGCGCAGATTCGACCGGATCACTTCCGGATCCGTGAGCACTTCGGCAGGCTTTGGAATCACCGGCTCCTCCGTGACCCGCACCCGTGCGTGGGCCCTACCGTCGGCAACGTACCCGCGGTAGCCGATCACATAGGTCGCGCGCAGAGTCCCTTTCCCCACTTTGCGTTCGCGGCGCAATTTCGATATCGCGTCCTCAGCAGAGGCAACCACGCCCGCGGTCCGCTCGCTGCGGACCACCCTGCTGAGTCGGCCCGTGATTCGGCCAGTGAGGCTGCGTCCGCCGCCACCGTCATCGTCGGTCTCATCGGCGTCGTCGGCGTCCTCGTCGACTTCCACGACCTCCTCGACTTCCACGACCTCTTCGCCGTACTCGCCGTCGTCCTCGAACACATCCGCCGGATCCTCAGCTGCCACGGCAGTAGCGTGACACATGAGCGCACGTGAATGCGACGACAGCGACAGTTGCCCGATCGTTGACCAGCCCCGGCAGCGTCGTCTCGGTGCCATTCGCCGAGCCAACCGCGCGGGCGCGGTCCCGCGCCAACTGTGCGACCCTTTCTTTATGAGTCGTGGTTCGCGCAGTGCGGTGGCCGGGCCGCTGGGTGCTGCGGCGGCTGTTCTGCTGATCGCCGGCTGCGCCACCGCAGGTTCGGCAACTGGCCCCAATGCCGAACCTGCGGAGGACACCACTTCCGCCAACGTTGCCGAGGCGTCCGGCGCCCCTACCTCGCCGCAGCAGTCACCCGATCAACCCGCACCAGCCAACCCGACACCCTTCCGGTGGTGGCAGCCGCGAGCGCAGGCTGCGAAGTGCCCGACGCGTCGCTGCAACCTGGGGCAACGGTCACCCGCACAATCACCGTCGAAGGGGTCAAGCGCAACTATCTGCTGCACGTTCCCAGCGGCTACCAGCCCGGTCAGCCCACTGCCGCTGTGGTGGCGCTGCACGGGATGGGAGCAAACGCCTTTCTGCAACTGGCCAACAGCGGCATCGTGAGTTCGGCCAACACGAATGGCTATGTCGTCATAGCTCCCAACGGTATTGGTGGTTCGTGGCAACTGCCGACTCCCGGCACGGACACCACCGCGAGCCCAGACGTAGATTTCATCACCGCCAGCGTGGACGATGCTGCGGGTGCATTGTGTCTGGATCCAAGTCGGTACTACGCGTCCGGAATGTCGATGGGATCGGCGATGTCTTTGGTGTTGGCCTGCCAGCCGGATCGCCGGTATGCGGCCTTTGGCGGCGTGGGTGCCTCCTTCTATGAGCCCGCTTGTGGTGCGGCGCCTCCGGCACCGTTGATCTACTTCCACGGCACCGACGACGACGTGGTGCCCTTCGAAGGCGGCACCGCTCGCGGATTCGAGGTCGCCCCGGTGCCAGAGGTGATGGCGTCCTGGGCTGCGCACAACCAATGCGGCGCTACCCCTGCGGAGACCGTAATCGCCGATGTCACCGTGCTCGAGTGGGCCAATTGCGCCTTGGATGCGGACGTGGACTTTTACCAAGTCGCCGACGGCGGCCACACCTGGCCCGGTTCCCCCGTCACCACGAATCCGGTGTTCGCCGAATACGCCGGGGCCACCACCAGCACCGTCAACGCCACGGACGCGATGTGGGAGTTCTTCAGCCGCTATTCGCTGCCAACCCAGTAATAGGTGGAAGTTCCGCTTCGGCCGTGCAGCGCTGGCCGCGCGCGAGCAGCCCGGGTGATCAGACGCCGCTGTGAGATATGGCTCACATCTGGCCGCGCCAAGCCCGGTGGTAGAGCGCCGAAGCGAAGTGGGTGCCTGTGAATACGGCCGCGGCCGGACCCATCCGACGACCCGAGGACCACTCGTAACGGCTGAGTACGTGGTAGTGACGGCGCAGCATCGTCAGTTTGTTGCCAGAGATCTGCTGGCCGCCAGTGATGCGGTACCCAAGCAGCGGGTGCAGCACCTTGATGCTGCTGCCGATCTCCTCGTGCATGTGCAGAAAGCAGTCAAGGTCCTCCCGAGCCTTGTAGTCCAACGATTCGTTGAAGGGGTAGCGAAGGAACAGTTCACGCTCAGCGAGGATCGTTGACGTCGGCGTCTTGGTGTTGATCAAGGTTCGCAGCATGGAGATCCGCTGCAGCCGGGCACGCTGCACGCTGGTGAAGGCCGGTTGTTCGCCATCTTTGAAGTCAACGAGTCCTGCACTCACAAACCGGGCACCGGTCGCAGCGACTGCATTCAGTTGCAGGTCGAGTTTCTGGGGGTGCCATAGGTCATCAGCATCGAGCAGGGCGATGTACTGACCATTGGCGGCTTCGGCCGCTAGATTGCGTGGGCCCGCCGGCGCACCCATGTTGCTGGCCAGCGTCATCAGCCGGATTCGGGGGTCCTGCTCGGCGAACGATTCCACCACCGCCGCGGTGTTGTCGGTGGAGCAGTCGTTGACGACGATGAGTTCCCAGTCGCCGCGTGTCTGCGCTCGAACGGACGCAATGGCCGCGCCGATGTGTGCCTCGTTGTTGAATGTGGGCATCACCACCGACACCGTCGGGGACGCCGATACGCCTAGGTCCTCAGCCACAAGAGACTTCCCTACGCTCGATCATGTCTGACATCATCCCGTGGGAACGGCTTGGAGCGGCACCACGCCACGCTCGTGGGAGGCTTTGCTGACCTCGCGGGGCCGGTGGTCGCTCATCTACCCGCCGCGTACCTACACCCGCTACATTCGCCAGACGTTTGCACCTGGAGTTCGTTGATGCCAACCCATCACTTCACCGCCGAACTGTGGCTGTGGGATGCCCGAGCCGAGCAAAGATGGACATTCGTCACCGTCCCGGCGGAGGTAAGCGCCGCCATTCGCGACGAGGCCGAAGCCCATGGGCCTCCGCGCGGATTCGGTTCCGTGCGGGTGGAGGTCACGCTGGGTCAATCGCAGTGGCGCACGTCTGTCTTCCCGGACTCGAAGAGCGGGTGTTACGTGCTTCCCATCAAAAAGGCGGTGCGGAAAGCCGAGCGATTGGACGTCGGCGACGACGCTTCGCTCCAACTCGAACTCATCTAGCGGCGACGCTCCCTGGACCCGAACTCAGGTAGGTGTAGCCGCAGATACGTGATCAGTTTCGCGCGTTGCTGTCGAGGTATGCGAGCAAGGCGTCACGGACGAATTCCGCACCCTTGGTACCGCCGTAATTGGCCGCGAATCGTGCATCCGCGACATACATCTGGGCCAAGCTGCGAACGTAACCGTCGAGTTGGGCCGGCGAATCGGCCGCCGGCGTCCCTGGGATGCCACACAACCAGGCGACGTGGCGACGTGCCATTTCCTGTGCCTCCTCGGCCTCGGGCGAGGCACCCGACTCTGCAAGCTCGCACCAATCCTGGGCCAGCTCACCCGATTGCGCCTGCCAATCCTGCCGTTCCTCAGCGCTCATCCCGCGCCACCATTGATCCGAACGCGCATAGGCCCCAGCGCCCCAGCGCTCTTCGACTTCGGCCCGGTATGCCGTGTGGTCGACGCCGTCAAACATCTTTTCCACCATTAGTTGATCCCTTCCCTGCAATGCTGCTTGGGCGTGTTCCACCGCAGCGATCTGCCGCAGCATGCGATTCGATTCTTCCCGCAACCCGTTGAGGTGACCCACCCATTCGCCCGACACCCCTGGCACGCTTGGGTGGCGCCCCAGTAGCGTGCGAGTATGCCCGACACCTCGAATGTGATTGTCCTCTGCCTCGATGGTTCAGAAGAATCCATGCACGCGGCACAGATCGCGATATCCCTGGTGGAGCCAGATCAGTTTCGATTCGTACTCGCGTATGTGGTGCCGGACATCGAATCGGCATATGTCGTCGGGATGGACCCGATCGCACCGGTGGTCCCGGACCCGCAGTTCATGGAGGTTGCTGAGCAGCGCAGAGCGCAAGCCGGGGTGATGCTGGAGGACGCAGCAGGGCACCTCGGTCTCCCGGCTGCCGAACGCGTGGTGCTGAGTGGGCCGCCAGGGCCAGCCCTGCGCGAATACGCCCGAGCCGAACATCCGGCGCTGCTCGTCACGGGAGCCCGGGGCGCACAGGATTTGCGAAGCTCTGGTGTCGGCGAAGTGCCCGACTATCTCGTGCGCCGAGCACCGTGCCCGGTATTGGTGGTCCGGATCGACGCCAAGGTCATCGATGCCGGCCCAGTGCTTGTGTGTGTCGACGGTTCCGAACACGCCCGCCATGCAGCACTTGCGGTGGTTCCGCTGCTCCCGGCCCACGTGCCGGTACAACTCGTGACCGTCGCCGCCCATTCACCAACCAGTGACCCCGGCGAAACCGGCTACCAGATGCTGGCTGACCGCAAGTGGGAGGCGGAGGAAGATTCGGTGCTGAGCGACGTTGCAGACGCACTGGATCGATCCGACGCAATCCACACGGTGCTGGCGGGCGAGCCGGTGGAGACGCTTCTTGCCGCAGCCGCGGAATCCTCCTGCCGGGCCATGGTGATCGGATCAAAGGGGCACGGGATGATTGCTCGAGCGGTGTTGGGATCAGTGGCCCACAAGATTCTCGGCGAGGCGACGTGTCCGGTGTTCGTCGCCGGGCCCCGGAGCTGATTCGGCCAACCGGCGATCCGCAGCGTAGGTATCGACTCTTTGGCCCAGTCCTCTCACGTCTGAGGTAGCCGCCACCCCCTCTCACGCCATAGCCTTGCCCGGTGCGATCCAGGGGAACCGAAGACACGAACAACCCGTGCGACACGGATTTCGTGGCGGCCCACACCAGCGAAGTCACCTTGATCGTCAATGCGGATGGCTCTGGCCGTTACTCCTCCCCGTCGGTTCGCACACTCTTCGGCTACGAACCCGAGCACGCGCTCGAAGCGCCAATGCAGTGGGTGCACCCGCACTTCATGCCGCGGGTGACTGCGGCGTGTATGGCCGCGGTAACCCAGTTGGCAGACCTGCCCGAGTTCCGCGTCCGGGCGGTCTGCGCGGATGGTTCGACCAAATGGGTGGAGGTGTCGGTGGGGCCATGGGCTGAAGAGGAGTTCGCAATCGGCGCCATCATCCTCTTACGCGACGTCACCGAACTGATCACGGCCAAGGGTCGACTTGCCGAAGCTGAAGAGAAACTCAAACTGCTCAGCCTGGCCGAAGCCAGCCATGACGCCGACTCCGACGTTGCAGTAGTGCCTGGTGCGGCAAACCACATCGCCCGGCCGGGCCCGGCTGTCGACATCGCCGCGACACTCCGGCGCGAGCAAGAACGCGAACGCCTCGCGGCGCTGTTGGAGTCGACGATCGAACCGCACATTCAATTCTCCGCGATCCGCGATGACACCGGGCAAATCATCGATTTCGCCGTGCGGGAAGCCAACGACGCTGCCTGCGCCTACCTAGGCATGAGTCGCGACCAACTTGTCGGTCTGCCCATGGAAGCCCTGCCGAATCCGAATCCGCAGTCCAGGACGCTGGCCGACTATGCCCGCGTTGTGGAAACCGGCGAAGAACTCGTAATCGAGGACTTCCCGACCAGCACGGTGGACAACGAAACCCGCCGGTTCGACATCCACGTAGTCAAGTTCGCCGATGGTGTGGTGCTGACGACGCGCGACGTCACCGAGCGTTACTTCCTGGCGCAGGCGTTGGCCGAGCGCGAGCAGGACTACAAATTGCTGGCCGAATCCATCGGCGACGTGGTCCGTGTGTTGGATCTGAACGGCATGCAGACGTGGGTCTCACCGTCGGTCACCAAGTTGCTCGGCTACCAGCCCGAGGAACTCATCGGAACCTTCGCGCATTCGATCATCCATCCGGATGACCTGGCGCGGGCCATCGCCAACGCCGTCGAAACCAGCACCTCTGGCGGGATCGTCACCCGGCCCAGGCGCACTCGCGTGCGGCATAAGGACGGCCACTGGGTGTGGACCGAGACCACCAACTCGTTCGGCTACGACTCCGAGGGCAACGTGATCGAGCTGTACGCGGTGACCCGCGATGCCGAGGCCCAGGTAGCCGCCGAGCAGGAATTGCACCGGCTAGCCACCACCGACCCGCTCACCGGCCTGCTCAACCGCGCCTGCATCCTCGCGAGGCTGGAGACGCTCATGGCGGAGCCGTCCAGCGACGGTGCGCGCGCAGCGGTGTTGTTCTGCGACCTTGACGACATGAAGTCGGTCAACGACAACCTCGGGCATGCGGCCGGTGATGCGGTGCTCCTCGCCGCCGCACGGCGAGTGACCGAGCAGCTCGGCAGCGAGGCGCTTGTCGGCCGCTTCGGTGGCGACGAGATTCTCGCGGTGGTGCCGGGTGTTCGTGACCTTGACGACATCCTGCCGCAGGCCGAACGTCTGCGGCAGGCGCTGCGTGCACCGGTGCCCTACCCGGAGATCGACCGCGAACTCCGCGGCAGCGTTAGCGTCGGGGTCGCTTTGGTGGAACCCGGAGAGACTGTCGACCAGGTCATCAGCCGAGCCGACCGGGCCATGTATGAAGCGAAATCAGCCGGGCGTAACACTGTGATCGCCGCAACGTAGCACCGCCCGACTGCTGGGCCTGCTGGGTTTCGGAGCCCACCAAGCCGGCATGCCTCACAGGCGAATTCCGGGGCACAGGTCGTCAGGCACTTCCCTGTTTTCGTCAGGCACTTCCCTGTTTGGAAAGCCGGGTCAGCGCCAGGGCGCCGAGCCCCGCTGCCGCAAGGGCGGCGGCAGCGCCGAGAGCGAGTGCCCATCGCGGTCCGGCCGTCTGGGCGATGAAGCCCACGATGGGACCACCGACAGGTGTGGTTCCGATGAACGCCACCGTCCACAGCGCCATGACCCGGCCTCGCATCTGGGGCTCCGCGGTGAGTTGCAGTGTGGAGTTTGCTGTTGACAGGAACCAGATGCTGGCAGCCCCCGCAGGCACCAGCGCAATTGCTGCCGCGAGCAGTGTGGGAGCGATGGCAACGAGAAGCACGGAACCTGCGAAGGCCAAGGCCGCGAAAGCCATAGTCCTGATTCCGATGGTCTTTCGACCCGCGCTGAGCAGGCCACCAATCACTGCGCCGGCACCCATCGCAGCCGTGATCGCGCCGATGCTCGCAGCACCCCCGCCGAATGTCCTCGTGGCCAATGCCGGGAGGCTGACTTGAAACTCATAGGTCAAGGTTCCGACGATGGCCATCATCAACAAAGGGACAAGCAGGTGGGGATCGCTGCGCACGTAACGCAAACCCTCACGCAGTTGGCCGGGTGCGCGCGGAACTGGTTCAGTTGGCCGCAATTCTGAACGCCTCATGATGACAAAGGCTCCGATGGCAACGAGGAAAGTCGCCGAATTGACAAAGAAGCAGGCAGCCAGACCCGTTGTCGCAATTAGGACTCCGGCAATGGCCGGACCAACTGCCCGAGCCACATTTACCAGAACTGAGTTCAGACTTACCGCGTTGCGCACCATCTCGAATGGCACCATCTCGCGCACGAAGGCTTGGCGCCCTGGGTTCTCAAGTGCATTGATGAGCCCGAGTCCCAGCGAAAGCGCGAGTACCCACTGGACTCCGACAGTGCCCGTGACCGTCATGATGCCGAGGACCAGCGACTGTGTTCCTGACGCGATCTGGGTGCCAATCAGCAGGCGCCGCTTGTCCAGTCTGTCGACTAACAATCCACCGTAGGGACCGAGCAGCAGGATCGGCAGCGACTGGAGTGCAATCGCGAGTCCAAGCCATGTGGCGGAGTCGGTCAGCTGGAGGATCAGCCAAGCCAGAGCCACCGATTGCATCCAGGTGCCCGACAGCGAGACGGCCTGGCTGAAGAAGAACTTGCGGTAGTTCCCGTTCGTCAGGGAGGCAAAGGTACGTGAGCGCCAACCAGTGACATCCTCACTCACGGTGAAAACACGAAAGTCTCCATTTTAGTAACTTCGCAGTTCGACCAAATTCCCATCCGGATCATGCACATAGAGACTGCTCGTGTAGCCCTGAGCACCGAATAGGCCATCCAGCGGACCCCTGGCCACGTCCAACCCACCCGTCGCCGCTAGTTCATTCAGGTCCGTTGGTTCGATGACCAAACAGAGGTGATCGAGGTTGATGCCGGAGCGCTCACCGGGCATCAAGTCGATCAGCGTTGCGGCGTCAACACGCAACGAGGGGAACGGCACTTCGCCGCGTCGCCATTCTTCGACGCGCACCGACTCCAGTCCCAGCACATTGGTGTAGAAATCGAGCATCTCCTCGATGTTCGACGTAGCGAGCACAATGTGATCGAGACCGATAACGCGAATGCGCGATTCCATAGCGGCGACTGTATCCAAGGCGACACCCGGAGCATAGTCAGATTCCTGTGGATGACTCCTCGGCCTGGTTGCGTGAATGGGCGCACCTTCCAACGGTGCCTAAGCCCATCACAGATGAGTTGCCGCCTGTCGGCGCAGCAAACCCGTTGTCGTTGGGTGCATTGACGTTCTCGGCACATGTTCCCCGCGCCAGTGAACGAGCCTTACCGGCACCGCTGGCAACAGCAGATTCCGGCCCTGGTGGACTAGAACGGCGGGCGCGGAAATCCAGGTTCGAGTGGGATGTCGAACGCGACTGTCGTGTAGCCCATGATCATGTATAGGCCACAGAGAGCGACCAATTCGACGGCACCGGCGTTGCCGTAAGCCTGCACGATGACCTCCTGCACGTCCTCCGGGATCGACTCCTTGGCGGTCACGGCATCGACGGCCTGCAGGACGGCCTGATCAACGGGCTCGAGTGATCCGGGGATCGCACCTTCGGTAACGGCGGCGACAACCTCCTGACTGAGACCGGCTTGCTGTTCCGCGCGCTGGTGATGGGACCACTCGTATCCGAAACCCTCACGAACAGCGAATCGCAGGATGATCAACTCCCGGGCGGCGTCCGGCAGGACACCATGAAATCGCAAGTGAGCGCCCAGGTCGCCAACCCTCTCGGCGACGCCGGGATTGTTGAACATCCTGACGTAGACCTGACCGAGGCTCGCTTTGCCTTCAGCGTGGCTTCGCTCGGCGGCCATGCGGTCGTAGATCGCCTTGGCCTCGTCGGATAGGTCGGCAGTCGGATCGGGTAGCGGAGCCATCAGTCGTTGTCCTCCCACATCGCCACGGCGTGATCCCACTCGGTTGTGGGTTTGGCTGCCGCCTTGTCGGTTCGGGCGTCAACGACATACGGCCCGGTTGCCTCGCTCGCTCGCTCGAAGGCTGCGTGTAGTTCATCGGGATTCTCGACCGATTCCCCCTGCGCTCCGACGCTTCGTGCGAAACCGACCCAATCGACACCCGGTATGTCGGTCAAGGCGGCTTCCTTGGGGCCCATGGTGTGGGCCCGATACCAGATATTGCCGTAGGACTGGTTGTTCGAAATCAACACGATCATGTTCGAGCCTTCGCGTGCCGCCGTGTGCAGCTCAAGCCCGTGCATCAACATGCAACCGTCACTGGTGATCGTGAGATGGCGGACGTCGGGCCGCACCTTCTCAGCACCTACCGTCAAGGGAATAGCGGCTCCCATGGGTCCCATGTTCGTCGTTGAGAGGTAGTTTCGCGGCCCATACGACTGCCAATTCTGAGCGGCAAAGGCTCGATGAGCACCCGAGTCAACCACGGCCACCGTCTGCCGTGGCAGGACTTCGCGGGCAGCCGCGATCACCCGAGCTGGGTTCATCGGCCGGGAGTCGTCGCTACGAGCTTCGACGCCGTACTCTCTCGTGCCGGTGGCTTGGACCTTCGCAAGTAGGTCCCTGCGAGCCTGGATCCCATCATCCAGAGTCGACACTGGCTTTCCTGACGCCTCGAGCAGGGCCTGGAGGAAGGCGCCACCGCTGCCCACGACGGGTAGCGATGCAGGGTAGGTGCGACCGATGTATTCGACCTTCTCATCAACGTGGATGAGCGTTCGGTTCCTGGCAAGCGCTGGATCCCACTGCAGGGTGTCACGCTGCGTCAGTGCCGAACCGATCACGATCAGACTGTCTAACCCCTCGCCTGTCAACAACCCGGTGGCCCACCGCGATCCGCCATACCCAAACACTCCCAAGCTCAACGGATGATCCTCCGGCATGAATCCCTTTGCGCCCTGGGTAGTCGCGACGGGGATCTCGTATCGTTCCGCTACCTCAATCAAACGACGACCGTCTTCGTCTGAACGCATCCCGGCCCCGACAAAGATCGCAACTGTCCCCGCCTTCGCCGTCAACTTTCCAAGAGCCTCGTCGAAGGCGTTCTGGTCCAGCGCGTTGTGTTGGTAAAGCGACGAGTCGAGCGGTTGCCACACATGCTTCTGCGGTCCTGTTTGAATGTCCAGTGGAACCGACAAATGAACGGGCTCTCGTCTTGTGACGGCGTGTAGCAGTAGTCCGCGCAGCGTGTTGGAGAGCATCGTCGTCGACTCCACCCTCACGGACTCAGAGACCAAGCTCCGTAGCGCGACCGTGTCGTCAATTCCGGTTGTACCCGCATCCTGAAACGCCCCTCGTCCCTCCCAAGAAACCGGGACCTCACCACTGATCGCCAACACCGGGATCAAATCGGAATGCGACGACATAAGAGCCGTGGCCATGTTCAGCACCCCAGGGCCACCGATCCCGAAAGCGACCCCGAACCTCCCGGAAGCCCGAGCGTAGCCATCCGCCATGAAGGCCGCGCCCCCCTCGAAAGCTGCGACAACTGTCTTCAACCCAGGAGTTCTCACCATCGGGATCATGAAGGGATCGTTGTGCCCGCCCGGAACCATGAAGACATGGTCCACTCCCTCGGCGCGGACAGCGCCAAGTATGAATTCCGCCCCGTTCTGCTGTTCAGTCACTGTTCGCCTCCGGCACTTGCAGGGATGAATTTCGACCCTATCGCAGACTTCCGCTGCGGCGATCGGTTCGGAATACCGGGAAAACCAGTGCTGACGTGCCCGCCGATTTGGTGCCCGGGGACTGTTACCCCGAGGTGGGAATGTCCGGCCTTCGCGCCCAGGCCCGAATCCGGACGTAATCGGCCCACCACGCTCCATCCTCGGTGCGCAAGGCCGGTTCCAGCAGTTCGGCAACTTGTGAGAAGACCTCCTCGCGGGCAGCGCCTTCGATGCCGAGCACGTCCATCAGCCCGCTGCGGAAGGTCACCAACCACCCGTGGATTCCACCCGGCAGCAGCGTAGGCCTCGGCACGAGCTCGGTGCGAATTTCTACGAAGCCGGCGTCGTCGAGGACCTGCGCGTACTGCTCAGCGGTCGGGTAGTACTGATCTGCGGGCATCTCGGGCAATTGATCCGACGTGGTGTGCGGATCGGCGACCAGGTGCTGCTGCCGAAGCACCGCAAGAAGGGCGGTGCGGATGGCCGCGATGTTGCCGAATCCGCCGAACTCCACTGCCAGGCGGCCGCCCGGGCGTAGGGCCCGGAACATACTGCGGGCTGCGCTGTGGTGGTCGAGGATCCAGTGCAACGCGGCATTGGAGAACACCGCGTCGAACTCGGCGTCGAACTCGAGCCTTGCGGCATCGGCCAGAGTCACGTCGAGGCCCCTCGCACGGGCCGCCGCCACCAGTTCCGGGGACGAATCAACACCGGTCACCCTGGCGCCGGTCGCGGCGATCTGTGCGGTCAGCACGCCATCGCCACAGCCGACGTCGAGAATCCGTTCGCCGCTGCGAGGCTGCAGCGACGACAGGATCGGAGCGCCCAGGGCCGGGACGAAGGCCCCACTGTCCGCATACTCCGAAGCGCTCCATCGGCTCGTCGGGTTTGTCATAGCCACCACCGATCGGAGTGGGGACGACTATTCGGCACGACCGTTAGCCGTTGCCGGCGGGTGCCATCTTCAGTGTGTGCTCGGACCCGGCGTCCGCGCCGCACTCCACGTTGAGCCACCCCGCATCGCCGATCGGCGTGCCCTCGACCTCTTCGCCGTCACAGGTCAACGTGTAGCCGTCGCTGAAGCCGAAGGTCACCGGCACGAACACCTGGTGGGGTGCGCCGGTGTCCTCGTAGACGAACTGCACTTCGACCTCGCCGGTCGCCGGCTCAAGGAGGACTGTCTTGATGCGCCCGCTGATGGCCTGCGGGTAGGCGCGGGCGGTTTCGCTGGCCGCCTGCTGACGCAGCACGGGCTGACCGTCGACGAAGTCGTAGAAGCCCCACGCATCCTGGCTGTTCTCTTTCCACACCCACTGGGCGCTGCTCACCACGTTCTCGTCTGCGAGGCGGTAGAACTCGTCCAGCGTCGCCCCGTACTGCGCAGCCTTCTCGGTGAAGCCGAACTCCCCGAGCAGCAACGGAGCGGAGAACTGCGTGGCCTCGTTCAGCGAGTTGCTCATGTTGAGCGCGATGTCTGGGTCGTCGGGTTTGATGTTCGGGTAGCCGGCCGATTCCTCACCGGGGTTGAAGAACGCCTTGGTGTAGAAGTGTGGGGCGTAGACGGTGTTCTCGGTCGGCCAGGGAATGGGATTCGGCACGGCAGCCGAGTAGGGCTGTTGGTCTGAGGAACCCGGCGGTAACGCGGGTGGGTCGTTCTTCGCAACGTCGGGGCCGAAGGCGACGAGTTTGTTCGGCGCGATTTCGCGCAAGGCGGGGATCGCCTTGGCATAGAAGTCGTCGAGCATCTGAATGGAGAGCCCCGGATCTGCCCCCTGCGACGTCAGCAACGTCTGGGCGTGGAGCAGCCATGGCTCGTTGAAGACCTCCATGCCCACCACCGCTGGGCTGTCCTTGACGGCCTTCATCACCTCCGACATCGCGTCGATGTAGTACTCCTGCAAGCCTTTGCCGTCGACTTGCTCGTTCTTCCAGAAGCTGACGAACGCCTCCTGGGTTTGCTTCGACAAGCGGGAGGCCAGCAGGTTGAGTTCGCCACCCTTGTTCGGCTCCGTCGGCGGTGGAATGATCGCCCAGGCTGGGGCTCCGTCCTCGCCGATCTCCTTGCTGTAGGCGTCCTGGTGCATATCCACCAAGACTTGGATGCCGGCGTCTTCGCACAACTTGATGACGTCGGTGATTCGATCGATGTACTCCTGGTCGTACTGGCCCGGCTCGGGTTCGATGCCGCTCCACTGAATCGGCAGTCGCAGAAGGTTGAAGCCGATCTCCTGCATGGCTTGGGTGTCGGATGCGTCGAACGACGGAATGGGCTCCAGCGGTTCGCGGCCGTCGTCGAAGTTGACATCGAAGACGCCTTCGATGCGTGCGTTCACGCCACGGAACAACCACTCCCGGCCCTGGCTATCCAGAATTCCACAGGGGTTCTCTGGCCTCACCTGCTCATCACACGCGGTGCTCCAGACCCCCAGCGCGACCGCCTCGGTGTCCGCCCCGGCCGACGCTTGGGCCGATCCGTCCGAGGTTGTCCCATCCGATGATCCGCCCGAGCATCCCGCGACGAGCAGCATCGCCATCGACGCAGTCGCCCAACCCACCCATGTCCGCTGATTGCGCACGCCCATGCCATCCTCCGGTCCGCTGATTCCGCCGAGTGGCAGGAACCCGCTCGATGCTATGGCTGCACGCTGGTCCGACGCCGGGTGTGTCAAGGATTCGCGGGGTCAATCCGCACGAACCGCGCTACCGCGATTCCGCCGAGATCCGGCGTTATCGTGGCGATCATGGCACTGACGCACGAGGAAGTAGCGACCCTGTTCGGGCACCTGGCAGAGCACCGACCCGAGGAATTCTTCGCGGCCGTGGCAGACGACGTGATCGCCTCCAACGAGGGCCCTTAGTCGGGGTGCGCACGACACTGCCCATCGATCCGGCGACCGCCGCGGTCTACGCCGAGGGTTGGCAGTCGTGGACGCCCACGCGGTGGTATTCGGTAACGGAATCACCCGAGCGACCGGTCGATGCCAACCACCGTCGGATGGGCTCCTACGCCGATGCACGTGCCGGTTCCGGCTTCACCGGCCTGGGGCTGGTGGCCATCCGCCCGGCCGCTGGCGAGTCGCTCCACATCTACGCCAGCGATTCGCCGACTGAAGTGCCCGTCATCCGGGCGGCGGTCCAAGGAGATTCCGTCACGGTTGAGTCCGTCGGCCCGGTCGCCCACCACGCCATCGCGGACCTTGACGCGCCATCGGCGCTGACAACCTGGGCGCTGCGCTTCGCCGATCTGAATCATCTTCAGCCGCCCCGGCCGTCCCCAACCGTGTGGTGCTCCTGGTACCAGTTCTTCACCGGTGTCCGGGAAGCCGATATCGACCGGAACCTGGTTGCGATGGCCCATCATGAACTGGCTGTGGATGTGGTCCAGATCGACGATGGCTATCAGGCCGAGATCGGCGACTGGCTCGTCCCCTCCGGTCGCTTCCCCGACCTGAGCGCCACGGTCAGCCGGATACGCGAGGCGGGACGGCGTGCGGGCATCTGGATCGCCCCATTCCTCACAGGTGAGCGCTCCACCATCGCAACGGATCACCCCGATTGGCTTGTTCCCGGAGTCGATCCGGGCCGCAACTGGGGGCAACAACTGTACGTCCTCGATGTGGCGAATCCGAAGGTCGTCGACTACTGGCGGAGGGTCTTCGAGCACTTCATGGCGTTGGGAATCGACTACTTCAAGCTCGACTTCCTCTACGCCGGCGCCCTTGCCGGCATGGACAGGGGCGATGCCATCGCCAGGTACCGTCGCGGACTCGCTCTGATCCGCGAAATCGTCGGGCCTGACGCCTACCTCGTGGGTTCGGGTGCCCCCACCCTGGCCAGCGCTGGCCTCGTGGACGCCCTGCGGGTGTCCCCCGATACCGCGACCTATGCTGAGGCCCCCTCGGGCGACGCGAGTTCACCGGGTTTGCGCAACGCGATCCGAAACAGTGCGGCACGGCAGTGGCAGAACCAGGTGCTGTGGACCAACGATCCCGATTGCCTCCTCGCTCGACCGGAAGTGGCCGAGCGCTCTCGTTGGGCATCACACCTGAGTGCTGTGGACGGACTTCGCTCGATCAGCGACGATATCGACGGTCTTGACGACTGGGGCCTGAATGCCACGCGGGCGTACCTCGAGGGTTCGACCTGAGTGCGCAACCACTCATTCGCCAGATACGTCGTAGTGTTCTGGCCACCTCCGTGCCGGACATCGAATCGGCCTACGTCACCGGGATCGACCCGCACTGCTAGTCACCGGAGCCCGCGGCTTCTACGACGAGCGCCACTCCGGTGTCGGTGACGTTCCGGACTATCTGGTGCGCAGGGCACCGTGCCCGTGTTGGTGGCCGGACCGCGTAGTTGACGTAGGGGCGACGGGCTGGGGGCCGGTGGTTGCCACCGGCCGACCGGAACGGTCACTGCACCTCTCCCCTGCGTCAGGCTCGTTGCCTTGCCGGGAAGGTGCGCTATCCCCCGAAGTGGCGTCCCACTGTTCCATTGAGTCGAGAGACCACTCACCGTGCCTGCGGGCCTCCTCTCGCCTCGAGTAGGCGCGTCGACGCCAACTTCTGCGCCGGGTCCGACTTGTTCGCCCCGGTCTACCCACCCTCGCCGGGCACGAAGGCTTCGTGAAACTCCACCGTCCCGGCAGGCTCCTGGCCTTTGAACGGCAACACGAAGAAGGCCTCCGGCGGGCCGTCCGAGCAGGTCAGCTCCGAGCTGTTGCGGAAGCCGAAGCGCGGGTAGTACTCGGGGTGTCCGACCAACACCACACCAGCGGCCCGCTCGGCGCGCAATGCATCCAATCCAGCGATGATCAGGGCGGCTCCGATGCCGCGCCGGCTCCTGTCGGGCAGCACCGACACCGGTCCCAGCCCGTACCAGCCAGTTTGACCGCCCGACATCCGAACCGGGGAAAAGGCGATATGGCCTACGACTCGTCCATGCTGCTCGGCGACTAGGGAGAGGCTGAGGGCACCTGCGGCTCTGAGCCGTTCGATGATCGCAGGTTCCGAGCCATCGCTGATGTCCAACGTGGCAAAGGCGGCCTCGGTGACGTCATGGATCGCCGCCTCGTCGTCGGGGCGCTCGGGTCGGATGTTGATGTCCATCTCCGGCTTCTGCGTCGACATCGACATGCTCCTCTCCTGCCTACCTCTCTACGAACTCTCATCAGCGCGAGTGCCGCAGGAGCGGTTCGCCGCACCGCCACGCAGTTGCCCGTGGACCACGCTGAGAACCTATCGCTTCCATCTCACGCAAGGCGGGAGGCAGCCAGAGCCGGGCGGCAACCGCGCGCCCTCTTGGTGTGTCCGGTCAGCGGCTTCGAGAGCGTCGTTCGGCGGGTGATCCGCCGCTGCTGGCCTAATGGAACTGAGGTTGCAGCGGTACACCCAGGCGCATTGGCGGGAGTCCGTGGTCAGCCGTAGCTTTCGCAGGCGATGCCATCGCCGTCTCTGTCGAGTCGGCGGTAGTCGGGCACGGTGATGTAGACGGTCATGCCGATGTCGGCGCAGTCCAGATCCGGCCTGGCTGATTCCAGGGTTCGCCGCCCCCGACGAGTGCTTGCGGCGCTGCCTGTGCCGGAGTGCGCTCTGGGCCGGAATTGGGGCGGCTGGAGCCGACGTCGGCGGTTGGTTCACCGCGCATCCAGGCGGGTCGTTGACGGCGTCGACGTTGATGTAGGACGCCTCGCGGATGGGCGCCATAGCCGTCACGCGAGTCGTAGCGGGCCGGTCAGCAGCGGCGGCCGACCGCCGTGTCGACCGCGAGCCCGAGCTGCGGCCAATCCGGCTTGGGCTCGCTCTTGGATGAGTTCGCGCTCAAACTCAGCAAGAGCTCCGAACACGTGGAAGATCAAGCGACCGCCCGCTGATGTGGTGTCAATGTTCTCGGTCAGCGAGCGAAACCCGACCCCCTGTTTCCCAAGCTCATTCATGGAATCAATCAGATGCCTCAGCGACCGACCCAGCCGATCCAGGCGCCAGACCACCAACGTGTCCCCTGGCCGCAGTTGGTCCTTCAACTTGTCCAGCTCAGGTCGATGCGCAGCGGCCCCAGGCATTACGTCGGTGAAAATCCGGAAACAGCCCGCTTCGCTGAGCGCTCTGGTCTGCAAAGCAGCATCTTGGTCATTGGTGGACACCCTTGCGTATCCCAGAAGTTCACCCACAATCAAGAATGTATCGAAACTCAACCACCCCCGGGGATATGACACGTAGAATGTGGAACTGAGTTACGCAACACCGCGCAAGCGGGGTCCCGTTTCTCAGAAGTGGTCGGAGGCGATGTGTCAGATACGATCGAATTCGGCGTTCACAACAGGAAGCCTCCAAGCCCCGCTATTGGTGAATTGATCGACTACCTTCGGGTTGGAAGCCAACCACCATTCGCCAACGAGCAGGTGCGACGACGCAAAACCGACTTTGGTTCCCCACACCCCAGCCATCACCTCGCGACTACGCTCGACTCACCGGTCGCTACCGGGACGGCGCGAGAGCCTAACGTGAAGCCACTAGATTGCACCCGCGAACTCGCGCGGATCGCTGAGAAACGATTGCAGACGAGCGGGGCAGGACTCTTGAGGACCTACGCCGTATGACTATGGCGATAGAACCTGTCGAAAGTCCCGAGGCGATGAAGAAACGTCGCTGGTGGCAAAGGGACCCCCTCAAAACTCGTTGAAAGAGGTTCTGAGACGCGAACGTTTTGGACACGAGTTTTGGCACCGCGTGTCTTGGCGCCTAGAAGTTTGACTAACTCTCGCGCTTCCAACAAGCGCCTAGCGAGTATCGACCGAGCGCCCCGACGCCGAGAAAGCATCTTTGGTGGCCGAGTAGGTGTAGTACTTCATCTCTCGAATGAAAGTCACATCTTCTTCGCTGAGTTCCAACTCATGCACGATCTGCAATCGTCCGCTCAGATGCCCCAAGACATCGCGAATCTTGTCAGCAATCATTGTCACTCCTCATCAAGCGTCTTCCCTGGAAATCGGTGGGCTCATAACCCACTGTACACGCTTCGCTGACCCTCAGAATGGCAGATGTTCCTTGCCGACTACAAACCTGAGTCGAAATCTGAAGTGCCAAACATAGGCCGGTAAGTGCGCGGATGCGCAGCCGCTGGTCCGGGCATTGCCAGTTGTCGACGTTTCGGTTGTCGGCAGGGTTTGTCGACAGCTGGACCCTTCATGAGCAAGTGTCATATTCGGAAACTCTGTTCGCCGCCGACAAACGCCGGCGTGCTCAACCGGTCGGTGCACCACCATGGAAGTGAGCGATGGATTGGTGGTTGAGATGATCAAGATGTATGGGATGTCGTTGGAGGAGCAGGAGCAAGTCTGGGCTCAGTGGTGTGATCAGTTGCGCAACAACCCAAAGAAATCGTTTCGAGCCCAACCTCCAACAGCGACCTGCCGAAGGCGAAACGAGACAGGTCCTGGGCCACCTTGAAGGTGACCTCGTGATGGGCAAGCGAACCTCAGCCGTGGCCACCTTGGTGGATCGCAAGACCCGCCGAATCCAGGTCCTGGCACTGCGTGGGATCAAAGCTGAACCCGTCAGGCAAGCCTCGGCCACCCACATGGCCGGCCTACCGGTGCAGACCCGTCAAACGCTGACCTGGGATCGCGGTCAGGAGATGGCCGAGCACCAGGAGTTCACCCGCGATACCGGCTGCCAGGTGTACTTCTGCGACCCGCAGAGCCCTTGGCAACGCGGCAGCAACGAGAACGCGAACCGGCTCCTGCGCCAATACCTGCCCCGCAGCGCCGACCTGTCCACCCATAGCCAGACCGATCTCGACAAGATCGCCCAGAAGCTGAACAGCCAACCCCGCAAGACTCTCGGCTGGCGAACTCCCGACGAGGTCTACGCTGAAGCCACTTGTGCACCGACCGGTTGAGCCCGCAGCACTTTGGGTGGATAATCCAGACCAACCCAATGAATGCGCCGCTCAACGCATTGGTGCATTTCATATAGCCGACCCTCACCGATGACCCCTAAGGAGACGTCCGCCCTGTCAGCGTCCATCCACCTCCGACAGAGGGGAGACTGGCGCCGTCAAGCGTCGTCACGCGCATACGACACGGTGAAGCCCTTGACCTGACGGAATTCCTGAAGATTGCTAGCGAGGTCAAAGGGGTCGTTCTTGACGTATTGGAAGATGTCTAGTCCCCGGCCCAGCAGAATCCGCCAGCCGGTATCGGTCTTGATGGATCTGTCGTGGATGGCATCGCTGAGGGCGACATCAAGTTTGATGCCCGCCACAGCAGCGGCTTGCTGCACTTTCAGCAGGAACTCGAACTGGGCCTGCTGCTTCTCCGGCCCGTCCGTGCTCTCCGACGTTGTCAGGGCGATCGTGACTTCGTCGGCGGGGTCCTTGTCGCGGGCGATCGCCTCCACAAGTTCCATGAGGTTGCGTGCTTGGTGGAACACCCGGATATAGGGGTCGACGATCGTGATGCGCGAGGAGCCGCGCAGGTAAGGGATGAGTAGCGTTTCGAACGAGACGCCGCGCTGGTTCTCCTGGAACTCCCTGTGCCCCTCGTACAGGGGTGACGCCTCCGCCGGCGGGACCTCAGATGGCGGCTGATCCACAGCCCTACCAGGCAGTGGTGATCCCACCGCGGCGGACGACCTCTGCACGCCAGGCTCTGCGACTTCCTCCCCCACCGACGCAGCGGCAACCCCACCGTCACGCCAGTAGTACTCCGGGTACTCGTCCTCCTCCAACGTCGTGACCGCGTGCCACTCCCCTGCGCGGTCGGTGTACCCGAAGTCCACCGCGGCCATCGTGGTGTCGATCCGCACGATCTGGTCCTTCACCCGCTTGCGGCCCTCAATCGCCAGTCGCAGCACCTCCTCGACCTCCTCGGCCGTCGCCTCCCCGTGCGGGTACAGAATCTTCATCAACCCCGAGACCGTCTTGTGAATCCCATCCCGGTCCCGCGTGGAGATGCCCGACGACAACGTGAAGTGCTCCTGATACCGGTCCGAGAAGTCCAGCGACCGCATCGATTTGAGCACCTCTGCGATGTAGTCGACCACGAAGCCGTAGCCGTCGGAGAACATCTCCCCCCGGATCGTGTCCACCTCCCAACCGGGGATGTAGTGGTGCAGCCGGTCCAGGTACGCCGAGTCGTGATACGCCTCGGGCAACTCGTCGAACAAGTCCGAATGCTTGAGCATGTACGGCACCGTGTGCGAGGTGTTACCCACGAACACCATCGACGCCTCAGCCCCGATCGTCTCCACCCCGCGGGAGAACGACTTGTTCGCCAGGTAGTTCTTCATGATGTCCACCAGCGCCCTATCTGAACGCTTCTTCTTGCCTGCGAACTCGTCAAACGCCACCACATCCCAGTAGCCCACCAACCCGAGGCGGCCGTTGGAGTTGTTCACAAACAACTTCGCCACCGTCACCTCCCCACCGGAAATCAGCATGCCGTGCGGGGAGAACTCCGAGTAGATGTGCGACTTTCCCGTCCCCTTCGGCCCCAACTCGACGAGGTTGAAGTTGCGCTCCACGAACGGGATCAGGCGCACTAACTGCAGCAGTTTCGCCCGCCGGCCAAACAGCTCCGGGTTGAACCCGATGGACTGCACCAGCAGGTCCATCCACTCCTCGGTGGTGAACGCGGCCCGCCCGGCCAGGTACGCCTGGAAATCGAATCGCGACAGTTGGATCGGCTTGATCGACCCCATGATCCACGGCACGAACCGGGAATCGTCGCTGTGGAAGTACTCGATGTCGCAGATGCACCACACCCCACCCACGAGCAGCTTCGGATGCGCCTTGATGGTGGCCGACTCCACCAACACCCCGCTGATCCCCAGGTTGGCGAACGACGCCTCGTACACGTCATCCTTGTCGTTCAGCGAGACTGTGACCTTGTCGATGATCCGATGCCGACCCCGCTCCTTGATCGTCGACTTGACCAACTCGGACTCGGCGCGGTGCACATAGTGATCGGCCAGGATCTTGCGCACAGTGTCGATGCCGGCCTCAATGGTCGCCTCATCATCGGACGCCGCGTACTGGCCGAGGAGATACTCCAACACGTAGGTGGGCACAATCGCATTGCCCTTGACCGCCTTCACCAAGTCCTTGCGCACCACCACACCCGGGAAACACTCGTTGATCTTGCGGTCGAGTTCGCTCACGTCCGTCACCTTCCTTAGAAGTCGAAGTCCCCGGCGAAGGGACGCTTGAGCGTGTACATGGCTGTGGCGTACACCCGCCACTGGTTGGTGTTGGGGATCTGCTCCTCCAACCGGAACTCCACCGTCCGGTCGTTGTACTCAGCCGCGTCCTGACTCAGCAGCATCGTCGCCTTCTGGTAGCGGTCGCGCTTGTCGTCGGAGGCCTCGTCGAACACCATCGGCACCTGGTTGGAGATCAACGTCTGGCCCACATACAACCCGGCCCGCAACGTCCGCGGCTGCACCTTCTCACCCACCGGCTCGGACTGGAACAGCTTGACCACCAACTGCCCTGTGGTGATCTTGTCCGTCTCGGGCAGCAACTCCACATTCACCGCCCGCACATCGCCCTTGCGCTTCTTGGTGACCGTCAGCACCGGCACGACCACCTCCTGCAGCGACGCCCCGCCGTGCACGAAGCGCGCCCCGGAACCTTTGAGCCGCAGCCTGTGAATCGACTTGGGGATCAGAATTTCGTAGTCGCTGGTCAACCCCACCTGCTCGGAGGTGAACTTGGTGAACGCCGGGTCCGACTTTCAGCCCCCGGCCCAGCACGTAGCGTCGCGCCTGCACCGCCAACTCGTCACCCTGCGGCGCCTCAGACAGGTAGCCCACCTCGTCGATCGCCGAGTCCTGGAACAGGAAGCCGTGGTCGGCGGTGATCAGGATGTTCGTGGCGTTGGCATTTGCCAGTTTCTTCACCAGCGCCACGAGTTCGCGCAGCGTCTCCTCGACGGCCTCGAACACCTGCCGTTCGGTGCCCAGCTTGTCCCCGATCGCATCGATCCGGTTGTGGTAGACGTACATCACCTGATGGTCCTGGTAGTTCGCGCGAATCTCATCGCGCGGCATCGCGAGCAGGTCCTCGGCCGGGATCGCCGTGCCCTTGACCGCCGCGAGGATCTTCGCCCGGTTCGCGGTGCCTCCGGCTGGCTGGCCGTCGACGTCGACCAGGTCGCCCTTGCCCGAATGCGCCAACGTCTTGTGCGGCAGCAGCGCCGCCATGCCCAACTGGGTGTAACTGGGCAGCACGCCCAGCACAGCGCCAAGTTCGGCCTCGAATCGATCCTCTGCCCGGATGCGCGAGCCGAGCTCGTCGGCCACCTCGTAGCGCAGCGCATCGGAAATGATCACCACGGCCTTGCGCTTCGGTTCCTTGTCCACAGGCCCGATCCGGTCGGCGTAGAACCTCGCCTGTGCCGGCAACACGTCCGAGGCCCAGGTCGTGACACCGTCCACCTGCTGCTGCCACGCCTTGCCCAGGGGGAACTGGAACTGGTTGGTGTAGAACGACTCCACCTGCGCGCGCAGCACTTCCAGCGGCCTGGCGTTTTCGGTGGCGCGCACCGCACGGATGAAGTGGCGATACCACTGATCCAGCTGGAACCACTCGCGCCGGTAGCGCGCCAGACCATCGTCGAAGGACTCTATCGACACATCCAGCGCGCTAATCGCGGCCAGCAATTCCGAGGCGGCAAGGATCGCCTCGTAGTAGGTGCGGTAGTCCTCGATCCAGATGCTCGACTGCCGGGCGCGCACCACCTCAGCGGCCTCCCGCGCCGTGACCGTCCGCTCAGCCACCCCCCGTGCCAGGCCGCTGATGATCGCCCTATCGACCTCCTCGAACAGATCGTTGTCGACCAGGTCTCGGAAGTCGGCCGATTCGATGCTGGCGGCGAAGTCGAGGTCGCCCTCGGCACGCCGCGCCAAGTCGATCATCGACTGCCTGCTGCGGATGTCGTACCGGAAGCTGCCGAAGTCGAGTTGGATGTTGCGCAGCCCGCCTGGCTCCTCCGAAGTGAACCCACCCAGGGCCTTGCGGAACATCCACAAGACGAAGTCGTCGATGCTGGGGCTGGCCGAGGAATAGCCATAGATCGCAGCTGCCCCCTGCCAGAAGAACCCGTCCAGGTCGTAGTCGGCCAAGCTGCCGTACTTGGCATCGGCACCGGCGGCGTTCTCGATGAGCAGGGTGCGGGTGAGCTCCAACAGGCTGTGCTCGCGCTGCCCGAGCAGCACCGCCGACATTTTGGCCTGCAGCAGCCGCGCGTCGTCGCCAGCATCAAGCAAAGCCTTCAGAGACTGCACGCGCTTGGAGGCCCGGAAGAACTTCTCGTGCGCGGCGATCACCTCACCGATGCCGTCGCCGACGAGCCCCAACTCCTGCTGCATCAGCGATACCCAGTCGGCAGTGAAAACCCCATAGGCCAACTCCAGGTCCAGCAGCCAGTTGCCGATCCCGTCGGGCACCGGATCCGACCGGTAGACGAGGAACTTCACCGTCGGTTCGAGGTGCAGCAGACGATACTTCACGGCGAACTCATCGTTGGCGACGCGGATGGTGGTCACTCCGTCGAGCGCCAGGGCGTCCACCTCGGACGAGTAGTCGCCGCTCGAGTCATGCCAAAACACCACCCGCTGCGTGTCAAAGCGCCGCTCCAGTGCCTCCCGTATCCCGGTCACGATGCCTCCCCGCGTGCGAGAAGGGCCCGCCCAGCATCTGTGGTGACGTATCGCTGCTTGGGGCTTGTCGGCCTGCCAGGTAACGTGCGGGCGAGAAGACCCGCTTCGATGAGAGGAAGAATGTGCCGCCGCACATTCCGTGAGTCATTACTGATTCCAACAGCATTGAGGAGTACCCCGCGACTCGCTGGCTCCCCAGCAGCCGCCGCCAGAATCGCTCGAACTTGGTGACTTGGTGACTCTACTTGGTGACTCGACTTGGTGACTTGGTGACTTGGTGACTCGACGTCGCCTAGGACTTGCTCATCCACCTTGGACTCAATTTTGTCGCCTCCCATCAACTCGCGCTGGTGCTTGATGAAGATCGTGAAGCGCAGGCGATCCACGATCTCCTCGATCTGCGGCTCGGGGAGACCCTCGTCGGCCAGTTCCTCGAAGACCCTGCGGACACCGGTCCCCCATTGCTCCATGAGACCCATCTCCCGGAATATGCGCGCCACCATGGGATTGCGCAGCCGAGACACTCGCCGCATGTTTTCGATCGTCATTCCCGTCACGAGCCCGCCAGGGCTCTCCACCTCGATCCGGTCATCGAGGAAGGCAATGCGGATCGGCGTGCCGCGCTCGGCGTAGCTAGCGTGCACGAGGGCGTTGATCACCACCTCGCGGATGGGTTCGAGGGGGATCGAATAGACGTCACGTCGTCGAACGTCGCCAAATTCCGCCGACTTGAAGGCATGCTTGGTGAGGAATCCCATCACTCCGTCGACTGCAAACGGTATGAAAGTGTGAATCTCCGTCTGATCGAAAATCTCCGTGCGATTGACGCCCCTGATCCGCCCGCACTGCACCCACGCAGACGGCAGGAAGCGGTCCGGATGGGGGCAGGCAACAAGGACGCCTGCGTTGGTGGGCACCACAGTTGAGCCTTCGCGTACAGCGAGCCCGAGGGCCTCTAGATCCTTCACCTCAGTGTCCTGGCCCCGCATGTCAGACAACCTGGCAAGGTCGAGGTCGGCCAGCGTTGCGCGGGCTGCGGGCAGGTCTTCGAAGGCGATGCCTCGCGCAGTCCGCTCGAGTTCGGCCACGAGCACTGAGTCGGCCTGCCGGTTGGTGGAACCCAAACGGACGTAGGTGCCGGATTCGAGGCCCGCCTGCCTGAGGTAGTGGGGTCGGCGTGTGCTCAGCGGCACCTCAATGACGAGCAATGTCTTGTTTGCCAAGGTAACGAGGTCGATTACGGGTACGAGCTGTGGCGAGATCGAGTCTGCGATGAGGCTCGTCAGACGTTCCTCCTCGGCGAGTGGGTCTTCGACACCCACCACACTGCGCTCGTCACTGACTCCAACGATTAGTTGCCCCCCGGCGGAGTTCGCAAACGCGACCAGCGTTCGCAAAATCGGCTGCGACGATGACAGGTCACGCTTGAACTCGCGAGTCTTGCCCTCGAGTTGCTGCACGCGACCGTCCGCGGCGAGTGTGAGTACACCGGTCATGAGTCACCCCCTTCGCTCCGAGGGTAGGAGGCACCCCCGACAGCGCGGCCCGCATCAGCGAAACGCCGATCCAAGGCCTCGATCGCGGTCAGTTCTTCTGCGTCGGCCGCGACGGCCGCATCGTGCCCACGCCACTCATCAAAGCAGTCCCAGCCGTCAGCGGCCTTGAGCTTCGCGTCGTCCATCGCGAACCCCTTGACCAGGTACTCGCGCAGCACGCTCGTTGCCCACTGCCGGAACTGAACCGCCCGAGGGTTCGTGGTCCGGTAGCCAACAGCCAGCACCATGTCGAGGTTGTAGACCTTGACCTCGCGGCGCACAGTGCGCGAGCCCTCAAGTCGAACTACAAACTCAGAGTTTGTAGTTGCCTCATCCACCTCACCATCAGCAAGAACGCGTCGAATGATCTGACCAACGTTCTGCCCACTCGTGCCGTACAGGACCGCCATCTCCGCCTGCGTCAGCCAAATCGTGCCCCCAAGCGCCCGCAACTGCACATGGGCACCGTCGTCCGCCTGGTAGAGAATGATCTCCCCGTTGTCCTGACCCCCGGCATCGTCGGACAAGGGCTGGCCGCCCGAACCGTCCCCCGCGGCACTCATTCGCGCGCCTCCAAGCCAGCGATCTTCTTCAGCGCGGTGCCGAACTTGGGGTAGTTGGCCTTCACACCGTCGTCAAGGTCGATGGCGATCTGCTGGGTGGCCAGGGGGTAGAGCACGTCGTGTTCGTACGTTTCCAGTTCGAGCAGCACCTTGCGCAGGCGGTCGACCTCCTTCTGCGCCGCGGCCCGCGCCCGAGGCGTGTCGGCCGTGGACGCCAACCGCTCGTGATGCTGCCGACTCGCCTCCAACTTGCCGACGTACTCGCGCAAGTACTCGTTGAGCACCGTAGACACCGTCGAGGGCGTGTAACGGTGCATATAGATCAGCGCGTTGAACGACCCCTTCGGGCTGGAGAACAGCCAATAGATCGGCCGCTTCTTGTAACGCTTGACGTGGTCGGCGTAGAACGACTTGAGAAAGTAGGCACGAACGTCCTTGACGCCGAGAGACTCGTTGACGAAGCGCAGATTCTCCTCGAAGTGCTCCTCCCCGAACGCCACGCGCAGGAACTCCCGGAACCGGGCCACGATGTCGTCCTCGAACCAGTCACCGTCGACGATCGGGATGACGTTGTCGGTGTCCGGGGTGAAGGTCGGCGTTCGGGACCTTGGCTAGGTACTCGGCGAGGGTGGCGCCCTGGTTCGCGAGGATCAGGCCGGGCTCGTCGAGGGAGTAGCGGCCGAACATGCAACCGACTGCGTAGGAGACGA
>CAWJIH010000004.1:0-396378 GCA_963842975.1 uncultured Actinomycetes bacterium | reverse complement strand
GATGCTTGGGGTCAACGGAATCGCGACGCCCGCAGACAGCGCAAGAACCGCCAGCACGAAACCTGTGTACAGCGCTCCGCGCGATTGGCCCCCGCTGAGGGTCGTGGCAGACGTGGCTCCGAGTTGGGACCACACCGTTCCGGCGACAGCAAGTGCGCTGCTGAGCAAGAACGCCCATGCCAACGGCAGGTAGCGCGCACTTTTTCCATCCACGAGGGGCCACCCTAGCGTCGGGAGCCTGAGGATAGTTGGCGGTCAGCTTGGGTGCGGGGTTCGTCGGGGGTGGCGTAGCTGGCACCTTCGTGTCGGTAAACCTCACTAACCCATCAGGCAACAAATCGCCAATTCCCCGTGGTGGAGGGTGAGCCGATTGCGAATTCGTGCGCGAAATGGCTCGGTTTCGACGAACCAGAAGAGGGTGTTTCACATGCTGGCGCGCCGGATTTCACATGTGAGTCCGAGCGCCCGCTTCGTCCAATACTCCTGACCGATCTCGTTGGAGTAGGTCCACTGCAGCTCTCCATTGCGTAGTTGCGACAGTCGCTCCCGCACGATGCAGCACTGAGAAACGACGGCTCCTCGATTGAGATAGGACAGGCGCCCAGATTTGCGCGCGCGGTCCAACGCACGCACAGCTGCGGGTACGACACCCAATTGCGGGTACTCGCCCTCAAAGCCCTCGAAGTCCAGGACGCCAAGTGCGCTCTTCACCGCCACCCCAACACCTCCGAGGGCAACGAAACACCTCGTCGAAGACCACCAGCGAGCCATCGTCGAACCTGACCCGATCACCACGCCCATGTGGCAACGGTGCGGCAGGCCCACCCTTCGAAAGCGCGGCCCAGAAGTGTCTGGCCATCGCCGACGGAGCGGTGGACTCAACAACTTGGGTGTTCTTGCCTTTGCGACCAAACCTGCCACCGGCGGTCAAGGTGAACTGCTTGGACAATCGTTCGCTGTTCCCCTTCAGCGCCTTGGCACTGCTGGGCGAGGTCTCTCATCGCTGGCCGTCCGAAAGCAGGTCGAGATAGGCAGTGTTCAGAAACAGCCTGTCCCGGCCTACCTTGATATCGGTCACCATTCCGGCCGCAAGCAGATCGTTAAGCCACCCGGTAGCGGTGGGCCGCGACACGGCACACCGCTCCATCACGTCGCCGATCCTCGTGTACGGCTGCGCAAACAGCACCGACACGAAACCCTCGTGACGGGTACCCGGAGTCACTCCGATCGCCTGCTCGGCGAATTGCCGCCGCAGGTCGGCTATCGCGTCGATCGTGGCCAAGGTACCGGTGGCCGATGACCGCACAGCCTCGACCATGAACAGCACCCACGGTTCCCACGCGCCGCCCTCGGTGACGTCTGCCAGAAGCTGGTAGTAGTCGTCTTTGTGGTCAATGATGTAGCGCGACAGATAGAGAATGGGCGATCGCAGCACGCCAGCCTCCACCAGCAGCAAGATATTCAGTATTCGTCCGGTGCGCCCGTTGCCGTCCGAGAAGGGGTGGATGGCCTCGAACTGGTAGTGGGCCAGCGCCATCCGCACGATGGGGTCGAATTCCGGCGACGAGTGCAGGAACGACTCCCACGCGCCGAGCTTGGCCTCGATCACATGCCTGCCCTCTGGTGGAGAATAGACAACCAGGCCGGTCGCGGGGTTGGCGATGCGCGTGCCGGGCAGGGCGCGCACCCCCATATCGATAGGCGGGTTCGTTGGGTCCAGTCTTGCGGTCCTGTCTGCGGGTCGCAGTTCGGCGGACTCGAGCTTCGTTCATACCGTCGATTCGTGCCTGCTGGATCGCTTCTCCTCGGCCTTCGTGCTCATCCTGGGGGGGTGACGTAGCCGATGGACTCGTGCAGCGGACCGTGTTGTAGTGCTCGCGAACCTTGGCAAGTTCCAGCCGCAGTGTCTAGGGTCCCGGGTCTGGGTCAACCACGGATACTCGCCCTTCACGTGCGCGAACAAGCTTTCCACCCAGGCCTGATCGGTGGGCGTGCCAGGCCGACCGAAGTGTTGCGCGATCGAGCAGATCGCCAGGTACTCGCGGGTGTCGTTCGACCGCATCTGGGGGCCGTTGTCCGACATCGCCAACAGGATGGGCGGGTCTGGTCCGTGCCATCCGGCTGCCGGCGGCGATGAAGCCCACCGAGCTTTCGAAGCCATGTTGACGATGGGCAGGATTGACGTCGCGGCGATCGATGCCGCACGACGAGGTGACTGACACCTGACTACCAGCCTCGCGGTCTTTGCTGGCCTCGCGGTCCCAGCCAGCCCCTCGGGCTCAGCTCGCCCCGCGACGGCCAGGACTTGTTTGCGCGGTTGCCACACGCCGCATCGGCTCGCTAGCGTCCGTTGGTATGTCTTTGACCGCTTCGCTGAACACGTTGGACTGGTGGGGCTGTGTCCTCGCGGCGTTCCTGCCGGGCCTTCTCGTCGCTGCGATCGGGCTACCCATTGGTCGGCGGATCAATGTGGACAACGACGACGCGGAGGCCAGAAATCGGCTGATCGCCCTGGTGTCGGCCGCTTTCGCCTTCATCGTTGCCTTCACCACGAACACCCTGTGGACACAGGATCTGGCGATCGCGGAGTCTGCCCGCGCGGTCGGTCAGTCCTCCAGCGAGATCATGCAGGCCTCAGAACAGGTGGGCCCGGACTTCGCCGACCAGACCCGCGAGCTTCTGGAACGGTTCGACAAGGCCTCTGAAACCAATGACATCGACGCTGGGCTGAGCGAGGGCTCCACTGGCGTCAAGGCCATCTTGGACCAGATGTCCCAACACCTCACGGCGAGCGCGTCGAGCACAAAGGAGACGGGCGACAGCTATCAGGCTTTTCACGAGGACTATATGCAGTACCTCAGCGACCTGAACGCCCCGTCGGTCCCGGCGTTGATCGTGCTCGTGGTGGTCTTGTTGGGAATAGTGATGGCCGGCGTCATTGCCGCCAGTCCGAGGAACCGGCACCGGATGAGCACCCGGGTCTTCCTTGCGCTGAGTGTGTTCGTGATCGGGCTCTACCAATTCCCGATGTGGGTACTGAACTCCCGCAAACTCGTGCTGGAGGCGATACATCCCTACTTGTCCCCGGTGGACCAGGCCTCGAAGTCGGCTGGCACTGGTGTGGACAGCGTGATCCTGCTGCTCATCGCGGTCATCGCGGTTCTGTTTGTGATCATCATCCTGCCGGGATTTCTGGGCGGAGGGTCGAAGCGCACTCCGGCGGAGGCCTCGGAGAATCAGCCGACGGCGTCAGATCACGGGGCGGAGCCGGAGCGCTGAGCGGGCAGACTCTCCGAGCGCGTCAGCCTGCATCCCGGCCACCACATGCTCGGCAAACGCCGGGGCGTTGTGCTCAGCGCCGAGCACAACGAAATCCATCTCCAGAGCCCCGGTGCGCCGGTTGACGAGCTGCGCCCGGATGGGGTTCAGGTAGTAATCGACGGCGGGTTCAAGGAACGTTGCAACGACCCCTTGAACCCGCCATACCTTTAATGCGGCTGCACACCTCCACTGCGGTGGCTACGGTCAGAGCGCGCGAAGTCATCGACTCGAATCCCGACCGTAGGGCCGAGCGGTATCGCAGTGTCTCCTTCACCGCGGCATCTGCGGAGTCATCGTCGATCTGCGCAAAGCGGAAGAGGGCATCAGTGGTGGTGACGATGTTCTCGATCTCGGAACTGGCCTGCGCCTCCAACAGCGGAATAGTGTTGATGAGCACGGAGGGATCAGGCATGGCCCGGGACGCGCGGTCAAGCTCCGCCGCCGCCACGCGGGCTGCGGTGACGGCCTTCAGCACCGCCTTGGTCTCGACCTCGGCATCGGGAGGCAGGTCGGGGAGGCCATTGAACGGGACCTCAGGCGACCAGCGGACCATTCCGTGACCATATAGCAAGAAATGGCCCAAAACTTGCCACGTTCTGACGATGGTGCAAGTTCCTTGTCACGAGCGGGTGCCGACCAAGGCCAAGCTCGCGGCGTTGCTGGCCTACCCGTCGGATGTCACCGAAATTGCTGAATGATTCGACGTAGCCGTTCCGCCACGGCGCCTAAGTTCGATGAACGTGCTTGCGGCGTCGATGGATCCAACCGCAATTAGAGGGTCACCTCAACAGCGCACCTGCGCTACTCATCTGCGGTGATTGAACTAGCGAGAACTCGGAATCAGCTGACGACTCATTTCCAGGAGTCCGGCGTCGATACTTCCGGCCTTCCAGTTGCATACTTCGCCGGGGAGGCTGGTGTCGAGACTTGGCCGGAATCCGAGGTAGGGGACCATGGATCGTGCATCCTTGTTGAAGATGCTGAGGAATCTGACGAGCCCGTTGGGGAGCTTTCGCCCGGGGACCTTGGTGTAGCCGGCGCTCTTCAGAGTCTCCGCCAGGTATCCCATGGCTGTCGGTTCTGGTTGCGAGCCGATCAACCGTTTGCCGGCGGCCCCCGGCGATTCCATAGCCGCCACATGAAGACGTGCAACATCTCGGACGTCCACCATCGGAATCCACAGGTCGGGAATCCCTGGCAACTTGCCCTGGATCATGTCCGAGATGGTGGTCGCGCTCGCGCCTTCGGGAATTCCATCGATGGCCGGACCGATCACGTACCCGGGCAGGACGGTGGTGACCTGTGTCGTCATGCCTTCCGCGAGTTGCCAGGCGGTTTGCTCGGCCAGCGTCTTGCTCTTGGGGTAGGCGCCGATCTTGGCGTTGACATCGGACCAGGAGTCCGGGCCGTAGTACCCGGATCCGCGACCCATGAAGAGCGTTAGGACCGATGAGGTGACGACCACCCGCTGGACTCCGGCGTCTTCTGCCGCACGGAGGACGCGTTGAGTCCCCTCGACAGCTGGGGCGATCAGTTCGTTCTCATCCTTCGGCTCATCCAGGGTGAAAGGTGAAGCAACGTGCATCACGTAGTCGGCACCGTCCATCAGTTCCTTCCATCCAGCATCAGCTAGCAGATCCGCTTCGGCAAAGGACAGATTCGATGTGTCGGCTCGGACTCCAATCGCGCTCTTGATCCCGTCAGCGCGTTTCATCGCACGAACGGTGCCAGTGACTGCGTAACCCGATTGCAGCAACTCAGCCGCGACGTACTTGGCGATGTATCCACCAACTCCTGTGACAACAACGGATTTCAAATCTCCTCCTTGATCGGTGACACGCATCCTACGCATACTCACTTGCGGTTCGCAAGTGAGTATGCGTAGGCTGGGACGTAACGATGACTTCACAAAGGAGACGTTCATGAAAGCCATGGCGGCTATTGGGTCGGCTGCATTTGCAGGGGTCATGCTGACCATTGGCCTCGGATTGGGGAGCTTTTTTCTCCTGGCTGAACCTTCGGTGTTCGTAGATTGGTTCTGGCTCTACTTCTGGTTCCTCCTTGGCCCTGTGTTTCTCACGAGTATTCCGGCATTCATTGGCTCCATCGCCATGCTGCGGCGCAGCCCGCAGGGTTCCGCGCAGCGTCGCCTATGGAAGATCTCGCTGGGTGGGTTGATCGCTACGTATGCGATAACGGCTGTGGTGCACCTACCGCTGAACATCAGCTTCTGGTTCCTCGATCTCAGCGACAGTCAGATCACCACAAACCTGTACATCTGGATGGCCTTCCATTTCCTACGAATGGCAACCGCGCTCATCGCAGCGATCTATGCCTACCGGGCTGTGACTGGTCTATCCACCTCTGCAAGACCCACCAACGATAGGCAACGAGCAACCTCATGAGAACCGAAGAGCGCGTCCTCCTCACCGGAATCACCGGATTCGTGGGACTTGCCATTGCATCCGAGCTACTCACACAAGGGTTCCAGATACGGGCAACCGTCCGAAAGCGTGATCAGGAACAGGAAATCCGTCATCTCCTAGGCGAGTCAGCCACCCAGGACAATCTGGAGTTCGTCTTGGCTGACCTCCTCTCGGATTCAGGATGGACGGAAGCAGCACACGGGTGCACCTATGTGATCCATGCAGCATCCCCTCTGGTCCTTGGGAAGGTCGACGACGGGAACCAGCTCATCGCCCCAGCCGTTGACGGAACACGCCGTATCCTCAACGCCGCCAACGAAGCTGGAGTCAGGCGAGTGGTTCTGACATCGACGGCGCTCACCGTCGTCGGGCACATCACCGATGGGGTCGGCGGGCCAGATGACTACACCCCTGCTGACTTGACCAGCAATACGCTCTACACGAAGAGCAAGATCATGGCCGAAGACGTAGCCCGCGCCTTCATGAACGCAAACCCCGACGGCCCTGCAATCACCACCATCCATCCGGGGGTCATCATCGGTCCACCCCTGCGTCCGGACGAGGACTCCGAGTCAATAGCCCTGTTCCGCGGGATCATGAACCGCGAACAACCACTGGTCCCGGCGATTGCACTGCCACTAGCCGACATCCGTGATGTGGCAAAGGTCCATGTCGCAGCCATGACCGCGGCCGACTCGGACAATCACCGATACTTGGTTTCCTTCACGGAGCACCCACAGAAGATGATTGACATTGCCGACGCCCTGCGAGCCAATGGCTACTCACGCGCGCCCAAGCGAGTGATCCCCTGGCCAGTCCTTCGCGTGGTTGCGCTCTTCAATTCCGAAATCGCCGACCTTGTGAAGTCCGTCCGCGGTCGCCCGATGCGACTTGACACATCTACAACCCAAAGTGACCTGTCGTGGACGCCCATTGATTTTGAGCAATCCGTCATCGACACCGCCCAGGTGCTGAAAGCAGTCAACTGAGTGCTGCGTGAGCCGCCTTCATCCAAGCCTTGACGAACGCCTTGCGGCTCTTTTCGTCACGCATTAGAGGGAATTCAGCGGTAGTCGGTACGGCGATGTTGCCTCAAACCGCAGGCGATGATTTCAGCGAATATGGGCATCAGCCTGATCGCTGGCTCCACTGCCTCGCACCGGTAACCTTCGTCGTCGCCACGGCCGCCCAAGCCGCCCAAGCCGCCCAAGCCGCCCAACAAAAACAGCACGAGGGGCCGACCACTTCCGTGGTCGGCCCCTCGTGCTGTTTCTGAGCCAGTCGGATTAGTCGCTAACCCATCAGGCGATAAATCGCTAACCCATCGTGGTGGAGGTGGCGGGAATCGAACCCGCGTCCATCGGCACAGCTTCAAGACTTCTCCGAGCGCAGCCACGTTATTGCGGTTCGGCCTCCCCGGATCGTGTGGCACAACGGGGAACGCGGCCTACCTCACTGATTAGTGTCCCTAGTCCCCCCGTGAGCGGAGGATTTCGGCAAGTCCCCTAGATGACGCCAGGGTCCGGGTCGGGAACAGCCCCGGTCTGACGGACTTCCTAGTGCACTCGCTTAGGCAGCGAGGGCGAAGTCAGTGCGCTTGTTATCGGCACTTGTGTTTTCGGCGGATCGTTAACGAGATGACCACCGATTCTCGGCTCGCTTCTCTTGTTGCGGCAACCGGTGTCGAAACCTGTCACCCCCTGTGGAGTTGTACGCGTAGGTTAACCCTCACCCCCGACGCATCTATTCCCCACATCTCCCATCAGCGCCAACTGGTCACGCTGACGGCGTCGTCGCCTGCACCGCCGTGAACTTCCGTCGCATGTAGAAGTACAGGGCCAAGCCGAGCACGAACACCAGCACCGAAAGGATCATCAGCGAGCCGACCGTGCTGGGATCGGTGAATGAGCCGTAGATGATCAGCGCCGAGAACAGCAGACCCACCAAGGCGATGACGCCATCGAACCACCAGTTGGCGCCGGGCGTCCGCTCCCCTGCTGTGAACGACCACTTGACCAGCGCCAACGCACTGAATGCGTACGGCACTGCAGCGGTGAGACCAGCCAGCAGAATCATCAAGTTGAACACGTCCGCCCCCGCCTGACCCAGGTAGCTGAAAATCATCAACCCAGAGGCCAGCACGGTAGACGCGATGATGCCGAAGGCCGGCACGCCTTTGCCCGAGAGTTTCGCGAACTGCCTCGGGAACAGCCCCTCGCGAGCCGCAGCCAGTGGCATCTCAGCGCAAATCATGGTCCAGCCGTTGAGCGCACCGAGTCCCGACACAATCGCCGCTATAGCCACCGCGTAGCCCGACCAGGTACCGCCGAACATCGCGTTGAACGACAGGGTGAACGGCTGGGCACCATCGGCTGTCAACTCCTTATTGGGCACAGTTCCGAAGATCACCAGGGTGCTCAGCAGGTAGACCACCGTGCACGCGAGCGTGCCCAGCAGACTCGCCAGCGGCACGTTGCGCCGCGGGTTGCGCACCTTGCCCGCGGCCACTGCGGCGGTCTCGACACCGAGATAGGAGAACACCGCCAGCGCCATGCAGGTGACGATCGCAGCAAGTGGCGCCTGACCGGAGATGTTCCAGTTGCTGGTCAGGTAACTCCAGTCGATGAAGAACAGCCCGACGGTCGAGATGACCACCAGTGGGATGAACTTGATGATCGTGGTGATGATCTGCACCGAGGCCATGTTCTTGACCCCTGAGAGATTCACTGCGGCTGGCAGCCACAACCCGACGAAGCCGATCACGATGCTGATCACCTTGTTGTGGTCGGTGTTGATGAACACCTCGACGTACACGATCCACGCAACCACAATCGCAGCGTTGCCGGCCCAGGCCGTGATCCAGTAGGACCAGGCATTGAAGAACCCCACCGCGTTTCCGAACGCCGCTCGCGAATAGGCATACGGACCCCCGTCGGCCGGCATCCGTTTGGACAGCACTCCGAACATCTGCGCGAGCGCGATGGCGCCGATCGCGGTGAAGACGAACGCCAGCAGCGAGATCGTGCCAAACGCCGCCAGCGAGGCCGGCAACAGGAACACCCCGGTGCCAATGATTGAGCCCATCACCAAGGCAGCTGCCGCGCCTAGGCCGAGGCTGCCTCCGGAGTCGGCGGTACCGTCACCCGCCGGGGCCACCGTGCCTCCGGACGAATCCACCGTGCCCATCTCACCTGCCACCTTTCCTGCCGGCCCCCACTTCCGACGCTAGCCCCGCGGCACCAGCGGATGCAAAGGCGCACTCCACCAGCAGGCCTGCAGACCCGCAGGCCCGTAACGCCGCGCTAACCCCGCGAAGGCGGCGCCTTCCCCGGAGCCACCGCGTCGACGACGGCCGAAAACGTTGCCTGGCTGGAGGAGTTCAACGAACCACCATCGTCATAGGCCTGCGGCAGGTACGTCATGGAAACCGACACAGCCAGCTTGTCCGACGGCAGATACCCAGTGCTGGCAGCCGCACCGGCGAAACTCTTGGTCTGGGTGATCCACGGCCCCATTCGAATCACACCCAGGCCGTAGTTTCCGGCTTCGGTATTGGTGCGGCAGACCTGGCACACGCCGGTCGGGTCGGGGCTGCCGAAGCCGATCAGGTTCGCGCCGGTTTGCGCCTCGTACATTTCCGGCGACACCTGCGCCCCCGAACCGACGATCTCCATCGATGTGGTCATGTCGTAGATGTTCGTCGTTTGCACCGCACCGTTGGCCGTGGTCCACGACGGGTTCCAGAAGGTCCCCTCCTCATACGCTCTCGAAGTCGGCGTCACGCCGAAGTACTCCGCCCGCTCCGCGGTGAACGAGTGCTGCACCGGCGACGGGATGGCAGGGGTGCCAGCATTGCTGCCGGTGGCCGTCAGCTCCATCGGGCCGATGATGTACTCCTGCATCACTTCGGCCATCGGCTCGCCGGTGATCAGCTCCAGAACCTCGGCGAGGATCACGTAGTTCGTGTGGCTATAGCCCCAGTTGGTGCCAGGGGCGAATTGTTCCGGGCCGGCGAATCCAATCTGCAACAGTTCCTCGTTGGTCCACTGCTTGAACGGATCACGGTTGAGCGAATCACCAAGCGCCGGCTGGTACACGTAGTCGGCATAGCCGGACGTCATGTTCAGCAGGTTCTTGATCGTGATCGCTTCTGCCCGCGGATACTCGGGGAACCACTTGGCCAGCGGATCGTCGAGGCTCACTTCCCCGGCGTCGACGAGTTGGGCGAAGATCTGCCCGATGTAGGTGAACGCCATCGCCCCGTTGCGGAAGTGCATGTCTGGGGTAGCCGGCACGCCGGTCATCGACTCCCCCATGGCCCCGGTGTAGACGTCCTCACCGTCTGAGGTGACCCGGATGATGAGCGACTTCAGGTGATAGGTCTCCATGGACTCTCCGGCGGCCTGCTCGATGGCCGCCGCTTTCGCGGAGTCGGCGTTACCCGTGGGCGCTGAGGGCGCTGCCGAGCCAGTGTCGCCGCGGGTCGATGCGCTACCCGCGGAGCCAGCACCGTTCGAATCCCCCGATCCGCCACCGCACCCGGACAACAGCAGCAACCCAGCGCTCAGACCGGCGACCGCAACGCCTCCGAAGATCCGGGGGCGTCGGCCAGTTGCTGTTGGGGTGCGCATCTGTTTCCCTCCCGGGTCGGACTGCCTGCAACCGCTGGGCCAGATGGTACTCGTTGGGGCCACGCCCGCAAGATCAATGCGGAACAACGTTCGTATGCGGGGCAACAGCGACTTTGAGTGGCACTTTCGTCCCCGGCTGGGCGACCGTCGGCACCAACCGCGTATTCCATTGGCACGTTGGAGGCCGGTTTACCCTGCCAACGTGCCGCTCAATTGCGCTGTTGGCCCACCGCCGCATCGGCACCCCAAGTTCGTGCGCAATCAAAACCGTTGTTGGGGTCCGCCGCCGGACATGGCACTGGTCTGCGACTAGCGACAGGGGACGGGCAACAGCCCTGTGGAATCATGGCCGGAGCGCAACCCCTCGACTGAAAGGACGCCCGCCATGGCACCCGCGAACACCGACCCAATCGTGATCCTTGGCGGGGCGCGCACCCCCATCGGCTCCTACGGCGGCGCCCTCGCAGCGGTGCCCGCCCACGAACTCGGCGCCACCGCAGCCAAAGAGGCCCTCACCCGCACCGGGGTGGCACCCGATGACGTCGACGAAGCGGTGTTCGGTTGCATCGGCCAGGTGGGCGGCGACGCCTACATCGCTCGACGAATCGCGCTGGCGGCAGGTCTCCCCGACTCCACTCCCGGCTACACCGTCAACCGACTGTGCGGCAGCGGTTTGCAGGCCATCTGGAACGCGGCGATGGAGCTGCGCTGGGGCAACGCCGACGTGGTCCTCGCCGGTGGCGCGGAGAACATGAGCCGGATGCCGTTCTACGACTTCGCGGCCCGATCCGGAAAGCGTCTGGGCAACCGCACGCTGGTCGATGGCACCTTAGCGATGCTCACCGATCCTTTCCACGACAAACTCATGGGCTGGACCGCCGAGCGGGTGGCGGATCGCTACAACGTCAGTCGAGCCGAGCAGGACGAGTTCGCCGCCGAATCCCAACGCCGCACCGCGCTCGCCGAATCGCAGGCGCTATTCGCCCGGGAGATCACACCCGTCACGGTCCCAGGCCGTAAGCCGGTGGTCGTCGAAATCGACGAGCACCCACGCCCCGACACCACCGTGGAGATCCTCGCCAAGCTGCGCCCCTCCTTCGGCGCCGAAGGCACCGTGACCGCCGGCAACTCTTCTGGCATCAACGACGGCGCCGGAGCTGTGCTGGTCACCAGGGCGCAAACGGCCAAGGAGCGCGGCTGGCAACCCCTCACCACACTCGAGGCAGTAACCGTGGGCGCGATGGAGCCGGAGTACATGGGCTACGCCCCGGTGGTGGCCCTGAACAAACTGTTCGACGAAACCGGCCTCACCGCCGCCGACATCGACCTGGTTGAACTCAACGAGGCTTTCGCCGCCCAAGCCGTCGCGGTGATTCGGGATGCGGGGCTGGACCCCGCCAAGACCAACCCCCACGGCGGCGCCATCGCGCTGGGCCACCCGGTCGGCGCCACTGCCGCGATGCTCACCCTGCGCGCCTCGCTGGACTTGGTCGACCGCGACCTCGAGTACGCCGTGGTGACGATGTGCATCGGCGGCGGTCAGGCGCTGGCCGCGCTGCTCAAGCGCGCCGCGTAGGAGGCGCCATCAGAGCCCCTCCACACCGTTGAGCAACACCATCACTCCGATCGCTACGAACACAATCGACATCACCGTGGCGTTGTGGGCTTCCAGCCAGTCCCGAGCCCGGCGCAACGGTGGCACTACTCGCTGACCTGCCACAACGTAGGCCACGAGCGGCAGACCCACCGAGACCGAGGCAATCGCCACAAACGCCGCAGCCACCCCAAGCGCCACCGATGCTGACGGTTCTGCCGCACCGATGGTCACCCCGGCAGCGGCGGCAAGCATCAGGATCTTCGGATTGGCCGCCGAAAGCAGGAGACCCAGCTTCACCGCGGTCACAGGCGTTGCGGTGGTTATCGATGCCATCCAGGCTGGCGCCTCGGTGGCCGCCCCACGTTTGAGCCACTTGGCGAGTCCGAGTCCGATGAGCGCGACCCCAAGCACGATTCGCACCCAGGCGGCCCATGTGGGTTGCCCGTAGGCCAACTCCACCACGGCAGAAATGGCGACCGCCGCCGCCAGCGCAGCCGCCACTCCGATCACCCACCCGGCGAGGAATGCGGAGGCTGCCGGCACCGGTCGCGCCGTGAGCAACAGCATGATCGCTGGAATCACCGGAAACGGCGATAGCACGATCGCCACCGCCATCGGCAGGACCTCGACGAGGAGTTCACTCACCCGCCCAGTGTGGGCCAGTCGGCGTCAGCACGCCCATCCACCAGCCGCGCGGCTCCGACTCGCTTGGGAAAAGCACGACGCGGGCCCGAGGCCCTCGCCGCGGATACTGTGTACCCGGCGACGAGGCCCTCGGGCCCGCGTCAAATTGCGGCTAGACCGTCACTGGCTGCCGATGGTCGCGACCATCACAGCCTTGATGGTGTGCAGCCGGTTCTCGGCCTCGTCGAAGGCGATGTTGTAGTGCGACTCAAAGACGTCGTCGGTGACTTCCAGACCGTTGGTCATTCCGGTCTTCTCACCGATGTCCGCGCCGACCTTGGTCTTGGTGTCGTGGAACGCAGGCAGGCAGTGCATGAACTTGACATGCTTGTTCCCTGTCTTCTCCAGCGCCTCGTTGTTCACCTGGTACGGCTTGAGTAGCTGAATCCGCTCGTTCCACACCTCCTTGGGCTCACCCATCGACACCCACACGTCGGTGATGACGAAGTCGACACCTTCCAGGGCTGCATCCGGGTCCTCGGTGAGCATCACCCGGGCGCCGGACTCTTCGGCGCGAGCGTAGGCCGCGTCCTGCACTTCCTTGCTCGGCCACAGCGCCTTGGGACTGGCGATCCGCACGTCCGAACCCATGATCGCGCCCATCACCAGCAGGGAGTTGCCCATGTTGGATCGAGCGTCACCCATGTAGGCGTAGGAAATCTCGTCGTACTTCTTGCCTCGTCCGTGCTCCTGCATCGTAAGGAAGTCCGCAAGCATCTGAGTTGGGTGCCACTCGTCGGTGAGGCCGTTGTACACCGGGACGTCGGAGAACGCCGCGAGTTCCTCAACCGTGGAGTGTGCGCTGCCACGGAATTCGATGGCGTCGTACATCCGCGAGAGCACGCGGGCAGTGTCCGCCGCAGACTCCTTGTGCCCAAGCTGGGAGGAGTTCGGGTCGAGGTAGGTGACGTGCGCGCCCTGCTGATAAGCGGCAACCTCGAATGCACAACGGGTGCGGGTGGAGGTCTTCTCGAAGATCAGGGCAACGGTCTTGCCACGCATGGTGGGCTGCTCGGTGCCGGTGTAGGCGGCCCGCTTGAGGTCACGGGAAAGGTCCAGCAGGTAGGTCATCTCTTGCGTAGTGAAGTCGAGTTCTTTCAGGAAGTCACGGTTCTTGAGGTTGAAGGCCACGAGGGCGTCCTTTCGAAGTGGGGGTGAAAGCCCGTGCCGCTTTGGGCAGCGGCCGGGGAAGTGATGATGAAGCGAGCTGTCACGTGGATGGTGGGTGCTGGCGCGTCACCGGGACAGCACCCACCATCGGTTGGTCGTCCTTAGGCGTCCGCAGCCCCCCGAATGGTCGGGCAGGACATGCAACGGGGCCCACCGCGGCCGCGGCCGAGTTCGTTACCCACGATCGGGATCACCTCAATGCCCTGATCGGTGAGGAACTCATTGGTGTTGGTGTTGCGCTCGTACCCGACGATCACACCGGGCGCGATGGTGAGGAAGTTGTTGCCGTCGTTCCACTGCTCGCGCTCGGCTGCAAGTTCATCCTCCGGGGTGTACAGCGGCGTCACCCGATCGACACCGATAGCCTCTGCGAGTACCGGCCAGAGTTCCTTGTTCTCCACCAACTGGAAATCGCCGCCGGTGCCGCGCGGGGTCATAGAGAAGCTCCGCAGGTCCTCCGGCAGGTAGGGGAACACCGAGAACTTGTCCTTGTCGATCATGGTCATCGCGGTGTCGAGGTGCATGAACGCCCGGGTCTTGGGCAACTCAACGACGATGACCTGCTTGACGACTTGCTCGGGGTCGGAGAAGTACGACTGCACGAGCATGCCAATGCCCTGGGGTGTGGTCCGCTCCCCCAGACCGATCATCACGGTGCCGTTGCCGACCACGAGGATGTCGCCGCCTTCCATGGTGGCGGGTTGGTGGTGGATGTCATCGTTGCCGAACCAGAACTTGAGGTTGCCGGCGTAGTCCGGGTGGAAGTTCCACACCGTCCGGGAGTTCAGGATCTCCCGCTGGCGGGCCTCCTTGGCCATCGGGTGCACCGACAGTCCGTTGTACACAAACGCGGTGTTGTCCCGCTGGAACAGGTGGTTGGGCAGCGGCGTGAGCACGAAGTCCGTCGGCCCCATCTCATCCCACCAGAGACTGGAGTGCTCGGGCAGGTCCATTTCGTTCTTGAGGATGCCACCGATCATGAGGTCCGCCAGGCGGCGCCCAGTCGTGTCGCTGGAGAAGAACCGCTCCCGCAGCGGTTCCTGGAATTTCCAACCGGTGTCCTGCGGGCGAGCAACTCGATCAAACAGCCACTCCCGAGCTTCCGGGATGTCAAGCGCTTCGCCGAGCAGGTCGGCAAAGTGACGCACTCGGATGCCGCGATCGGTGAGCACCTTGACGAAGGCGTCGTGTTCCTCCCGCGCAACGTCTTCCCACATGACGTCGTCAAAGAGCAACTCCTCGCAGTTGCTGGGCGTCAGCCTCTCCAACTCAAGGCCAGGTCGGTGAACAATGACCTCCTCGAGTACTCCGACTTCCGAATCAACGTGATACGCCATTCGCACTGCCTCCCTTGGGCCGGTGCCTCCAAAGGCACCTGTGAATTTATTGGTCGTGCTGACAGCAGTGTGTCGAGTGCTCGGCGCTGATGCCACTCGGTTAGTCCGCACTAGCCAAACGACCAATGAACGGTTGGTATCGGAGGGGGATCATGAGGCTGTCGAGACATCCTTTAGGGGACGAAATCGGCGTTCGGTGGACTCCACGGCCTAATGTGCGCTAAAAGTGCAGGTGCGAAGCGTTTTCTTACCATTCCCTGACGCGGCGCAGACAACCTCTTTCACCGAACGCTTGACTACAACTGGGAGAGCCACATGGCCACGGAGACCGCTCCGCCAGAGGCCCCACCCGAGGAGCCGAAGAAAAAGGGATTCAAATTCCCTACAGCATTCACCGTGCTGTTCTTTGTTTTGCTCATCGTGTGGGGCCTGACCTTCGTAATAAAACCTGGTTCCTACGACTACGTCGACTGTGGCGACGGCACCGTCAAGCCAGTGCCTGGCTCGTTTCATAGCATCAGCGTTGACTCGACCTTCGGCCAACGACTGAACGACCTCTGGCTATCACCAGTCAACGGCCTCTACGGACTCCAGCCCGACCAACCCGACGTTGACGACGACGGCAACCCGCTGCAGGCCCAGGAAGCCACGCCCGAGGAGATTTTGGAGGCGTGCAAGGGGACTCTCAGTGAAGTGACGGGTACCCCCGAGGACCAACTCTCGGTTGAAGACGTCGAGGACAACGCCGTCGTGTTGGGCCCGAAGGCACAGATTGGGCCGTACGAATCAGGTGCGTTGATCGGCGCCGTGCAGGTATTCTTCTTCGTGCTCGCCATCGGTGCATTCATCACGGTGACAATGCGCACCGGAGCGCTGGACGCTGGTATCGCCCGACTCGTGCATAGATTCAAGGCTCGATCGGCGGTGTTGGTGATAGTTCTGATGGTGGTGTTCTCCCTGGGAGGCACCACGTACGGAATGGCCGAGGAGACCCTGGGCTTCTATGCATTGATTGTGCCGATCATGGTGGCGCTCGGGTACGACCGAATAGTCGGCGCTACCGTGATCATGCTGGGCGCTGGCATTGGCACACTGGCCTCCACTGTGAACCCCTTCGCCACCGGCGTCGCCTCCAGCGCGGCTGAAACTGAGCTCGGTAACGGCATCGCGCTCCGCGTGATCATGTACCTAGTCCTCACCGGGGTGACGATCCTGTTCGTACTGCGATACGCGCAGAAGGTGAAGAAAGACCCCTCCCGCTCGCTGGTGAAGCCAGTGCCGGGCGACGAGGATCTGGCCACCGAAGGATCCGAAGAGCCGGCAAAGATGACCGGTGGTCAGACTGCGGTGATCTGGATCTTCATCTTGACCTTCGCGCTGATGATCTTCTCAGTGATCCCCTGGTCCGATTTCAGCGAGAACCTTGAGGGCATCACGCTGGGTTGGTACTTCCCGGAACTCGCCGCCCTGTTCCTCGTTGCCGCGATCATCATTGGCCTTGTGGGCAAGCTCGGCGAAGAGGGAATGGTCAACGCCATCGTCGCCGGAATGGGTGACTTCATGGGTGCGGCACTCATCATCGCGCTCGCCCGTGGTGTGACTGTGGTGATGAACAACGCCGGCGTCACCGACACCGTTCTGAACTCGCTCGAAGGCCTCGTCAGCAGTTTGTCGTCGGGGATATTCGCGGTCGTGATGTTCATCGTCAACATCCCGTTGGCATTCTTGGTGCCATCATCGTCCGGGCACGCCACTCTGGCCATGCCGATCATGGCGCCACTCGCAGACTTCGCGGGTGTCTCTCGGGCGATGGTTGTGACCGGATTCCAGTCCGCCTCCGGCTGGGTCAACCTGATCACGCCGACCTCTGCCATCGTCATGGGTGGTTTGACGCTTGCCAAGGTGGGTTACGACCGCTACATCAGGTTCGTCGCCCCGCTCATGGCCGCGTTATTTGTGCTGATCTGCGCATTCATGGTGCTGGGTGCCTACACCCCGCTCGGAGGTAATTGACGCGCCTCCTGCGACACCCGCAAAGCTAGGCACGAAGGCCCCATCACGCTCCGGCGGGTGGGGCCTTCGTGGGTTTGCCGCACAACCAACCTTGGGCATGCTGCCAACCCTGACCCAAGAGCACGGAAGCCTCCTCAGCGGTCTCCACACCCTCAGCCACCGCGTCGATGCCCAACTGCTCGGCCAGGCCGGCAATCGCCCGCGCGAGTTGCCCCGAGGTCGCATCCCCCCGACCGAGTCGGTGGGTAAAAGTCCGGTCGAGTTTGAGTCCAGCGATCGGCAGGTCGCGCAGTATCGCGATCGACGAATAGCCGGTCCCGAAGTCGTCGGCGTACCACTTCACCCCAAGCTGTGCCAGGCGCACTACCTCCGCTGTGGTCACTTCCGTGATTCTGGGAAGCGAAGTCTCGGTAACCTCCAGGTGCAGCCTCTCGGGAGCTACCTGGTGGCGAGCCAGTGCCTGTTCCACGGCGGCAAAGTAGCGCGCGTCGCCAAGCGTTCTGGCGGAGACGTTGACCGCCATCGTCATCGGCTTCGGGAGGGTGGCGAGGATAGCCACGGCCTGACTGAGCACCTCCCGGTCGATTTCGGAGATCAATTCGGATTCCTCTGCGACGGGCAGGAACGAATCCGGTGGCACGACCTCACCGTTGGCTTGTTCCCAGCGCACCAGCGCCTCGTATCCCACTGTGGCGTCAGTCCGCAGGTCCACTATTGGTTGGTACCAGGCGACGAATTCACCATGGGTCAACCCGTGCCTGATGTCGGCGTCAAGTCGCAGCCGCAGTCGGGCGAGGTCGGCCTCGTCGATTGAGAAGAAGTCCACTTGGTCCCGGCCACGAGATTTTGCCATCCGCATCGCCGTGGCGGCATCTCTCAGCAACTCCTCGGGTTCAGTGCCCACCAGGCTATGGGCGATGCCGACACTCACCGACGGGAAGACTTCCTCCACCTGCAGATCCACGCCACCTTTTACCGCCAGCCGAAGCTGATCTGCGATCTCGGCAAGTTCGGACTCCGCCGTGGCATCCTCGACGATCACCAGGAATTCGTCCCCCGACCCGCGCCCCAGGTAGCGGTTGGGCCCGACCTGGGCCTCCAGCCGACGCCCGACCTCTCGCAGGATCTGATCACCCGCCGCGTGGGTGAAAGCTTCGTTGACCGCGGTCAAACCATCGATCCCGAGCACGAGCGCGGCTACGCAGCGCTGACCCCCGAGATGCCAAGAATCAGCGAGCCGGCGCAGCGCAGCGTTCAGCGCTGCCACGACCTGCCCACGGTTGGCCAATCCGGTCACACTGTCTCGCTTCACCGCCCGCTGCAAGGCACTGCGAGCGGTGATTTCGGACTCGATGTCGTGCAGCGCCAGCACGACTTCGTCCGACGAGCCCCGAGACGTTGCAGACACCGCGCAGGCCAGGTGTCCACCATCGGCACTCAGCATTCGACATTCGCAGGCACCCATGCGAGCCTCTGGCACGAAGAGATCTGCAGCGCTGGCACGATCGGCGGGATGAACGAGAGTGTCAAACTTCCGACCAAGCAGGGCTTCACCCCGCCAACCGAGAAGTCGGTGAGTCGAGTCGGACACCCACTGCACAGCTCCGTCACCATCGAGCACCCAGACCGCGTCGGACATGTTCTCCGCGAGCAAGCGATAGTGCCGTTCACTGGCCGACACCGCTTGCTGGGCCCGCATCCGAACGGAGATGTCTTCCTGGATACCACTCAACCGAGTCGGGGTGCCATGCTCGTCCCGCTCGGTGACACCGCCGAAGTCGCGAACCCACACCCACGAGCCGTTGCGATGTCTACGTCGGGACTCGGTCTCAAAACGGGTCTGTTCGCCGGCAACCACCCTTCGCAGCAGCGTCGTCACCTTCGCGACATCGTCCGGGTGTGCCGTCTTTTCCCAGGTGCTTTGATCCACTGGTTCGAGTTCTGAAAGCGAGTAGCCGATGATGCCGGCCCAACGTTCGTTGACCGTGGTCGCCCCGGTCGTCCGATCCCACTGCCAGGTGGCTAGGTTCGACCCGTCGATGGCCAGGTTGGCGAGAAACTCCTGCAATTCGAGCGTCTCGCGCATTTCATCCAGTTTTGCTCGAGTTTGGCGAACTTCGTGCACGTCCTGCACGGATACCGCAGCTCCGCATACCTGACCCGCGGAATCGAAGATCAAGTTGGCCGTCAGGATGTTCCAGCGAAAGCGCTCCTGGGCGCACTGCCAACGGCATTCCAGCGCCTGGGGCTCGGTTGTGCCCGCGAGCAGGCGCTGCCAGAACTCCCGGAACTCTGCCCGGTCGTCGGGATGCAACCGCTCATCCAGATGGTGGCCTTCGATGGTGCGCGGCTCGAGGCACTCCGATGGAGCTGCGTGCACCACCAGGCCCGCGGGGTCCACCCGCAAGACGAGCCCCGGGGCCGCCTCCCCAAGCAGACGGTAGGTGGTGAGCAACGTGTCGGTGGCCATGCGTGCTCGGTCCGTCTTGGTGGCGTCCACGAAGATCGCGGCAACCCCGTCCGGCAGGTTGTCCGACGTTCGGTCGGACCCTCCAGCAAAGAGCGGTACCGTCTCGACTTCAATCCACCTCGTGCGCCCGCCGATGGCGTATCGGCTGCCCTGGGGGGCGGGGATCAGCACGCCCATTAGGAAGTCGGAGATTGGCTGACCGTCCGCGAGGGTGAGCATTGCCGGGTGCCTTTCACCCGGCAATGGGTTTCCGAGCTCGGTCACTGCCGCCCAGCGGGGGTCGATCGAAGTCCGGCCCATCATGGCTTCCCAGGACAGTCCGAGGAGCTCGCTAGCACCTTCGTTGGCGCCAACGATGGCGCCAGAATTCACCTGCACCACGAGTCCAGCGCCGGGCGGGATTGTCAGCGCTTGCACAGCTTCGGAGATACCTGCCGGTACGTCGGACCCCCAGCGCACCTTGCCCCAGCCTTGGCGCTGCGTCGAGTCGGTCCGCACATCGCTAGTCACCCCTAACAGCCTCCCCTAGATCTGTGCACTGCGCAAATTCGCCGCATCGCCGTCATTCAACGGCGCCCTTGCGAATCCTGCCTATCGCTCGAGCGGCCTCCCGTTTCGCCTCCCGCTCGGCAATGACGTGTCGCTTGTCGTGCGCCTTGCGACCCCGGGCCAGGCCGATTTCGACTTTCGCCCGGCCGTCGGAGAAGTACATCGACAGCGGGATGAGGGTCAGCCCTGACTCGCGGGTCTTACCGATCAGTTTGTCGATCTCCGCCCTGTGTAGCAGCAACTTGCGGGCCCTGCGAGGTTCGTGATTTGTCCACGTGCCTGGGTCGTACTCCGGAATGTGCACACCCCGCAGCCACGCTTCACCGTCGTCGATGGTGGCAAAGCCGTCGGTGAGAGTCGCCCGTCCGGCCCGCAACGACTTCACCTCGGTTCCCTGCAGCACCATGCCAGCCTCGTACGTCTCCAAGATGTCGAAGTCGTGCCTGGCTTTCTTGTTCTGGGCGATCAGCGCACGTCCACGTTCCCTAGGCACACCCCGCAGTCTACCCAGGGTGGCGATGCGACTTCGCAGCGTGAAACACGCGGCAGGCCGTGCATGAGCAAGGCAACCACCGCTGTCACGAAACGCCCGCTAGCAGGGCACCGGCCCATAGGCGCCGCCGAACCAGCCCGATGGCAAATAGGCGACGCCGCCGACGAGAATCTCGAAGTGCAGGTGCGGTCCGGTGCTATCGCCGGTGCTACCGACGTAGCCGATGACCTGGCCGCCGGAGACAAACTGGCCGCTGTAGACAGCGGTCGAGTTCTGGTGGGCGTACAAACTCGTGGTGCCATCACCGTGATCGATGATCGTCATGATGCCGTAGCCGCCACTATTCCAACCGGCTGTGATGACGGTTCCTGATCGCGCGGCCATGATGGGTGTTCCGAGTGGCGCAGCGACGTCCTCACCCTTGTGGCACGACCAGTAGCCGTAGGCGGGATGCGAACGAGGCCCTGGTGGGCTGCTCATGAATCCGCCTGACACCGGGTACACCCAGCCGCTGTTGGACACCGCTGGCGACTGCGTGGGTTCCGGCACGAAGACCGGGCTTGGCTGTTCGGTGTACGTGGGGATCTCAGCCGCGGCCTGGGCCGCAGCCAACTCAGCGGCATATGCCGCCTCGGCGGCCTGCTGCCGAGCGGTTTCGGCAGCGACAGCCGCGCGGTATGCCTCAGCGGCAGCCGCTTCATCCGCCGCGGCTTGTTGCGCCGCGGCCTGGGCCGCTACTTGCTCAGCCGCAGCCTGTTCGGCCTGTCGTTGCGCCTCAGCAGCCTGGGCTGCCGCTGTCGCTTGGGCTTGGGCTTGGGCCTGGGCCGCCGCTTGGGCTTGGGCCTGGGCTTGGGCCTGGGCCGCCACTTGGGCTTGGGCCGCCGCTTCGGCCTGGACTTGGGCTTGGGCCGCCGCTTCGGCCTGCGCACGCTCCGCTTCAGCTGCTGCCGCCGCCTGGACTGCCGCCGCTTCAGCTGCTGCCTGCTCCGCGGCCGCTCGCGCCGCTTGCTCGGCGGCTTCGCGTGCGATGCGCTCCTCCAGGGCGCGGGCCGCTTCTTCGGCCAGCAAGCGCTGGCGCTCGGCCTCACGTGCCCGCAGCGACTCCTCGATCTGGTCCTGGGCTGCCTTCAAGTCGTCGTACTGCTGACGCACCACCGCTCGCTGACCCTCAATCACACCCACTGCCTGAGTCCGCTGCACGACAAGGGACTCCAGCGATGCTTTTGCTGCAGCCGCTCTCGACGTCGCGGCCTCGGCCGCGCTCAGTGCCTGGGCTGCGAACTCGCGGCGTTGCTGGGCTTGAACTTTCAGCTCCTCCAGAATCACCAGTGACGCATCCAGCGATTCCTTGGCGGCCGTGTACTCGTCAACAGATTTGTTCTTGCCTCGACTGACCTTCTCGATCGTCTCCAGCCCGGTCGCGAAGTCGCCGAGATCCTGGGCGCCCATGACCACGCCGAGTTCCTGCAGATCTCCTGCACCGCTGGTGTAGACCTCGCGCGCGAAACTGCTGAGGGCACCCTTCAGCTCTTCGATGGCCACCCGCTTCGCTTCCACCTCAGCTTTGGTGGCTGCCACCTCCGCCTCGGCCTGGGCCAGCGCAGCCTGGGCCGCGGCTTCCTCGGATTGCGCGACGGCCAGCGCCGACTGGGCTGAGTTCCATTCCGATTGCGCAGCTGGCAGACTGCCCTCCGCCTCGGCCAGCGATGCTTGGGCAGCAACCACCTCCCCAGACAACGAATCGAGCTGGTCGGTGGCGGTATCCATGGCGCTCCACAGGTCGTAATCCGCAGCGGCCGAACCGGCTGGGCTAGCGCCCGCGGGGGCCATGGCTGCAAGCACGGCACCCGAGACAGACACGGCCACGACGGTAGCGACCACTCGCGAATTGCGGCGGAACATTCGACCTCCAGGAGTCGGTGACAAGGCACCTGAAGGCGTTAAACCGCGTGCTGGCTACACCCTCAGATATCTCCGAATAGCGAAGAATGCTGCCAAGACTGCCAAAGAAATCCCGGTCGCGAGGATGATTGGCAAAACTCTGTGGATATCTGACCAACCGATGAATGCAGTGAATTGGAATGTGGGCGAAAGCACCCGGTCAATAAGGAAAACTTTGAGACTGATCAAGGCACCAGAGGCTATGATCCCGCCCACCGTGGCGGCAATCGCCGCTTCCAGCAGGAACGGCAGGCGGATGTAGTAGTTGCTGGCGCCCACGAGTTTCATGATTCCGGTCTCCCGGCGTCGGCTAAAGGCCGAAACCCTCATGGTGTTGGCGACGAGCAGGGTCGTGACTACCAGCATCGCCGCGGCCACACCGAGCGCCAGCGCCTGCAGGCCGTTGAGCACGGTGAAGAAGTTGTCCAGCAGTCGCTTCTGGTCGCGAACCACCTCGACCCCGGCAGCATCGGACAGTGCCGTTGCCAGCAACGAATAGTCCTCCGGGTCGTACAACTTGATGCGGAACGATTCCGGCAGCGCTGCTGCCGTGACATTCTCCAGGATCGGCGAATTCGCGAACTGCTCCTGGAAGCGGCTGAAGGCCTCCTCCGATGACTCGTAGTAGACCTGTTCCACCAGCGGCGAGCCTTCGAGTGCCGTTTGCAGGTCGGCCCGTTGCTCTGGGGTGATGGCGGCGGAGCACACTCCCGGGTCGGAATTGTCGCCGCAGAGGAAGACCGACACCTCGACCTTGTCGTACCAGAAGTCCTTCATGGTGTTCACCTGCGCCCGCACCAGCAGGCCGGTACCGAACAGGGTCAGGGACACCGCGACAGTCAGAATCACGGCCAAGGTCATGGTCACGTTGCGGAACAACCCGGCGAAGACCTCAGAACTGATGAACCTAATTCGCATGTTGGTTACCGATAGCTCCCGTAGACGCCTCGGACGTGGTCGCGCACTACGCGACCTTCATCCAGTTCGATGACTCGCTTGCGCATTTGATCCACGATTGCGGCGTCGTGGGTCGCCATCAACACGGTGGTGCCGGTGCGATTGATCCGGTCCAGTAGTCGCATGATGCCGATCGACGTTGCAGGGTCGAGGTTTCCGGTCGGCTCGTCGGCGATGACGATGCGTGGCCGGTTGACGAACGCCCGGGCGACTGCGACTCGCTGCTGTTCACCGCCGGAGAGTTCGTGCGGTCGGCGGTCGGCCTTGTCCGCCAACCCGACCAACTCCAGGGTTTCCGGTACGGCCATCTTGATCTGGCTGCGCTTCTTGCCAATGACTTCGAGGGCGAAAGCGACGTTCTCATAGACACTTTTGTTGGGCAGTAGCCGGAAGTCTTGAAACACGGTGCCGATGGTGCGACGCAACTTCGGCACGCTCCAACTGCGCAGTGACGCGACGTCCTTGCCGGCCACCATGACCTGGCCAGCTGAAGGCGTGTCCTCCCGGAGAATCAACCGCATGAAAGTCGACTTCCCGGAACCTGACGGCCCAACCAAGAAGACGAACTCACCTGGTTGCACCGCACACGTGACATCTAGCAGTGCTGGCGACATCTGCCTGCGATACCGCTTGGTGACGTGCTGGAAACGAATGATGGCACCGGTGACGTCAACGCCCTCGGCGCTTCGCGATCGTCGAGCTCTTCCCACTTGCGCCACACTAGGCCCGCTCATGGCCCAAGCCTACGTCCCGACACGCCGAATCTGGGGAGTTCACTGCGCGGCTGTGGATGAACGCCGCCAACGAATCCCCGCTTCCACGAATTCGTCCAGGTCGCCGTCGAGTACCGCGGCGACGTTGCCAGTCTCCGTTTCGGTCCGCAAATCCTTGACCATCTGGTAGGGGTGCAGCACATAGGAGCGCATCTGGTTGCCCCAGGAACCGGCGGTGTCTCCCTTGAGCGCGTCGATCGTGGCTTGCTCTTGTTGCCGCTTGAGCTCCAATAGCTTGGCCTGCAACACGACCATCGCGGTCGCTTTGTTCTGCAGTTGCGAGCGCTCATTTTGGCAGGAGACCACAGTGCCAGTCGGCAAGTGGGTGAGCCGCACTGCGGAGTCTGTCGTGTTCACACCTTGCCCACCGGGGCCAGATGATCGGTAGACGTCCACGCGCAACTCGTCGTCCGGGATCTCAATCGACTCGGTTTGCTCAATCACCGGGATCACTTCGACCTCGGCGAACGAGGTTTGCCGCCGCGATTGGTTGTCGAACGGGGAGATGCGCACCAGTCGGTGCGTCCCCTGTTCCACCGAGAGCGTGCCGTAGGCGTACGGACCTGTGACCTTGAACGTTGCCGATTTGATGCCGGCCTCTTCTGCGTAGGAGGTGTCGTACACCTCCACCGCCCAATTCTTGTTCTCGCAATAGCGCAGGTACATCCGCATGAGCATTTCCGCCCAGTCCGCCGCGTCCACTCCCCCGGCACCGGATCGAATGGACACCAGCGCGTCGCGCTGGTCGTACTCTCCGGACAGCAAAGTGCGCACCTCTAGCGCGGCCACAGCAGCGCGCAAGGATGCCAACTCGGCCTCCGCCTCAGCCAGCGCGTCGGCATCGTCTTCCGCCTCAGCCAGTTCAAACATCACCGGTAGGTCACCCATCCGGCTGGCCAACGATTCAACCCGGCGCAAATCGCCCTGCAGCACCGACAGTTTGGACGTCACCTGCTGGGCATGGGTGGTGTCGTCCCACAGATCCGGGGCAGACGCTTCCGCTTCCAACATGGAAATCTGGTCGCGCATTCCGGGCAGGTCGAGTACCGACTCCACACCTGCCAGGGTCGCGCCCAGTTGTGCGATTTCGTCAACAAGCTCAGGATTCACACCCGCCAGGGTAACCCTTAATCACCTGTGCCCTGGTAGACGAGCGTGCGGATCACCCGCAACGCCACCGAGATGGTGGCCAAACTCTGGGATCCCGAATTCACGATCTCCGTGAGCGTGGCGCGGGCCCGCGCCTGACCCTCGGCATTGGCCGCCTCCCAAGCCTTGATCCGCTCGGCCGGGGTGCCGCCCTCGGGGGTCTGGCGCAGCACTCGAGCGGTGAGGCCGGCCAAAGCCCCATAGAGGTCACTTCGCAGTGCTGAGCGGGCCAGCGCATCCCAACGGTCCTCGCGGCGCAGTCCGGTGATCTCGTTGAGCAACCGGTCCACCGCAAACTGCTCGCTGAGGGCGAAGTACAGCGCCGTGACCTCAGCCGGGTCTTCGCCGTAGCGACCGGCCACCTGCACCGTATCCAGCAGGCTGAACACATCGAGCAGGCCAGCCACATCCCGCGCCAGATCCGGTGGAGCACCCAGTGCGACGAACTCCGCGGTCCGAGAATCGAAGCGCGCCAACTCATCGCCCACCAGCATCCCCGGCACCAATGGAGTCACCTGCGCCACCGGCCCGGCGAAGCGTTCAACCTCACCGCGCACATCCAATCGCCCACCACGGGTGGTGAGGAACCACCGAGTGGAACGATCGAGCAACCGGCGCACCTCCAAGTGCAGCGCCGCCTGCGCATTCGTCGGGGCCACGTTGTCCAAGGCCTCAATCCGCCGCCAGAAGGACGGCAAATCGAACACCGCACGCGTCACCGAATACGCTCGCGCCACCTCCGGTGCCGAGGCGCCCGTCTCCTCATTCGCCCGATAGGCGAACGTGATTCCGCCTCGGTTGATCATCGAGTTGGCCACCATTGTGCAAATGATCTGCCGGCGGAGCGGGTGTTCGTCGATCACGCTCGGATAGCGCTCGACCATCGGCTGCGGGAAATACTCCCGTAGCAAATCCGAGTAGAAGGGGTCGGAGTCCACGTCCGATTCGGTCAGCTGCCTGGTGAGGTAGTTCTTCGCGTAGGCCAAGAGGGTGCAGAACTCCGGCGACGTCATGCCCCGCTCCCGCTCGTGCAGTAGCGCAACGTCCTCTTCGCTCGGCAGGTACTCCAGCGGGCGATCAAGCAGGCCTTCGACTTCCATACGATGCATCAGTCGCGAGTGGACTGGGAGCATCAACGCCGACTGAACTCGGGCGTTTCCGAGCAGCACGTTTTGTTCATAGTTGTCGGCCAGCACAAGGTCGGCGACTTCGTCGGTCATCTCCACCAAGAGTTTGTTGCGCTGTTTGGTCGTCAAATCGCCTTCATGCACCACTCGATCCAGCGCAATCTTGATGTTGACCTCATGGTCGGAACAGTCCACGCCGGCGGAGTTGTCCACCGCGTCGGTGTTGATCCGCACCCCGTTGAGGGCAGCCTCGATCCGCCCAAGTTGGGTGAGCCCGAGGTTGCCTCCCTCCCCCACTACCCGGGCCCGGAGCTGACCACCGTTGATGCGGATCGCATCGTTTGCCTTGTCCCCGACCTGCTGGTCGGTTTCGCTAGCACCCTTGACGTAGGTGCCGATTCCGCCGTTCCAGAGCAAGTCCACCGGGGCCCGCAGAATTGCCTGCAGCACGTTCGGCGGAGCCATTCGTTCGACGTCTGCGGAAATGCCCAGCACCTCTCGCAGCTTGGGATTCAGTTTGATCCACTTCTCCGTGCGGGAGAACACACCACCACCTGGGCTGATCAGCGACGGGTCGTAGTCGGCCCAACTCGATCGTGGCAACTCAAAGAGCCGCTGGCGTTCGGCAAACGACACCGCGGGGTCTGGATCGGGGTCGAGGAAGATGTGCCGGTGGTCGAACGCCGCCACCAGTTTGATCTGGGGACTCAACAACATGCCATTGCCAAACACATCGCCGCTCATGTCGCCGATCCCGGCCACCGTGAACGGTTCGGTCTGCACGTTGATGCCGAGTTCGCGGAAGTGCCGCTTCACGGACTCCCAGGCGCCGCGCGCAGTGATCCCCATGGCCTTGTGGTCATAACCCGCAGATCCGCCGGAGGCGAAGGCGTCGCCGAGCCAGAATCCGTACGCCGCCGAAATTGAATTCGCCAAGTCCGAGAACGTGGCCGTGCCCTTGTCTGCGGCGACCACCAGGTACGAGTCGTCGTCGTCCCAGCGAACTGTGCGCTCCGGTGGCACGGTCGTGCCAGCGACTCGATTGTCGGTGAGGTCGAGCAGCCCCGAGATGAACTCGGTGTAGCACTCCTTACCCTGCCGAAGCACCTCTTCGCGAGATGCCTCTTCCAGCGGCTGCCGCACGACGAAACCACCCTTGGAGCCCACCGGGACAATCACTGCGTTCTTGACTTCTTGGGCCTTCACCAGCCCGAGCACCTCGGTTCGGAAGTCGTCACGACGGTCACTCCAGCGCAATCCGCCGCGAGCCACCGGGCCGAAGCGAAGGTGTACTCCCGCGGTCCGCGGCGAAATCACATAGATTTCGTACTGTGGTCGAGGTTCGGGCATGTTCTCGATCGCCCGTGGATTGATCTTGAACGACAGCCACGGCTTGGCACGTTGCGGATCTACCCGTCGCCGGCCCACCGTCTGAAACACGTTGGTCCGCAGGATGGCACCGACTATTTCGATCAGCCCGCGCAGGATGCGATCGGTGTCGAGGTTCAACACAGAGTCCAATTCGGCCGCCAGTTGGGCAGCGATCTCGTCCGAGGCCGACCGGCGGTCGGTGTCCACGGCGTCACCGCTGGTGCCGAAATCGGGGTCAAACCTCACTTCAAACCACTCCACCAGCAATTGCACGATCCGCGGGTGGGTGAGCAGCGCGTTGGCCACCGAGCGGAAGCTGAAGCGGGAACCGATCTGATGGGAATACCGCACCCACGCCTGCACGTAGGACGACTGCCGCCACGTCAAACCGGCACGGGTGACCAGTCCCAGGGTGGCGTCAGGCTCAACCTCTTGGTTGAAGGCGGCGAGGAAAGCTTCGCTGAAACGATCCGCCAGGGACGCGAAATCCGGCAGCGATCCGTGCCCGCGCAAGGTGAGGCCGAAGTCATAGAGGTAGGCCTCGGAGTTGTTCGCCCGACCCACGACGTAGGGATGCTCGTCGACCACGTCAACGTCAAGCGCCGCCAAGATTGGCAGCACCTCCAACAGCGTGACCGGAGCGCCCACCCGGAATAGCTTGAATCGACGTTGCGAGGCCGGCGCATCCAGCGGCTCGTACAACGACACCGCAACTTGGCCTTCGCTCAGGCTCTCCCACTGCCGGACGTCCGAAACGGCCGCTCGCGGGGTGTAGGTCTCCCGGTAGGCATCGGGCAACCCGTCGACGTAACCGGACTTGAGCAGCGCAGCTGATTCTTCGCCCAGCTCCTGCACGAGGGCTTCTGCAAATTCGTCATCCCAGGAACGGACCGCAGCTCGGATCCGGGCTTCCAGCGCAGGCACGTCGATGCTCTGCTCGCGGTGCTCCGCGTTCACCCGAATGGTGTAGTTCAACCTGGCCAGAACCGAGTCCGAAACCGTGGTTGAGTAGTCGACCTGGGTGCCGTGCAAGGACTCCATCAGGATGGATTCGATCGTCAACCGGACTGTGGTGGTGTATTGATCCCGCGGCAGATACACCATCACCGCGTAGAAACGTCCGTATGCGTCCGGGCGGACGAAGACTCGCACCATCCGGCGTTCCTGCATCCCCAGCACCGCGATCCCGACGCGATACAACTGGTCGGCATCGATCTGGAAGAGGTCATCGCGAGGGTAGGACTCGATGAAGTGGAGCAGGTCCTTGCCTCGATGCGAGTTGGCATCCACGCCAGCGCGCTCAGTCACCTCTTGTTGCAGTTGGCGCAGCACCGGAATCATGTGCACAGGCTGGGCATAGGCCGATCCGGTGTAGAGACCCAGGAAACGGCGTTCGCCAACCACCACCCCGTCCTCGTTGAAGCGTTTGACTCCGATGTAGTCCAAGTAGGTGCCCCGGTGCACGTGTGAACGACCGTTGGCCTTGGTCAGCACCAGGATGTGCGGTTCTCGTGCCCGTTCCCGAACCGCCGGTGCAAGCTTGGCGAAGGACGTGGACGTCTCTAGGGCCTCCCGCATGATTCCCAACGACGACCCCAGGACTGGGCGCAACTCCTCGCCATCATCGGTGAGGTCGTACTCGCGATATCCCAGGTAGGTGAAGTGGTTGTCGGCGACCCAGTCCAGGAACTCGGCAGCCTCGGCGATCTCTGCTGGATTGACCGTGCTGGGTGGGGACACGCGCAATTCGGCTGCCAGTCGGACGGCGATGTCGTTCATCTCCGGCCAGTCTCGAACCGCGAGGCCGACGTCGGTCAGAGCCATCAGGGCGCGCTCTTCGATGGCGGCGAGTTCGTCCGGATCCGATTCTCTGGTGAACTCCAACGAGATCCACGCCTCAGCGATGGCATCGTCTGGTGCTGAACCGTTCGGGAACGACGACGCCAGTCCGTACACCTGCTCCAAGGCGCCCTGCGCATCACGGCGCACCCACAGTTGCGGGTGGATCACCAAGTGGAGGTCGTGGCCCTCCTTGGTCAACGACAGACTCACCGAGTCCACCAAGAACGGCATGTCATCGACCACCACCTGCATCAAGGTGTGGCGAGAAGACCACCCGTTGACATTGACCGTTGGTGTGAAAACCGCCAATTTGATCTCGCCGGGCACACGTTCGGCCGCCAATCGGCGGTGCGCTGTGACCATCCCGATGAGGTCAACCGCGTCCCGTTCCAGCAGGTCAGCGGGATCGACGTGGGCGTAGTAGGCGCGCACCAAATCGGTCAAGCGTTGCCGATCTTCCGGGGGATGACCCTGCTCTGCCTGGTCGATCCCGCGCAGCAGCGTGTCGTTGACAACAGGATCCTCGGCCAGCGGTCCGTCCTCGGGTGCCTTCATTTCTCCAGGCTAGCCCCAACCTAGGTCGGGATGCCGCCGGTCGTGAGGCCCCCTGTGCGGACTCGCCCAGCAGCCACCCGTGCGGCGATGGGCACCGCTTATACGCCACCATTGCCTCACCCCTTGAACCGGCGAAGGAGCCCAGCACATGACGACAAAGGTCACGGCCACCATGACCTACGAGGCCACCTGTGACGAGGTTTTCGCGATGTTCCGAGAACGGCCATACATCGAGCAGAAGATCCTTCGTACCGGCGGCACGAATCCCGAGATCGACGTGGTCGATGTGGGTTCCGACGTGGAGATCACGACGATTAGGGACCTCCCAGCCCAGGTGCCGGGTTTCGTGAAGGCGTTCACCGGCGACCAGATTCACGTGGTTGAGAAGGCTCGTTGGAGCCCAGCCGACGATCTCGGTGCCCGCACCGCGGCGGTGACTCTGGTGTTTGAAGGCACGCCCTCCACGATCTCCGGCACCCTCAGCTTGCACCCGGCACCGCAAGGTTGCGTGGTGGACGCTGTGTTCGAAGTCAAGGCGACGGTTCCGCTGATCGGCGGCAAAATCGAGAGCGTGATCGCCGGCGAGGTGGAGCGGGCGATCAGGCAGGAGAACCGAGTGGGAGTCGCCTACCTCACCGGCGGACCAATGCCGTAAGCGCGCGCGATCCGAGCCCTAGCCCTAGCCCAGGTACGGGTAGCCGTATGCGGTCGGCGGGTCGAACGTCTCTTTGATCGCCCGAGTCGACGTCCAGCGCATCAGGTTCTGCATCGCCCCGGCCTTGTCGTTGGTACCCGACGCACGACCGCCGCCGAACGGCTGCTGCCCCACAACTGCCCCCGTGGGTTTGTCGTTGATGTAGAAGTTGCCGGCGGCGAACCGGAGGAACTCCGTGGCCTGGGCGATCACACGGCGATCTGTGGCGAGGATGGACCCCGTGAGCGCGTAGGGGGCGATGTCCTCCATCTGAGCCATCACCGCGGAGTAGTCGGCGTCTTCATAGACATGCACGGCAAGGACCGGCCCGAAGTATTCGGTGGTGAAGAACTCCCTGGTCGGATCCGACCCCACCAACACGGTCGGACGAATGAAGTAACCTTCCGAATCGTCATAGGTGCCCCCGGCGGCGATCTGCACCGTCTCGTCCGCCCGGGCCCGTTCGATGGCGGCGACGTTCTTGTCGAACGACTTACGATCGATCACCGCAGACACGTAGTTGTGGAGATCGGTCACGGGGCCCTGGGTGATGTCGTCAACCTGGGCCAGGAACTCATCTGAGATCACGTTCCACAGGCTGCGCGGGACGTAGGCCCGAGAGGCCGCAGAGCACTTCTGGCCTTGGAACTCGTAGGCCCCGCGAATCATCGCCGTGGTGAGCACAGCGGGATCAGCACTGGGGTGAGCGAGGATGAAATCTTTCCCGCCGGTCTCCCCCACGAGCCTGGGGTAGGTGCGGTAGTCCGCGATGCGCTCCCCCACGGTCCGCCACAAGTGTTGGAACACAGGTGTCGACCCAGTGAAGTGGATGCCCGCAAGGTCCGGCGACTGCAGCGCTACGTCGCTCACGGCTAACCCGTCACCGGTCACCATGTTGATCACCCCGGGGGGCAAGCCAGCTTCGGTGAGCAACTCCATCAGGTAGTGGGCGGCGAACTGCTGCGTGGGTGCCGGCTTCCACACCACCGTGTTCCCCATCAGGGCCGGGGCCGTGGGCAAGTTGCCGGCGATCGCGGTGAAGTTGAACGGGGTGATCGCGTAGACGAAGCCCTCCAAGGGCCGGTGGTCCAGCCTGTTCCACACTCCCCGCGAGGAGATCGGCTGTTCAGCGAGCAGTTGCCTGGCGAACGAAACGTTGAAGCGCCAGAAGTCGATGAGTTCGCAGGCCGAGTCGATTTCGGCCTGGTGGACGGTCTTCGACTGACCCAACATGGTGGCCCCATTGAGGGTGGGCCGCCACGGTCCAGCGAGTAGATCTGCGGCCTTCAGCAACACCGCCGCACGGTCGTCGAAGGACAACGCCCGCCACTCCGGCGCGGCCGCTTTGGCAGCGGCCACAGCGGCTTCGGCATCGGCGGTGGTCGCGTTCCGAGTCACTCCCAGCACCTTGGCGTGCGCGTGCGGCTGCACCACCGGAATCTCGTCGCCGCCGCCCATCCGGCGCTCCCCAGCAATCACGCAAGGAAGGTCGATCGGGCCTTGGGCCGCGAACCCTTCGAGCCGACGAACGATCGCCGAGCGCTCAGCCGAGTCCGGCGCGAAGTCGAAGATGGGTTCGTTGACTGCCTCGGGCGGCGTGGTGACGGCATCCATGCCGCTCATCCTGACACTGCGAGTGGGCGAGCTTCCACTTCAGCAGGAGATGGCTACACCACGTCGGCTAGATAGTCCGGACCAAGTCGATCCGGATCGTGCAACGCTTCGACTGAGGTCCGCAGGCTCGTCTCTAGCGCGGGCAATCGCCGACTCACATCCATGAGGTTGCCGCCCATGGCTTCCAGGTCTTCCGGTCCTGGCGCGAGCATCATCACTTGCGCGCCACCATCGCGGACCTTCTCCGCCTCGTGCAACAGTCGTTTGGTGATGGCCACCCGCCACCGCCGTTCCAGTCTGGCAAGCATGCTGTTCGGACGGTCCAGCGCAAAGGACGCCATGGGGGCGAGCACGTAGACCTCGTCCAACCCCATGTCCGCGACTAGATCGGCGCTAGTGGCAGAACAGGCCCCGCCGTCCACGTATTTGTGTCCATCGATCTCCACCGGCTGAAACCAGGAAGGGATGGCGCAGGAGGCCCGCACCGCGTCAGCAAGGGACGCCACCGGCGCACCGGCCCGGCCAAAGGCCACTCGCTTGCTCTCGTCCAGATCCATCGCGACGATCCACAGGTCTTTGTGCGGCGACCACTCATCCATCGGCGTGATCGCCTCGATCAGGTGCTGAACCCGCTCCAGCGAACCCTTTCCCTCGGGCATGAACCCGGCCAGCACCGCGGTCGGTGGCAACTGTCGGATCCGGCGGGCACTGGAGGTAAAGGCACGCGCCGTGGACGGCACCAAACGTGGGATCTTGGGCCGCCCCTGGCCAGTGGCGCGTTCATAATCCCAGGAGTAGCCGGCCAACGGACCGGACGTGATGGGGTGCCCACGCTGGTGGTCGCGCAGTTGCATGGGGGTCACCCCGGCGGCCATCAGCGACGCCAGCACAGACCCGGCGGACGTTCCAACGATGACGTCGGCCTTACACGGGTTGAACCCGTGAACCTCTTCTAGAGCGCAGAGGGCACCAACCATCCACGCCGCACCCAGCATTCCCCCACCGCCGAGCACGACGCCCCTTTTCGGGCGACGTCGGGCCATGGTGCTTCCCATCTACGGTAGGCAACAGAACTGACTCCAATTCCGGTAACTGTACGCCCGCCGATGAGCGTTGTCATGGTTCCTGGCAGATCAGCGGCGTCGGCGTCCCTTCGCGGTGTCCTTCAGCTCATCGAGGGCCTCCCGCAGGCATTCGGCCAAGTCGTCCACGTCGGGGACGCCGTCGCGGTCCGCGTTGAGACCGAAAAACACCCCACCGTTGTAGGACGTCAAGCCGATGCTCAAACCATGTCCGCGGGTCAGGGCCACAACTGGGTAGGCGGCGATCATCTCGGCGCCACCCACGTATAACGGCGTCTGCGGGCCGGGCACGTTCGTGATCACGACGTTGTACACCCGCTGGGTGATGTCCGCCCCCAACCTGGCTCCCAGTGCGTGCAACGTTGGTGGTGCAAATCCGGCGATGGTCGCCAGCGTCTCCGCGCCGACTAGGCGGGAACTTTCCCGGTGGCGGTGCATCTCAAAACTGATCCGACTCAGACGCACGACAGGATCCGGTTCGCCGACCGGCAGCGGCACCAGGAAAGGCTGCACATCCCCTGGGCTCTCAGCGTCGAAAGATGGTTCAACGCTCACCGGCACCAAGGCAATCACCTCGGACCGGACGTTCACACGTTCACCCCGAGCCAGTAGCCAAGCCCGCAGCGCCCCGGTGACCACCGCCAGAATGACGTCATTGACGGTGCCGCCGTGGGCCTTGCGAATGGTCTTGAAGTCGCTGAGTTTCATCGCCGCCATGGCGAATCGGCGCTGTTCGGAGATCTCAAAGTTCAGTGGCCCGGCAGCCGGTGCCCGCGCCACCGAGACTGCCGCGGACATCAGGCCCACCACCGACTTGCCAACGCCAGCGACCGCCGACGCCACATCATCGACCCCCTTGCGCACGGTCCGGTAGGCATGAGCCGGTGACTTGACCTGTTCACCGGCCGCGCTCACCAGGAGTTCCGCCTTGCTCGGTTCCCGCGCCGGGCGCCACACTTGGGTCGTTTCCGCCTCCGCCACCGGAGCGTCGTCAAGAATCACCTGGCCGATGTCAACGCTCATGATGCCGTCGACGATGGTGTGGTGGGATTTCGTCAAAATCGCGAACCGTCGGCCCTTGAGGCCCTCCACCAAATACATCTCCCACATTGGCCGGGTGCTATCCAATGGCCGGGCCATGATGCGTGCAGCCAACTCGCGCAGTTGGGCGTCTGTGCCGGGCCGCGGCAGGGCCGACCTTCGGACATGGAAGGTGACATCGAAGTTGGAATCGTCGACCCAGACGGGTGCACCGACATTGCCGGGGACGTGCTTGATCTTCTGCCGGTAGCGAGGGGCCAGCGCGATGCGGTCCCGGATCAGTTTGACCAGCCGGTCGTAGTCGAATCCTGCTTCGGTCTCACGGAATATTGCCACTCCCCCCACGTGCATTGGGGTGGTGGCATCTTCCAGATACAGGAATGATGCATCTTCGGGGCTGAGCCGATCGACCACGAGCGCTCCCTTCACGGTGGCCACATCCTTGCATGTGGGGTTGTGCGCTCGTACGGTGCGTGACCTGCACAGGTGCGGCTAGCGGCTCAGGTCGCGCCCGAACAGGGCACTCAATTGCTCCGACGTGGTCCGGTAGTTGGTGTGGTGCACCGCCAAGAACCCCAGCCGCGCGGCAGCAGTGACATTGTGTTTCAAGTCATCCACAAACACACACTTTCGCGGCGGCGTTCGCACCAACTTGGCCGTGTACATGAAGATCCGAGGGTCGGGTTTGCGCATCCCCACTTGCCCGGAAATCACCAACTCGTCGAACATCCCGTCGAACAGGTGCATTGGGTAGAAGTCCCCCCACGAGTTACTCAGAAGCGCCGTGGTGATGCCAACCTCACGTGCCCGCCGCACCAGCCCGGCCATATCTTCGGCGTGGCGGAAGTGCTCGAAGAGTCTGGTCAACAGTCCTTCTGCAACCACCGGTTTCCCAGCCACCGCCGACAACGCCGAAGCCAACTCCACCTCGAAGTGCGGCACTTCGACTTCGCCGCGCTCCAAGGCATGCACCGGGTTCACGCGTGCCTCGGTGGCACCTTCGGACCCGAACCACTCGCGCATCACCTCGGCGAAGTGCGCGGCTTCCAAGTCTTCCGAGGTCGACCACGCCGACATCGCGCTGGAAAGGTCGGTGGTGAGCACGCCGCCCCAGTCCACCAGCAGCGCAGTCGGCCGGGAGTCCGCGAGAGTCATGGCCAGAGTCTGGCAGACATGCTTCGATCGGGGTATTCGTGTACCAGCGCTGGCCCAATGGATCAGACCATCCACAGTCTTTCGATCCGACGTTGAGTTGACCTTGCCAGCAGGGTAAATCTGTCTTGGGGGCGGAAGGCCGTCGCCACAGCACTGGTACCAGCCCGGGGGGACTCTCATGCCTTTGGCCGTCATGCTCCACACACCCACACCAGATGAGGACATCTGCACGGACGTTGATGTCTTCGATCCGCAACCCACGCCGGTCGAGGCACTCCCGGACCCTTCAGCCACGGTCCAACGCTTCGCCCAGGCCATCGTCGACGTCCTGAGCGGGCAGCGCTGCCTGGCCCAACTCAACGCTTGGGCGACGCCGGAAGTGCTTGAGCAACTGCGACCGATCGCAGAGCGTGCGGTGGCGCAACGGGCGAAAGCCACTACCGGCTCCAGCCGGCGCGCTCCCGGTCGGCTACCCAGGGTGGTGTCCACTCGGGTGACCACTCCGGCCCACGGAGTCGTCGAAGCGAGTGCCGTGGTCAGTGGGGCACCCCGCAGCAGAGCGGTAGCCATGCGCTTCGAAGGTCTCGACGGCCGCTGGCAATGCACCGCCCTGGGCACCATCTGAAGCCGCCAGGGCGCCCCGGCTCCCGCGAGGGGCCTGGGATCAGCGGCGCGCAGCTCCGTGGCAGCGCTTGAACTTGCGACCCGATCCACACGGGCACGGTGCGTTCTTCGCCGTCCCCGCATAGGTGGGATCAGCCCCGTCGGCGTTGGGATCATCCACGTTGCCCACCGCCGCCACGTGCCGCTCCACACCACCTTCAGCGGTCGGCGCCGAATATTGCAACTGGCCGGGCCGGGCGCGTTCGGTGAGCGCTTCGGGAAGCACCACCTCCGGCCTCGATTCGGCGGCTCCCGCTGCAGCCGCGGCAGCGGCATCGGCCGCGCTGCCGCCGTCTGCTGTGCCTGCCCCTGCGGACTCAAGATCCAGCGCCCCGGCAGTAGCCCCACCGGCCGCCGCCAGCGCCGCAGTCACCGCGCCGCTGGCGACTCCGGTGATGCCGAAGTTCGCCGGCTGCGCCACCTGCACGGCTGGCCGGTGAACCTCGGGCTGAATCGTGAACAAGAAGCGCACCGATTCCTCACCGATTGCGGCCATCATCACCGCAAAGAGGTCGTAGCCCTCCCGCTGGTATTCAATGAGCGGGTCCTTTTGCGCCATCGCACGCAGCCCAATGCCCTCCTTGAGGTAGTCCATCTCGTAGAGGTGCTCACGCCAACGCTTGTCGAGCACGCTCATGATCACGCGGCGCTCCATCTCGCGCATCACGTCGACGCCGAACTCCTCCTCGCGACGGTCGTAGGCCTCCTGGGCATCTTCGCTGAGCTCCTCGATCAAGAAGTCCTGGGAAATCCCGTTACGGCCACCGCCGGACCTGGCCTCGAGGTCCGCGACGGTCAAGGTACCGGGGTAGACCTCCGCGAGTTCGCCCAGCATGCCCTCAAGATCCCAGTCCTCCGGGTAACCCTCAGCGGTGGCTGCCCGCACATGGGTGCTGACAATCTCGTCGATGAACCTGCGGACCTGGTTACTCAAGTCCTCCCCGTTGAGCACCGCGCGGCGCTCTTCGTAGATCACCTTGCGTTGGCGATTCATCACTTCGTCGTACTTCAGCACGTTCCGGCGGATCTCAGCGTTCTGCGACTCGACTTGTGACTGCGCACTGGCGATTGCCCGAGTCACCATCTTGGCCTCAATCGGCACATCATCCGGCACGTTGAAACGCGTCAGGAAGGCATCGACCATGCCGGCGTTGAAGCGCAACATGAGTTCGTCCTGCAAGGACAAGTAGAAGCGCGTTTCACCAGGGTCGCCCTGACGGCCGGAACGACCGCGTAACTGGTTGTCGATTCGGCGCGACTCGTGTCGTTCGGTGCCCAGCACATACAGGCCACCGAGGTCGGTGACCTCGTTGTGTTCGGCCGCCACAGATTCCTCGGCCTTGGCCAGCGCATCCGGCCAGGCGGCTTCGTAGCCCTCTGGGTCATCCACGGGAGTCAGTCCACGCGCGGCAAGTTCGGCGTTGGCCCGATACTCGGGGTTTCCGCCAAGCATGATGTCGGTTCCACGACCCGCCATGTTGGTGGCAACCGTGACGGCCCCCCGGCGGCCGGCCTCCGCCACGATCAGCGCCTCCTGAGCATGGAACTTGGCGTTGAGGACCTGATGCGGTACCCCTGCCTTGCGCAACTCATTGGAGAGCCGTTCGCTCTTCTCCACACTCACGGTGCCGACCAGTACCGGCTGCCCCTCCTGGTATCGCTCACCGATGTCTTCGGCAACGGCAGCGAACTTGGCGTCTTCCGTGCGGTAGATGAGGTCTGGGCGATCGTCCCGCTGACTCGGCATGTTCGTGGGAATCGGCACCACGCCCAGGGAGTATGTGGAGTTGAACTCTGCAGCCTCGGTGGCGGCGGTGCCGGTCATACCCGCCAACTTGTCGTACATCCGGAAGTAGTTCTGCAAGGTGATGGTGGCCAGAGTCTGGTTCTCAGCCTTGATCTCCACGCCCTCTTTGGCTTCGATCGCCTGGTGCAGGCCCTCGTTGTAGCGACGACCGCTGAGAATGCGGCCGGTGTGTTCGTCAACGATCACAACCTCGCCGTTGAGGATCACGTAGTCCTTGTCCCGCTTGAACAGCTCCTTGGCCTTGATGGAGTTGTTCAGGAAACCCACCAGCGGGGTGTTCTCCGGCTGGTAGAGGTTTTCGATTCCAAGCCAGTCCTCTGCCTTCTCCACACCTGGTTCGAGGATGCCGATGGTGCGCTTCTTGGGATCGACCTCGTAGTCCTCGTCCACCTTGAGGCGTCGGGAAAGTTTGGCGAAATCCGAGTACCACTTGGGTTCATGGTCTGCCGGGCCAGAAATGATCAGCGGCGTACGCGCCTCGTCGATCAGAATCGAGTCGACCTCGTCGACGATGGCGAAATTGTGACCGCGCTGCACCAGATCGTTGAGCGACCAGGCCATGTTGTCGCGCAGATAGTCGAAGCCGAATTCGTTGTTGGTGCCGTAGGTGATATCGGCGCCATAGGCCACCCGACGCTCGGCGGGCGTCATTTGAGCCACGATCACACCGACGCTGAGGCCCAGGAACCGATGGATGCGCCCCATCCACTCCGAGTCACGAGAAGCGAGGTAGTCGTTGACCGTCACCACATGCACTCCGTCGCCAGACAGCGCATTGAGGTAGCTGGGCAACGTAGCCACCAGCGTCTTGCCCTCACCGGTCCGCATTTCGGCGATGTTCCCACGGTGCAGCGCTGCCCCGCCCATGATCTGCACGTCGTAGTGGCGCTGGCCCAGCGTCCGTTTCGAAGCCTCGCGAACTGCAGCGAAGGCCTCCGGCAGCAAGCTATCCAGAGTGTCCTCGGAATCCGCCAGGCGCTGTCTGAACTCGTCGGTCTTCGCCCGCAACTCCGCGTCTGTGAGATCGGCGAAGTCCGACTCAAGCGTGTTGACGACGGCGGTGATCTTGGTCAATGCGCGCAGCGTCTTGCCTTCACCGGCGCGCAGGATTCTGTCGAATAGAGCCACGCGGGCCATGGTACGCGGATATGTCCATGGTGGGATCTACCTATGGAGACGACGGTGCCAAAAGACGTCCGAGCTCGGTTGGCTGCCACGGCAAATGCGCAGTTGCGAATCGACGCTGCCGGCATCGCCACTATGCGTCAGCCGAAGGATTCGGACATCGAGAAGATGGTGCTGGCCTGCAACGATGCGGACGCCCGGGACATGACTGAACTACCGAGCCCGTACGACTACCGGCACGCGGACGAGTTCGTCTCGGAGTCCGCCCCGGCCGGCTTGGCAGATGGCAGCCTGGTTGCCTTCGCGTTGGCGGACGCCGGAGACGAATTGCTGGGCGTTGTGAGTCTGCACGACATCGACGCCGCCGCCACCGCCTCCGTTGGCTATTGGGTGGCCCCCTGGGCTCGGGGCCGGGGTGTGGCCTCCGCCGGCTTGACTGCGCTGGTGGACTGGGCGTTCGACGAGTTGGGGCTGCGCCACCTGCTCTGGCAATCGCTGGTCGGCAACGTGGCGAGTCTGGCGGTGGCGACCAACGCTGGCTTTCGCCCGGAAGGCACCGCCCGATCGATCCTGCGACAGCGCGAGGAGTTCCAGGATTGCTGGCTGGCGGCGATCCGCCCAACCGACCGGCGCGCACCGGATCCACTGCGCTCCGCTGCGCGCGTGGAGATCGCGGCTGGGTCGTGGCAACTCCAACCGGTCGCCACGACCAAAGAAGCGCAGGCCGCGGAATCTGCCCTGCCGATTTCGGTCTGCCTGCCAACCGGCGTCTGGGCGGTGAAAGACATCGTCAGCGCAGAGACCAACGCATTTGTGGCCCTGCTGGCGAGTGACGGGCTGGGCTGGGTGTTGACCGCGCCAGCACACCCCGACCAGACCCGGACTGACTCCGCGGCGGTGGACGGACACGCCGCAGTGGCCCGCTACGCCCGCCTCGGGCTCGGGCTAGAACTGCCCTGACCCACCACCACGAGTCCCGCCCGGGCCGCGAACACCAGCGCCTCGGTGCGGGATCCGGCGCCCAACTTCTCCAGAATTCGGCGCACGTGATTTTTCACGGTCGCCTCACTGATGTGCAGTCCGCCAGCAATGTCGCGGTTGCTGCGTCCCTCCGCGATGAGTTCAAGCACCTGCTGCTCACGGCTGGACAGATCCACTCCGGTGGCCTCGCGCCGCCGGCGCAGCATGCCAGCGAAATCCGCCAGCATCCTTTCGCCCATGCCCGCAGCCACCAGCGTGCGGCCCTCCAGCACGGCCGTCAGCGCCTCGGCCACCGCAATCCCGCTTGCCGCGCGCGGCAAGACTGCGGCAGCCCCGACGCTGGCTGCCGCCGTCATCTCGAACTCTGACCGGCCGGGCAACATGAGCACAATCGGTGGTGCGGTCGAGCCCGTGATTGCCAAGAGGTGGTCACAGGTCTCCCAGATGCCCTTGACGTCGGCGTCCAGTCCGATCACCAGAACGTCGGCGGTGATCGGAAAGGCGAGTTGGCCAGGTGTTTCCGGCGCCACCGAGACCCAAACGTCGGCTCGGTCCCGCAGCACCTCTGCCACGCCGGTCGCGAACATCGGGTAGTCATCGCTGACGAGCACCCTTGCGGGCGCACCACCAACTGAACCCTGCACAGCCGCGATCGCTCAGCCTGCTATTCGGCGACGGCCTGATCGGAGGAGTCGATCCGAATCAGCCCGTAGTCATAGCCACGGCGCCGGTACACCACGCTCTGCAGACCCGAGTCGGAATCTTGGAAGAGATAGAAGTCGTGGCCCACCAGTTCCATATGGGTCACGGCCTCTTCGACCGTCATCGGAGCGGCCACGTGTGTCTTCTCACGAACGACCACTGGTCCGGCCTCGAAAACAGCCTCCCCATCGGGGTCGACATCAATGTCGGCGAAGCGTGAAGCAGCGCTCTCCTCCGCATCGGTTTCCAGCTCGACGACCTCGATCTCTTGCCACGGCTCGGCCGACAGGGCGCCACGGTGGGCATGGCGGCCGCCGCGGTGCGGACGGTGCCGATCAGCGTAGCGACGCAGCCGTTCGGTCAACCTGCCGAAAGCAATGTCGAAGGCGGAGTAGTGATCCGTTGAGTAGGCCTCGGCTCGGATCACAGGGCCCCGCGAACGGCACGTCAGCTCAACCTCGAACGCACGATCGGCGAGTCTGGGGTTGGTCTCCTTGGACACCTCGACATCCACCCGCGCTATCGGAACACCAAATTTCCCAACCTTCTCCAGCTTGTCCGTGACGTGCTCACGAAAACGACTTGACAGGTCTACGTGGCGCCCGTGAACGACGACCTCCGTGCTGTCAGGCAGTCCGCTGTACACCATGACGACTCCTTCCGATAGTCGCGCTGACAATGGCAAGCATCCGTCCGGCCGACCTGGTCTTCGACCCCACACTCGCCTGCATCGGGTAAACGTACCCTCTACCGCGTCGCATCGTTCGGAGATGCGTCGCAGTGCAGGTCTTACTTCTAAGCCGCTCCGTGATCGGACGACCAAACGTCGCCTTACGTGGACCGTTTCGCCTGCGGCTGGCATCGGTTTGCCTGCGACCACACTGCGGTGGTGCACAGACGCAACCACGGACCCGGACGGATGCCATGGCTTAACGCTATCGCGCCGCGGGTTCAACGTCCCACCACATCGGCAGTCGTTACTGCAATGGCCGCGATCGGGGGTTTCCCGGCAGCTACCAGCACCCCATGGGCACTCGCCATGCTTGCCCCGGTCGTCACCACATCATCAACCAGGATCACCGTGGCCGGTTCCTGCCCGCGGCGCTGCGGCAGATACCGAAACGCCCCGTCGACATTGGCGGCTCGGCCAGCGGCGTCAAGGCCCTTCTGCGGCCGCCGGGAGCGTGCGGCCGATAACCAGCGGCCCAGCACCAAACCCGGGATCGCCGAAACCAGCGGCCTGAGTAGCTCGACCACCGGCTGCCGCCCTGCCCAGCGCGAACTTGGCGGTATCGGCACCAAGGCGATCGGGGCGGCCCAGGAGCCGTGCGCTCGAAGCACGTCGGCCACCACACCAAGGCTCCGGCCAAGCAGCGCACAGAGCGCCGCTGCGATCGCTCGGTGACGCCGTTGTTTGTGCGCTAGCAGTGCGGATCGAAGCAACCCCACGTGATCGCCGCCGGCGGCGAACAGCGACGGTCCCCGGTCGATCGGGGCCCGCAGCGACGCCCGTTCGGCGCCTACCCCGGCAATGCAGTCCCGGCAGAAGAGCGCACCTGGACGAGCACAGCCACGACAGGATCGCGGCAGCACCAGATCAAGCCATTCCTCAGACCACATGACACCCAGTCTGGGCGTTGCGGGCGTCCACCAGTGCGGGCTCAGGGCCGATCTGTGGACGCAGCTTGCAATCCAACCTGGCAGCCACACTAAAAACGTGCTGCCGCCTCCGGGATTGGGGTGGGCCCGCAGCGCACCCCCATGCAGCGCTGCGTCCTCAGCCGCAATCGCCAAGCCCAGCCCAGCACCTCCGGTGTCACGGGCCCGGGCTGGATCCGCCCGCCAGAAGCGGTCGAACACCCGTTGTGCCTCCGCAGGTAGGCCGGGCCCTGAATCAACCACACGTATCAGCACGCCGGGGCAGGGCTCTGCGGGGATCTGACCGGGGCCGGTCCCGACTTCGGAGAGCACCTCGCCAGCGACGGTTGTGCGCACCTCGACGCCAACTTCGCCTCCTCCGCCATGAGTGATGGCATTGACAATCAGATTGCGGAGAATTCGCTCCACCCGGACTCGATCGACCTCGACCAACACTTCCTGCGGCGGCCCGGCCACCGTGAGCACCGTCGATGCGGCTGCTGCCATCGGGGTGAGGTCGGCGACCAGTCGGTTCACCAGCGCGCGCAGCTCGAGGTCCTCGGTGACTAGCGATGCTGCGCCGGAATCGAAGCGGGACATCTCCAGCAGGTCAGCCAACAGAAGTTCAAAGCGCTCCACCTGCGCGTAGAGCAGTTCGGCTGCCCGACGTGCGTCGGCGCTGAATTCCGATCGAGATTCGTACAGCACCTCCGCGGCCATCTGGATGGTCGTCAGCGGCGTGCGCAGTTCGTGGGAGACGCTGGCTACGAAGGCGGCGTCGTTGTCAGCCACCGGCGCGGTACCCCACCCCGCGCACCGTCAACACCAGGGTCGGGGACTCCGGATCCGGCTCGACTTTGGATCGCAAACGCTGCACATGCACATTGACCAGTCGGGTATCGCTGGTGTGCTGGTAGCCCCACACTTCGGCGAGAAGTTCCTCTCGGGTGAAGGCCCGCCACGGTCGACGTGCGAGGAGGACCAGCAGATCGAATTCCAGTGGAGTCAGCGGAATCGACTCACTCCCACGGGTGACCTGATGCGCCGACACATCGATCGTGAGGTCGCCCAGAGTCAACTGCTCCACGGCCTCCTTGCCCCGAGGGCGCAGTTGGGCCCGCACCCGGGCGACGAGTTCGGCCACCTTGAACGGTTTCACGATGTAGTCGTCCGCGCCCATTTCCAAGCCGTGCACCACATCGGAGGTATCACCGCGCGCGGTGAGCACGATGATCGGCACTGCGCTGGCTGCGCGAATCTGGTTACACACCGTGATTCCACTCAATCCGGGCAGCATCACGTCCAGCAGCACCAGATCGGGCTGCTCCCGGCGAAAGGCGGAATACGCCTGGTCGCCCCGATCGCAATGGGCAGTCTCAAAACCCCACCGTCGCAACGACATGCCCAGCATCTCGGATAGGGCGGTGTCGTCGTCCACCACCAGTATCTTTTCCCCGCTCATAGGGCCATGGTGCCACCTTCGTCGGTTGAAATCGTGACACCATGGACCGGTAGGCGCACTGTCCGGCCGCGTTCGAGATGAGGAACATGAGCGACGATCGAGATCCACCGCCGTCGGAATGGTCCGATGACCAGCCCCCGCCCTACCGCGGCCAGGGGGCTTCCGATGCCACGGGTTGGGGTGCCCAACCTGGTTGGGGGTCGCAACCGTCGGGGCCCGAGCAGCCTGCCGAGGGAAGATCTGAATGGTCTCCCCCACCGCCAGCACCCAAACCCGGAGTGATTCCCTTGCGCCCGCTGGGCGTCGGGGAAATCATGGCCGGCGCCATCGATTACGTTCGACGGGAGCCGAAGACCGTTATCGCCGTGGCGGCCATGGTGGGTGTGGTGGCCGCGTTCGTCCAGTTGTTCCTGGTCGCTTTCACCGCGACGGACATCTCCAGCCTGCCCACCGACAACCCGGCCCAACTCGATCCCGAGCAGTTGGTGGACGTACTGATCACGCTAGTCGCGATTGCGCTCATCACCACCGCCGTCGCCGGGGTCTTGCAGATCTTCGGCACCGGCATGCTGACCCACGTGATGGGGCGAGCGGTGATCGGCCAGCGCACCTCGGTGTCCGAATCCTGGGCGTTGGTGAAGCCGCAACTCTGGCGGCTGATCGGGGCCACCATCTTGGTGGGTCTGGCGGTTGCTGCCGCCATCATGGTGCCGTTGGCACCGGGGTTGTTCCTACTTTCGGCCGGGATGACCACACTTGGCGGAGCGTTTGTGCTGCTTGGTGGGCTGGTCGCGATGGCCCTGGGATTGTGGGTGACGTTCCGGCTGATCCTCACCACACCGGTTTTGGCGTTGGAGGACTGCAGCCCCGTCATAGCTATGAGACGCTCCTGGCGGCTGGTGAGCGGGGCGTTCTGGCGGACTCTGGGGATCGTGCTGCTGGGATCCATCGTGGCCCAGGCAGTCGGGAGCATCGCAGCCTCACCGTTCACCCTGTTGGGCGGCGCAACCGGCGAGATCACAACCTGGAGCGTTTTCGGCTTGGCCCTGGCAGGGATGATCACGACGCTGGTGGCATTGCCTTTCGTCGCCGGGGTCACTGCCTTGGTCTACATCGATCGTCGGATCCGCACCGAAAATCTTGCACCCGTCCTGGAGGCAGCCTCGGAGCAGCACATCTAGCGCCCTGGCCCAGCCCACGGCGGGGGAGGGCGCCGCTGGCGCCCTGGCCCAGCCCACTGCGGCGGGAGGGCCCCGCTTGGCTAGGGCGTTGGTGGGTGGGTATGTGCGGGTTTGTTGTTTGCCTTTACGCCTGCGCGGGGCCCTCCCGCCTTCGTGGGCTTCGCGGGTCCGGGTGGGCCCTCCCGCCTTCGTGGGCTGGGGTGCCTATACCCCGAAGACCACCAACGCGATGGCCGCCGGGATGTTGTTCACCATGTGAGCCAAAATCGGCACAGTTGTGCTCCGTGTGTGCCATCGAGCAATCCCCAGGATGATGCCGGTGCTGAGCAGCAGTGGTACGCGGATCGGCTCAAAATGGATCAGGGAGAACAGCAGCCCCGACAGGCCAATCACCAACCAGGTGGGCATCCCCCGCTTCGCGAGTGCCCCGAACAGCAACCCGCGGAAAGCCAACTCCTCGGCGATCGGGGCACCGATTCCCACCGCAATCCCGAACAGCAGCAGGATGACCATCGAATCCAGCGAGTTGGCCAATTCACCGGCCGCCGAATCGAACTCACCGGCAAACGCGGTCGTTACCGCGGCGATGATACCGGCCGCGAACAGCGCCCCAACCCCGTATATGAGCCCCCACAGCAGGTCGCTGGCACGAAAGGTGAGGCCCAGATCAATCACCGGGCCATTGCCCTTCCACCACGTGACTAGCAGCGGCCAGCCAGCAAGCCCAATCCACGGAACCGTCATGCCGATGATGATTGCCGGACCTGTCAGCATCTCGGCGTCACCGAAGAGGAGCGCCCCGATTCCGACGGCGACGACGCTGAACATGATCCACAGGCCAAAGGCGATGAAGAAGTCGGGGATGCCCCAACCCGCGGCCCGAACCGGACGGCCACTTGTGACGGCCTGCTCCAAGGTGACAGGAGCATTCGGGTACAGCAGCGGGTGAACCGGCGCCGGCGTCGGCGGCAAGTAACCCGGTTGCGGGTAACCGGGTGGGGGGTATTGGGGGCCGCCTGGTGCGGCTTGCGGGTAGGCCTGCGGATTGACCGGTGGGGGTGGCGGCGGCAGATCTCCCCCGGCCCAGGCTCCTGGGCTCGGAGGGGCGTAGGGGTTGGCCGGAGGCACAGCGCCGCCCCCGTCCGGTGGAGGGGGCGGCGCTGTCATGGCTGGTGTGGTGTCCCGTCAGTAGCGGTATTGATCCGTCTTGTATGGGCCCTCGACTGGCAGACCGAGGTACTCGGCCTGAACCTTGGTCAGTTCGGTCAGCCCGATCCCCAGCGCTTCGAGGTGCAGCCTGGCCACCTCTTCGTCAAGGTGCTTGGGCAGAGTGTAGACGCCCACCGGGTACTCGTCCGGCTTGGTGAACAGTTCGATCTGCGCCAGCACCTGGTTGGTGAAGGAGTTGCTCATCACGAACGAGGGGTGTCCGGTCGCGTTTCCGAGGTTGAGCAGACGGCCTTCGCTCAGCACGATGATGGAGTGGCCATCGGCGAAGGTCCACTCGTCGACCTGCGGCTTGATGTTGTGCCGGGTCGCTCCTGGCAGCCGGGCCAGACCCGCCATGTCGATCTCGTTGTCGAAGTGGCCGATGTTGCCCAGGATCGCCTTGTTCTTCATCCGCGACATCTGGTCAGCAGTCACCACGTCAACGCAGCCAGTGGCTGTGATCACGATGTCTGCGTCGCCGATAACGTCGTCGAGGCGGGCCACCTGGTACCCGTCCATCGCCGCCTGCAGCGCACAGATGGGGTCGATCTCAGTGACGATCACCCGAGCACCTTGGCCCCGGAGTGATTCGGCCGAGCCCTTACCCACGTCACCGTAGCCGCACACGACGGCCGTCTTGCCGCCCATGAGCACATCGGTGGCGCGGTTGATGCCATCGATCAACGAGTGCCGGCAACCGAACTTGTTGTCGAACTTGCTCTTGGTCACCGAGTCGTTGACGTTGATGGCCGGGAAGATCAGCGTCCGGTCGCGCATCATCTCGTAGAGGCGGTGCACGCCAGTGGTGGTCTCCTCGGTGACACCCTTGAGGTGCGAGGCCACGGTGGTCCAGCGCTGCGGGTCTTCGACGATTGACGCGGCAAGTACCCCGAGGACAACGTCGAATTCCGAACCGTCACCGGTCTGGGCCGGGACGAATCCTTCGCGCTCGTATTCGAATCCCTTGTGGACCAGCATGGTGGCGTCGCCACCGTCGTCCAGAATCATGTTGGCGTACTTGCCATCAGGCCACAAGAGTGCCTGCTGGGTGCACCACCAGTACTCCTCCAGCGTTTCGCCCTTCCAGGCGAACACCGGCACACCCTTGGGGTCCTCGGGGGTTCCCTCCGGGCCGACGACGACCGCAGCGGCCGCCTCGTCCTGAGTGGAGAAAATGTTGCAGGAGGCCCAACGGACCTCGGCGCCGAGGGCGACCAAAGTCTCAATGAGTACAGCGGTTTGCACGGTCATGTGCAGCGAGCCGGTGATGAGCGCTCCAGCGAGCGGCTGCGACTCACCGAACTTTTCGCGCATGGCCATCAGGCCAGGCATCTCGTGTTCGGCGAGCCGGATTTGGTCACGCCCAGCAGGGGCGAGTGAAAGATCAGCGACTTTGAAGTCCACGTAGTTCTCCCGTTGGATTGTGGTTATGCGTGAATCCGCGGGCTGGAGGCTTCCGTGCCGGGACCACTAGTGTGACACGTTTGGCTGGGTTCACAACCGCGCACCCCTCAGCGCGGCGGCTCGCCAGCCGGACGGTGCCGGACTGGTCCCGCTCGGACTCGTCGGTGCGGCTCGAGGGTTCGCAGGCCTGCCTTGGGCGCCCCTTTGGCGCTCAAAACTCGCGCTACCTCGACTCCACGACCACCGCCAAACCGTGGGCACGCAGATGCAGCTCCGGTTCTGCTGCCAACACCGCTGCGGCCTGGCCTTGCGACAGTTCGACGCTCTCCGGGCCGCACCGCACCTCAACGCGATCGCGAACCGCCACCACACACCGGTAGGCACCGGCAGGCAGTGCGAATTCCGAGGACCGAACCGCGTCCAAGGCAAAAGGTGCCCGGTGGGGCCGGTAGGACGTGACCGTCGGATGACCGTGGTCGGTGTATACCTCCCCACCCAGGAAGTGAGGGTCACCTGCGGTGGACACCGCTTGGAGCGCCTCGGTGACAGCCAGCGGCTTCGGCGTCAACCCCAAGCGCAGCACGTTGTCTGATGCGGTCATCACTTCCACCCCGAAACCCTCGGCATAGGCGTGCACACCGCCGGCCGGCATGTAGACGGCTGTTCCATCGGGAAGCAGGTGGTGATCCATCAGTGCAAGCACGAGCAACCCGGCATCGCCGGGGAAGGAACGTGCAGCCAACCCGAAGGAATGCACCTGGTCGTGCCCACCAGCAAGGCGCTCCACCGCGCTGAGCAGCCCCGGGGTCATTCGTGCAACCTCCTCGGTAGGCAAGCCCAGCAGAAAGTGCACGGCCGCGGCGACATCGTCAAACTCAATCGCCTGGGCCGCCGGCTCCAGACTCGGATCCGTGGCTCGCAGCAGCAAGGCGGCTTCCGATTCGTCACGCCAACCGGCGAAGATCGCGAAGGGCTCCAACGCGAGCAGCAACTCCACTTTCTCCCGGTCGTCGGCAACCAGGGGCGAGCCGGCGGCGAACATTGCGCTGGCAAGGTGGGCCGGGGGGTGAATCTGGATGGACAGCGGACGACCAGCGGCGAGTAGTTTCACAAGCACCGGAACCTCATCCGGATCCACCACGTCGGCCAGCGTCCCGGGCCCATGCACGAGCGGGGAGGGGCCGTTGGGGTGCGCCCCGAACCAAAGTTCGGCCTGAGGTCCACTGCGCGGGGAGCGCAACCACAGATTGAGCCCCTCCTCTTTACCCCACGCATACTCCTGCAAATGCCCGCTGATCACGTGCAACCGAGTTCACCTTCCCGTCCCGAGCGTCGGATGAAGCCCGGCCGCGCTTCCCGCTGGATCGGCGTCCACCAACGCCGCGGCGTAGACGCTCGCGAGATCCCACGGCTGCACCAAACGAGCGAGCCTGGTCAGTGGGTGCCCCACCCCGCCGTCAAGTCGTTCGACGGGGATTCCGGCTGAGGCTGCGACTGCTTCTGTCGCCGACGCCAACTCGGCGCTCAAGTCGTCACACTCGCCATCGGTCAGGACCACCAAGTAGGGCCTCGCCCCCCGCTCAGATTCGTCAACCCGGTCCCGGAAGATGTCCGACTCCACGGATCCACGGGTGCCAGCGAGGATCCGAGCGTGGGTGCGAGCTACCTCTGGAAAGGCGCCGAATCCGGACGGTAGTCCGGCGTTCTCTGCTAGCTGCCGGGATGCTCTCCGGGCAACCATCGCAGGTACTCCTGGGGTGCCCCACAGCATGAGGTAGTTCTCCGCCGCAGCGAGTGCCAAATCTTTGGCCGGGTTGTTGCCCAACTCGATTCCCGGACCACATTTCAGCGACACCGCATCAAACTCGTCGGCCGCAGTTTCCAGGACAGCTGCGTTGCCATCGACGATCCCCAACCTTTGGCCCAGCAGGAGCAGCGGTGCAGCCAGCCGCCAGGTGAGGGCCCGGGCTCGGCGGGAGCCAGGCATGCGGCCTGCAGCCAGGTGCGTGCCACGGGCTTGCTGGACCGCCGACGTGAGGTCGTCGCCGCCGCTGCCGGAGACCCCGACCACGCTGCAACCGCGGCGACCTGCTTCGGCGACGACGGTGAGGGTTTCCGGCGAGGAACCCGACGCCGACACCGCAATCACCAAATCCAGCGGCCCCACCCATCCAGGCAACCCCGGACCAGTCGTCGTGACCACCGGCACCGAGGAACCGCGGCCCGCGCACACGGCCAGCACCTCCCCTGCCGCGCTGGATCCACCCGCGCCCATCACCACTACGGCACGGGGCCGGCCCGCTGCGGCGACCTCGGCGATGGCCTGGTCATCTGCCTCGGCCATCCCGGTTCGCAGTTGAGCACCGGCCGAAGCGATGGCCGCAAGCACCGGACCGCCAGCTTCAATCAGACGATCCGGATCAAGCAAGACCTGCTCGTCGATCGCCACCTAGGCACCATCGAGTTCGGCGCCGATGCCCTTCGGTCCCGGCGTCGCCTGATCAAGCAACATCACCGGGATGCCATCAGTGATCGGAAACGCGGTGTGGCATCGCTGGCACACCACGGCGCCCTCGGACTCCGCCACCGGGGCGTGGTGGGCACACGGACAGGCCAAAATTTCCAACAGGCGTGGATCGAGCGTCGTCATGTTGGCCAGCCTAGGCGTTGTCGGCCCGGATCACCGAGAGCACACGGTCCCGGAGCTGGGCCATCGAGGTGGCATCCCGGTGCTCAACATTGAGCCGCAGCAAAGGTTCGGTGTTGCTGGGGCGGACGTTGAACCACCATCCGTCACCGCCCATGGTGAGCCCGTCAAGTTCATCGACGTTCGTGGCCTCGCTGGCGAATGCCTCGCGCACCCTGGCGGTGGCCGCGAACGCATCCGTCACCGTCGAGTTGATTTCACCGCTTGCCACATAGCGGTCGTACGGGGCGAGGAGGCCGGAGACCGCAGTGCCCTCCGGTGAGTTGCCGAGGGCCGCGATCAGGTTCAGCGCAGCCAACATCCCCGAGTCCGCCCGCCAGAAGTCGCGGAAATAAAAGTGTCCCGAGTGCTCGCCGCCAAAAGCCGCCGAGGTTTCGGCCATGGTGGCCTTGATGAAGGAATGCCCCACCCGAGTGCGCACCGGGGTCCCGCCGTGCTCAGCGATGATCTCCGGGACCGCAGCCGACGTGATCAGGTTGTGGATGATCACTGAACCTGGATGACGTTTGAGTTCCTGCACCGCAATGAGCGCCGTCAAACCACTCGGCGAGATGAGTTGACCATCCTGATCCACCGCGAAGCACCGGTCGGCGTCGCCGTCGAAGGCCAAGCCGAGGTCGGCGCCAACCTCAACCACGGCGGCCTGCAGATCAACCAGATTCGCCGGATCGATCGGATTTGCCTCGTGATTGGGGAAACTTCCGTCGAGTTCGTAGTACATCTCGGTGACATCCAACGGCAGCGAACCGAACACCGCGGGCGCGGTGAGCCCGGCCATGCCGTTCCCGGCATCCACCACGATCTTCAACGTCCGGATGGTGTCCAGCCCGGGGACGAGAGAGCGCAGGAACTCCGCGTAGTCCGCGAGGAGATCCACGTGGGTGACAGTGCCTTGTTGCTCAGGTTGCACCGCCGCTGGCTCAGTGTCGTCGGCAGCGACCTCCGCGAGGGCTGCCGCGCAAAACGCGCTGATGGCCGCTAGCCCCGAATCCCGGCCCACCGGCACCGCACCTGGGGCGCAGAGCTTGATCCCGTTGTACTCGGCGGGATTGTGGCTGGCGGTGAACATCGCCCCGGCATGACCAAGCCGACCGCTGGCGAAGTAAAGCCCGTCGGTGCTGCACAGGCCGATGTCGATCACGTCGACACCTGCAGCTGTGGCGCCTTTCGCGAACGCTTCCACCAAGGACGGCCCCGACGGCCGCATATCGCGCCCGACGATGATTGTTCCAGTGCCGCCGTCGGCAACCCGCAGACCTAACACCTCCACCGCGGCGGTCCCGATGAGTTCGGCGAGTGTCTCGTCGAGCTGGTCCGGGTATACCCCGCGGACGTCGTAGGCCTTGATTACTTCATCGAGTGCGCGCATGGCAGTCTTCCGCTTCGAGGGTTTAGCGGTCCTGCGACGCTGCGGCCGGGCCAGCATCGTCCATCGGCCGGAGGACGCGCAGGTGACCGCGTCGGGTGCCTTCCACTGTGCCAGAGGGAACCTCGGCAATCACTTCGGCCGAGCTGGACCCGCCCGTCGAGTTACGGGCTGCATCGCGGACTGCGTCGGCGAGGGCTTCGAGGTCGTCGATGGTCGGGCCGAATTGGTCCGTGCTGAAGTCCAACCGCACCACATCCCACCCGCGGGGCACGGTCATGCGCTCGGCGTGGACCTCGCAAAGGTCGTAGCAATGTGGGTCCGCGCTTGTTGCCAGGGGGCCAAGCACTGCAGTGCATTCGCTGTAGACGTAGGTGAGGGTCGCCACGGCCCGGGAACTGCAGGAAGGCTTGGAACATGATCGATGCGGTGCCACTCACGAACCCTAACGCGTGGCTCCGGCAACCCGCCCGACCGGCACGCGGTGGCCGGGGACCGGTTGCCACCGCGGCATCGCCGAACGCCAGTCGGGTCATGCCCTCGGGTAGTGGGGATCAACCTCGACTGGTTCGCAGCCGAGCCACTCTGCAGCCAACTCCGCCAACACATCGCGCAGCAGCGGGTCCGCAGCGCCGGTCTGTTCGATGGGCCGGCGGTGCAAGACGAGTTGGGTGGGGTTGGTTTGGCGCACGACCCTCCCGAGAGGTGCACGATCAAGGCGCCTACTCACGATCGGTACGTCCTCGACGACGATGTCGATGTCTGCGATCTGGGGGGTATGACTGGCGAGGTGAACGACTGCCCTTGCCACGCGCCGATCGAACGCCTCCCGCCTGGTGACGGAACGAGGCATGGTGACCGGACTTAGCGGACCTCGCAGTCCCCGACCGTGCCGGTCACGCGCGGAGCGGAACGACACCTCAGGCGGATTGCTTCTTCAGCCGCCGCCGTTCGCGCTCACTGAGCCCACCCCAGATGCCGAAGCGCTCGTCGTTGGCCAACGCGTATTCGAGGCACTCCATGCGCACCTCGCACGATTGGCAGACTCGCTTCGCCTCGCGAGTGGAACCACCCTTCTCGGGGAAGAACGCCTCGGGATCGGTCTGCGCGCAGAGCGCCTGCTCCTGCCACGACATTTCTTCGGCGTAGTCAAGTGGGAAAACGTCAAGGTTGCTCATCTGGTTCCTTCCGGGGCGATCCCTGGGGCCTTGGGGGAAGTGCCCGGTGTGAATGACATTGGTGGAATTACACCCGTGTCGCACCCAAAGAGTCAACCCCTAGGTGGTAATAAAAGAATTCCTAACCATCTTCGGCACTTCCGGCACCTGCCCATCCGTAGGTGGTGGTGCGTTCCCGCGCGGGGCGCCCCGCGGCCGCGGCGATGGCGTGCAACCCCTCAACGGTCATGGCGGATCCGTGTTCCGACCCCGCCATCCGAGAGATGGTCTCCTCCATCAGCGTTCCCCCGACGTCGTTGGCTCCGGCACCCAACAACTCCGCGCACGCCGCGGGACCGACTTTGACCCACGAGACCTGCACGTTGTCGATTGCCCCGTGCAGCATGATTCGGGCAAGACCGGTAACCGCGATGTCGTCCCGCCGGGTTGGCCCCGGTCGAGCGATCCCGGCGAGGTAGATCGGCGAATTGTGGTGCACGAAAGGCAACCCGACGAACTCGGTGAAGCCGCCGGATTTCTCCTGCTGCTGGCGCAAGGTGCGCAGATGAGCCACCCAATGGGCGGGGGCGTCCACATGGCCGTACATCATCGTGGCCGAGGACGGTAACCCCACTTCGTGAGCCGTGCCGATCACCTCAAGCCAAGTCTCGGTGGGCAGTTTGCCCTTCGTGAGGATCCAGCGGATGTCATCGTCGAGGATTTCCGCGGCGGTGCCGGGGATCGAATCCAGGCCCGCATCCTTGGCATTGACCAGCCACTCCCGGATGCTCATGCCCGCGCGATTGGCGCCGTTGACCACTTCCATCGGGCTGAATGCGTGCAAGTGCACCGGTCGCTTCTTGACTTCGGCCACCAGATCGAAATACGCGCTGCCCGGCAACTTCGGGTGGATGCCCCCTTGCATACAAATCTCGGTGGCCCCAGCAAGCACCGCTTCGTCCACCCGGCGCCCGACCTCCGGCAGTGGCAAGGTGAAGGCGTCTAGATCGGATTCCCGCTGCGCGAAAGCGCAGAAACGGCATCCGGTGTAGCACACATTGGTGAAGTTGATGTTGCGATTGACCACGTAGGTAACCACATCGCCCACCGCGTCTTGGCGCAGTTGATCAGCCAACTCCACCGTCGCGGCCAAGTCGGCGTCCTCGGCCGAAGCCAACGCGACGGCTGCCGACGCGTGCTCGGGCGAAGCCAGCAGCGCCGGATCGCGCTCCGCCAATCGAAGGGCTGCGGCAACCTCCGGCGACAAGCGCACCGACGGCCCACTGCGGCGCTCCCGCTTGGCCGCGTCCTGCGCCGATGAGGTGGCGGCTGGCAGTTGCGGTTGGACCCTGGCCGCCACCGCCTCCCAATCGCCGTACACCAACGCGAAGTCGTCTCGCTGCTGTGAGCGCCGGCCTTCGGTGTCGATGGTGTGAGCCAACTCCACCCGACCGGTGGACACGCTGGCAGCGAATTCTTGGTAGTCGTCTGGCTCCTGCCACCTGATGCCCTGCGGGCGCGCGCCCGGTCGCAGCAGACCATCGTCGCCAGCGAGCGCCAAAACGTGCGGCTGCAGCCGAGGATCGATCCAACGCTCGCGATCGCCGGTCACGTATTCGGGTTGCACCGCCAGCCGCGGCCGCAGCGTCAGCCCCGCGGCCGCGCAGGCATCGGCTAGCACCGCGACCTCCGGCCACGGGCGCTCCGGGTTGACATGATCCGGAGTCAACGGGCTCACCCCGCCGAAGTCGTCCACACCAGCGGCCAGGAGGCGGGGTAACTGCTCCGGGTCGGACAGGTTGGGCGGTGCCTGGATGCGCATGCCGGGACCAAAGACGAGGCGCGCTGCGGTCAGCGCAGCCAGATACGCGTCATGGTCAAGGTCGTCGGTTGTTCGCATGGCAGTGTCGGCTTTGGCCCGGAAGTTCTGGATGATGACCTCTTGCACATGCCTGAATTCCCGTGCCACCGAACGCAGCGCCAGCATCGACTGGGCTAGTTCGGCGTCGGTCTCCCCGATTCCCACCAGCAGCCCGGAGGTGAATGGGATATTCGCCCGACCCGCCTCATTGAGCACCCGAAGGCGGACTGCGGGATCCTTATCCGGCGACCCGTAATGCGCGGCCCCTGGGGTGCGGAAGATCCGTTCGGAGGTGGTTTCCAGCATCATCCCCATGCTTGGAGCCACCGGCCGCAGACGCTGCAACTCCGACCACGTCATCACCCCGGGGTTCAGGTGCGGGAGTAGTCCGGTCTCCTCCAGCACTCGGATCGCCGCAGCGCGCACATATCCGAGGGTGGAGTCATAGCCGGCCTCCGCCAGCCAATCGCGAGCTGCCGGCCAGCGCGACTCGGGCCGATCGCCAAGGGTGAACAGCGCCTCGGCGCAACCCAGCCCAGCACCCTCACGAGCAATCCCGACGACCTCGTCAAGCGTAAGGAAATATCCCTCGCCGGTGCGGCGCAATTCAGCCGGATCGGCGGCGAAAGTGCAATACCCGCAACGGTCACGGCACAGTCGGGTCAGGGGGATGAACACTTTCGGCGAGTAGGTGACCACCCCGGGCCGGTGGACCTCCGCCAGTCCGCGGTCGCGCCAGTCGGACGCCAACCCCATTGCGTCCGCTAGCGCTTCGCCACGCAGGCCGAGCAACACCACGATTTCGTCCACGTTCAACATCGCGCCACGCTCCGCGCGGGTCAACACCCTTCGAATCGCCGTGGGAGGGTACGCCGATGCCACGCCCTCCAGCCTACGCACCGGCAGTGCTGGGACAATCACCGAATGGATCAGGCGAACTCTCCCAGTGCCGCGTTAACCGTCCTCGCCGGCGGCATCGGCGGAGCCCGGTTTCTCCAGGGCCTCCTGCGGGCCCGCCCGAACGCCGACATCACCGTGATCGGCAACACCGGCGACGACATCTGGCTGTTCGGCCTGCGGGTCTGCCCAGACCTCGACACCGTGATGTACACCCTCGGTGGCGGCGCAGACGAAAAGCGTGGCTGGGGGCGAGCTGATGAGACTTTTCACGCCGCCGAGGAACTCGCCGCCTATGGGGCCCAACCCGACTGGTTCGGCCTCGGCGACCGCGACCTTGCCACCCACTTGGTGCGCACCCAGATGCTGTCTGCCGGCTATCCGCTATCGGCTGTTACCGCCGCGCTGTGCGCCCGCTGGAACCCGGGCGTGACGCTGCTACCAGCCACCGATGATCGGGTGGAGACACATGTGGTGGTGGGTGAGGGTGCCGACCGGCGCGCGATCCATTTTCAGGAGTGGTGGGTGCGCTACCGAGCCTCCCTGCCGGCTTCGGATTTCGTGATGGTCGGAGCTGAGCGCGCTACCCCTGCACCGGGGGTAGTGGAGGCAATCCAGAACGCCGACGCGGTGCTGCTGCCGCCGTCGAATCCAGTGGTGTCCATCGGCGCAATCCTCGCTGTTGGCGAGATTCGCCAGGCCCTGCAGTCCACACCCGCACCGGTGGTGGGCGTGTCCGGCATCGTCTCCGGCCGGCCGGTGCGAGGTATGGCTGATGCCTGCCTCACCGCCATCGGAGTCGAAACCTCGGCCGCGGGAGTCGCGGCCCACTACGGCGCCCGGCCAGCCGGAATCCTGGACGGCTGGCTGCTGGATGACGCCGACGCATCCGGAGTCGACCGGGTCCGCGCCCTTGGGATGGAGGCGCGCAGCGTCCCGACCCTCATGACCGATCCAGCGGCGGCCGCTGCCGTCGCTGAAGAACTGCTTGCCCTCGCTGCCGAGGTCGACCAGCGTGGCTGAAGGCCGAACCGGCGCGACCGAAGCAGGCCCGCCAACCCTGCAAGTGTCACCGGCAACCGGAATCGGCCCGGTTCGGCGCGGCGACGATTTGAGCGCGATGCTTGCAGCGTCGCTGGCGAGGACCGAATGGCCTGATGGTCAACGGGGGCTGCGCGACGGCGACATCGTGGCAGTGAGCAGCAAGGTCGTCGCCAAGGCGGAGGGCAGAATCCGGCGCGCCACAAGTCGGGAGGCCGCAATCGATTCGGAGTCGGTGGCCGAGGTTGCTCGGCGCGAGCATCCCGGCGGCAGCACCCGGATCGTTCGCACGCGGCAGGGATTCGTCCTAGCAGCCGCCGGAGTCGACGAGTCCAACACCGACGACGGAACTGTGGTGCTGCTGCCGGAGGATTCCAACGCCTCCGCCGTGCGGCTGCGAGTAGCGCTGAGCCAGCGCCTGGGCCTTGCCCAACTCGGCGTGATCATCACCGACACCGCTGGCCGACCGTGGCGGGAAGGTGTGGTGGATTTCGCCGTTGGTAGTTCCGGGGTGCTCCCGCTGGCGGACCTGCGCGGTGCCGCTGACGCCTGGGGCAAGCCGCTAACTGCGACCGTGGTCGCCATCGTCGACCAGTTGGCCGCCGCCGCCGATTTGGTGCGGCCGAAGTCTTCGATGATCCCGGCCGCCGCGATCCGCGGGGCGTCACGCTGGGTGACGCCGGAGGCCCCCGACGCGGCCACGGTGATCCGACCGGTCGAATCAGACCTGTTCAGCCTGGGCACCGCCGAGGCGCGTGCAGCGGGGGCGCGCACCGCCGTTGCCGGTCGGCGCACCGTGCGCCGATTTGATCCGGATCGGACAGTACCGCCGGAGGTGTTGCGAACTGCCATCGCCGCCGCCATCACCGCACCCAGCCCGCATCACAGCACCCCGTGGCGCTTCGTCCTCCCCCGCCCTGACACTCGGGCGCAGCTACTGCAGGCAATGCGCGAACAATGGCAGTCCGATCTGCGCAACGTGGACGGCTACGACGACGACGCCATAGCTCGACGCGTGCGCCGCGGCGACATCCTGTGGCACGCCCCCGCCGTGGTTCTACCCTTCAGCGACCTCACCGCAGCCCATCGCTACCCGGACCCGGCGCGAAACGGCTACGAACGTGATCTCTTCCTGGTCGCGGCGGGCGCTGCAGTGCAAAACTCATTGGTGACGCTGGCTGCGCACGGTCTGGGTTCGGCCTGGATCTCCTCGACCATGTTTTGCCCCGAGGTCGTGCACGCCGTGCTCGACGTCCCTGCATCATGGCAACCACTCGGCGCGATCGCGGTGGGTTACCCGGCCGCCGACCCGCCGCACCGGCAGCCCCGGGATCCAGCCGAATTCATCTTCGAGTTGTGAGGATCTGCCACTCTTGTGCGCATGGCCAATCCTCGAATCAAGCCGGTGGTATGGACCCCGCCGGCGAAGGGTCCAGACCGTTCCGCGCCGATCGCCGATCTACGAGTGTTCCCGATGCCCGGCACCGGACCTGAAGATGTGCTGGTCGACGACTCCAACCGGGTGATCACCGGCCTGGATGACGGCCGGGTGCTGCGATTCGATCCCACCACGGGGCGAATCCGGCAGTTGGCCGAGACCGGCGGTCGGCCGATGGGTTTGGAGTGGCTGCCCGACGGCAGACTGCTCATCTGCGACGCCTATCGCGGCCTGCTCGCAGCGGAGGTCGCGGACACCGGTCCACCGGCCACCTTCACCGACGGCCGGCTCACAGTCCTGACTCGTACGGTGGACCACCGACCGGTGCGCATCTGCAACAACGCCGCAGTGGCCGCCGACGGCACCGTCTGGTTCACCGACTCGTCGGCCCGTTTCGATCTGGACTTTTGGAAGGCCGACATCATCGAGCACTCGGGCACCGGGCGGCTGATCCGCCGTGATCCCGATGGCACGTGCGAGACGGTCATCGAGGGTCTGCAGTTCGCCAACGGCGTGGCTTTGACGCGCACCGAGGATGCACTCTACTTCGCCGAAACCGGCAACTACAGCGTCGGCAAGCTGCATCTCACTGGTGTCCGCGCAGGCCAACGGGAGGTGCTCACACCGGCGCTACCAGGGTTTCCGGACAACCTCTCCTTAGGCACCGACGGACGGATCTGGGTGGCAATCGCAAGCCCGCGGAACCCCCTGTTGGATGCCCTGGCCCCACGTTCTCCCAAGCTGCGCACGCTGGTGTGGGCGCTGCCCGAACGTGCCCAGCCGAAACCTGCCCACCTCATTCACGTGGTGGCCATCGATCCGGACCGCGACGCCGTCGATTCGGCCTTCGCCGCCGAAGACGCGGTGTTCGGCGTCTCCACCGGCGTGCGCGAGCACCACGGAACGGTCTGGCTGGGTAGCCTCACCGCCGGCGCAATTGCCTGCTTCGATCTGCCCGGCTAGCCGAGGCCCAGCTCACGTTTGACCATTCCGGCCAGCGCCGCGCCGTCGAAACGACCCGCAGTTGCTGGTTTGAGGGTCTTCATCACCGCCCCCATCGCACGTCCGCCCGTCAGCCCCTCGCTTTGGGCCTGAGCCACTGCCGCGGCCACCAGTTCGTTGGCCTCGGCCTCGGTCAGTGGCTGCGGCAGGTAGCGGGAGATCACCGCGGCTTCAGCCAATTCAGCGTCTGCGAGTTCCTGCCGCCCAGCTGACGTGAAGGCCTCGGCCGACTCCCGCCGCCGCTTCAACTCGGTGGTGAGAATGGCAATTTCGTCGTCGTGGGTCAGCGCATGCGCTGCCTTGCCGGATACCTCTGCTTGCGTAATCGATGTGAGCACCATCCGCAGCGTCCGCACTGTGTCGGCATCGCCGGACCTCATTGCCGTGGTGAGGTCGGCCTGCAGGGTCTGCTTGAGGGAAGTCATGGCGGCCATTGTGCCTGCTGGAAGTGGCGGAACCTATCACCTCCATCGAAGGCGCCCGGCGTGTCAACGGCACCCGGCGTGTCTCGCCTGCTATCAGGTGGACGTAACCTATCGTCTGACCATGTGGAGGGGTCTGAGGCCAAGCGGGTCGCGCAACCGGAAGTTCGACCCTGATGACTCATTAGTCGGGGGGATGCAATGACCACCAATGTGGGCACCAACCCGCGCTCGAGCGCCGCAGACATCGGCTGGGCTGCCTCAGTCGCCGGGCTCCCACTCCTTGCTGGTGTGCTGGGGCTGATGTTCGGATTCGGAAGCGGGGCATCACCAGAGCCAGTTATTGCGCCGGTGGCTGCCGCTGCGCAGCCGGTAGTCAAGCATGAGGGCTCCGATTCGGCCGCCGATGAGCCACTGCGGACGATCACCCTCTCCGCTACCGGCGACATCATCATGGGTTCCGAACCCAACCTGCTCCCGGCAAACAAGGGGGAAGGCTTCTTCAGCCGCGTGCAGGAGTCGTTGGCCTCCGACCTGGTGATGGGAAACCTGGAACAGGCCCTGACCGAAGACACCGGCGTCTCGAAGTGCGGTGGCACCAGCACCGGTTGTTACGCCTTCCGACTCCCGCCAAGTTATGCCGAGCGCTTGCGGGACGCCGGTTTTGAAGTCGTCACCATCGCCAACAACCACACCTTCGACTTCGGCCAGCCTGGCTACGACAACACGAAAGAAAGCCTGGAAGCGGCAGGGCTTGATCACACCGGCGACCGCGACTCCATCACCCTCACCGAGGTGAATGGGGTGAAGTTCGCGATTGTCGGCTTTTCCCCGTACCAAATGCACAACACCGTGAGCGACATTAACCGCGGACAACTCCTGATGCGGATGGCGAGTCGGGTGGCAGATGTCGTTGTGGTGCAGGCACAAATGGGCGCCGAGGGACCGGATCAGGTGAATACTCCCTACGGCACCGAATACTTCTACGGCGAAAACCGGGGCGACGTGCGGGCGTTTTCGCACGCCATGATCGATGCCGGAGCGGACATCATCATCGGCCACAGTCCGCACGTTCTGCGCGGAATGGAGTTCTACCAGGGTCGACTCATCGCCTACAGCCTGGGCAATTTCGCCGGTGGCGGCAACACGTTGTCGAACAAGGGCCCGCTGGGCCTCGGCGGCATCCTCAAGGTGTCCCTCAACTCCGACGGCACCTGGGCGGGTGGGGAATTCGTCTCCACCTACATGGACGACGCGGGTGTACCGACCCTTGATCCGAATGCCGCCTCACTGCGGTTGCTGCGCTCGCTGAACGCCACCGACTTTGACGAGAGCGGGGTCGTGTACGACGACACCGGCGCGATTTCCCCGCCGTACGGATTTTCGCCCGCACCCGCAATCCGGCTGATTCAGCCACCCCTGGACCACCGGCACGGCTGGCACTCGGTGGCTGAGTGCGCTATCCCAGGTCGGGTTGCGGAGTATTTCCAACGGCTCACCGTCGCGTTGGCATGCGCCGACAGCCCGTGCCAACCTTGGAGCATGGAGACCCCAGGCGCTGCAGCACCGGCCGGAATCAATCAACCGGCCGTGATCGAGCACCTACTCACCGATGCCCAGGTGTGGTTCGTGGTCGGGCTTCGCGACAACCCCCAGCGCGCCGCCTACCGAGTTGCCCAACTGCTTGTGGATCAGGGCAAGACCGTGGTTCCGATTCACCCGGCTGCCCAACGAGTCCACGGCTGCGAGGGGTTCCCCACCATCACCGAGGCCGCGCGCAGCGTGGGGATCCCGGACGTGGTGGACATCTTTCTGCGGCCGGCGCTGGTGGCACCGATCGTCGATGAGGCCATCTCGGTTGGAGCGCGCGCAGTGTGGCTACAGCTGGGAGTGATCGATCAGCCATCGGCTGACCACGCCCTCACTGCGGGCCTCGATGTGGTGATGGACCGATGCCCCGCGATCGAGTGGCCGCGCCTGCGTCGTTGAACGGGCGTCGGCGGCCTCACTAGGCGGCGAAACCCTGGTCGACACCATGGTCGATCAGGTGCAGAACTTCTCGTACGCAGCCTGCGGTTCGGCTGGAATCCGCAGCCGAGTCCGCTCGAACGCGCCGGTGAAGTTGGACCAGAAGGTGCTCATGGACAGCGGCCGACTGGGGGCCGCAACAAATTCGGCCAGCGGTTCACACTCAAGAGCGGCTCGAGCCCACGAGATTTCTTCGGCTAGCTCGTCACCGGTGGTGATCGGAATGAGTGGACCATAGATGGTTATGGATTCGGCACGGTCGGCCTGAATCTCGTCGAAAACCTCGGCCGGTGTGCCAGGAGCGGTCAATGACGCGGCCACCCAAGGCGTGGGGAGGCTCTTCTCGTGCCCGGTATGCCCACGGCGGGTGAGTTCCATATGCGATGCCAGCGGGGTCGCCAGGCCGTTGAGGTCGAACAACTTCAAATCGGGGCCAAAGTAGTAACCTTCCAGGCCCATCGCGCCCTGCACCAAGGTGGGCAGGGAGACCCCCGCTGCCGGTTCCGCTGCCAACTCACGGGTTGGGAAGGCGAAGGTCGCGCGCATGTAGAGGCCGTCGCCCAGCCAAGTCGTGCTCGGCGAGCCCTCGAAGAAGCCAAACTGCTCGGCGGTCACGGTGCCGTTTCCGTCGACATCGTCGAAGGGGAAGAGGCTGGCGGGGGGCCGCGCCACAAATAGTGCGAACGCCGACCACACCACGGTGAGGAATCCCACGGCGTAGCGCCGTTCGAGCGGAACGACAGCCGCCGGGATCAGGATGGCAAACAGGGCCGGCAGCAACAGTCTGGCGTGCAAATAGTCACCACCCATGAGCACCACAAAGACCCCGTTGACCACCCCGGCGCCCACGAACACCACGAGCACCAACGCGCGGCGCCCGCCGGCTGGCATAGTCCCCGAGGCAAACTTCAACAAGGCCGGTGCGTAGATGCCGAAGACGACCAACATCACCGGCAACCACAATGCGTAGGGTTCCACGAAGTCGAGCAGGTATCGGAAACCCAGTTCCGGTCGTGGTTCGGTTCCCTCCTTCGCGATGGCTGTATTCGCAACGAACTCACCGAAGTAGCCCATCCGGAAAACCTGGTAGAGCACCGGCAGCGCCAGCCCCCAGACGGCAATCCGGGATCGGCCCCACCACGATTCCGCGCGCCATGAGGCAAGGAACAGCAGCACCAGAAATGCGGCGCTGGACACCACCAACTCAGGCCGGACAAGTGGTCCGAGGCCAACCAACACCAATGTCCAGACGGGAATCCGACTCCCGGGCTCTCGTGTGGCCCACAGCACGAGGCTGAGCCAGGCCCCACCAAGCCAGGCAAATGTGAGTCCCGTCTCCAACCCGGTGGTGGCGAAGTTCCACATCGGATGCAGGCTGACCAGGATCAGGGCTCCCACTGGAATCAGCCACGCTGAGGCACCTGCGAGCAACCTCGCACTGCCCCACATCCCCAGCCCAACACCCAGCAAGGTGAGCGCCAACCCAAGGACGACCGCCACCCACTCCAGCGGCACAGGAGTGATCCAGCCCGCAAGCGCCAGCAGGAAAGTCCAGAGCACGCCGGTGTACGCCTCGACCCTTTCACCAACGTTGAAGACCGGGCCGTTGCCGCTGATGATGTTGTCAACGATTCGCAAGTAGATGAAACCGTCGTCGATGACGTAGCGGTGGCGCCATCCCTGCACCGCAAGGATCACCAGCGGTAGCGCAAGAATCACGCCCTGCAACCACCGGCGCCGGAGATTCCCTGGCTGCGGCGGAGTCCCTGCTGCGTCATCCGCCGGCGATGGGACTTCCGGTTCCCGCCCGAGTGCGACAGACATGACCATGACGATATCTGGCGGGTCGGTATGCTGTGCGAGGATGGCGGGCTGGTCGGGAGGGGCGTGGGATGGACAACCACCGACGAGTGGGCCGCGCGAGTCGATCGCGACCGCGAATCCCCAACCTGACGTTGTCGCTGGGGTTGGCCCTGTTGGGGCTATCCCTGGCCACAACCGGGTGTAGCCAATCGACCGAATCCACCAGCGACACAAACGTGGAGTTCGTGCCAGGTAGGCCCGCGCCGAGTTTGCCCCCAGGACGGGCCCAACCTGTGACGGTGTCCTACGGCACCGAAGTTTGGCAGCGACCGCTAGGGGTGGCGACCGCCGACGGATTTCGTGTTCTAGGCGAAGCCGACCAGTTCGTGGTTCCAGTTATTGACGCCGACTCCGGTGGCTTCACCGCGTTTATCGGCGACGTCGCAACTGGCGAGGTAACCGCCACGCTTCCCCTGCCAAACACCCTGGGATGGCCAGTCACGGCGCGGCCAGGCGAGCAGGTCCTGGTACTCACGGTTGAACCCAACACCGAGGGTGAAGGCCAGAAGGTGATCGCACGCAATCCCGATGGAACCACCTCGTGGGCAACGGCAGGTACCGACCTCGGCCAGGCCTCCGGCACCACCTTGACCATTGAAGACGCTGGCGCCGACCGCGTGCTGGTGCGCGCACAGCCTCAAACACGGGCACAGCGAGGTGACGCACCGCTGTGGGTGCTGGACGCAAGCAATGGAACGGTGGCGTGGACCGCCGAACAGTCACCCCCACCGCGGTGGACCGACCTCGGTCACGATCTGGTGATGTACGACAGTTCCGCAGATGGCTCACTCACGTCACCCAGCGCTACCACGGTGGTGCGTTCGCTGTCCGACGGGACCCAGTTGGCCAGTTTCGAACTGGATCATTCAGATCCACGCTACGGCGGACTCTGCGGGGGCATCATCGACGCGACACGGGTCATCGCTTGCGGACTTGACACCCAAGGCGAAGGCACCGCGGTGCTCGCTGAACCGAACGGCGCAATCATCGGCGAATACGCCCTATCAGATCGACCAGTCATCGATTCCGGGGGGAAGGTGGTGGCACTATCCACACTTGCCGGCGGAATTCTTGCAATTGACGCTGAGACGGGTGAACGGCTGTGGGAATTCACGGCCGAACAAGTTGCCGCTGGCCAGAATCTGACGATCGAGGAAGGCCGCGACGGAATCTTCGTTGGCAACGCGGGCCCACTGAACGTTGTACTTGACTCCAGAACCGGCGACGTCCTGCTGGCCGACACGTTCTTCTACTTGCGTCCCGAGGCGATTCTGAACAATCGTGTGCTTGCTGCCCGCGCCGGGAACTTAGTGGCCTTCGACGGCGCCGGTATCCCGGTGGGCTCCACATTGGACGAGGCTGCGCAGTTCATCTACGTCGATCCATGACCCAGCGCGCTCCGGTCGGTCCCGCTAGTGCCGCTGCCCAGGCCAGCCTGACCAGGCTTGCGACGGTGGTCGCAAGCGCGTCGCTGGCCTGGACCGGCGTGTGGTTCCTGGTCGCACCGCCGGAGTCTGCCGGCGCCAACTGGTGGCCGCTCGTCGTGACATCGTGGGCCTTGGCCGTGCTGACTCTGAGTCCCCTTCGCTACCCGGAATCACGGGTTCTTGCAGCACTCCCCTTCACCGCCCTGCTGCTCATGACGGTGATGCTCACGATCACCAAAGCCCGAACCGGATTGGTCGGCTGGTGGCTGCAATTGGAGTTGGTCGCGGTGGCCGCCGCGGTGGCCGCGATGGCCTTGCCCTCGCTCCTGGTCACCATTCTGGGAGACTCGGCGGTGGTCGGGCTCGTCACCGTCGCGGCCTTTCGCGGGGTCTCTGCGATCCAGGTTTCGGCCACCCCGCTGGCGGGCCTCACGGCCAGCGCTCGGGTCCTGGTACTGACCATCACCCTGGCCGCAGCTGCCTACCTGCTGCGGCGATCTGCGGCCGCTTCGGATCGAATACTCGCTACCGCCCAGGCCGACGAAGTCTCCGAGGCCACCCAGGTATGGCTAGCCCGCCGAGATGACCAGGTGCGTCGCTTCTTGCACGACTCGGGGCTGAACACCCTGGAAGCGGTCTCGCGCGGGGTTGCCGGTGACCTCGTCCAGGATCTGCGCCGCCGCTGTGCCAGTGACGTCCAACGCTGGCTCACGTTCGCCACCCCGCCGCCGCCGAATGTCGCTGCCGCGTTCGAACCGGCGCTGGCTGAAGCGCGCCTGCGAGGGGTATTGGTGGCTGTCTCCTACGACTCGCCTTCTTCGGCACCGCCTTCAGTGCTCGCCGCTATGGGCGATGCCTGCGCCGAAGCACTCCGAAATGCAGCCAAACACGCGAACTGCAGCGAAGCTCGCGTGGTGGTGCACAGTTCGACCAGTTCGGTGCTGGTGGAAGTGCGCGATGATGGCGCCGGTTTCGACACTGCGACGCGAGCCGATGGCCTCGGTCTTGACCTGTCCATTCATCGTCGGCTGGCGGAGGTCGGCGGATCTGCCCAGATCGATTCCCGGCTGGGCGGTGGCACCACCGTCCGTCTGACGTGGCCTGCCGTAGACCCGTCTTCAGCCGAAGCAGAAAAGGCGAATCGAGAAGCAGCTGAACGGATCAGACCCGACGCCAATCTTCCTGAAACGTTGAGTTCGCTGGCCGCTTTACCGGTGATCGTGGTGTTCCTCACCTCGGTGTTTGGCGCAGCTGCCAACTGGAGTTCCACTTCGTTGCCGTGGCTGTACGCAGTCGCCGGCGTCGCCACTGCGGGTGTCGCCGGGTGGTTCCTGCACCGACTCCGCGCCGGACTGCTGAATTCCGCGGATATGGCCATGGTGTTCGCGGCGCTGTTCCTGACTCCCTTGCTGTCGCCGCTCGCGGATCCCTATTGCTCCGCGGCTACGTCAACCGCGCTGATCCCCGACGGCCGACTCGTGCTGCTGTCGTTGGTCGGGGTGTTTCTGGCGCAATGGCGTTGGACGGCCGGCTCCCTGACGGTGAGCGTCCTGGCGCTGGGTGTGGCCAGTTGGATGTGGTGGCACACGTGGCCGCCGTGTGCAGCCACCAGCATCCCGACCCTCTTCACCCTGCTGCTGACGGGTGCGGCTGCCACCATGTTTGGCCGTGCGGTGCACCGGACGGAATCGGCCGCCTTGAGAGCCCACCGGGCGGAATCAAACCGCCGCCTCCGCGAAGCCCAACTGCGCACTGACACCTTGGTCCGCCAGCAGTGGGCGCTGCCCGCCGCCCGCCAGGCCCGCGACACCCTGGCTTCCATCGCGGGCGGACGAGAAGTCAACGAACCCGAGTTGGCCCGGGAAGCAGCGAGGCGCGCGGCCCGATTGCGTTGCGCCCTGCAGATCCACGATCTGCCCGATCCACTCGCGGGGCAATTCGCGGCGCTCGTGGATATGTGTACCGAAGCCGATCTTGCGGTGACGTTGCGCGGCAGCCCGCGCGATCTGAAGGCCCCCGGTTGGCTGTTCGCTGCGCTCGCCGCCGACCTTGCAGCCTGGCGGGCCGATCTGGACACGGCAACGGTCGAAGGTTTGGAAGTCACCTTGGCTCGTGGTCGCGGCTGGCAATCGATCCTGATCCGACTGGCCACGGTCGCACCGGCGGCGCCAACCGACGAGATCACCACCCGTGCCATCACTCCGCCTGACCCAGCGTCCGAAGCATTCGGCCAAGCTGCAGCCGCGGCATCCGAAGCCACCAATGAAATCGACGCGACTGACGCCACCACTACCCGTTGGGAGGACGACGAAGGAAAGTGGTGGCACGCAGAGTGGTTGGTGAATTGACCATGCCTTATTGTTCTAGCGGTGCCCGAAGCATGACCGGTCGCCATGATGTTCTACCGGCGGGAGGGCCTCGTGGGGAGAACCATTGTCGGCGGCGCATTGGCCGCCGCCGCCATGTTCGCGTTCACTGGTTGCGTGTCGTCTGACGCTTCCGACGACACGATACTCGGAGAGCCTGCGAAGCAGTGGACGGTGGATACCAGCGGCTGGTGGGTTCCCGATGACCCAACAGGGTGCCTAAACGAAACAGTTACCTGCCCGATGAGCGCGTGGCCTTACCGAGAATACGGCCCCGACATCGCGGTAAACGTGTTCCGCCATGACGAAACCCTCAACCTCTACTGCAAGGCACCAACCCCAGACGCGATCCGCAACCCGCTTAGGTTCGAATCGGTGCACTGGTTCTACGCCGACTACAACGGCACGTTCTACTGGGTACCAGACATCTACGTCACCAAGGACGACGTCGAAGGAATGGCCGATGGTGTCCCCGACTGCCCGTCGAACACCCCCGGGATCAACGGCAAACCCACCGACTCCGCCGAAACGTCCGGCTAGGCCTGAACTCGCTAGGGGCTGGCCACGCCTCGCCTTCCCGCCGACAGGCTGTCTGGGCGGCCCTTAGGGCAGGTACCCCGCGACTTGTCCGGTCCGGGGGTCAACTCCGCAGTACACCGCAATGGGTCGAGCATTGACGTAGGCCTCTCGATACGTGGCCGACGGTAGATTCAGCACCCGTTGGAGCCGGGCGGCGCCCTGATCAACGGGCTCTGCGTTGGCCTGCGGGGGTCCCTCCAGCTGCTGGGCCATCGCGATCAATTTGGTGGTCTGATACCGCCGTTGCGCTTGGCTGGACAGCCCTGTGCCCTGCATCGACTGGACAAAAGCCCGGTAGGTGTCGCAAATCCTGGCTTCAGCCTGTTCCGCCGGCACCGGGCGCTGAGTCCACCACCATCCGGTTCCGATCATTAGGGCCACCGCTAGGGCACCCCCGAGCACCCACCACCACTGACGACTTGACGCCGGCTGCACGCTCGGCGCCTGCTGGACGGTGGAACCTGGCGAGTGCTCAGTCATCGTCTTGCGGCCACTGTTCGAGGTTGATGTACCCATCCTCCACCGCTGCTCGCAGCAGCTCGCCCTTCGCCCGCACAGTGCGCCCGACCTGGGCATATTTGCGCCGAACCCGCTTGAGGTACTCGTTACACGTATTTTCGGTGACATTGAGTCTGTGCGCGATCACTCGCAGCGGAAGACCCTGGGCGTAGAGGACCATCACCTGGCGTTCGCGGTCGCTCAAACGGGGTATCGACACCCGCCCGGCCACCACCGGAGCGAGCCCGTCGAGCGCCAAACCTCCCTCGGCGACCTTTCGGATGGCTTCCGCTAGATGATCTGCCGAGTCCGACTTGCACACATATCCTGCGGCGCCGCCTTCCAGTAGCGCCTCCCTCAGCACAACACCGCCAGTGAGCATCGAAAGCAACAGACAGGAGACGCCCCGGTCGGTCAACTCCCTGGCGATCAACGCCGCTGGTGGGTTGGCTGCTCCGAGCATCACATCAAGCACACACACGTCTAGGACGAGCCCAGTGGCCATGCGGTCGCAGAGTTCCGTGTACTCCACCCCCGTCCAACACAGGTCAAGGTCAGGGTAGTCATGCGCCAGAAGTCGTCCGATGCTGACGGCCACGACCTCGTGGTCGTCGAGCAGCCCCACCCGGATCGCCCCGCCCACGCCAACCTCCCCTGCCAGGAACACCCCGAAAATCGAGGATGCACCCCACGATAGCCCCAGGGTGCTACCCGGGCGGCAAAGCAGACCCCGTACGAGGCGTTACTTCTCGGCGTGCTTCTTCAACGACTTCGTTGCCCCGTTGAGGGTGTCCTTGAGCACCTTCTTCTGCATGAAGCCGGGCAACGGCAGCGCGCTGTCGATGGTCAGTTTCATGGTTGCCTCGGTGGCGCCGCCCTTGTCGACCAGCGTCCACGAACCCTCTTGCGCCTTCTGCGCCTTGCTTGGGGCAACCAGCCGCCAGGCGATCGAGTTGTCGGTGTGCGTGTAGGCGAGTTCGAACTCGTCCTTTGCGACCTTGACGTCGTTGACCATGCGGGCCTTCACCGGCAGACCATCAGCGTCGGTCTCGAGGACCTCGGCATCGAGGTTTCCGGGGAACCAGGAGGGTTGACCGTCGATGTCTCGGACGATGGCCAGCACGTCGGCGACCGGTGCATTGATGGTGATGGTTTCTGATCCAGATACGCTCATACCGCGGGACGATACGCGCTATGGGGTCCCGTTGCCCGACGGCGAGGGGATCTGCGGGTGCATGACACCAGGGTGGTGTGCGGGCAAGGTTCGACTGATCGTCACCCACGACAGCGCAATGACTCCGAGGACCATCGGCCAGCCCAGCAGGACGCGGGAAATTCCTAGCCCCACCAGGTTGTCCGCCAGGTAGAGCGGAGTGTTCACCCCGGCGCGCACCAGAAACGACGCCGCCCAGATCCACGAAGCTCGCGAGTAGGCCCGGACCAGATCGGGGTCGCCGCGCCAACTGGTGCGCTGGCCTAGAGCGAACCCGACGACCACGCCCAGCATCGGCCAGCCAGCCGTAATCGATGCGGCCCACACCAACGCCGAGGCCACGTTCGCAAGCAGGCTCGGCAGGAAGTAGTCAGCGGCGTTTCCAGTGCGCGCTGCGACCACCGCGGCTACGGCGACAGCAGCCAGACCGCCCACCACCCGCACTGGCTTCTCCCGCCGCCAGAGGCGCGCCGCTGCGAGCACGCCCGCGGTTGCCAAAGCCGCGATCAGCGCTGGGGTGAGTTCGGAGCCAGACAACAGATAGGCACTGACGAACACCACACTTGGTAGGCCGGATTCCAAAGCGCCACGCTTGCCGCCCAGCAAACCGTGGAGTGGATTGTGATGGTGTGGGCTCGGCGCCTCAGATGGCATCCTGCCCATGTTCTCTGGTGCGAACTCGCAGGACATCCTCAACCGGGGCAATCCACACCTTGCCATCACCGGTTTTTCCGGTGCGAATAGCCGACGTGATGACGTCGATCACGCTGGGTACATCGTCGTCGTCGACGAGGATCTCGACCTTCAACTTTGGGATCAGTTCGACGCGGTACTCCGCACCGCGGTAGACCTCAATGTGCCCACCTTGACGTCCATGACCGCTGGATTCGATCACAGTGAGCCCACCCACCCCAGCGGCCTTGAGAGCAGCCTTGAGTGGTTCGAGCCGGAAAGGTTTGACCATCACAGTGATCAACTTCATGGGCCCTGCTCCTCGCCTCGGCATCCAAGGGCGACCCAACCTTAGAACACCCTCAAGTCGACACCGGCAACCAGACCAGATGCAGATCCGTCACCCGCACGTTGGTCTTCTTCGCGGAAATCGCTGTTGGCGTCACGTGTGCGGCCTTCTTCGCCCACTCCGCTTCGATCCGGGTGACCTCTGCGGCGAATTCAGCTTCGATATCCGCGACTTGCCCTGAGATCTCGCCGACCTTGGCTTCGGCTTGCTTGACTCTGGTGTGCGCACCTTGCGCCCGCCTCGCAGCGGAGGCGATGGCAGACGATGACTTACGGCCACCGAGGAAACCTCCGAGCACCGATCCAACCTCCGACATCATCCCGGTGTTTCGGGCCGCTGCGGCTGCTTCCGCCTTGTCTTCAGCGGCGTCGAGTCGGGTACGGAGGGTGCGCAACTTGGAGTCATACTTCGTCTTCAGCGCCGCCACCTTTGCGTCAGCCTGTTCCTGCGCAAGCACCGCGCACCGTTCGGTGAACTGCGCCTGGGACTCCCCGACGCGGCTGTACACCTTCAACTCGGGATTGCTGAACACCTCAAGTCGGGCGCTGTGTACCAGGTAGTCGGTGAGGTCACGGCGCAACGTGTTCCAGTACGTCTTGGCATCAATCTTTGCCTTGGGCAGAGCAAAGTGGACCGCCGCAGTCGGAGCTTGGGTTACCAGGTCACGATCGTCGTAGTCCACGACGGTCGGGGTGAGCGAGGCAGTGCTCGCTGGGAGCGGGAAAATCACCGCCTCGTATTCATCGTCCTGGACGATGCCCGCTTTGCGTCGTCGTACCGCAGGAGCACCCGAGCCACCGCCGCCGCCTCGAGTCGCTGATTCGACGCCGCCGGCGGCACCGCCCCAACCGTCGGCAGCCAGCCGGCCGCGGGATCAACAAAGAAAACCTCGGTTCCCTCAGCAACTTTGGGCATCACCGTTGTTTCATCGTCCGTGAGGCCGGCAGCGGCCGGGGCTGGCGTGCCCGCCGGCTGTGGTGCGCTGGAGCCGGCGGGCTGAGCCCCAGCCGAATCGGCGTTCACGACCTGGATCTGAGCCCGCGTCATAGGCCCGCGCAGGTAACTCCGCGCCCATTTGGTGCCGAACACGGCCACGTCGCCGTCCGCCTTGCGCAACACGAACTGGCGCTTTCCGAGTCCGGCGATGGTGTCTGCGATGGTCCGCGGATCAACCCCGGAAGACGTGTTCGCCATCCCGTCGATCAGCCTGGCACGGTCCTGATCCGTGCTGAGACGGCCAACGAACCAAGTCCCGGCATTGCTCAGCGCTTTGTAGTCGATGTCGACCGGGTTTTGGGTCGAGAGCACGACGCCCACACCAAAGGCTCTCGCCTGCTTCATCAGCAGCAGCAGCGGTTTCTTGGTCGGCGGATTCGCCGTCGGCGGGAGATAGCCCGCGACCTCATCCAGGTAGAGCATCACCCGCAGATCGGTCGTGCCACTCTGGCGGCGCATCCAGGTGACGAGTTTGCTCAACACCATCGAGGTAGCACTCAGCCGCTCCTCGTCGGTGAGGTGAGCGGTGGTGATCACCGCGCAACGGGGTTTGCCTGCGGCGGTGAATAACATGCGATCCATATCGATGGGCTCGCCGGTCATCCAAGTGGCAAAGGTGGGTGCGGCGAGCACGCCATTGAGTTTGATCGCGAAGGCCATTCGGTCCTTCGGCGGGAAGAACTGGTCGAGTTCGAAAACGCCCAACTTGCGCATTGGTGGTTGCTGCACGCGCGCCAACAACGTCGCGAGGTCGATTGTTTCCCCTGACTGCCACGCAGCAGCGATGAGGTTGGACAGCAGGATGTGCTCCCTACTCGCCAACGGGTCAGCATCGATTCCCACCAGCGAAAGCAGGCCGGTGACGTATCCCTCCACCTCATCCGCGATCACCTCCGGATCATCAGTTCCAGGGGCTGCCAACGAACCGAGCACATTAAGCGGCACACCAGCCGTCGACCCCGGTGTGTAGATCACGACGTCATGCGAATCCCGGTAGGTTCGCAACTCCGCGGAACCGATACCCCAGCCGGCCAGTCCATCGCGCCACAACCCGGCCTGCTCCGCCGCGAAGTCAGCGGTGGTCTTGCCAGCGTTCTTCGCCTGGGCAGGATCCACCCAAGGCTCGAAGTCCGCCGGAGCGAGTTCGGGAAAGACCAGCGCCAGATTCGTGAGGTCGCCTTTGGGATCGATCAGCAGCGTCGGCACCCCGGCCGCCAAAGTCTCCTCGATCAAACCCACCCCGAGTCCGGTCTTCCCCGACCCGGTCATGCCAACAATGACGGCATGGGTCACCAGATCCTCGGTGTCCACGGTCACCTCGGATTGCCCAGCGGATTCATCCGACTCCGCGTCGACCCAGACGAAGTTCAGCCATGGCCCGACCCTAGAGCTGCCGCACACCGCAAGCACGCTGATCAGACAACCGGGCTACCGTCGGGTTCGGCAACGCCTTAGGCTCGACACATGTCTGGTCAGGAGGCTCGGGCCGCGGCCAAGGCGTCCGTTGCAGACATGGAATCCGATGCCGTCACCTCGGTGCACACTCTCGACACCGCGCGCAGGCAAAACTGGCTGGCCAACATGCTCGGCTGGGGTTCGGCGTCGATGGCTTGCTTGACGGTCCTGGCACTGTTGGGTGTTTTCGGCTGCGTTGTGGTTCGTGCCGCTAGCGGTGAGCCTGCTGCTGGGTTTGGGTTCCCTGCTGGCGAAGCGTGGGGCCTTCAATGTGGCGTTTTGGCTTGCCTTCGTGACTCTCCTAGGTGGCATCCTGATCCGCCCCATGATCACCGGGAACCTATTCAGTTCGCCCATGTTCCTGCCGATGGCCACTTTCTTTCTGGTGCTGGTCGCCGAACGTCGTCTGCGGGTAGCCATCGCACTTGGCGGGGGTGGCGGCCCTCGCGCTGCTCGCCCTGGTGACCACGGATGAGGCGACCACACCGTTGGAGTGGTCCGCGCTACCTTCAACGGAGCCGCCATTTCCGTTCTTGCTGTCTTGCTCGGTTACCTTGGGCTGCGGGCTAGCCAATCCACCTTGATCCTTGCCTTCCTTGCCCGCGACCGTGCCAACCAGCTGGCGGATCAGAGCGAACAAGCCCGGCGCGACCTCGAGCGAACCGTCCAGATCGCCACCAGGGACCTTAGAGATGTGCTGGCGCAAACCGACGAACTCGTCGAAAAACTTGAAACCACATCCATGCGCGACTATCTCACAGGGCTCTACAACCGCAGATTCCTTGACGAGGAACTGCCTCGCCACATCGCCCTCGCCAAGCGTCAGGGGCACACCCTTGGAGTCGCCATGATCGACCTGGTGAAGTTCAAGGAAGTCAACGACACCTATTCCCACGCCGTCGGCGATCAGGTGCTCACGCGGGCCAGCGAGATCCTCTCCGAATCGCTACCCGACGACACGATTTTGACCCGCTTCGGCGGTGACGAGTTCATCGTGCTGGCGCCTGATTCGGATGGTCCGACGGTGGAGCGGGTGCTGCGCGAAGTGCAGGCCACCTTGTCGCAGCGCGATGTACTGTCCGAGCCACCTATTCGGATTTCTATGGTGTACGGCGTGGCGCTATTCGACGGAACCGTCGCTGAGACCGGACGAGAGCCTGCTGGAAGCGAGCCCGAGCGTCTACTTGATCTTGCCAGCGCGGACCTCCAACGCCGGCGCGGCACCACTGCGGCATCGGGCGCTGGGATATGAATCCGGCCACCCAGCCACCGGGTACTCCGCCCTTGGCAGGCGAATACGTACGCCCCAGTGGACACCAACGACACGGCTGCTCCGATCGACGTGCAGCGGGAGAGTTCGTCCCGTGTGGTGAGACTGATGGTCCCGATTTTGGTGGTCAGTCTGATTGCCATGTCGGTTGCCTTCTGGTTCGTACCGAATGGGAAACTCTCAGCGGCATCGACACTCGCCGCCTCGTTGGTCGTGGGAGGCGCCGGGGTTCTGAACCGGAAGGGCTACCACCGAGCAGCCGCCGGCATCCTCGCTGTTGCCGCGATTGTGGTCCCGATGGTGGAGCCAGTGACGACCGGCAACATGTCCACGAATGCCTTCTATCGTCGGGATGGCGTGTGTCCTCGGTTTGCTTGTTGTGCAGCAGCGATACCGCTGGTGGGTGTTTGCTGGTTCAACGTTTGCCCTGGCTGCCATGATTGTGCTCACCACGCCGGAGTCCACCGTGGCTGTCGCCCGGCCAGCCTTGCTGGTCAGCGGGGCTGCTCTGTTCTTGCTCAGTCTGACGTCCGCTTTCTTTCTGCTTCGCACCTTCGACCGGATGGCCGAACAGGCTGTCGCAGCCCAACTTGTGGCCTCCCGGCAAGCCGCTGAGATCTCCGCAGTGAACGATCAAATCACGGCCGCGATCGCACAGCGCTCTGTTGAACTTGCCGAAGCAATCGAAGCACGAAAGGCGCTGGCCCGGCGGCTGCAGGAATCGGTCGTCCGTGATCCCCTGACTGGTCTGCTCAACCGGCGTTACCTGGATCAGAACCTCAACCGAATCCTTGGGCCCACAGCTGCCGTGGCCATCCTGGATGTCGACTCCTTCAAGTTGATCAACGACCGACTCTCCTACTCGGTCGGGGATGCGGTCCTGCAAGAAATCGCGTCGATTCTGGCCGGGAGCCTCCGCGATGGCGACCTGGTTGCGCGCTATGGAGGCGAAGAATTCGCGCTGCTGATGCCCGGGACCACCGCAGCTGCTGCGCCCGCGGGTCGTCGACGATGTGCGCGCCCGAGTCGCAGCCCATGACTGGACGTCGATTCATCCCGAGTTGACCGTCACGATGAGCGCCGGCATCTGCGCCCATACCGGACCACGCCTGGATCACCTCACCGCCCGCGAACCCGGCCAAACCGCTTGGGCCATGCTCAGCCGGGCTGATCAGGCCCTACGGGCTGCAAAGTCCCAAGGCCGGGACCGCACCACCATGGCGCGTCTTTAGCATCACAAGCGCATTCGCGCAAACCCGCTGCCGGACCTGAGTCCGCCGCCTGGCACCTGCGCGCTAGCCTGTTGATCGAAAGCCCACATCCGCGGATTGGAGCACCCATGAGTACACCACCACCACCTCCTCCTCCCCCACCTCCCGGTGGTGGCGCAAGTACCCCACCCCCACCGCCTCCGCCGCCGCCTGGTGGCGGGATGCCACCTATTGGTGGTGGCTACCCGGTCGGCGGTGCGATGCCGGTGTCTCCCCAAAACGGCATGGGAACCGCATCGCTGGTCTTGGGCATTCTCGGTCTGTTCTGCTGCGGCAGTTTCATCATGTCGGTGTTGGCCCTCGTATTCGGTGTGATGGGCCGCAAGAAGGCCGCTGAGGGGCTTGCGACCAACGGCGGCATGGCCACCGCCGGCATGATTCTTGGGATCATCGGGGTGGTGCTCTCCGTCATCACGGTAATCACCTGGGCCCTGGGAGGGTTCAACTTCGAAGGCAACCTCGGCTAGCAATCGCCTCTTTCCTGATACCAGTGGCTCCGCCAGATGTGCTGGCGGAGCCACTGGTGTCTGTGCGGCAGTGCAGCCCCGTCGAATCCCTCAGTCGCAGGCAGCGACTGGAACCTCTGGGAGGGTCGAGAGCGCCTCCGCGAATCGCTCTTCACTGACCTTCTCGTCCTCCATCGCGCCGGACAGGTAGGCGTCGTAGGCGGTCAGATCGAAGTGGCCGTGGCCGCACAACGCCGTGAGGATCACCGTCTCCTCGCCGGTTTCTTTCGCCTTCTGCGCCTCGCGGATCGCCATCGCTAGGGCGTGGGTCGGCTCCGGGGCAGGCACGATCCCCTCAGTTCGGGCGAATTTCACCGCCGCTGAGAAACATTCAGTCTGCGGCACCGCCACGGCATCCATGAGTCCAAGTTCGTAGATGTGGGAGATGAGCGGCGCCATCCCGTGGTAGCGCAGGCCTCCGGCGTGGATGGGGTCCGGCACGAAGTCGTGGCCGAGGGTGTGCATCTTCATCAACGGGGTCATGCCAGCTGTGTCGCCGAAGTCATAGGCGTAGGTGCCATGTGTGAGGGACGGGCAGGAGGCTGGCTCCACGGCCAGAATCCGCGGATCGATCTTGCCAGCTAGCTTCTCGCGCAGGAACGGGAAGGACAGCCCGGCGAAGTTCGAGCCACCGCCGGTGCACCCCACGATCAGGGTGGGGGTATCGCCGGCTTGTTCCATCTGCAACAGTGCCTCTTCGCCGATGATCGTCTGGTGCAGCAGCACGTGGTTGAGCACTGACCCGAGGGCATAGCGCACGGTCGGGTCGGCCACGGCGGCCTCGACCGCCTCGGAGATTGCGATACCCAGCGACCCGCTGTGGTTACGCGGGTCCTGCGCCAGCCGCCGGCCCGCCTCGGTGAGGTCCGACGGGGAACGGTGAACCTCACCCCCGAATACCTCGATCATGAGGCGGCGGTAGGGCTTGGCATCGAATGAAGCCCCCACCTGCCAGATTTCGCACTCCAGCCCGTAGAGCGCGCAGGCGAAAGCCAGCGCCGTGCCCCACTGGCCAGCACCGGTCTCAGTGGTGAGCTTGCGGACCCCTTCGATGGCGTTGTAATAGGCCTGCGGTACCGCGGTGTTCGGCTTGTGCGATCCAGCCGGCGAGACGCCCTCGTACTTGTAGTAGATGCGGGCCGGTGTGTCGAGGAGTTGCTCAAGGCGACGAGCCCGGAACAGCGGCGAGGGCCGCCACTGGCGGTAGACGTCGAGTACCCCGCCGGGGATGTCGACGTAGCGCTCGGTGGTGACTTCCTGCTCGATCAGACCCATCGGGAACAGCGGAGCGAGGTCCTCCGGGCCGACCGGCTGCTTTGTCCCCGGATGCAGCGGCGGAGGCGGCGGCTCGGGGAGGTCGGCGACGATGTTGTACCAGGCCGTGGGCATTTCGTCTTCGGTCAGCGTGTACTTGTGCTGCCGGACGGTGTCGTCGATTGCCATAGAGGTGCTCCTTGCGGTGATGGGGTTCGCCTTGGCGCTTCCGAGGTTATTCGTCGGCTAAGTCGAAACTACCGAATGTCGACACGGTCAGTGCCCGGCGTCCCGGACGCGCCGCGAAGTCCACATTAGGTAGAGGCCGAATCCGGTGAATACCGCCCCGACAGCGAGGAAGGCCCACGGGTACGGTGGTGCGCCGTCGCCGACCACCACGGCAGTGGCTGGATCGGCCGGATCGTAGGCCACCTGCCCGGTGTCGCCGACGACCCAGGTGTCCAGGCTGTCGCCGAAGTTGCACCAGGTGGAACCAACCTCGCTGAATGTGCCCTGCGGGGTCACGTAGTCGAAGACTGGGGCCCTAACTAGGTCGGCACGACAGGCCCGGTCCTTGTCTGCGTCGACGATCACCGAAACTCTGGCGTCAACCGTGACCCATCCCGAACCTGCCCGGGGCGGTGCCGCCATCTGCGTGAGCACGAAGGCGAGCAGGCCGCCGAGTGCGATCACGGCGCCGATAATTAGCCTGCCCCGGCTCGTCGCAATCGTCACTATGAGTCACCCACGTTGGCATCGTACCCAGCAAACGATGCCCCAACCGGGGCAGATCCGGACGACCAATGGCATCGTGTGCGTGTGAGCGAGACGACTACCACCCCATCGGCTGCTGCCGAGTTCGACGCCCAGCCCCGGCCGAAGGTGATCCACAGGTGGGCTTTCACCGAGATGCTGGTCTCCAGCCTGATCGGTCTGGTCGCATCGCTGGTCTTGTCCGTGGATGCGGTTGTGCTCGCGGCCAACCCGGATGCGGACTTGTCGTGCAACATCAGCGAAAAGATTTCCTGCGGAGTTGTGGGGTTGTCGTGGCAGGCCAACCTGCTGGGCTTCCCCAATGCTTTCCTCGGCCTGATCGCTGAACCCGTGGTCATCACCATCGCGGTGGCCGCTTTGGGCGGCGTACGCTTTCCCCGCTGGTTTCTCAATGGCGCCCAGGTGGTCTATTCAATCGGTCTGGTGTTCGCCTACTGGCTGTTCTATCAGGCCTACTTCGTGATCGGGGCGCTGTGCCCCTGGTGCCTGCTCATCACCGTCACGACGACGATCGTGTTTTTCTCCATGACGCGAGTGAACCTGATCGAAGGAAACCTCGGGAGTTGGTTGCAGCGCAAGACCGAGTACCCCCTGCGAGTGGGCGTCGACATCGCCATCGCGGTGGTACTCATCGCCATCGTCAGCGCGATGGTGCTGTACCGCTACGTCTGATTCGATCCCGCGGTGGTGCGGTGGTGGCTACTGCACGTTGGCTGGGGGGACCTGCACCTTGGTTGGGGAGACCTCCACTTCCGTCTTCGCACGGGGGTTTGCCGACTCAGGGTTGGCGATTACCTGGATGAGGAAGAGCACCACGAGCAGCCCAAGGACCGTCCAGAGCACTAGCGAAGCGGTCTTGTGAGGCTGGAACATGATCACCGCGATCGCGATCAGGCCAACGCCCACCCGAAGGCCCTTGGCCTGGCTTGCCACAAACCCGCCGACTGTCTGCAGCGGAACTCCCCAACCGACCAGGCTTCGGTGGGTGGCCTGGGCTCCGCGCACCACCAGGGAACGAATACCCTCGGCGAACCGCGCCGGCCCAGTGAGCAGTCCCGCCAGTACCAGCACCACGCCTGCAACCGCACCCGCCCACAACGCCTGGCCTAGGAACAGGGTGAGTTGGTCGAGCAACGCGGTGGCTGCAGCGGCACTCGATTCCGGCGGTAATTCGTTCAATATCAGCGCGCGCAACACCGCAAGTCCCACCCCACCCAGCACCATGGCGACGGCGAGACCAATGTCCGAATCCCACCAAGGCCTTGCGCGGATCGGTGTTGAGGAAGACTCCGATCAAAGCGATGCTGATGGCGATCAACGGCAGCCAATATCCGACCGTGTCGAGGGCGCGGTAGGCGTTTTGCACCCTGACCAAACTGTTCGATTCGAATAGCACCAGATCGTTTTCCACCACTGGGATACGTTCGGCCACGGTAAAGCCCTGCGCGATGAGTTGTTCCTTTACCTGGCCCACGACTTGGCCCACATCAAGCACGATCTGGTCGTCCTGAAGTGATACCTGACCATCGCGCTGCCCGGTCAAGGCCGCGTTTAGGCCAGAATGCAGTCGCGTGTTGGCCTCAACCCACAATTGCGCGAACTGATCGGATTGCACGACCTTGGTGGTGGTGTCTCCCACAAAGGACCGGATGCCGCTGTCGAGCGCACCTCCGAGGGTGTTGAGAACCGCCAACTGGCGGTCGTCGAGATCCCGATTCTCGCTGATTGTCCCGATCGCTTCCGCGGTGATCTGTTCAAGATCGATCGCTTCAAAGATTGCGGTGTTGACACGGGTGACGACAGCCTGCTGGATGGCCGGATCTTCTGCCAGCGGCGCCACTGTGGCGATGTAGCGATCCGTATCAGTCACCTCACCACGGGCCCACACGGACACCACGGAGAGGGGCGCGAGCAGGCAAGCCATCACGATGAGCACCACGGATAACGAATTCCGCGCCCAGTGCGGGTGCCTACGTGGTCTCCTCGGGTCGCGTCCGTCGCCGACTCCCGCACCTGCGGATGACGCGGTAACGGTCGCCAGCTGCTCGCGCAGCCTGTTGACTTCGTCTTGTAGCGCTTGGACCTGCGGGTCCAAGTCCGGTGATTGCGCCTCGGAAGTGGTTGAGTCGGCCACAGGTGGCTCCCCTCGTGGTGTGCAGCGCCGTACGCGGCACGTAGGCAGGCACAAGCATCTAACGCGTGCGTATGCGAAAGCCTCACCCGCGATGGGTGACTTGTCCGACTAGCCCCGTGAGACGGCGACCAAGTGGAACGAACGTGGTCGCTGGCCCAACCAGTGACAACGCTATTCGGGGTTGAGGTTCGCGGCTCGACCCTCAATTGCGCCAAGGACCCGCGGCCCAAGTTGTCCGCTGGCCATCCCGATCAACGATCCGGCTAGGACATCGCCGGGGTAGTGCACGCCAGAGTGCACTCTCGTGTAGGCCACAGTGACGGCGGCCAAACGCAAAGGTATGCCCAACCAGGGCAACGTGTGAGCGACACCTTCGGCAAAGGCAAATGCCGAAGCCGAATGACCGGAGGGGAACGACGTGGACGTGGGCATCGGCACCCTACGTGCGGCGGGGACGGCCGCGACCTCCCGATCTGGCCGGGGCCGGCGGTGGGCACGTTTGAAACCCTGATTCGTCACCAGCGATGCCAGGCCGATGGACGCGACCCCGTCCAGCGCAGCTCGCCGACCCTTTCGGCCACCCACGAGAGCCATCGTGGCAGCGGTGGCGAACCAAAGCTTCGAATTGTCCGCGAAACTTGTGAGCCCGTGCAGCGCAGCGTCCAGTTTCGGCGTCGGAGTCTCGGCCACCGCCTGGTAGATGGCGGTGTCGAGGGCCAGTAACTCACCGAGCACTCCGTTGGCCGGTGCGGGGGTTGACTCGGGTACCGATGCGCTGTCCACGAACTACAGTATGGTCCATGGGCACCAGCCGAACGCTCGGAAGCGGCAGGGTCCTGGCGATCCTTTCACTTGCCAGTTTCGGTCTATTGATCCTCACTGTTGTGCTGTGGCTGCTCAGTTCGCTGGGGCACCTGTTGATCGCGCTGATCGGAGTAGCCTTAGCCGCCGCCGGCGCTTGGTGGACCATCACGCAGCACGGGTTCCGGCGCGTCCTTGGTGGAATCGGCGCGCTGGGAGGCCTCGCCATCGTGGTGGCCGCGATGGTCAACCTGCTCGCCGGCAAATCCACCCTACTCGTGGGGCTCGTCGTGACGATTGCCCTCGGCGCGGCTGCGAGCCTGTTCGCACGGGCTGCAGTCGCCCGCTACGTCCATCAGATCAACCTCGCCAAGCGTCACCCACGATTCCAGCCCAAACATCCGGTATTGATCTGCAATCCAAAATCCGGCGACGGGAAGGTGGAAGAGTTCGACATCGTCAGCAAAGCCAAGGCGCTTGGTGTCGAAGTGATGCTGCTCGAAGAAGGGCTTGATCTTGAGCAGTTGGCGCGCGATGCGGTGGCGCAGGGCGCGGACTGTCTAGGGATGGCCGGCGGTGATGGCTCCCAGGCGCTGGTGTCGTCGGTGGCGATCGAACACGGCTTACCTTTCGTCTGCATCAGCGCTGGTACCCGCAACCACTTCGCATTGGACCTCGGCCTCGACCGTGACGACCCCAGCTCCGGGTTGGCAGCTTTCCGCGGGGGGCGTTTGCGCCACATTGACTACGGCCGCGTGGGCGGACGGTTGTTCGTCAACAATGTCTCGTTCGGGGTGTACGCGAAGGTGGTCCAGCAGGACGACTACCGCGATGCCAAGTTGGCCACCGCCACGCAGACTCTGCCCGAGTTGTTGGGGAGCCAAGCCGAGCCGTTTGACCTGCAATTCACTGCCCCAGACGGCACGCAGGTGGATGGGTCGCTGGTGATTCTGGTGTCCAACAACCAGTACCAACTAGGACTGAAACCTGGAGTCGGTCAGCGCGACTCGTTGACCGATGGCATCTTGGGCGTCTTCGCCATCAACGCACAAACCGGTGCCGAGGCGGCTGAATTGGCCACCCGGACGGCCGTTGGTCGAATGGCTGCCGATCCCAGGGTATTCCAGTTCACGACGACCTCCTTTCAGGTCCGGTCCCATTCCGGACGGGTGGCTGCCGGGGTGGATGGGGAGTCACTGCAGTTGCCGACACCGGTCAACTTCACGATTCATCCGCTCGGGCTGACGCTGCTGGTCCCCGCGGACAACCCTGCCGTGACCACTGAGAAGCACTACCGCGCCTTGGGCGTGTCTGGGCTCTGGGACATCGCATGTGGCCGGGAGCCCGAGGCAACCCGGAATCGGTTCCCTCACTCGGAACCCACAACGACGGCAGCATCTGGTTCCCCGATGATCCGGTAGGGGTCCTGCGGAGCGTCGGATCGAAACCAGGTCGACGTCGGCATCCCACAGGAGACGAAGGAAGCGACGTCCTCGGCAACAGCGGCAGGTGCATCCCACGTCAGATTGTGGCCAAGGTCGTCAGCTTGGATGCCGTCGGCCGGCAGTGGCAGCCGACCGTATTGCTTCCACACGAATCGCCGCCCCGACGGTGCGGCCTCAAGCCCAGCAGACGCGGACGCGGAGTTCCGGCCCCGGGCAGCGTCGATCAGCGCCTCCTGAGAGGAGCGTCGGAAGAAGGAATCCTGCGTGCCCCACAGCACGAAGGTCGATATCGAGCAGGCACCCAGCGCCGCCAGCCGGTTCGTACTCAGGATCCCCTCCAATGCGCCCACCCAGGTGGCCAACGGCAACCGCGCCGCCCGTTGCGCCAACTCCAACGTCGACCGCCCCGGCGTCAACGGATAAAAATTCCAGAACTGCTGCAGCCATGCCACAGCGTCCGGATCGGCATCAAGTGGGGTGCGGTCCATCGCCTCGTCCGGCCACCCCACACCCTGCGCCGCCAGCGCGGTCTGCCACCGTCCGGAGATGACGTCGTTACGCAGCCAGTCGGCCAGGAACGGCGTGCCGCGGGCATCACCCGTGGTCGAGACGAGCACCATGGACGACACCCGTTCCGGATGCTCAGCGGCCATCATCTGCGCCACCAACGACCCCATCGAATGCCCGGACACGATCGCCGTCCGGATGCCGAGGGCGTCCATCAACGCCACCACATCTGCGGCAAGCGCGCCCATGGTGAAGGCCGCAGCAGGGTCGTCGCGCCAGCGGCCGTCCACCGGCAGGCTGGATGCTCCGTGGCCACGCAAATCCGGGATGACGAACCTATGGTCTGGGAGCAACTCGCGCAGGTACCCCACGGTCGCAGCCCAAGAGTCGGCGTCATTTGTGTAGCCGTGAATGAGCACCATTACCGGAGCAGGCCGCCCTTCCGCGGAGCCATGGGCCAGGGGTGAGACGTCCGCGTAGGCCAGCTGGACCCCGGTTGGCAGTGATACCCGCCGCCGCGGCAACAGCCACGCCGGTGCCCAGCCGGCCGTGGCCGACGCCATCGCTACCTCCACGGGCGTGCCGAATCGCGTCGACGCTACGCCGCGGCGACAACGCGATTCCCTCCGGCCGCCTTGGCCTTGTACATAGCCGCGTCGGCTCGGGCGATCACCTCATCGATGGGTTCCCCCGAACTGGCTAGGGCCACGCCGATACTCACGTGGGGACGTAGTCGATGCCCTCATAGTCATGTGGCTGACCCGCATGCTCACAGACACGTTGGGCGATGCCGATGGCCTCATCCACGTCTTTCACCCCAAGCAGCACGACCAGGAACTCATCACCACCGAGTCGCGCCACGATGTCCTGGCCTCGTAGTTGCAGCCGCAAATGCTCGGCGAAACTCTTCAACACGAAATCGCCCATCTGGTGGCCATGGGTGTCGTTGATCTCCTTGAACCCATCAAGGTCGCAGAAGGCAACGGCTACGCCGGAACCGTCGGCGGCGGCTTCGCGGAACACCACCTTGAGGGTGTCGAAGATCGCGGCCCGATTCAGCAGCCCGGTCAACTGATCAAAGTGCGCTCGCTGGGCCAACTCTAATTCCGCTGCTACCTTCGCGTCTGCCAATGAGAAGGACGCCGCCAACCCGTCCACCACGCCATGCTCCTTGACAAACTTGTTCGCTGTGCCTTCAACCCAGTGATGAACGCCGTCTCTGGCGCGCAGTCGAAACCGGCCATAGGCGCGCTCTCCTTGCTGCACCCGCCCGTTCGCTGCCGCTAGCCGCTGGCGGTCTTCCGGGTGCACAAAGTCGAAGATTTGTTGACCGATCCAGTCCGAGGGCATCCAGCCAAGGCCGTCAAAGAGCGACGGAGACACCCACTCGACAAGGCCATGGCGCAGGTGCAGCACCACGTCGGAGGAGTTTTCCGCAAGGAGCCGGTATTTCTTCTCGGAGGCCGCGAGCTGGCTTGCCGACTCGTGTCGATCCGTCACCTCGCGCCAACTGAGGACGAATACCTCACCGTCAGAGACTGCCCTAACGTCGTAGATGCGGCCGTCGCAATTCGCCGCGTCCGCCGATTCGTGATTGTCCAGCACTAACGGGGCGCCGAGCTCGTGCGCCTGTCGCTGAGTGGCGATCATCCAGTCACTGACCCGCCCGGGCACGACTTGGCTGATCCGGGCCCCCACCACCTCCGCTCGGGGTTTGCCCATGGCGGCACAGGCTGCTTCGTTCACCTCCACCACATGCAAGTCGACGACTCGGCCTGATGCGTCGCGGACAACCCGGGTCGACACGTGCGGATCGAGCAATGACTCCAAGGAGGAACCCCCCGGCGGATCCACGCCTTCTCCTCGGTCGAACACCGCATACCTCGCGCCTGTACTACCCAGGCTTCGCAGGCACCTGCCTCGTCGTTCCTCACGCAAGTCACGGACTGGTCCGCCCAGACGACTTCGCCATCGGGTCGCAGATACCGCTTGGAAAGCCGGTAGGAGTCTTGCCCGCCCGCGGCGACCCGCGCCATCAACTCAACCTCTGCAGGTACATCATCCGGGTGTGTGACACCCTGCCAAGTAGCGTCGGACAACTCGGCAGCCGAACGCCCGAGGAGTGCCGCCATGGGTTCATTCGACATCAGGATCGCGCCATCGGCATCCAGCAGGGACATTCCGATCGGGCTGGCCGCCACGACCCGTCGAAGGATCGCCTCCGATGCCATGCGCCACGGCAGGAGTGTACCCATGCGCGTCCTGCGTTTCCCTTCCGAAAGTTTCGCAACTGACACCCACTTGGGCGTCGGACATAATGGCCAGATGACTGCCGATAGCTGCGGATCCCCATCCCAGCCGGATACCTGCTCGGTCAACATGGGGCTCATCCACCTGCAAGCAGGAGACCTCGTGAGCGCCTACCGGTTCTTCCTACCCTTAGCCGAAAAGGGAGACACGCAGGCAATCACGCATCTGATCGACATCTGCGATCGCGGCGGCGATCCGACGCGGGCCGCCACGTGGCGCGCACGGCTAGTCGAAAACGGGTGAGGTGAGACGTCAGGTGTTTGGCAAAAAGTTACGGTTCTGATCACTGGCGGCGGCGATAGGCTCTGCCCAACGCCAGAGCAGTTGGCAGTTCGCCACAGTCAGTGAGGACCTTGCATGAACAGCGATCTAGAACTCCTGCGACGCTTCGAGCCGGTGATCCGCTTCAATCGCGGGGAGTTGTTCTACCCCACCTCGGTGGAGGACTTCGTAGCCAGCAGCGCGCTCTATGACGCCGGGCCCAAGGAGCCCGTGGTCATCGCCGAGCGGGGCACCCTCGACCTCGACTCACTGGCCCACATGGGCCGCGAACACGCCGGCAAGACCCTCTTCCTGCAACAGGTCGACAAGCCCCTGAATCGCAAGGAGTACAAGCAGTGGAAGCGACGTCCGGATCGCGAGAAGTTCAAGTTCTCCAGTCGATTCGCGGCGGTCGGGCTGGTCGGTCGATTCGTCGATGCGCTGATGCGCCTGACCTTGCTGCTGCGTGGCAACGTCCCCGGCGGGTACGCCGCCGCAGCGCACATCGCCTACACCGCAACCCCCAACCATGATCAGTGCTACTACTACGGTCACGTCAGCCGCGACGCCGGCTACGTCATTCTTCAGTACTGGTTCTTCTACTCCATGAACGACTGGCGATCGACCTTCGGCGGGGTCAACGACCACGAATCGGACTGGGAGCAGGTGACCGTCTTCCTCACCGAGGACTACGAACCTCGATGGGTGGCGTTCTCTTCCCACGACGAAGTGGGCGACGACCTGCGTCGGCGCTGGGACGATCCGGACATCGAATACGTCGACGGCACCCACCCGGTGGTGTATGCCGGTGCTGGCTCCCACTCCGGGGCCTACCTTCCTGGGGAATACCTCATCACCGCACCGCTGCCGATTCCCGAGTGGCTCGACAGCGTGCGGCGCGGCATCATCAAACTGCTGCCCTGGCGTGGGCAAGCCGGGCAGGGCACCGTCGGCATCCCCTACATCGACTACAAGCGTGGCGACGGCCTGAGTGTGGGAGCGGGCGGTGACCGCCCCTGGAATGCCGTCGCCGTGAGTGACGACACCAACTGGGTGCGGGACTTCCGAGGTCTGTGGGGCCTCGACACTCGCGACTTCCTCGGCGGCGAAAGGGCTCCGGCGGGCATCCGCTACGAGCGCAACGAGACCGTACGCGAGTCGTGGGGACAGCCGGTGGCCTGGGCCGGCCTGGACCGCGAAGCTCCCAACGAGGCGTGGGCAATGCGCGACCTCCTGGCGGACAAGGGTGACCTGGAACTCGAGTTGGTCGCAGTGCAGGATCAGATTGCCGAAGCCCGTGAGGAACTGCGCGCTACACGTTCCGCCGAACGCGCCCAGGGCCGCTCCCCACGCAAACCCAGCGACCACCTGGTGGAACTCTCCGAGCGCGTCGCCGAACTGCGCAAGCAACAGGTGTCGCTGATCAACCGGATCGAGGCTGCCGAACTCGGCATCGAATCAACCGAGTTGCCCCCCGAAGACGTTCACGCCCACCTCAGCCACCGCGCTGTCCCCATGAGTTCCGCCGACACAATGCGTGGGAGGTTGCTGCGCGTGTGGTCGGCGGCGTCGGCCTCGGTCCTGCTCGCGGCGTTGGGAATCTTGCTACTCGCGGGACGCTCGGGGCTGATCTGGCCGGTGATCTGGATCTCGTTTGCCATGCTGATTATCGAGTCGATCCTGCGGCAGCGGTTCCTGCAGATGATCGTGGTGTCGGTGATTGTGGCGGTGGCGATAATCGCAGCGCTGGCGATATGGGAGGTCTTCACCGGCAATATGCGAATCGGTTTCGGGGTGATTCTGCTGATTATCTCGTTCTACCTGTTGGTGCAGACTGCGCGCGAGGCAATCCGAACGCGATAGCGACCAGCGCGGCGCGTCGCCGTCAGGAGGCGGCGGCGTCGTCAGGAGGCGGCGGCGTCGTCAGGAGTAGGAAGGTCCGGCGGCGCGAAAAACTCCATCGCCCGAGCCTCCGTCCAGGATCGCCTTCAGTTCCTTCTGGTGGGTGAGGACGTACGCGGTGTTGAATAATGCCAACGCCTTGGGTGTCGTACGCATCGACATCGCCTTGATCTCCTCGTCCGTCTCGGGCAACCCGGCCAGGCGGTGCACCGTTGTGCGGGTGTCCGCGAACGACACCGACTCGGCGAAACCGCGGCCCAACTCGGCGCCGTCCGGACCGGTGATCACCACCGCACCCTCGGCGTACTGCGCACCGTTGGCGAAGAAGCCAGCCTGGGCCTGGTTCACAATCGGCGTCATCGTGAACTCTCGGATGTCTTCGGGCACATCGTCGTCAAAGACAAAGTGCCAGCGGTTGGGGTACCACGTGTCCGTCACGAGGTAGCGGTCTGGATTCGGCGAGTGTTCGGCTTTGATCCAGTCGGTGACGCTCAGGGTGCCTGCCACCATGTGCGTCGCCCGATCGGCGTCCATCATGGTGCCCTTGATCTGCACAGTCATCGTCGGCGGTGGGGTGTGCCCGGTCTGCTCGTAGAACTCCTTGAGGGACTTCGCGTGTGGGGCGAACATGGTGATCTGCCGGTCTTCGGTCAGATGCGCCATGAACCAGTCCCAGCCGGTTGGATTCGGGTCCGATGCCCAATTGGCGGCACGCATCACCGGCGAGCGCGCCGCGCCGGTGAGGTACCCCCACTGGTGGTCAAACCAGAATTGCCCGCGCTCCAGGGCAATCGTCCGGCCGTCCAGGGTCAACGTGCTGCACGACGGATCCAACTGCAGGTCCGGGATCGAGTAGTACAACGACCCCACACCGTCAACCGACGGCATACACCCGGCGTCACCCTGCAGCAGAGTTTCCTTCCCACTTGTGAAGGTGAGGTCCAAGCCCAATTCGACGCCGGTTCCGGATCCCTTGTCCACTCCCCAGCCCTTGACAGTCACTGGGAACAGCCCCTCGCTGTTGTGGCACGTGATCGAATTGCGACCCAACCGGAATACCAGCGGATCAGCCGTGAACCCCAGTAGCCCGCTGGTCCCAGCCAGGATCACCGGCTCGGCCTGGTAGTGCCGGCCGCCGCGTTCGCTGATCGCCAACTGAAGTTCGATCAACTGGTTCTCTTCATCGCTCAAGCCGAGGCCCGCCGCGACGTTGGGTGGGAACAGCGCTGTGCCGAAGAACATCAGTTCCGCGCCGTACTCGTTGCCCTCGGTGTCCCAGCAACTGCCGACGAAGAAGTGCCATCCCACCTGGCTTCGGAATTTCGGCAGGTGGTCGCGAGGAAATTCCAGATTCGCCTGCAGCGGGATCATGTCGTAGCCCACCGTCGACGCCGCACCGAGGAACGACGTCTGCCACACGTACTCCTGCTGCGGCGACAGCTCCTCCCCGCAGAACTCCGCCAGGCGATCGTACGTCTTGGCCAGGTCTGGGGTGTGGGACAGCGGATGGTCCTTGAGGTAGTGCAGAAACCGTCGCATGCGGTCTGCGTGTGCGGCCGGTGAGTTCTTCGGGTTCGCGAGGCGGGCCAGAACATCGGCCGGGATCGTCGCCGGATCGAACTCGTGCTGCCATAGTGCGTGCGCGATGCTGTCCCGGGTGGGCTCATCAAAGGCCATGACCGCGTCGAGGGGGCTTCTCAGTCTGTGGGTCGAGCGGATCAGTGGGCATGCTGGCCATCCTGACACCCCAGGGACCGCAACGGAAGGCGAGAGCAGGCGGGGGCTCTGCCCGTAGTCGCTGACATGTGGGGGCATTCCGTCTGAGGGGACCCTGTGTTGGCGCCCCTTCGTGCTGCATCGCCGGTTGCGTCGCGGCGCCGTCGGGGCGGCCATGGGGCGGCGAAGATCAACGCGGGCCCAGGTCGGGCCGACCAACATCAACACGGGCCCAGGTCGGGATCCGGGCCAGTGGGCGCCAACATCAACGCGGGCCCAGGTCGGGACGCCAAGATCAACACGGGCCCAGGTCGAGCACGCCAAGACCCAACTGAGGCCCGCGTTGATCACCCAGGACCCAACTGGGGACCGCGTTGATCACCCAGGACCCAACTGGGGCCCGCGTTGATCACCCAGGACCCAACTGGGGCCCGCGTTGATCACCCAGGACCCAACTGAGGCCCGCGTTGATCACCCAGGTTCCGCGGGGCTCCAGATACTTGATGGTCGCTTGTGCCACCCGGTCTCATGCATAAAGGCCCAGGTCGTTGGCAATGTGCCTCTGACCTGGGCCTTTGTGGAGCCGCCTTGGGGAATCGAACCCCAGACCTACGCATTACGAGTGCGTTGCTCTGCCATCTGAGCTAAGGCGGCGTGGGGACGCTGGATCGATTCGTTGCGACCCTCGCCCCACCACGGCGTAACTATACGACCCCCGCAACAAATGACCGGGGCACCCCACGGCATGTGGGGTGCCCCGGTCAGCAGCCAGACCTCGCGGAGGCCAAGCGGCCTTACCGTCAGGCGGCCGAAGTCGCTTTCTTCTTCTTGCCAGCCATAACCAGAAGCACGATGCCCACGATGAGCAGCACCAGCCCAAGCCCGAGGAGAATCGGGGTCGCCATGGCAACCGTCCTCAATTGATCCGCCGAGGCCTTGATGTCTGCCGCGCCAGCTTCAACATTCGCTGAACCGCCTAGGGTCTCGACCTTGGTGAGGATGTCCTCAGTGCCTCCCTGGAGGCGGAAGGTGGTCTTGTCGTTGACCGTGCCGTTGACAATCTGGCCGGACAGCGGCTCGACGAAGAACTCGTTCTCCGCCTGGTACCACTCGTAGAGTTCCAGGTTGCCTTCGGCTGGGATCTGATCGGCCAATTGCGGGGCGATAGCACCGACGGCGTTGCGGGCAATCGCAACCGGAATAGCCAGCGGCTGCGCCGGGGTCTCCGTGGGCTCGATGGTCATCACGTAGCGGTGCAGCGTCATCCCGTATTCCTCAACCTCCTCCACGTACTTGGCGGTTGCAGGCGCCTGCAGGGCGTCGACCCAGTACTGGACATCCGCCTTCGGCGAATCGAACGGGAACTTCAACGGCATCTGGCCGCTGAATTCGACGTTCACGTCGACTGGATTGTCGTCAGCGTCGTAGTTCACCAGAGTGGCGCCGCAGCAGTTGATGAGCTCGCTGTCGCCTGCGTTGAACGCGTAGATGGCACCGGCCTTAGACAGTACCGCATCAGTGTCTGTGCGCACAGTCGTGGCGGTCGTGTCGAAGATCGTGGCGCCAGCGTCAATAGCGTCCTGCTGCTCCATCGCTTCGCTGTCGGCCTGGACGGTCCGAGTCTGCTTGAACGGCACATCGGTGTCGTATGGGTCCGACGGATTCGCCAGCAACTTCGCCGGACTCAGCAACGTCGGCAGGGTCCCTTCGGCGATTGAGGTGGTGTCCGTCGTATTCACCGTGCCGACTGCCACGGTGGCTCCGACGATCGGAGCCGCGAATCCCGCAATACCGAGCAGGACTCCGACAACGATGAGAATTATGCCTACAACTTTCAAGATGTGCTCCTGACGTCGATCCCGCCTCTTTGGCTGCCGGATTTCCCGCAGCATAAACCGTGCAGGCCGCGGATTCCCCCTAAACGCCAAAGGGATGACATATTCGTGGCGCTAGGGTGGCAAAAAGCGATCCCGACCAGACTCAACTGGCCGCGCCGGCCACCCCCAGCCCCCGGAAGGGACAGTCATGGCCCAACACTCAATTGCCGTGGAGCAAAGCACTAGCGCCACCGTCGAACAGGTGTGGGCAGTGCTGACTGACCTGGAGTCCTCGGCCACGGTGATCAGCGGGATCCAGCACATAGAGGTGCTGACGGAAGGCCCCTATGCGGTGGGAACAAAGTGGCGAGAGACACGCACCATGATGGGTCGAGCCGAAACCCAAACGATGCAGGTGGCAGAGGTCGATCCGCCGCACCGCACTGTGCTCACCGCGCACGCCGGAGGGGTGGATTACACCACCGAAATCACGGTACGCGCAGAAGATTCCGGATCACTTATTCGGATGGCATTCTCCGGTGAACAGTCGACTTCGGGACTTGTGACCAAGGTGACTTGGCTGGTATTCGGATGGGTGGGTTCCCTTATCACCAAACGCGTCATGGCTTCGGACCTGCGTGATATCGCGGCCGCGGCGGAGCGGCCTTAATCCTGGCAGGGCTAGCCCCCAGCCACCCGCGGCCGGCAGTGCCCGTGGGTCATTCCGCTGCACCCGGCGCGTCGTCAGCCCACTCACCAAACGGATGCGACGCCAGGTTGACGTTGTAGAAGCGCTCATCGTCGGAGACCTCGGTCCCCGCCCATGACGGCAACTCGAATCGCTCCTCGGCATCCGATAACTCGACCTCAGCCATCACCAGCCCAGCATTGTCACCGTCGAATACGTCAAGTTCCCAAGTGTGGGATCCGACCGGAATCAGATGGCGCACCTTGTCGATCACCGGACCGCTGGCCAGTTCGTCGAGCATCATCAACGCGTCGTCGACCGGAACCTCATATTCGAATTCGCTGCGCGAGATCCCCGTCGAGGTGCCTTTCAACGTAAGCGTGGCCTTTTCGCCGGCGACCCGAACCCGAACGGTGGCGTTGCTGGTGTGCGCGATGTATCCCTGCACGATGCGGCGTTGCTCGCTGACCGCATCACGCCACGACTCGCCACGGACGAGGAACTTTCGTTCGATCTCTGTACCCATGGTTCGCCATTGTGGCAGCACTCCGTCCTATGCCGGCGACGGCTCGGACCTGGCGGCGGGGCACACGAAAATGCAGGTCAATCGAATGTGCCTGGGCAGAATTCAGCCATACCGATTGGCGTCTGCACTCGACGGAGTGACAGTTCCGCTGTCGACGTTGACGATGTATTCGAAGCCTCCCGACTCGTCGGTGGCGAGCACCACGTATTCGCCAGTTGCATTGCCAGTTGGCGCGGCCTCGAAGGTCGCCTGCGCGAAAACATCCTCCACGCCCTCGGACGTCTCTCCAGCAGCGACGACACAAGCTAGGTACCGGTCCTGCCACGCGGCGATGGCGGCGCTTTCGCGTCCGGACTCCGTGACCCCTTGCGTCGGTGGCGCCACCGGCGGGGTGAACGTCGGCAGCGGCTGCTGAGTGGGAAGCGGCTGCTGTGTCGGGGCCGGCGCCTGGGTTTGAGTAGGGGTGGGTGCTGGCGTTGGGGTGGCAGCATCGCCGATCACCGTGTCCTCGGCTCCGGTAGTACCTGCCGCACGCACAAACGTCACGTTGGTCGTCACATCGACCAACGTGAAGTTCTGAATGATCACAGTGGTTGGCGCCACCACGGTCATCGATCCGGGCACGAAGGTGGGCCATTGCGGCCCGGTGTACTTGGCCTTCGTCATCGGCGGCGGAGGCGTCAGCGGATTGCCGCAGTAGCACTTCACCACGGGTTGACCGTTCTTGTTCACCATCACTGCGGTTCCAGCCTGCAGTACCGCTGGCACCACGGTGATTCGGCCGTTCTCGAAGCCGTGATTCGTCACGGCGGTGTCGCTGCGCAACAGCACCGGAGTGAGTTCGCCGACGAATGAGGGGATCTGCGCAGTGGTGATACCCAGCGTCTCCGCCCACGGACCAGCTTTGTCCGGATTCGCTTGCAGGTAGGCCACCAGTGCGTCCTTGTCGCAAGAGGAGTTGTTCAAGGTTCCGCCAAACAGTCCTTGAGTCTCAGGGTTGACGCTCTGCACACCGCTGACTGCGACCGGGCTGACCACCGGGGTGTCGGTGCCCATCGGAGGTGTGAACGGAGAACTCGCAGACGAAACCGGCTCAGTCTCTAGCGTCACAACGTCATCGTCGCCAGCGTTCAATCGCATCATCACGAAGGCAATTCCGGTTCCGACCAGTACGAGGACCAGCACCACGCCCAAAATGATCGCGGTGATGCCGCCACCTGAGAGCCCGCGTCTGGCTGGCGCCGCGGTAGGTCCAGCATAGGAACCGCCGCCGCTGGCTTGCGCCGACACAGGCTGGGGAACTGTTGCTGGCTCTGCAGCGACCTGCGGTGGCGCCGGCGGAATCGCCGACATCTCGGCCACTTGGTCGGCGGTCAGCCACTCCGAGCCATCCCACCACAGCCACTCTTCGCCGTTCCATTCCCACGATCCACCAGTTGATTCACCGCTCATGACGACCCCTTTCCCAAGGTCGCCTCAGGACGCGAGGCGCAGTGCCGATGGGTATTCACCGGCACCCTTCCAGCCTGCTCCTGCGGCCTCAACGACACAAGGCCTCCCCCATCCGCAAACGGCCAGAAGTGTTGGCAATCAATGAGTCCCGGCCGCTGACCCGACCAATGGACGCCCAACCACTGCGACAAGGAGGCCTCGTGACCTTCCGATGTCACCCGATTGGGCTATCGGACACTCTCCGAGAAACTCGCTAGGTTGGACATCAGATGTGAACGCAAACGCGTCCACGAAACCGCCGGTCAGCGGGGAGCTTTGACGGAGCGATTGATGTCCATGAGAGCAATCCGAGGCGAGACGCCGCATGAACCCTAGCCGGACAAACGCGCCGCTGACCCAGCTACGGCCACCACAACGGCCAACCGCCAGACCCCGACCGGCAGACCGCGAACCCGGAACCCGTGTGATCGACTACCACGACATCGTGGCGCGCTACCTGACTGGCGCCGGTTTCACCAGCCATCGCGTGCCACCTCGAAAGTTCCATTCCGACAACCCTGCCACCGGCGTCTTGGCCACCTACGGTCCGCCGTGATTCCCAAGGCAGCCGACATCCCGGACCGCGGCCTCACGCGCACATCAACTACGATTAGTCAAACGTCGCCAATGGACAAGCCCTGCTGAATTCCCTCAGTCGAACTTGCGCTGACACCGAGGGCAGCGGACTGCTGCAGGGCAGGGGCTGCATCACAGGCAGTCCCTGCCCTAGCGTTGCGCTGTGTCTTCCCCTGGAAACTCCCCTGCCCACACCGAGTGGTGGCGCGATGCAGTGATGTATCAGATCTACCCCCGGTCCTTCGCCGACAGCAACGGCGACGGAGTGGGTGACCTGCGCGGAATCATCGACCACCTCGACTACATCGAATCGCTGGGCGTGAACGGGATCTGGCTTGGCCCGGTGATGGTGAGCCCCCAGGCCGACCACGGCTACGACGTCTCGGACTACCGCGATATCGACCCCATCTTCGGCGACCTGTCCGACATGGACGACCTCATCGCTGCGTGCCACGACCGCGGGCTGAAGATCACGCTCGACTTCGTGCCGAACCACACGTCGTCCGAACACCCCTGGTTTCGCGCCGCGGTGGCCGCTGGCCCGGGTAGCCCCGAACGCGACCGCTACCTGTTCCGACCCGGCCGGGGGGAGCACGGCGAACTGCCCCCCAACAACTGGCGTAGCGTCTTCGGCGGTCCCTCCTGGACCCGAATTACCGAATCGGACGGCAGCCCCGGCGAGTGGTATTACCACCTGTTCGCCGCCGAACAGCCTGACCTCAACTGGCGCAACCGTGAGGTGCTGCCCGAATTCAGCGATGTGCTGCGCTTCTGGCTGGCTCGAGGGATCGACGGCTTCCGCATCGACGTCTCCGATGCGCCGATGAAGGATCCCGGCTTCCCCGATACCGACGATGGGCAGCCCCTGATCCCCAAGGATGAAGCCAGCGGGGTGCACCACATCTACCGCGAATTCCGGACGGTTTTCGATTCGTTCGACGGCGACCGGATGGCGGTGATCGAAACTGGTGCCGACGCCGACATCGTGGCGCTTTTCCTACGACCCGACGAGATGAACCTGGCTTTCAACTTCGCCTTCACCCGCAGCCCGTGGGAAGCCGATTCGATCCGCTCTGCCATCACCTCCGCGCTCGCTGCGAACGAAGCCGTCGGCGCGCCCACCACCTGGGTGACCGACAACCACGACATGCCCCGTTCGGCGAGTCGATACGGCTCAACGCTGAGCCTGGTCGGCGAGTACGTGCCGGCGTTGGCGCAAAGCGCCGCCGTTGACATCGACCTCGGCACCAGGCGTCACCGCGCGATGGCCTTGCTCATGCTCGCGTTGCCGGGCACGGTCTACCTCTACAACGGCCAGGAACTCGGCCTACCCAACATCGATGATCTGCCGGAATCAGCCCTCCAGGATCCAGTTTGGGAACGCAGCGGCCACAGCGAACGGGGTCGGGATGGCTGTCGCGTACCGATGCCCTGGTCCGGCGATGCACCCCCCTACGGCTTCTCGACCAACGCGGACACCTGGCTGCCCATGCCGCCCGGCTGGTCCTCGCTCACGGTCGCTGCCCAAGATTCCGAACCCGATTCGATGCTGATGCTGTATCGACGTGCGCTGTCCCTGCGGGCAATTCACCCCGGGCTCGGCAGTGGCGAGGTGCGCTGGCTCGACACTCCCGAGGGGGTCCTGGGTCTGGTTGTGGCGCACGACGACTCTCCAGTGACCGTCATCGTGAACACCCGCGGTGACGCCCTGCCACTTTCCGCTGATCTGACTGCCGGGACCGTCATGCTCGCCTCTGACCCTTCCGTGGCAACCGGTTCGCAACTAGTCGAAGTGCCAGCGGATTCCACCGTCTGGCTGCGCCAGCACTAGCTTCGTGGGAACCTCCTATTCCCCCGCGAGATCGGGGCCTGGTGGCTGCGGCCCGCCGGCATGGTGGTGAGCGCCTACGCGTTCCTGCTGGGGCTCGGCACGCTGCTGCTGCTCCTGCCGATTGCTGGGCGCGGTGAAGGCGGCGCTTCCCTCATGGAGGCGGCTTTTACCGCCACCTCGGTGGTCTGTGTGACCGGGCTTTCGGTGGTGGATACGGCAACGTTTTGGACCGGCTTCGGCCAAGCGGTGATCTACGTGCTGTGCCAAATCGGCGGCCTCGGAGTGATGACCCTGACCTCCCTAGCCCTGATGCGACTCTCCCGGCGCCTTGGCCTGCGAGCCCGCGCCTCTGCCTCCACCGAGGTGGGTGGAGTCGATCCGGGCAGCCTGCGGTCGGTGGTCTTTGCTGTTGGCCGGGTGGCCCTCGTCTTGCAGGCGTTGATTGCAGCCACGCTGACGCTGCGTTTCTTCCTTCATTACGACTACGGGCTGCTGGAGTCATCGTGGCTCGGGATCTTCCACTCGGCTTCGGCGTTTAACAACCTGGGATTCGCGTTGTTCAGCGACAACTTGGTTGGTTTCGCCACCGACTGGTGGATCATCATCCCGCTGTGCGTGGGAATCGTCGTTGGCGGCCTTGGGCTACCAGTGCTGCTCGAGCTGTGGGCCCACCGTCGTTCCCTCTACCGCCGGGCACGGCGATCACGCTGGACGATCCACACCCGAATCATGGTGCTTGGCACAGCCGTCCTGCTCCTCGGAGGTCTCGGGCTGTTCCTGCTCACAGAGTGGACCAACGACGCCACATTGGGCGAGCTCAGCGTTCCAGGAAAGCTCCTCGCCGCCATCGGGCTCAGCGTCTTCCCGCGCACCGGCGGATTCAACTCGGTGGACATCACCGAGTTGCGCGCCGAATCCTGGTTCATCACCGATCTGCTGATGTACATCGGTGCCGGACCTGCCAGCACCGCAGGTGGACTCAAGATCACAACCTTGGCAGTGCTGGCCGCGATCTGGATCACCGAGGTGCGCGGCAATCCGGACACCCGAGTGTTCGACCGGACCGTGAGTGCCTCGGCCCAGCGCGGCGCGATCGCAGTCGCCTCGGCATTCACTTCCATCATCCTGCTCGCGACCGGGCTGCTTCTCGCGCACACTCCCTACAGCCTTGCGCAAGCCATCACCGAGGTCACCTCCGCGCTGTCGACGGTCGGGTTGTCGACCGGGATCACCCCGTCGCTGGACTCGGCCCAGCAACTGCTCCTGATGCTGCTGATGTTCATCGGGCGGCTGGGACCGATCACCTTCGCCACCGCGTTGGCGCTGAACACCCAAACCGTGCACTACTCCTTACCTGAAGAGAGGCCCTACATTGGCTAAGTCGCTCGCTCACCGCATCCCTGCCCGGATTGCTGCTGGAAACTCTGCATCCGTGATCGGCCTGGGCCGATTCGGCCGTGCAGTTGGGCTGCAACTCGAAGAAGCCGGGGTCGAAGTTCTAGGTATCGACAACGATCCGAACTTAGTGGCGCAACTGGCCGATCACCTCACTTTCGTAGCCCAAGCCGACTCCACCTCCGTGGACGCACTCAAGCAGCTGGCAATTCCAGACTTCGACCGCGTGGTGTTGGGCATCGGCACGAATCTGGAGGCCAGCATCCTGACCGCTTCACACTTGGTCGATTTTGGTGTGCCCACGTTGTGGGTGAAGGCCCTGAGCAGCGAACACGCCCGAATCCTGCGACAGATCGGCGTCGAGCACATCATCGAACCCGAGATCGAGGTGGGTCGACGACTGGCCAACGATCTTGCCTACCCGCAACCGAAAGTCTGACCGAGGTAGGTGAATTCAGACATGGTCCGAAGCAAGAATGCCTTGGACTTCCCGGCTGGGCGGCCCGCCGAGAAGTCGATCACGTCACACTTCCTCGGCGGGCCTCAGCCCATAGCACCCCCTATCCGGCGATAATGGCGCGATGCCCCTCACCAACGCCCACAAGCATGCGCAGGCCGACTCTGGGCCTCGTGTCTTCTGGTCGGATAGGGAGGGAAAATCCGAGGGCAAGGCGATGAGTCGATTCATTTGGTTAGGCGCGAGTTTGGGTTCCTTCGCGCTCGTTGCGGGGTTCCTTGCGGGCAGTGCCGGCGACCGTGGATCGGACCCCGCCGTCGCCACCGCCGCCGCACCTGAGGGCGAAGCGCTAGTCCCCGAACCCGACATGGCAGCGGGCGGAACCGCCCCGCTGGTGCCGCCGGGGGCGGCGGAAGCGAATCCGGCCGCCGCGCTGACGGTCCCCGCGAGTTGTCCGAACCCGGCTTCGTGGAGCACTCAACAGCTTGCCCAGTTCCTGGTTGTTCCCGGCTTCGACGGCAGCGGCGGCTGGCCGAATTGGCTCTCACCGGGTGTCGGTGGCGTGTTCATCCCGGACGGATCCACCGGCCTCAACGCGGGGTTCTTCCGCACCAGCAACCCCGCCTTCCCGACCAACCCTGTGCCCTACGTCGCGGTCGACTACGAGGGTGGCCCGGTGTCCGACCACGCGAACCTGCTCGGGCTGATGCCCTCGCCCCGGGAACAGGCCACCACCATGAGCCCCGAGCAGGTCCGCGCAATGGCAGCCGACCGCGCCGGAGCAATGCAGTACTACGGCATCAACGTCGACTATGCCCCCCTAGTGGACCTTGACCTTGGCAGTCCGATCGTGGGTGTGCGCTCCTACGGCAGCGATCCGGCCACCGTGATCACGTATGCGGGGGCCTTCTCCGACGGTCTGCGAGACAACAACGTCCTTCCGGTGCTCAAGCACTTCCCCGGGCACGGCTCGGCTGACGGGGACTCCCATCTGGAAATCGCCACCACCGACCCGTGGGATGTGCTCAAGGCACGCGACGTGCCGATCTACACCGAACTCCTTTCCCGGCCGGGGCCGTGGATGGTGATGATGGGACACCTGGTCGTGCCGGGGCTGTCGTTCGATCCCGAATCACCCACATCAGTAGATCCGGCGGCGTATCAGGCACTCCGGGAGGAAACCGGATTCACCGGTCCCGTCATCACCGACGATTTGTCGGGAATGAAGGCGATCACCGACCGGCTGAGCGTGCCGAATGCCGTAGTGAGCGCCATTTCGGCCGGTGCCGATATGGCATTGGTTTCGGGTGCAAACGACTACTGGGGGTCCGTTGAGGCGCTAGCGACCTGGGCTGGCGACGACGCCAACAAACGCCAACAGTTGGTGAACTCCGCGATCCGTAGCTTGAGCGCACTTCCCTGCGGCCGACCCTGAGTGAGCCACACCGCAAGCTACTAACTCAGAGCATTCGTCGCTTGCGGTGTCGCAGACGCCCGACTCACTGCCCACTCCACCGAGGCAGCCCCCGCCGCCGCAAGATACTGGTCCCACACTCGGCGCACCTCTGGCGCAGGCGGCGGTCCCGCCAGCACCACATCGATCCCGGTCATGTCCGGGATTTCGCCAGCTGCTTTCGCGCCTTCAATGGCTAGGGCTACCTCGATTGGGCTGCCCATCTTCGCTGGATCGATCGCCACGGGCGACACCTGCGTCCACCCACCGCCTAGCAGCACCAACGAACCGATCCTCCCTTTACTCGCGGCCACGGCGGCGGCCATAGTTTCCAACGGGGAGCCTTCGGCGTTGGGGTCAGTTGCGGCGCACTGGGCTATGCTCGGCAATCGCTGGGGCCGCTCGTGCCGCCACTACTTCGGTCCCGGCGCATGCGTTGGCCGACACCGGAGGAAGCACCAAGACAGACCCGGGAAGCGTGCGTAGCGATGTGGCATTCCAGGCGGCTTCGGCGCTCGTGGCTGATTCGGAGTTGACTGCCACCACCGTGTTCGCCCCATTGTCACGGACCAAAACCGGGGTCGGAGCACCGTTTGGGGTCGCCGCTTGCTGACCGAGAAGCAGGGAGCCAACAACCAGCACCGCGGCGGCACCAAACGCCGTCGCCTCTTTGCTGATCTTGCTTCTGATTCTGCTCACCCCTCTAGGGTGCGCCTCGTTGGCATGAGGCTGCACCCCCCGGTCTGTCATGGTGGCGTGATTCACGTGCGCCGTTGCCGGCCCCGGAAGTCACTTACATTCCGCTGACACTTGTCTAATTCGGATCGCACACCTAGGTGTGAGTGTGGGGGCAGATCCGGGGCTTCCGGATCGGCCATCACGAAAGGGACAGACTCATGAACAAGGAATCCGGAACCCGGTTTGCCAAGGCTGCCGCTCTCGTGGGGGCAGGTGCGCTTGGCGCCTCAATCCTCACCGGTGTGGCCTTCGCAGCCGATCCCACACCAGCACCCAGCGCCAGTTCGAGCACCGAATCGGAGCGCGGCGGAATGGGCGGCCAGCGCGGCCCAGACGGTGGCGGTGACCATGGTCGGGACGGTAAGCGCGGCGGGATGCTCGGTGGCTTCGGCGGCGACGTTTTGCACGGCGAGGCGACGGTGGAGAACGAAGACGGAACCACCGAACGGGTGCGTGCCGTGCGCGGCGAGGTGACGGAGATCTCAGCGGAGTCGATCACTGTTCGTGCGGCTGACGGCTTCACCCAAACCTACGCGATCAACGCTGACACCAAGGTCCATGTTGGCAGGGGTGACGACGCCTCGGTCGCCGACATCGCAGTGGGCTACCAGGCGATGGTCGCCGGATCAATCAACGGCGAGTCCGCGACCGCGAAGATGATCGGCGCGCTGTCGCCAGCGGACGCCGCCGAAATGGAACAGAAGATGGCCGAGCGGCGAGCCGAGATGGAGCAGCGAATGGCCGAGCGCGACCAGAATGAATCGCCCACCCAGGAAGGCTGATCCTGATTCCTCAGGCAGTCCCTGCAACGAGGCCGGTACGGGTTGTGAACCACAGCCCGTACCGGCCTCGTTGTTCGGCGTGCGGTGTCGGCTGGCGGCCGGGATTCACTCCCTAGGTAACGTTGGGCCGTGAGTGCGTCTCCGCTAGCTGCCTTCGCGTTGGCGTCGGCTGCTGCGCTGGCCACAATGATCGGCTGGGCGCTTGCCGCGAGCCGAAGAGATTGGTCACCCAGAGTGTTCGGCTGGGCGATTCTCATCGCCGCAGTGGCAATGATCCTGATTAGTTCGCTGGAGTTGCTGCCATCGGCAGTTGAAGGTGGCCTGAGTGTCTTTGCCGTCGGTGGTTGGGTAGTTGTGGGCGCGGCGTTGGTCGTCGGGATGCACTACATCGCCGAATTCTTCGAAGTCGGCGGTTCGCGGTTGGGTCGCAGCGCGCTACTGGTGGCCATTGCCATCGGTCTGCACAATGTGCCCGAAGGTGCAGCCCCAATGGCGGCCGCGCTGCTCTCCTGGCCGGCTGGACTCGTTACTGCGTTGGCGGTGGCCTTGCACAACATCCCCGAAGGCATAGCAGTGAGTGCGCCGGTGTTGGCAAGCGGCGGATCACGCAAACGCGCGTTTTGGTTCACCGCCATGGCCACTGGCGGCGAGATCGCCGGTGCGGCCATCGCCTTCTCGTTCTCGGGCCTGCTCACAGAGCCTCGAATCGCTGCCCTGCTGGCCTGCGTAGCAGGCATAATGATGACATTGAGCGTGGTAGAGCTGGCACCTTCTGGACTAGCCCTGGTGCGGCAACCCGCGGCTACACTCGATGCATGACCCGATCGGATGGGGGGAGGCGCTATGACGGAACTATCCGATGAGGAATTGTGGAGCGAGCTAACTGAGGCCGACGGGCAACGCCGCGGCGAGATCCTGCTGGAATTGGCTGATCGCTGCTACCACCGCAACGACATGATCCAGTTCGAAACCCTCGTAGAGGCCGCAGCCGAAGCCTCCGAATCCGCAGGTGACGACCGCCTCGCTGCCTACGCCCGATTCAACCAGGGCCAAGGGCTGATGGAACTCGAACGATTCGATGAGGCCGTCTCGGGGTTCCTGTCGGCCGCGCAATACTTCGGCGCGATGGGGGCCCAGGGCGATGTCGCACTGGCCACCCAGCGTGCTGCGGATGGTTACGCCGCGCTTGCGGATTTGGACTCGGCAGTGGAGCACTGGCGTACTGCGCTGGCACTGTTCGAGTCGGAAGCGGACCACCTCAGCGCCGGTCGGGTGCATATGTCGATGGGAGCCGCCTACATCAACACCGAGTCGAATTCGATCACTGGCACCCGAGGTTTGGCCGAGGAATGTTTCACCCGCGCCCGCGCCGCCTTCCGGCAAGCGCGTTCAGCCCAGCATGTCGCCTGGGCTGACGATGCCGCGGCGGAGGCCTTGATCCAGCAGGGTCGTACCCCGGAGGCTCTGCCGCTGCTGCGCTCATGTTTGGACATCGCTCGAGTGGGCACCGACGAGGTGGCGCGAGGCTACGCCGGCCTGCGACTTGGACTGGCACTGCGCATCCTCGGCCACCACACCGAAGCGCTCGAACATCTGCGTGATTCGCGTTCTGCCTATCAGGCCGACGAGAACCTCATCGGGGTTGCCAGGTGCGATCTTGAGGCGGGCCACGCATTGCGCGCGCTGCACGACGAAACGGCTGCGGAAAGCCTCTACCAGGGTGCCCGATCCATTTTTGACGCGATGGGAGCCGACGACTACGTGGTGCTCACCGATCGGGCTCGTACCGAATTGTTCCTGGCCACCGGACGTTCGGGGGAGGCTGCCGCTGTCGCGCGGGAGTCCTTGTCCCGAGCCACCGACGCCGGCGAATCGGTCCTCGCCCTCGACCACGCCGCACTGCTCGCCGAGGCGCTGCTGGAACTGGGAGCCCAGGACGAAGCGCTGACGGTCGTGTATTCCCATCTGGCGGCTCACGAGGTTCGGATCGACTCGATCGACGCCGTGCGCCATCAAGGGGTTCTTGCCATGACTCTGCTGGCAAACGGGCTGAATGAAGAGGCCCTGGACACCGTCGACGCCGCTCTGCAGATGCCGGCTGCGCACAACGATCCGAAGATGCACGCCCGACTCTACGAGTTGCGGTGGCGGGCCCGGACCGCCAGCGCCGAGGCGGATCGCGACCTCGCACACGCAGTTGCGCTGTATTTGGCGGCTGGCGATTCGGAACGAGCCACTGCGCTGAGTAGTCACTTCCTCCCCGAGGACTCCGCGCGTCGGGTGCGCAGCGAGGACTTGTTGTCGATGCGCGGTTTGCGTCCCGAAGTGGACTCCTCAGTGCGTACGCCGGGATCCTCCGGAATTACGGACAGCGGCTTCTAGTGGTCGGGGTTGGGCCACATCCGCAGCCCTGGCCAACTGGCCCGGAGTGGGACATCCAACTCCTAGCCGAAGGCGACCGCCGCAATGTCGGCGACTCCTTCCGGTACCTCACAGTTGAGGCGATTCGGGCCCGCCTCGACGCTGACCGCAGCCCGCTGCATGTGGCGATCGAGAACTGGCAGCACGATCTGAACATCGGGTCGATCGTGCGTTCCGCGAATGCCTTCAACGTCGCCGGTGTGCACATCGTGGGCCGTCGAGACTGGAACCGCCGTGGCGCCATGGTCACCGACCGCTACCTGCATGTGCATCACCACCCCGACCTCGCTGCCTTCGCGGCCTGGGCTCGCAACCCGGGCGGACCGGGACGCCCGGACGAGCCCGGCCTGCGCATCATCGGGATCGACAACATCACCGGCAGCACCCCCCTCGAGACCGCCGCGCTACCGCGTTCCTGCGCCATGCTCTTTGGCCAAGAGGGCCCCGGGCTCTCCGACGAGGCAGTGGCGATCTGTGATGAGGTGTTGGCGATCACGCAGTACGGATCTACCCGATCCATCAACGCGTCGGCGGCCGGGGCGGTGGCGATGTTCGCCTGGGCGCTGCAGCACCGTCAACCGCAAGGCTGACGCCGGAGCATTGTGAGCCGCAAAGGACAACCATGAGCGTCAAGGTCGCGATCATCTACTACTCCGCCACCGGTTCGGTGCACGACATGGCCATCACGGCCGAGGAAGCCGCGCAAGCCACCGGCGCCGAGGTGCGCCTGCGCAAGGTTGCGGAGCTAGCGCCGCCGGAGGCGATCGAGGCGAATGGGGCGTGGGCTGCGCATGCGAAAGCCACCGCACATGTCGACCTTGCGACCCCCGATGATGTCGACTGGGCTGATGTCGTTGTGTTCGGCACCCCGACCCGGTACGGAAACGTGGCCGCCCAGTTGAAGCAGTTCATCGACAGCCTCGGTCCGCTGTGGGCCAAGGGCAAATTGGCCGACAAGGTATACGTCGGCTTCGTGTCAACGGCCACCAAGCGCGGCGGGCAAGAGACGACTCTACTGGCCCTCTACAACTCCGTTTATCACTTCGGCGGCATCCTGGTGCCACCCGGCTACACCGACCCTGCGGTGAAGTTCAACGACGGCAACCCCTACGGCGCATCACACATTTCGACGCAAGGGGCCTTCCCTGTTGCCGAGGAGGAGCGCGCCGCGGTGAGCCACATGGTGACGCGAGCAATCACCGTTGCGGGCTGGCTGCAAGCTGGACGCGGCGCCTGATCCCAGCATCACCGGCTAGTACAAATCGTCTTCGGCTCGAGCCGCGGCTTCCCGCCGCGCCCGAGCCGCAGTCAGGCGCCGATCCATCCGGACACTCATCGCGTCGCGCAGTTTGCCGAGGAAGATGAAAGAAAGCAGTCCCGAGACAAGTAGTGCCAACACCAGGAGTAGCCACGAACGGGCGCCGAGCAGGTAGAGCAACCCCGCGGTCACGGCCAGCAGCGCAACCCTGGCCAGGGTGTAAAGCATCACCGGGTGTGCGGGCCCCGCTGCTAGGGCGTCGGGCGCTGCCTCGGTTGGGCCTTCCCCCGGATTCTCCCGGTCGGAGGTGTGTGAGGCTGCGGCGGATTCCTCGTCCGCGGGCGCAGACTGCGTGCGTTGGAAGTTCAGACTCCTCACTCGACACGCCCCAAGCGTACGCACCGACTTTCCCCGCCCGACTCACCGACGTACCCTAGGGGTGTGGGACGACTGATCATCATGGTGATACCGCTAGCGGTAATCGTGTATGCCTTCATCGACGTGCTCTTGACCCCTGCCCACACCACCCAACGAGGCCCCAAATATTTGTGGGCGTTGGCGGTTTTGCTGCTGCCTGTGGTCGGAGCAGTGCTGTGGTTCCTCCTGGGCCGGCCTGCTCGCATGAAGAAGGGCTCGGTGGCGCAGATGTCTGCGCCCGATGACGACATCGAATTCTTACGCGACCTAGCCAAGCGCCCCCCGCGTCCCGATGACGATAACGCGCCGCCCGCTTCCTCTTAGCACTTTCCCGTCACCCTCCCGCTGGCAGCAAGTCCCGCCTCACACGCCAGCGTAGGAGTGCAGCCCCGGCATCAGCATGTTGACGCCGAAGTAGTTGAACATGAACGTTGCGAAGCCCAGAATCGCGATCCAGGCCGCCCGCCGGCCTTTCCACCCTGACGTCGCGCGCGCATGCAGGTAGCCGGCGTACACCACCCAGGTGATGAAGGCCCAGGTCTCCTTGGGGTCCCACCCCCAGTACCGACCCCAGGCGTTCTCCGCCCAGATGGCACCTGCAATCACTGCGAACGTCCATAGCGGGAAGGTGAATGCCACCACCTGGTAGGCCATCCGGTCCAACCGCTCCGTTGCTGGAAGCCTGGAACTGAGCCAGCCGGAGGCGACCCCATTCGCGCTGCGCCGCTCGGCGCGATCCCGAATCAGATATGCGCCGGAGAAAACAAACGCCAGGCTGAAACCGCCAGCGCAGATGATCGCCGCCGACACGTGGATCACCAACCACCAACTCTTCAGCGCCGGCACCAACTGCGCAGACTCGGTATACAGCACCGTGACGGCGAGCCCGAGGGTGAGCAGCACCGCTCCCACCACGAACAGACCCAGCCACCGCAGATCGTGGCGGATCGACATCAGCAGGAACACCACGATCACCGCGAGCGCCGCGGTGATGGAGAACTCGTACATGTTGCCCCAGGGCACCCGCCCTGCCGAGAATCCGCGCAGCACCACGCCAATCGTCAACATTCCGGTGGCCAGCCAGGTGAGCGACATGGCGATGTTTCCTGCCCGCCGCCCTGGCGGCAGCGGCACCGGGGACTGCGCCGCACCCGCCGACGACGTGGGTAGGGAGGTTCCGCCACCCACCCCGGGATCCACCCCCGGCGAGCCCACTGCGACCGCAGCTCGGGCCTGCGTGACCTCGGAAGTGCCTGCAGCAACTGGGGTCGGATTCCCACGGGTCGCGGCCAGCGCCACCGCGAAGGCGATCATTGCCAGGGTGTAGACCCCCATCGCGGCATAGATGAATTGATTCGACAACGAGGCGAGGTCGGCATTCATGCACGTCCCCTTTCTGAGGAATCGTCTCCGGGTGGTGCAGTTTCGGGTGTTCGATCTGGCGTGACTGCCGCAGCTAGGGTGGCCGTCTCTTCATCGACGGCGGCGCTTTCGGTTCGGCTCAGTCCGGCAACAGAGACGAGGGTACGGCCTTCGTCGTCCGTGGCTACGCGCAACCACAACCGCCGCCTTGGGATGAACAGACTAGCCATCAGGCCGAGAATCGCCACCACGCTGGCGATTAGCGCCAGCTCCTTACCCGGATCCCGAGCAACCGAGAAGTTGGCAAACTCATCAATTCCAGCGAACTCCACCGAACCGAGCCCATCTGGGAGGGTCCACGTCTCCCCCAGCCGCAATGACTGCAGACCTACCTGAGTCAGATCCGACACGTCCAGCCGAAACACCGACTGCGGCACCCCGGAGTCGAGGCCGAGGTCACCCTGCCACGCCGAGAGGAACACTGCGGGGTCCTCCGGCACCGGGAACAACGAGATCGGCCCCGCTTCGGGATCGACGGCTGCGGTGGGGAGGAAGATGGCCTGGAAACCGAGTTGCGGATCCATATCCGGCACCTTGATCACCCCGGTGGAGGTGAAGTTGCCGTCCCGGGGCAAGAAGGGCACCGGACCGTTGAATACCTCGACCCCGCTGCCGTCGCGCACAATGAAGCGGGGGGCGTAGCCGTGACCTGTGAGGAACACCTTGGACCCTGCGACGCTCAACGGAGAGTTCACCCCGATGGAGGCAAACTGCGCCTGGGCCTCCGGCGAGGATAGGTAGTTGACATCCGCCCGGTAGTCGCGCGGGGCGCCGGTCTGCACGGCACCGCGTTCAAACTCCACTTCGAAGTCGTCCAACGCCACAGTGAACGGGGCCAATCCGTCCCGATCCACCAGCCGGCCGGAGGTGAAGGTGTCGTACTGGGTGAGGGTATTGGAGAATCCACGACCCTCGACCACCACCACCGATCCGCGCCAGCCGTAAAGGCTGCCGAGTGCTACGGCGGCCAGCAGCACCAGCAGCGACACGTGAAAAAGCAGGTTGCCCGTCTCGCGCAGGTAGCCCTTCTCCGCGGCCACCCAGCCCTCGCCGGAGCGCACCCGCCAGCGGCGCGAGGACAGCCAGACCCGGCCCGCTTCCACCACTTGCTCGGGTTGCACCCCAGCGTCCGCAGTGAAAGTCCGGTAGCCCTGCATGCGGGCCAACCGTGACGGCGGTGCCGGCGGCGGGGTGCGCAAGGCGCGTAGGTGATCCAAGGTTCGCGGCAGGATGCAACCCGCCAGCGAAATGCACAGCAGCAGGTAGATCGCAGCGAACCAGGGTGCCGCGAACACATCGAACATGAAGAACCGGTCGAGCCACGGAGCCACCGCCGGGTTCTGCTCGAAGTAGCGGCTCACCGCGACTGGGTCAGTGCCACGCTGGGGGAAGATCGATCCGGGGACGCTCGCCACGGCGAGGATGAAGAGCAGGATCAGCGCCACTCGCATGCTGGTCAACTGCCGCCAGAACCAGCGAGCCCAGGCCGCGGCACCAAATCCGGTCGGTTCGCTGGGCGCCTCCCGGACTGGGGTGGCCAAAGCGTCTGTCACAGCGCCACCTCAAAACCGCCAGCCAACACCCGCGCCCACACCATGACCTCCGACCACAGGCCGGTGACCAAGGCGAGACCGATCACGATCAGCAACACGCCGCCGAGTCGCATCACCAACGAGTAGTGCCGCCGGACCCAACCGAGGGCGCCGGCGAATCGTTCGAAGGCCAGGCCGAGCAGGATGAAGGGCAGGCCGAGGCCGATGCAGTACGCGAGCGAAAGAATCGCCCCGCGGGCGGCTGAGCCTTCGCTGAACGCCAGCGATTGGACTGCAGCCAGGGTGGGGCCGATGCAGGGGGTCCAGCCGAGCCCGAATAGCGCCCCGAGCAGCGGGGCACCCCAGACGCCGTAGCGCGGCGCCACGTGCAGCCGCCACTCCGTGTTCATACCGGGTAGCCAGCCCGCGAAGCTCAAACCGAGCACAATCACGAACACCCCGAGCACCCGCTGAATCGCATCCTGGTATTCCAGAAGCCAGCCACCCAGGGCGCCGAACAAGGCACCGTAGGCGATGAAAACCGCCGAGAATCCGAGCACAAACCCCAGTGTTCCGGCGAGCACACGTGAGTGCCGGAGCAGGCGAACTCTGGCCCCCGCGGTCGGCCCTGAGGAATCCTCCGGGGCCGCCAACTGCACCGCGCCGGCCGGCGCCGCTGCCAGTTTCGATGGGCTCTCAGATGCCACGGCACCACTGCCCGCCGGTGTGCCCGCAGCTGTCGCGCCGGTGCGCTCCGGGGGTTTGGCAGCCACGCCTAGGTCGGCACCGGTCAGCCCGGTGACGAAAGAGAGGTACCCGGGCACCAGCGGCAACACACATGGCGAGAGAAAGGACACCAGCCCGGCCAGCAGCGCGATACCGAAGGCAAGCAGCAGGGACCCGTCGGCCACCACCGACGTCACAGATCCCAGCAGCGCGCTCATGCCGCCGGCTCCGCCGCCAAGGTTTCGATGATGCCGTCAAGGCGCGTGGCATCAACCTCCCCCAACACCCGGGCGGCAACTCGTCCCTGCCGGTCGAGGAAGAGCGTCGACGGAATCGACTGCGGCGGCAACGTTTCGCGGAGCCGCAGTTGCACCTGACCGTCGGCGTCCACAATGTTCGGGTAGGTGATTCCGTAGCGGGCCACGAAGGCATCCGCGGCAGCGTCGGTATCGCGAGTGTTGATGCCCACGAATTGCACGCCTTGACCTTGATGGGTCTGGTAGGAGGTCTCCAGCGTGGGTGCTTCGGCCCGGCAGGGTGCGCACCACGAGGCCCACACATTCACCACAACCACGTCACCACGCGCCTCATCGGATGACCATGTCCCCCCGGTCAGCGTGGGACCGCTGATGACCGGGGCTTCCCCACGCTCGGCCTCGGCGAGCACGACAGCGGATCCGTCACCGGCGACGTAGCCGGTGCCGGCGGCCTCAGTGGCCGAGGAGTCCGCGCCACAACCAGCGAGCACGACCGTGGCGCAGAGCACAGCGGCGGCCGCAGCCGCCACCTTGCCGGAACGTCCGAGTCCCACTGCGCTTAGGCTCCTACTCCCTTGTTGCTCTTTTCCACCAGGTCGGCCGACGGCTCGGTGTAGAGCACGGCGGCAAGCCGGTGACCGTCGTATACGAGTGACGTGATGGACGCCAGGTTGCATTGCCGATGCCCGGGATGGTGCGGCAATCGCCGTCCCTCCAGACTCAACCGGGCGATCCAGATCGGCAACTGGTGGCTCACCAATACCGCTTCGTGGCCTTCGGCGAGCACCCGTGCATTCTCAATCACCGCCTGCATGCGGGCGGCGACGTCGCGATACGGCTCACCCCAGCTGGGCTTGAGGGGGTTGCGCAAGTGGACCCAGGTGCGCGGTTGGCGCAGGACGCCGTCACCGACCGATACTCGCTCTCCCTCAAACACGTTGGTGGCTTCCAGCAGGCGCTCATCCAGACCGATCGGCAGGTCGTGCACCGCGGCGACCGGCGCGGCGGTCTCCTGCGCTCGTTCCATCGGTGACGACCACACCAAAGCGACGTCTCGATTCGCCAACGCCTCGGCAGCGCGCTCAGCCATCTCGACACCGAGGTCGGACAGGTGGAAGTCCGGCAGCCGCCCATAGAGCACACCTTCGGGGTTGAATACCTCACCGTGGCGAAGAAGGTGAACGACGGTTCGGCTCACGAGGGGACCTCCGCGGCTGCTCGGGCCGCGGCTGGGAGAGCCGCAGCGATCTTTTCAATGGCATCGTCGTCATGGGCGGCTGACACGAACCAAGCTTCGAAAGCAGACGGCGGCAACGAAACCCCGCCATCCAGCATCGCGTGGAAGAACCGCCCAAAGGCCGCCGTGTCCTGAGTCTGCGCGGAGGCGAAGTTGGTCACTTCCTGATCCGTGAAGAACACGCTGAAGAGGTTGCCGGCGGTTTGCAGCCGATGCGGGACACCCGCGGCGTCGAGCGCGTCATGCACGAGTTCACCCACGGTGTGCGCCGTCCGGTTGAGGTGCGTGTAGACCTCATCGGTGCAGTTGCGCAAAGTTGCCAGCCCGCAGGCGGTGGCAACCGGATTGCCGCTGAGGGTGCCAGCTTGATACACGGGTCCGAGTGGTGCGAGGTGAGCCATCACATCGGCGCGACCGCCGAAGGCGGCCACGGGCAGCCCACCACCGATGACTTTCCCGTAAGTGAACAGATCTGGAGCATCAGTGCCGCTGGGGCCGGTGAGCGACTGCCAGCCACCGCGCGCGACGCGGAAGCCGGTCATCACCTCATCGGAGATCAGCAGCGCCCCGTTGGCGTGCGCGGTACGCGCAAGGAAAGCGTTGAAATCACCCTCGGGGGGCACCACCCCCATATTGGCCGCGGCCGCCTCTGTGATCACGGCCGCGATCCGATCGCCCTGCGCGGCAAAGGCGTTCTCGACCGCCTCACGGTCGTTGTAGGGCAACACAATGGTGTCCGCCGCCGCACCGACTGTGACCCCGGCGGACCCGGGGATGCCGAAGGTGGCCGCCCCAGAGCCCGCAGCAGCCAGCAGCGCATCGCTGTGTCCGTGGTAGCAGCCGGCAAATTTCACGATCGCCGGGCGGCCGGTGAAACCGCGGGCTAACCGGACGGCGCTCATCGTGGCCTCGGTGCCAGAGGACACCAGGCGGACAGCTTCCACCTCGGGGACCCGGGCGCAGATCTCCTCCGCCAATTGAACTTCGGCGATGCTCGGCGCGCCGAACGAGAGCCCGCGCGCCACTGCGGCGTCCACCGCGTCGTGCACTTCCGGGTGGGCGTGCCCCAGAATCATCGGCCCCCAGGAACACACCAAATCGACGTAGTCATTGCCATCGGCATCGGTGATGATCGCGCCTCGTCCAGAGGTGAAGAAGCGCGGTGTACCACCCACGGCCCGAAAGGCCCTCACCGGTGAATTCACCCCACCCGGGATGACTTTCTGGGCACGAGCGAACCACTCTCGTGAGGCGGAATCCCGGATCACCGCTTCGTCCATGGGCACATAGTCGCACGAACCACCTTCGGCGGCGATCACGGCTCCTACGACTCTAGCCAGCGTGCAGCGTCAAGTGCCCAATACGTGAGGATGCCATCGGCCCCGGCCCGGCGGATGGCGGTGAGTGTCTCAAGCACTGCAGCACGGCGATCCAGCCAGCCAGCCTGGGCCGCGGCCTCGACCATCGAATATTCCCCCGAGACCTGGTATGCCAGAACCGGCACCTCCGACTGGCTCGACACCGCGCTGAGTACGTCGAGGTAGGGCAGGGCGGGCTTGACCATCACGAAATCGGCGCCTTCGTCAATGTCCAACCTGGCCTCGCGCAATGCCTCGCGACGGGCACCGCACGGATCCTGCTGATAAGTCCGGCGGTCACCACACAGAGCGCTGTCGACGGCGTCGCGGAATGGGCCGTAGAAGGCCGAGGAGTATTTGGCGGCGTAGGCCAGAATCGCCACCTCGGAATGTCCGGCGGCATCGAGTGCCTCGCGGATCACCCCGACCTGGCCATCCATCATGCCGCTTGGTGCGGCTACATCGATCCCGGCCTCGGCCAACACCACGGACATCTCGGCGTAGCGCACCAGAGTGGCGTCGTTGTCCACCTCACCGGTCGCGGTCAGCACTCCACAGTGTCCGTGATCGGTGAACTCGTCCAGACAGACGTCGGCCATCACCAGCACCTCATCACCCACCGCGTCGCGAACCTCGCGCACCGCAACACTCAGCGCACCGTCTGGATCAAGTGCGGCTGAGCCGTGGGCATCGCGCACCTCCGGGACCGCGAATAACATCACCCCGCCGACGTGGGCTGCCACCGCCTGCTGGGCGAGTTCTCGCAAGGTGGGCAGGTCGCACTGCAGCACCCCCGGCATCGACGCGACCGGCGTCGGAGCGCGCAAGCCCTCCTTGTAGAACAGCGGCAGCACCAACTGCCGCGGTTCCAGCGTGGTCTCGCGGACAAAACGCCGCATGGCTGGATTGCGACGCAGGCGACGCGGCCGAGCAGTCGGGAACTGCGCGTTCATCGCGAGGAGCGCCGCCGGGCAACCCGCTTGCGACTGGGCCGCCACGAGGCTTCGCCGCTCTCGATGGCAGCCAGGCGCAGAGTCTCCCCGAAGGCCGCGAGTTCATCGACGAGCACTTCGATCTTCGGTTCGCTGGCCAGCACGTCCACGCGAAGTCCATGTTCCTCAGCCGTCTTCGCAGTTGCCGGGCCGATACATGCCACCACCGTGGTGGTGTGCGGTTTGCCCGCAATACCCACCAGGTTGCGCACCGTCGAGGAGGAAGTGAACAGCACCGCGTCGAAGCCGCCGGTCTTGATGGCTTCGCGGATCGGCGCGGGCGGCGGCGAGGCCCGGACCGTGCGGTAGGCGGTGATGTCGTCGGGGGCCCATCCCAGTTCGGTGAGTCCCTCCACCAGGATTTCCGTGGCAATGTCGGCTCGGGGCAGGAACACGCGGTTGTTGCCCCCGTCGATTTCGGCGTCGTAGGCGTGCCAGGCGGCCACCAGGCCGGAACTGGACTGCTCTCCGTCCGGCACCAGGTTGGGGGTGACGCCGAGTTCGCGCAGCGCTTGCGCGGTCTTGTCGCCCACCGCCGCCAGTTTGACGCCAGCCAGGTCCCGGGCATCGAGGCCGCGGGCGGCAAAACGCTCCCGGATTGCCTTCACCGCATTGGCGGAGGTGAAGATCACCCAGGCGTACATGCCATCCACGATTCCCTGGATTGCCTTTTCCATCTGCTGTGGAGTGCGCGGGGGTTCCACCGAGATGGTGGGCACCTCCTCGCCGACTGCACCGTATGGCGCGAGCCGCGCCGATACCGCGCCCGCTTGCTCCTTGGTCCGCGGGATCAGTACTCGCCAGCCGAACAGCGGTTTGGTCTCGAACCAATCCAGCGCCGGCCTGGCGTTGACCACGGATCCGATGATCACCATTCCAGCGCCCGCCAATTTCGCGGCTTTGGCAACTTTGCCCACTTCAGCCAGGGTCGACACCAGAGTCCGCTGCTCGACAGTGGCCCCGGAGCGGACAACCGCCACCGGCGTACCGGCGTCGAATCCGGCGGCGATCAGTCGGGCAGCGATATCCGGTGCCTCATCTGCACCGTTGGTGTACACGACGGTGGCATCGTGATCCGCGGCTGGGATTTCCGCCGGATCCGTGAGCACCACGACCCGAGTGGACTTCTTGGTGACCAGCGGGATCCCGGCATAGGTGGCTACACCGCTCAACGCCGACGTACCAGGGGCCACGTCGAATCGAATGTCCTGCTTGAACAGCGCCTCGCCTTCCTCAGCCAGGGCACCATCAAATGCCGGATCCCCGGACATCAACCGCACCACCGACTGGCCCTTTCGGGCAGCGTTGGCCACCTTCTTGGCTCGTGCGGCGCGGGTGATGGGAAGGCCATTGGAGTCGACGGCGGGTTCGATGCTTGCCTGCGGAGCGCATTGCTCGGCCAGCGAAGCCACCTGCGAATCAGTCACCACCACGTCGGCGGATGCCAAGGCCCTCGTCGCCCGAGCCGACAGCAAGTCAGCGTCTCCGGGGCCGGCCGCTACCAACCACACGGGGCCGTTGTCGGGGGTGTTGTCCGTGCTCGTCACAGCTTGTACTCCGTCATCAGTGTGGCCGCTCCCGCTGCAAGCAACCGGGCGGCAAGTTCCCGCCCGAGCTGCTCTGCGTCAGCTGCCGATCCAGTTATTGACATGCTTATCGCCTCGCGGACGCCGAAGACGCCACCAGTGAGGAAGATCTCTGGTTCCCAGTAGCCCGGTTCGTCCAGGGTCGCGATGGCACCTACCGGCGCCGAACAGCCTGCTTCCAAAGCGGCGAGCATACTGCGTTCCGCGGTCACACACGCCCGAGTCGCTGGATCGTCCAAGACGGCTACGTCCGCGCGCATGGATGCCGGTGCCATCACCGACATCTCTACCGCTAACGCCCCTTGCCCTGGCGCGGGCAACATGACGTCGGTGGGAAGCAATTCGGAAACGTCGCTCAAACGCCCGACCCGCGCAAGTCCCGCTGCTGCCAACACCACGGCATCAAGGTCATCGCCGACCCTGGACAAGCGGGTATCGACGTTTCCCCGTATTGGCACGACCTCGAGGTCCGGGCGGGCCAACGCGAGTTGGGCGTGCCGGCGCGGTGATCCGGTGCCCACCCGCGCCCCGGCTGGAAGATCCACAAGATGCGCGCCGCGGCTGGCACAGAGCCCGTCTCGGGGATCCTCGCGCGCCGGAATGGCCACCAGGTCGATTCCTTCGGCGGAGGCGGTCGGCAAATCCTTCAGCGAATGCACGGCGATGTCCGCACGACCGTCAAGCAACGCGGCGCGGACGCCCGCCACAAATACGCCGGTGCCCCCGATCGAGGTCAATGGGGCAGGGTTGACGTCACCTTCGGATACAACTTCTACGATCTCGACCTTGCGGCCGGACACTTCGCTGAGGCGCGCAGCAACTCCACGGGACTGCGTGAGCGCCAAATGGCTGCGCCGCGTGGCGAGCCTGATGGCGTCAGTCATCCAGCGCCTCCGGTGGCATGGTGATCGCCTGGACTGAAGCCGGATCAAGATCGAACAGCGCCCGCACGGCGTCGGCGAATCTCTCCCCATCCGGATCAGCCGCCATCTGCTTCATGCGCACGGTAGGGGTGTGCAGCAGCGATGACATGACCCGGCGCATCGCCCGTTCGACTTCGTGGGCGCTGGCATCGTCGACGTGCGGCATTTTCAGTCTCAGTCGCGACATCTCACGTTCGACGATCCCATCGCCGCGCGCCCGCAGCGACAGCACGAGCGGTTCGACGGTGGTCGCCGCCTGCGCCGCGAGGAAGGACCTGGCTTCCAGATCGACGATGGCAATTGCCGCCGACTCAGCTCCGGAATGGCGGTGCGAAACCGAAGCCAGCGAAGCTAGATCGATGCGCACCGCACCGGCAACCTCAGCCACGTCCACGTCGATGTCGTGTGGGAGCGCCAAGTCGAGCAGCACCCGCGGGCTCTGTCGAGCTGGCACCTGCTCCGCGGAGATCACCGTGCCTTTCGCTCCGGTGCACGCGACGATGACATCGGCCGACTCAAGTACCGCGGAAAGGTCGTCCATCGAGCTCACCTGCACACGCGTCCCGTACGGGCGTTCCGCGCTGCGGGCCAACCGTTCGGCGTTTCCCAATGTGCGATTTGCGACCGTGATGCGTTCGACCCCGGCATCTTGCAGATAGTTCACAGCCAGCGTCGCCATTCCGCCGGCTCCGACGATGGCCGCCGAACGGCCGCCAAGTCCTCCCAGAATCTCGGCAGCCTGATCCAACGCCACGCTCACTACCGAGGCCCCGTGCCGATCGATGCTCGTCTCGCTGTGGATGCGCTTACCCACCCGCAGCGCAGTCTGGGCCAACTCGTTGATGGTTCGGCCGACTGTGCCTTGGTCCTGGGCGATCTTCAGCGCGGCACGCACCTGACCGAGGATTTGCGCTTCGCCGACCACCATCGAATCAAGACCGCCAGCGACCGAAAAAACGTGGTGCACGGCGCGTTCGTCGTAGTGCACGTACATGTGGGGCGCGAGTTCGGCGACGGGCACCCCGGCCTCCTTGGCCAGTGCTCCACCGATGTCGTCAACCGCGCCGTGGAAGCGGTCGACGTCGGCGTACACCTCCACCCGGTTGCACGTGGACAGCACCATCGCTTCGGCAACGTGGTCGCTGAAGATCACGTGGTCCAAGAGGGTGTTGACGCCGAGTGAGTCGAGGGCGACGTGGTCCAGCACCCCGAACGGCGCGGAACGATGGGATATACCGACGACGATGAGCGTCATGCGGCATCTCCCAAGAACGTGGTGGCGGCGGATCCGCTGGCGACGGCGTCCCAGCGTGAAGGTGGGTAAACCGTCGCCCAACAGGATCTACGGGCGTGAACTTACTTTGCTAAGGATAAGCGGAACGGCCCAATTCGACCAAATCGCGAAGACGTCAGCCCGACCCAGGTGAGCAGTCTCACAGTCCAGGCGCGCCTTTTGCACTCAAGGCACGGCGCAGCCGGTCGGCGTCGATCCGCCAGAAATCGTGTTGTTCACCATCGATGAGTATTACCGGGATGTACTCGGCGTAGACATCGGCCAGCTCCGGGGAGTCCAGGATGGAGACCTCCACAAAGGTGGCACCCGCCTGTTCGCAGACCGGAATCGCGATGGCACGGGCGGCATCACACAGGTGACAGCCAGGTTTGCCCACCAGGGTCACGGTGGGTGGTGTGGCGTTGGAGTTCACTCCCGCACCCCGGGGATCGGTTCCCGCAAGCGACCCTTCGACACTTTGCCGGTGCCGGAATGCGGCAGTTCATCGACGAAGTCCACGATGGTCGGGCATTTGAAGCGCGCAAGCTTGGTCCGGGCTGCCGCAATCACAGCGTCGGGCTCCAGTTCCATGCCCGGCCGCACGACGATCAGGGCCTTGACCGTTTGGCCGGTGGTCGGGTGCGACTCACCCACAACCGCCACCTCCCGCACCTCCGGGAGTTTGCCGAGGACTTCTTCGACTTCCCGCGGGTAGACATTGAAACCGCTGACGATGATCAGGTCATTGCGCCGATCCACTAGCCGGAGTTCGGAATTCTGGTCGAAGTAGCCGACATCACCAGTCGCCCACCAGCCGGATTCATCGGCCCCATCTGCCCCGTCGGGCCAGTAGCCAGAGAACACATTGGCGCCACGAATGTAGATCTCCCCAAGGTCACCGTCCTCGACTTCGTCACCCCCCTCGTCGCACAGTTTGATCTCAACTCCCGGCAGCGGCTGGCCCGCCGAGCCAGCCCTGGCCACTCCGGTGACGACGGTGGAGGTGACCACCGGGCTCGCCTCGGTCATGCCATAGCCCTCCCACAGCGGGCTCTCGGCTGCGGTGGTGAAAGCCGTAAAAACCTCGGGTGTGAGCGGTGCCGCACCGGAAACCATCAGCCGGACATCGGACAGCGCATCGGCCAGCCCAGGCAACCTCGCCCATGCTTGGTACACCGGTGGGGCCGACGCCACCACCGTGACTCCCCACCTACGCACCAGCCGCAACGCATCCTTCGGATCGAACTTGCCCGTCAGCACTGCCGCCGCACCGGTGCGCGCGAGCATGCCAAGCACTGCATTGAGCGCATAGATGTGGAACAGCGGTAGCAGCACCAGCACCACGTCGTCGCCGCGCATCACCTGCGGATCGGGGACCGACGAGAGTTGATCGAGATTCGACAGCAGGGATTGGTGGGTGAGCATCGCACCTTTGGGCCGCCCAGAGGTGCCCGAGGTGAACATGAGCACGGCGAGGTCGTTCGCCCCCACCACGTACTCCGGCGGCGGGGTCGACCCAATTGTGAGGCTTCGCCAGGAAGCACTGCCGACCACGATGACGGGTACGTCATCGGTGGCCTGCTGGACGGCGTCCTCACTGGAACGGTCGGACAACACGAGCGCGGCACCAGATTGCTCGAGCAGGTACGAGATCTCGTACGGCGTGTAGGTGGTGTTGATCGGGACGGCCACCAACCCGGCCCGGAGGACTCCGAAGTAGCTGGAAACGAACTCGATGCTGTTGGTGATGACCAGCGCCACCCGATCCCCGGGCACCAGTCCGCGGGCGGTGAGCCCACCAGCCACTGCACGCACCAACCGCTCCAACTCCGACCAGGTGACGGTTCGATCGGAACTAATGAATGCGGGTGCCTGTGGGCTGCGATTTGCTGCATCTGTCACCAGGCTTGCGAGGTTGGCCGTCACTGCGGTTACCGAAAGACCGACCGGCGCTGAACCAGCAGTCGATACAGCGTCTGCTGGATCGTCTCGCGCACCTGATCCGTGAGGTTGAACACCAGCATGGGGTCATCGGCGGCACCCTCAGCGAACTCGTCGGTGGGGATGGGCTCACCAAACTCAATGATCCACTTGCTCGGTACCGGCACCATCCCGATCGGACCCAGCCACGGGAAGGTCGGGGTGAGCGGGAAGTACGGCAGGCCGAGCATTCGCGCGAGGAACTTGGCGTTCCCGATGATCGGGTACGTCTCCTCGGCCCCGACAATCGCACACGGAATGATCGGGGCACCGGTGCGCAACGCTGCGGCAACGAACCCGCCGCGGCCGAATCGCTGCAGTTTGTAGCGCTCGCTGAACGGTTTTCCGATGCCTTTGAAACCCTCCGGCCAGACGCCCACCAACTCGCCTTCGGCCAGCAGTCGCTCCGCGTCCGGAGCACACGCCAGGGTGTGGCCACCCTTGCGTGCAACTTCCCCGACGAATGGCATGGAGAAGACCAGATTGGCGCCCAACATGCGTAGGTGCCGGTGGGCGGGGTGGTGATCCAGCAACGCCAGTTGGGTCATCACTGCATCCAGGGCGATGGTGCCGGAATGATTCGCCACCACGAGCGCACCACCGGAGTCGGGCACGTTCTCCAACCCCCGAGTCTCGACCCGGAAATATGAGGAATACATCGGGCGCAACGGGGCCATCAGCACCTTGTCGAGAAGTTCCGGATCGAATCCGAAATCGTCAACCGGGTACTCCCCGGTGATGCGCCGGCGCAAGAAGTCGAGCGAATCGGTGACTCGCTCCCGCAAACTCGGTGGTTCGGGGGTCAACTCGGATATGTCGAGCACGTCATCTTCACTGACCTCGGCGACAGGTCGACGTCGTGACCTTGAACTGTCGTCGAACGGGATCACTCGGGCATCACCCATGAGCGCGCGCACCTCCGAGCATGGACACTAGTTGACGTTCGGCGGCTTCGATCTTCTCGGCCGGAATGAGCCGCAGGGACTCCCGCGATCGCACGAACTCGTCGAAAGTCTCGGCTGTGGTGTGCTGTGGCTGGAATCCGAAGACTTCCCGCATCCGGGTGGTGTCGACCCCGCGGCCAAACGTGAGGAATCGCACCTGCTCCGGGGAGAAATCGGCCAGACCGGCTCGTCGCACGGCAGCCCCGACCATGCCCACCATAGGCGAGGGGATGGGCGCAATCGGACGCCCGGCGCGGCGGGCAGCTTGGCTCAGCAAGAGAACACCATCGCCAGCCATGTTGAAGGTTCCGGGCCGATCGGTGACGCAGGCCCGGCGCAGCGACTCCAAACCGTCGTCCTCATGAATGAACTGCAGCCGGGCGTCGTAGCCCAAAACCGTAGGGATCACGGGCAGCGAGAAGTAGGAGGTCATGGGGGTATCGACGGTGGGGCCAAAGAAATTGGCCAGCCGAAGGGTCGTCACCATCACGTCCGGACGCCGCCGGGCGAAACCCCGCACGTAACCCTCAACTTCCACCGAGTCCTTCGCCCAACCGGAGGACGGCGGGTGCTTCGGCTGCATCTCTTCGGTGAACATGGCCGGATCTTTGGGGCCGGAGCCATAGACCCCGGTGGTGGACTTGACGACCAACTTCTCCAAGGTGGGGGCCTTTTGGCAGGCAGCCAGCAACTGCATGGTGCCGATGACGTTGATTTCTTTCATCGACATCCGGCCACCGGCCTGCATCGGGGTGGCGATCACGCCCATGTGCACGACCGTGTCCACACTTGCTGCCCGGATCACCTTGGAGATGATCGGGTTGCGAATGTCGGCACGAACGAACTCGGCCCCGCCAATGTCTTGACGAGGTGGAATCACATCGACACCGATGACCCGGTCGATGCCCGGCTCAGCGGTGAGCACCCGCGCCATACGCCCACCGAGATGCCGAGACACTCCGGTGACGAGGACGACCTTTGCCATCTGCTGCGTTCCTTCCCCTCCGCGCACGGCCGAACCGGGGCGAAGGTGTCGACGACGGTCCGGCTAGGGACTACTTCTTGTTGCGACGCTGCACGCGCGTCTTGCGCAGCAACTTGCGGTGCTTCTTCTTGGCCATCCGCTTACGACGTTTCTTGACTACAGAACCCACTGGTGTCCCTTCGCTTCTGGCGGACTTTTCCACCACTCACCGGATGTGACCGTTGCCATCTTGTGACATCGAGTCTTGCGCCAAGCGTACGGCGTCTCGCCCATCCTAGGGCGTGGCCCCCGCCCGGCGAGTGTGAACGGCCAGCCGAGGTTACCCGGCAGCGTTGAACGAGCGTCGAAGGAAGTCATGCACGGCGCGTTCTGGGACCCGAAACGATCGACCCACGCGAACCGCCGGCAACTCGCCACTGTGCACCAACCGGTACACGGTCATCTTTGACACACGCATGATCGATGCCACTTCCGCGACGGTCAAGAACTTCACCTGCGGTAAGGGATCGTTGGTCTCGTCAGCCATGCGCACTGCCTTCTCGGTCGTGGTACCCGGCGGCTTCCCCTCCGCCGGGTTGCGACGCCAGAGTAGTGAAGGCCACTGGATTGGCGCAGCGTTCTTCGTAATTATCCACGTTCACCGGCGGGCGTCCACCCCCACTTTGCTCTCGCGGGCTCAGCCCCACCACAGTGTGGCGAGGTACCAACCGCCGGAAGCGGCGAGCATCGCCACCGCAACGCTGGCGAGTACGTTCACCACCGCACTGCCAATGGATCCCTCTTCCACCAGTCGCAGGGTCTCGAAGCTAAAGGTGCTGAAAGTGGTGAATCCACCACAGAACCCGGTCCCCAGTAGCGCCACCAGGGAAGTCGAGGCGTGGCCGGCCTGGGCCAACCCGAGCAACAGCCCCAGGGCCAACGATCCGAGAACATTGACGGTCCAGGTGCCCCACGGAAATGAACCGCTGTGGCGGGACTGAATCGCCTGATCGAGCAACCACCGCGAAGGTGCCCCCAGCGCCGCCCCGAGCATCACCAGAATCAGAAGCACTAGGTTCCCGACCTTCGCTCGACGCCTGCCAATCGTCGTGCACCGGCGATCCCGCACAGCGCGGCCAACAGGCCAGCCGCCACGGATCCGAACACGTAGACCAATGCCACGACGCCCTGCCCACCCCGCAGCAAAGTATCGGCCTCGTTGGTGAAGGTCGAAAACGTCGTGTAGCCACCCAGCAGACCGACACCCAGGAATGGGCGGAGGTAGCGATGTGGCCCCCAGACGTCAAGCAGGAACACCATGAGAGCCCCCAGCAGCAGGCTGCCGGAGACGTTCTCGACGAACGTGGCCCAGGGGAAGCCGGACCCGTCATGCGGCCACGCCTGGCTGATGCTGTACCGAAGTCCGCCGCCGATGGCGCCGCCCGCTGCGATGACGGCGACTAGATCCCATTTCCTTGAGCCACTGGAATCCGGTTGGGTGGCCAGATCCGGATCCGTGGGCAGTTCCGGCGTGGGGTCGTGCTGACCCGAGTGCCGACTGGGTGGGTCCGGAGGCCACTCTCCCGACACCGGTCGACCCTCGCGCTAGGCGTCGCGTCGGACGAACAGCGTCCAGCCAAGAGCGAGCAGCACCGCCAAAACGCCAATGAAAACTGCGCCGTTGGGGATCATGTCGACACCGCCGACGAAGGTCGCGCCGGATTGAATCGGCATGGCCTGCTCCAACCACGAGATTCGACCGCCAAGCAGCGACACCAACAACGTCTCAACCACAAGGGTCCACAGCACCAGGATGATGATCGCCAACGCCTGGTTTCTGGTGATCAGCGCAAGCGCGAAAGCGTAGAGGCAATACAGGACGCCGAAGGCGATCGCACGGAGCGCATAGGTGATGTTTTCCACCGCGAAAACGTCGACGTCGACGCTGCTGCGAAACAGGAAAGCCACACCCACCGCGACTGCCGTCGCCATGATGAGACCCGCCACCATCCACAAGGTGACAACCCATAACTTGGCCAGCAGAACCTGGTTGCGGCGAGGGAACGTCGTAAGGGTTTGCCGGATCAGACCGAATCGGTACTCGCCGCCGATGGCCGAGGCCGCAAGCACCGAAAGCGGCACCAGCGCCAGCGGATTGTTCAGGGCGGAGAGCACGTCTGTCAGCGACGCCACGCCTACTGCTTCGCCGGTGGCGGGATCGATGTTGGACAGCGCCGCCAGCAGTGCGGCGGTGGCGCCGACCAGGACCAGCGTCACCCCCAAGATGATCCAGGTCGAACGGATCGTGCGGATCCGTCGCTGTTCATAGGCAACGACAGCCATCATTTGCCCCCTTCGTCCGTGCTCGAACCTGCCGGAGCAGGGGGCTCCGGTGCCGAGGATGAGTCTGGCGCCGCGGTCTGGGGCGCTGCGTCGTCGTCCACCACACCGTCGACATCGCCGCCACCAGTGATTCCCACCGCGAACTCCTGATCACTGCTGGTCAACTCGAGAAACGCCTGCTCCAAACTTGCGGTGCGCTTGGTGAGTTCCCAGACCCGCACATCGTGGGAATGCGCCAGGTCGCCGACGAATTGGGTTTCGACGCCGATCACCGAAAGCCCATCCTCGCCTTCCCGCACGACACTGATCCCCTGACCGCTCAAAGCTCGAGTCAAGGCGTCGAAATCGGGTGTCCGGATGAACACGTCATTTCGGGTGCTGCGCGCGACGAACGTCGGCATGGGTTCGTCGGCCACCAACCGGCCCTTGGCAATGACGATGACGTGATCAGCCATCAACTGCATCTCATTGAGCAGGTGACTAGAGACGAAGACAACCTTGCCGGAATCTGCGTAGTCACGGAGGAAGTCGCGCATCCACTGAATCGACTGTGGGTCCAGACCGTTGGCCGGTTCGTCGAGCAAGAGCACTTTGGGCTGAGCCAGAATCGCCCCGGCCAGGCCCAACCGCTGCGCCATGCCGAGGCTGAATCCTTTGGGTCGCTTCTTCGCCACACCCCGCAGCCCCATGAGCTCGAGGACCTCGTCGACCCGGGCATTGGGGATGTCATTGGCGGCCGCGATCATCCGCAGGTGGTTCCGGGCAGTGCGCCCAGGGTGAAAACTCCTGGCGTCGAGATGGGCCCCCACAACTGTGGACGGGACTGGCACCTCCCGCAGTCGCAATCCATCCCAGTGAGTGAGGCCGCCGCCGCGGTCCAACTCCAACATCAGCCGCATCGTGGTCGATTTGCCCGACCCGTTGGGGCCTAGGAAGCCAGTCACAACACCCGGATTGAGCGTGAAACTGAGGTCGTCGACGGCCTTGACCGAGCCGTAGGACTTGGAGAGGTTCATCGCCTGGACGGTCATGACCTGCGCTTTCCTCGTGAGACGACTCGACTGCGGCCGGGTAAGCCACCTGTGAGGCTAACCCGCGGGTTCACCAGATTGACGGCGGCGCGCCAGGGTTCCTCGATGCGTCGGACTAACCTTGCTTCCATGCCCACGTACCAGTACTTGTGCCGCAACTGCGAGCACCGATTCGACATCGTGCAGTCGATTCACGACGACCCGCTGACGGTGTGCCCCGAATGCGCCGGCACGATCCGAAGGGTGTTGCACCCAGTGGGCGTGACGTTCAAGGGCACGGGTTTCTACCGCACCGACAGCAGAGAGTCCGGGAAGAAGAAGGCGGCCCCAACCGCTAGCAAAGAAGCCACCGGATCGAGCGGCGCCAGCGAATCCTCGAGCGCGAACAAAGAATCGTCAAGTTCGGCAAAGTCGGATGGGGCCAAATCCTCGCCGACCTCCACCAGCACCCCTGTGGATAAGTCCAGCGGCACGAACAAGGGTTCGTCCTAACCTCGGGGAATGCCCCGTTTCATTCGCCGCTACCGTCGTTCCCTCGCGTTCCTGCTTGCGTTCCTAGGTGTGCTTGTTGCGCTGTCGAGCCTTCGTGAGCGGCCGCAAACCTGGTCCGCAACCATCGTGACCGCGGATCTTCCCGCCGGACACGTCGTGGCCAGCGGCGATCTTCGGGCCGCGGAGGTCGGCATCGGGCTGCGACCACGCAACGCCATCGCGGAACCCAATTCCGCCGTGGGACGTGTGCTTGCCGGCCCCATCGCGGCTGGCGAACTACTGGTGGAGCACAGGCTGGTGGGCCCCAGCTTGCTGGAGGGCAGCCCCGACGGGCATGTGGCGATGCCAATCAAACTGGACGATCCCGCCGAGGCAACGTTTCTCCGTCCGGGGGACATTGTGGACGTGATGGCTGCCAGGAGGTCGTCTGGTTTTGGCGAGCAGGAGGCTTCCGCAGCCGCAATCGTCGCCCGCGGGGTGCGGGTGTTGGCCTTGCCTGGCGACAACGCCACCGCGCTCGGAGGTTTCCTGGGCGACTCTCCCGGGGCAACCAATTCTCAGGGCACGGCGGTGGTGGTCGGGATGTCCCCCACCGCGGCGGCCGCAGTGGCCGGCGCCGCTGCCACGTCCCGCCTGTCGTTGTTGGTGCAAAGCGACACTGAACAGGGCGGCGGATCGGTCGGGTAATCAGGCTTGACTCGCGGTCCATGGAGTACTGGAGGCTTTTCTGCCAGGACTCCATCCGGCTTACGCCGATGGAAGGGCCTAGGCTGCCGGGCACCGGCGCTTGAGCATGGGATGAATCAAGGTCGGAGCCTGATTGTGGCAGCCGACCGGTGGGAGCAGACCGTGGTTAAGGGATTCAAAGACTTCATTCTTCGCGGCAACGTGATCGATCTCGCTGTCGCAGTGGTGATTGGCGCAGCCTTCGCCGCGCTGGTTTCCGCCTTCACCGACGGCCTGATCCAGCCACTGGTGGGCCTCGCCCTCGGCGGCGGCGTGGACGCCGGCGCCCTCACCGTCAACGGCCAGGTATTTGACTTCACCCTGATGATCAACGCCATCATCACCTTCCTGATCACGGCGCTGGTGGTGTATTTCGTCTTTGTCGTGCCGATGAACGCGCTGCGCGAACGCAGTGCGAAGAAGGCCGGCGCCGAGGCTGAAGAGGAGGTCGACGAGCAGGTGGCTCTGCTGCGCGAGATTCGCGACCAACTCCAGGCGCTCAACGCCGGGTCCGGATCGGCAAACGGCACCAGTGGTGGCGACGCCAGCAAGAACTGACCCTCAGCCAGTTTGGGACGCGACACACCTGGCGTTAGCCATGATGCGGCGGCACTTCATCGAGGTAGTCGTCGTCCGCCCGAGCGTCGTGCGTGCGGTGCACCGTGACCGAGTCAAGCAGTCGGCGCACCCGCTCGTGCTGCTCCTTTGCCTTCTGATTTTCGGCCGTCGGTTCGGATTTCTTGTGCGACATCTCGACCTCCTACCCCGGATGGCGGCGGCCCGCCCGACCGGATGCACCATAGTCACATGAATCATGGACGGGTCATCCTTTTCGGCGCGACTGGCTACACCGGCCACCTGACTGCCGAGTCACTCGCGCGCAGAGGAGTCACCGGCACCATCCTCGCAGGTCGCAATGGTTCCCGGCTTCGTCGTCTTGCGGAAACGCTTGCGGAGGCACACGACTGGGACTGCGAAATCGCCGAAGCCGACGTGACTGATCCCACCAGCGTCAACGAGTTGGTCGAAAGCCCCGACGACATCCTCCTCAGCACGGTCGGCCCCTTCACCCGCTTCGGCAAGCCCGCGATCGAAGCCGCCACCAGCACCGGCGCGATCTACATCGACAGCACCGGCGAACCACCGTTCGTGCGCCGGGTGTTCGAGCATTACGGACCGCGGGCCGTGCGCACTGGGGCCTCTTTGATCACTGGGTTTGGCTACGACTACGTTCCTGGAAACCTGGCCGGAGTGCTGGCTATCCGGGCGGCTCAAGCGGACGGTTTCGTCCCCACCAGAGTCGACATTGGCTACTTCGTCAAGAAGTCTGCCGACACCAAACGCCTCGTCAGTGGTGGCACGCTGGCGAGTTCGCTGGCCGTCCTCACCGAGCCCGGCTTCGCCTGGCGAGACGGCAGCATCCACACCGAACGCCCAGCGGCGGATGTCCGCAGTTTCGACATTGACGACCACACCTGGGATGCGTTGACGATCGGTGGATCCGAACATTTCACACTCCCCCGGGTGGAGCCGCGGCTCCGCGACGTGCGGGTGTTCCTGGGCTGGGCGGGCAACCGCACGCGCGCAGTGTCCACCCTCGGACGGTTCTTCGAGCCCTTCACGAAACTCCCGCTGCTGCCTTCGATCGCTACCGAGGTGGCCGTCAGGGTGGCTCCTGGCTCCACCGGTGGCCCGTCCCCCGCGGATCGGGCAAGTGCGCGCACCTGGGTGATCGCCGAGGCCTACACCGGCGATCGGCGCATCAGTTCGGTCACCGTCACCGGCCCATCGCCCTACGATCTCACCGCCGAACTGCTGGCCTGGGGCGCCGACACGGCTCGGCGGGGCGGGCTTGGCACTGGATCGGCCCGCCGATCCGGGGCGCTCGGCCCAGTCGACGCCTTCGGCGAGGACGCCTTCATCGTGGGTACCGACAGCGTGGGACTCGCCGCCACCACTCGGTGAGCCCCCTGGCTGACTAGTTCAACCGCTGAACCGCTGGGTTTGGCGTCACTGGCGCGGGACTGGCGGCTGCCGCATGGACCGGGGCCGCCACATTCCAAGTGCGATCATCGGGATTGCCGACCATTCCAGCAGGTATTGACCGATACCTTGGGCATCCACCAGGCACGCCCCGAAAACCAAAGCCCACCAGAAATTGAGGCGCAGTGCGTACCACAGCGGCTGTGGCGCGATTCCGCCAATATTGATCGATGGGCGATTCATGATCAGGTACACGATCAGCCCGAGCATCAATGAGGTGTAGAACACCAAGCCGGTGTAGATCTGAAACCCAACGGTGGGAAACCCGTCGACCTCGTAGATGAGCACGGTGCCGAATGGAATCAGCACGATGCCCAGCAACCAGGCCATGTTCAACCAGAGAAAACCAGTCGTCACGCTGCGCACCAAGAACCACACCTTGTGGTGAACATTCCAATAGATCGCGATGATGACGAAACTGAGCAACATGGCCGAAAATTGATCGCCATATTGACCCCAAAGCGACCCAAAGGTGCTGTCGCCAGACACATCCACATCCAGCAGCGGAAGCACCAGCGCAGTCATGGCCACCGCCACCACAGCATCTGTGAACGCCGCTGCCCGACCGGGATCGCGCTCGGGAACGGCATCGGTCAACGGCTTTGCGACCAATTCAGGATTACGCTCGGCATCGCCGTTTGAGGTCATGGTCACAATCTAGAAGGCTTCGCCGGGCTGCTGTTCTGGCGTTCGCTCAGCTGCTCCTTGAACACCTCCCGAAGTGACTCGTATCCGGGTCTGAACACCACCAGCTGCCAGCCCTCCGGGGCGATGTCGACAGTGCACGCTACGGCGTCGGAAAACTGCCGTTGGCCTTCAAAACACGGCCGCAGGTCGGCAAGTTGGCCACGTGCCACCGGAGCGCCAGCCGGTGGCACGCGAGCATCAGCAATCACTCCCACAAGCGTGAGCGCCAGGGCACCGGCGGCAACCACTCGCAGCCACGTCAGGCTCGCGCTCGACAGCCCGCGCACCAACACAAACATCGACGCCAGCAACAGCGGTACCGCGTATCGAGTCACATTGCGCGGCTCCAAAAGGTCCGCTCCGGTCCCCGAACGCATTCCGATCAGAGCCCCGAGCACCGCCGCCACCACACCGCCGGCCAACCACAACCAGGAAGGCCCACGCAGATCCGTGGCGGCAAGCAGCAGCAAGGCGGCCATGATGACTGCCCCCAGCAGCAGCAAGGCATCACTCGGCCCGCGCTCCCCCGAAGCAAGCACGGTCTCGCCTAATGCAAGGGACCCACCCCATTTGACGTAAAGGTAGGCCGGCAGATCGATCCAGCGACACGTCGTTGCCTTCGGCGCGGCCGCCACCAATCGCGGCGAAAGCCGCCACCAGCGACGCGGCCACCAGCACCCCCACCCGGGCGATCAGGTAGCGGCTCGTCCGCGGTCCCATGATCCACCGCCAAATCGCTACGGGAAGCACGAACAGCGCGACCGGACCAGTCAGCCCCAACAACGCGAACACCGCCAATTCGGCGATTTTGCCCGCGCGGCTACCCGGCGCGGGCATTGCGGCGAGCATCCACAACCCGCCAATGGCCCACCAATGCAGATTGGTGATGTTGCCCTGCACTTCAAACGCGCCTGGCAGCAGCACGATGAGCAGGGCCAGCAACCACCGGTACGGCAGCGGACCGAATAGCCCACGTCCCCGTCGCATCAGGGGTACTGCTGCGACCAGCGCGATTCCGAAGCACCCGACGAGGTAGAGGGCGATCGGCCACCAGGTAGCGGGAAGCGTTCCAATGGCGAGCGCGAGCAGCCGCTGCAGGATCCAGGCCTGACCTGCATACGGTTCCAGTAGTTGGCTCGGGCCCTGCCAGGCAACCGCCATGAACACGGCGCCGTCCTCGGCCCAGATGGTTGGCTCGGTCAAGGCCGCCGGACGTCGCAGCGCCGCTAGTAGCGTCAGCCCGACCAGCGCGGCGCTGAACCCCAACACCCGCAGGGCTGCCGACGGCTGCGTGGGGGTGCTTTCAGTTGAGGAACTGCTCACGGTCTACTCCATCCCGCCACACCACGATCCGCCATTCGCCGGTGTCGGGTTGGATATCCACGAAACAGAAGGGGTCATCGGCGTATTCAGTGGCACCATCGAGGCAGGCCTGAAAGGTCGAAAGTTCTGCCTCCGGTACCCCAGGGCCAAGCGGGGAAAGGTAGGCGTCAACGGCCATACCCGGGATCATGAGCACCAGCGCCGCCGCAGCCACGATCCGACGGAACAGTGCGCCGAGGCCCAGCCCACGCATCACCACCAGCACCATCGCAGCGGCAGCCAGCAACGTGTAGCGACCCGAGATGTACGGCTGAAGCACCAGGGCGCGCTCGTCGGTGGGGACGGACGCCATAGCCAATGCAATCGTCGCCAGTCCGGTGGCCGCCCACGCCCAGGAGGGTCCCCGGAGATCGGACAGGATCAGGACCGCCACCAGCGCCAAGAGTACGACCGCGGCAATGGCCAGCACACTGCCAACCACTTGCCAATTTGCCAGTCCCCGCTCCCCCACCAAGAACACTTGCGCCACCCTGATGTGCACGAAGTCGATCATGGTCGGCAAGGCTCCGACGGGGTCGGATGCACCAGCCCGATCGCTGTACCGTGCGGCTACCGCGATGTTCACCGCACCGGCAGCAAAAACCAGCACCGAACGAGTCACCAGCGGCACCGAGCGCGGCCCCGCGACCAGCCGCCACAGCGCTACCGGGACCAGCAACAATCCGCCCAGCCCCGTGAGCGCCACCACGCCGATGAAAAGGATCTCCACCCCCCTGCCCAGCAGGCTCCGAGGGGGCTGCATTGCGAGCAGGACCATCGCGGCGACGGTGGCCCACCAATGCAGGTTGGCGAGGTTGCCGTGCACCTCCCACACTCCCGGCAGCATGACCAGCAGCGCACCGGTGGCCGCGCGGAACCAGAACCCCCCGAGCAGGGGCTTGGCTCGTTCGGACAACACCACCGCAACCATCAGCGCCGCCCCCACACAGGAGACGATCAGGAGCGCCAGCGGCCACCAACCCGCCGGCAGCGGTGCCAGGGCCGCGGCTATCAACCGCTGCAGCGTCCACAGTTGCCCGGCAGTCACCGAAAGCAGGTCCGGCCCGGCATTCAGCGCACCTCCCAAGAACAGGCGCCCATCTTCAGCCCAGATCGTGGGATCCGTGAGCGCCGCTGGTCGGCGAACCAGCAGCACAACTGCGTAGGCAGCCGTGATTGCGGCGATCACCAGCCCTCGTCGTGCGCCGGGCGGTGACGCCGCTATCGGTGCGGCCTCGACGGCCGTCTCAGTGCGCGACATCAGCGGCAGCGGAACCCTGCACTACTTCGAAGGTCCAGATCTGCGAGCCGGCAGCAGCGGGCCCACCGCCAGCGGCTGCACCCGGAGCACCTGCTGCCTCACCGCCGCCTTCCCCGGACTTCGCATGTCCGGCTGCAAAAGCACGCGAATCCAGCCACGCCTGGTAGTCCGCCTGACTCGCCCAGTGAGTCACGACCAAGTAGTCCTCGGTGCCTTCCACCGGGCGCAACAATTCGAAACGCTCGAAGCCCGGAGCCGAATCGACCATGCCGGCTCGGCCTGCAAATCGTTGCTCCAAAGTCGCGCCGGCACCCGTCGGCACCGTCAATACGTTGATTGCGACGAAACTCATGCCCAAATCCCCTTCGCGGATTCTGTGGTGAACCACACCAACCGTACGCGGCGGCTGCGGTGCATCGTGGCAGCAACCGTCGACTCGCAGGCGTCGACCTCGCTACGGTGGGCAGGTGGTCTACCGGGTGACGTTTCAAGGCACGACCGGGACCTTCCATGACCTAGCCACGCTGCTGGCCAAAGCCACCCCCGTGCGCTCTGGGGATGTGCTCGCCGGTCTGGCAGCCGAATCAGAGTTTGAGCGAGCACTCGCACAGATGGCGTTGGCGGACGTGGCCCTCTCCGACTTCGTGGAGTACCCGCTGGTGGACCCAGCTGTCGATGAGGTCAGCCGCTACCTCCTTGAGTCTCATGATGCGACCGCCTTTGCCCGAATCTCGCACCTCACCGTGGGCGGCCTGCGGGATCTGCTGCTGGACGAATCGGTCGACAACACGGAGCTGGAGCAGCTCGCCTGGGGGCTGTTGCCGGAGATGGTGGCGGCGGTCAGCAAACTGATGCGCAATCAAGACCTCATTGCAGTGGCACAGAAGCGACGCGTCATCACCTCGTTTCGAAGCACCCTCGGACTCCCCGGGCGGTTCTCCACCCGAATCCAACCCAACCATCCCGCTGACGATGCCCTCGGAATCCTGGCCAGCACGATCGACGGCCTGCTGCTCGGCGCGGGCGACGCAGTGATCGGGGTGAACCCTGCCACCGATGGTGTCGAGCCGGTCCGCATCATCAGCGAGATCCTGGGAGAGCTGATTGCGCACCACGGCATCCCGACCCAGTCCTGCGTACTGGCACACCTGAGCCACACCGTGGCGGCCATCGAACGCGGCGCTCCGGTGGATCTGGTGTTCCAGAGCATCGGTGGCAGCGAGGCGCTCAACCGCAGCTTCGGAGTCGACCTCGCCCTGCTTGACGAGGGTTACGACGCGGGTCGGGCCGCAGGCCGGGGCACCATCGGCGACAACGTCATGTACTTCGAGACCGGCCAGGGCAGCGCGCTCTCGGCAGGTGCTCATCACGGCGTCGACCAACAGACGATGGAGGCGCGAGCCTACGGGCTAGCTCGGCGCTATCGGCCGCTGTTGGTCAACTCGGTGGTGGGTTTCATCGGCCCGGAGTACCTCTACAACGGCAAACAGATCGTCCGGGCCGGCTTGGAGGATCACTTCTGTGGCAAGTTGCTGGGTCTGCCGATGGGCGTGGACGTCTGCTACACCAACCACGCCGAGGCGGATGCTGACGACGTCGACACCCTGCTCACGCTGCTCGGAGTGGCCGGCGTGAACTACATCATGGGGGTGCCGGGCGGCGACGACGTCATGCTTGGCTACCAGAGCACGTCGTTCCATGATGCGCTCTACCTGCGCAAAGCCCTCGGCCTGCGGCCCGCGCCGGAATTCGAAGCCTGGCTGATCCGGGAGGGAATCGTCGCTGACGGCTGGCCAGTGGCCGAACCTGCCGGACTTGCGGCAAGCCCCGTGCTGCGGGCACTGAGCACCAATGCTGAGGCCCTCCATGAGTGACGTTGATCCGTGGGATCCCTTGCGCGCGCTCACCCCTGCCCGGATCGGGCTGGGACGGACGGGTCCAGCGCTGCCGGCACGAAGGGTGCTGGAGTTGCGGCTGGCCCACGCCGAAGCCCGGGATGCAGTCTGGCGGGAACCGGAGTGGTCACGAATCGAGCGTGATCTGGACGCTCAGGGTGTGCCTTGGGTGAGCGTCCACAGCCAGGTACCGAATCGCGAAACCTACCTGCTGCGGCCTGATTTGGGCCGCCAGTTGGACACCTCAGATGCGCCAGTTCTGGCTGAGGTGTCGCGTGGCGCCGGCTCAGCGGTGCCACGATTCGACCTTGTTGTCTGCCTGATCGACGGGCTCTCGGGCGCCGCCCTGAGTCACAACGGAGTCCCCCTGGTGGTCGACCTTGTGGAGCGCTTTGGGCAACTCGGCTGGCGAGTTTCGCCGGTCGTGCTGGCCCACCTTGGCAGAGTCGCACTGGGAGACCACATCGGCTCAGCATTGGGGGCGACGTTGGCCATGGTGGTGATCGGTGAGCGACCTGGTCTGAGCGCCGCAGATTCGCTCGGGATCTACCTCACCTACGGTCCGCGCCCGGGACGCACCGATGCCGAGCGGACCTGCATCTCCAACGTGCGCCCAGACGGGTTGCCGCTTGACCTCGCTGCTCGTTTGGCGATCAGCCAAGCCCAGCACGCGCGGCAGCAGGGCTACACCGGAACTTCGCTGCGGTGAGCTTCCGGTGCCGCACCGTGCCCGGCAACGGCCTGCATCACCACCATTGACCTCGCCTTTACCGTCCGAGTCGCGCCACCTTCGTGTCGCACCTGGGGGGAAACGATTTCTGGTTCCGGCCAGGCTGCGGTGTCAAGCACTTCACCCCACGTGGTTCCCACCTTGCGTCCGGGGATCACACAGTCCTCGTCCTGCTCGGAGGCATTGAAAAGGATGATGAAGGATGAGTCATACAGCTTGCGGCCGAAGTAGTCCTTCTCGTCGAGCGCCTGACCGTTGAGCACCACGGTGATGGTCTTTGCGTAGCCCACCTGCCAGTCCTCGGAGGTCATGTATTCACCGTCTGGTTTGAGCCACGTGATATCGGGAACCTCATCCCAATCCTCGGTGTCAATCGGTTGGCCGTTGAAGAACTTCTGGCGACGGAAGATCGGATGCTCTGCCCGCAACGAGATCAGTTTGCGCGTGAAGGCGAGCAGGTCCGTGTCGGCATTGGTCCAGTCCATCCAGGTGATTTCGTTGTCCTGGCAATAGCCGTTGTTGTTGCCCGCTTGGGTGCGGCCGATTTCGTCGCCGTGGGCAATCATCGGGACACCCTGGCTGAGCAGGAGGGTGGTGAGGAAGTTGCGTTGCTGGCGGGCCCGCAGTTCGAGCACGTCCGGATCGGCGGTCTCACCCTCGGCTCCGCAGTTCCACGAACGGTTGTGGGATTCACCGTCGCGGTTGCCCTCGCCGTTGGCGTCGTTGTGTTTGTCGTTGTAGCTCACCAGATCACGCAAGGTAAACCCGTCGTGGGCCACCACGAAATTCACCGACGCGTGTGGGCTGCGCCCATCGTCGGCATAGAGGTCCGAGGATCCGGTGAACCGGGAGGCGAACTCGCCCATGGTGGCGTATTCACCGCGCCAGTAGTCCCGCGCGGTGTCCCGGAATTTTCCATTCCACTCGGTCCACAGCGCCGGGAAGTTACCAACCTGGTAGCCACCCTCACCCAAATCCCACGGTTCCGCGATGAGTTTGACTTGGCTGACGATGGGGTCCTGCTGCACCAGATCGAAGAAGGTGGAGAGCTTGTCGACGGCGTGGAACTCGCGCGCAAGGCTGGCCGCGAGGTCGAAGCGGAAACCGTCGACGTGCATATCGGTGACCCAATAGCGCAGGGAATCCAGGATCAACTGCAGCGAGTGGGGGTGGCGCACGTTCACCGAGTTTCCGGTGCCGGTGGTGTCGAAGTAGAACCGAGGGTCCTCCTGCACCAACCGGTAATACGCTGTGTTCTCGATGCCGCGGAAGGACAGGGTTGGGCCGAGGTGGTTGCCCTCAGCGGTGTGGTTGTACACCACGTCCAAGATCACTTCGATTCCGGCAAGGTGCAGTTGACGCACCATTCCCTTGAATTCGTTGACTTGTTGGCCGAGGGTGCCGGTGGCAGCGTATTCGTTGTGCGGGGCAAAGAACCCGATGGTGTTGTAGCCCCAGTAGTTGCGTTTGCCCTGCGAGACCAGGAAGTCGTCTTGGACGAACTGATGGATCGGCATCAGTTCCACCGCCGTCACCCCGAGTTGGACGAGGTATTCGATCATGGCGGGGTGGGCGAGGCCGGCATATGTTCCGCGCAGTTCCGCTGGCACCGCCGGGTGCAGCATGGTCATGCCTTTGACGTGGGCCTCGTAGATCACGGTCTCGCTGTAGGGGCGCTCGATCTTGCGATCGCCTCGCCAGTCGAAGTACGGGTTCGTCACCACCCCGACCATGGTGTGACCCAGGCTGTCTGAAGAGTCGGGCTGGTCCGGGTCGCCGAAGGAATGTCCGTACACGGCTTGGGTGCCGTCCGGCATGCCGTGTACTGCCGTGGCGTAGGGGTCCAGCAGCAGTTTCGCCGGGTTGTAACGCAGCCCGTTGGCGGGATCCCAGGGTCCGTGCACTCGGTAGCCGTACCGCTGGCCCGGTCCCACCATGGGAAGGAAGCCGTGCCATACGCCGGCGTCCTTCTCCTCAAGACTGGTCCGGACTTCGCCGCCCGATTCGTCGATCAGGCACACGTCGACTGCGTCCGCTTTCGCGGCATAGAGGGCGAAGTTGGTGCCGACCCCGTCGTAGATCGCCCCGAACGGATAGGCCCGGCCCGGCCACTGCATACCTGCTTGGAAAGGCACGTGAGCTCCTCGCGCTAGTCGTGACGCTCCAACTTACTCACGCGGCAGCATCGAAGCATTGGCACTGACGCAGCCTGCTGGTGTCTGATTAGAGCTTGTCGAGATTGCCGGTCTGCTCGGCGAGCAAGTAGTACACCGTGACGCGGCTCGAAAGTAACCGTCAGTCGATCTTGATGCTCGTCATTCCTGCGAGGCGCTCACTGGTATCGCAAACCGTCGATTTCTGAAACTATGCCTAGGTGGAGGAGATACCTGGCAGTGGCGACTGCGAAGCCCACTCGGCCGTATGGGGGCAGCCTGTTCTCGTCACCACGTCCTGGGCCTACGTGTTGGTGGGGATCGCCATCGCCATCTGGGTGAGCCGGCGCACCGATGTCCCCCGCAGTTGGGGCTGGCTCTTCGCCGCCGGGATGGTCCTGACCGGCCTCGGCAGTGTCGACTACCACGGACCGGATCTTGCCCCACAACCATTGGCACACGACGGCGGTCTGGCCCTTGCGCTGCTGGTGGCCTGGGGAATCGACCTTTCCCAACTGGCTGTCCCCACGCGCCGGGTGGTGGGGGCTCTCGTCGCCACAGCTGCGTTGGGTGGGGCCCTGATGGTGTGGAACTCCGACCTCAGCCCCTTGCTGGCAGGGGTTGTGGCGGTCGGGTTGGTGTGGAGCGAATTTCTCATCTACCGGCGAGGCATCCGCAGTTGGGGCAGGATTCAGACCGCGTGTGTGGCAGCACTGGCGGTTGGCCTCGTGGCATTTGCGCTCAGCCGCACCGGAGGTCCTTTGTGCCGACCGGAATCCTTGCTACAGGGCCACGGTCTGTGGCATCTGCTCACCGCGGCGGCGCTCGGGCTGTGGGCATGGGGTGCCCTCTCTGGACCCGCGCCGACGTCGCCGGAATCGAGCTCTGTCACCGCCGCGCGATCGGTGTCATCGAAAGGGAAGGGACACGAATGACCCGAGTACGCCAACGCACCATCCGAGGACTCGCCGGACTACTTACCGATGTCGTCTTTCGTTCCGTTGAAGTCCGTCGCCGCGGTGGCGAACCCACTGACTCGACGCTGATCCTGGCCAGCCACGGCGGTGGACTCGCCGACATTCTGCTGGTGATCAAAGCCTCGAGTCGATTTCCCCGATTCCTAGCCCGCGATGTCATTTGGCACGTGCCATTTGGTGCGACAGTGATGGATGCGGTCGGAGGAATTCCGGTCTACCGCCGCCAGGATCACGCACAGGGTGTGGACAACTCAGGCATGTTCGACGCCACCTATACAGCGCTGGCCGACGGCGATGTGGCGGCCATCTATCCGGAGGGCGAAAGCGTGCCGGAACCCCGGCTGGCTCCCCTGCGAACCGGTGCGGCACGGATTGCTGTTGGGGCCTTGGAGCGGGGAACCGACGTCGTCATCGCGCCGATGGGACTGCACTTCTTCGATGTGTCGGTGCTGCGCTCACGGGCCCTGGTTGATTGCGCCGTCCCATTCCGTATCAGCGAGGTGGTCGACGAACTCGGCATCGAGGGGCCGGTGTCGGAGTCGAATCGAACACTGGTGCATGCCGTCACCGGGGTCTTCCAGCAACGCCTGGGGGAAGTGAGCAACCGATACGACAACTGGGAGGAACTGCGACGCATGGAGGTCGCGGCCACCACCTACCTTCGCGACCGGAATCCCGACCGGGCTACCACGTACAGCGAGATCGCGTCCCTGGCCAGCCAGTTGGCACAGGCCCCTGCCGAGCTACGCAGCGAAGTGGATCTAGCTGCTACCGCGTACGTATCGGAGCTGGAACTCCTCGGCGTCGGGCCGCTCGACGTGCCTCGCGGTGCGATGATCAGCGCCCGGCTGGCCGGCGAGGCCGCATCGGTGCTGTTGCTGGCGCCTACGGCAGCCGTGGGATTCGTGATCAACGCCGTGGGCATTGTCGGCCTCCGACTGATCAGCCTCAGCGGCATCGCGCCTGCAACCGCGGCGACGGTCAAGCCCGCGTATGCCTCGATCGTCTTCCCGGCGACCTGGGCGGCGCTGGGCTACCTGGGGTGGCGCCTGCGCGGGCCAGCCTTGGCAGTCGTGCTGACGCTTGCTGGCCCGGCGAGCCTCGTGGCTACGGTTCAGGTGGGGGAACGCGGTCAGTTGCTGTGGCGCTTGGGTAGGGCGCTCCACCGGGCCAAAGGTCCGATGCTTGATCGGATCACCGCGTCGCGCCTCCGCGTCGTGCAGGCGGTGGATGCCGCTGCGAATGCGGGCACGCGCGTGTGACGGTGGGCTGGCCGCGGGTGCCAGGCTCCCGGCTCCCGGCTCCCGGCTCCCGGCTCCCGGCACCCGGTCCCGGCACCCGGCACCCGGCTCCCGGTCCCCGGTCGCAAAATCGACCAAGACAGACAAAATCGACCACCTTTCGTGGTCGATTTTGCGTGTCGTGGTCGATTTTGCGGGGCCGGTCGGGGCGGGGCCGGGGCGGTGCGAGGCGGGGCCAAGGGCCGGGGCGGGGCGGGGCCAGGGCCGGGGCGCGGCCGCGGGAGCTGGTTGGCGGGCGGGGCGGGGTCGCTGCGGTGCCCCCGACTGGACTCGAACCAGTGGCCTACCGCTTAGGAGGCGGTCGCTCTATCCACCTGAGCTACGAGGGCTTGAGTGGCGATCCTACTCCCGCCGCTGGCGCAGCCGACGTGGACCAGCCGGCAAGCGCCCGGCGGGATCGCCGTACGAATTCGCCTGGGGAACACTCGGGTGGATGTCCACTGCGAACACCAGAATGAGCGAACCGAGGCAGCAGATCAGGTTCAACCCGTTGAGCCACCACCACCATCCAGATAGGCCGCGATCGTGCAATCGGCGTATTTGCACGGCGATCATCGGCGGGGCGCACACCAGCGCAACCGCAAGTTGCAGCCAGCCAGGTTGGTAATACTGCCCGAGGGTCACCATCTGTCCCTCGATCACAACCGCCTGACCTGTGATCGGCGATCCGATGCCGAACCAACTTCCCGCTACCCCGGCGACAACCACAGCGATCCCGACGAAGCCGTAGAACCACCAGAACTCTGCCCGCCCAGCTCGGCCAGAACCATCCGCGTAGCGGCGAAGGCAGCTTTGGACTGCATCAACGGGGCTCATACCGACGCTTTCCACTGCCACTGCCACTGCCACTGCCACTGCCACTGCCACTGCCACTGCGGGAATGATCCAGACTGGCCAGCATCCGTCAGGTCGTCGCGCACCACCGGAGAACTAGGCGGGCCTGGGTTTGAGTGGCGGCGGCTCAAGCGGAGGCAAGGGGAACTTCCCTTGCGGTGGTGTCCGACCGGACGGTACCGGCCGCCCCACCAGGTAACCCTGTGCAAGCTTCACGCCACATCGACGAGCCGTTTCCAACTGGGCGATTTGCTCCACCCCTTCAAGCACGACATCGGCCCCGATCGCAGATCCGATCGACTGGATGGCCTCCAAAATGGCCTCCTCCCGCCGGGTCGGATAACGGCCCACCAGCGCCCGGTCGACTTTGATCATGTCGATCGGCAGGTCGCGCAGATAGGACATGTTGGCGAAACCCGAGCCGAAGTCGTCGATCCCAACGCCCACCCCGAGGTCCAGCAGGCGTCGCAATTGCTCCGCTACCCGCGTCCGCGACTGCAACTCTTGGCTCTCGAGCACCTCCACCACAAATCGCTGCGGAGTCGATCCATGGCGCTTCAGCGACCGCTCCAACTGGCCAACCAAATCGGAATGCGTCAATTGTCGCGGCCACGCATTGAGGCTGATCCGAAAATCCCCCAGGGACCTGTTCCGCTCCCAACCGGCGGCCACCGCAACCGTCCGATCAACGACCCACTCACCGATCAGGTCCATCACGTCGCTGACTTCAGCCGCCGGCAGAAACTCAGACGGTCCGAGCAGCCCACGCTGCGGGTGGCGCCAGCGCACGAGCATCTCCGCGCCCACGGTCAAGCCCGTGAAGACGTTGACGATCGGTTGGCTATACAAGAACGAACTCACCCTGCCGCAGTGCTTCGCGCAGTTCCCCGACGGTCACGAAGGTGCTGGATCGATCAAGGTTCTCCCGATGCTCGTCAACGACGAGACTGCCCGGGCCTTGACTTCTCGCTTTGCGCATGGCCACATCGGCATCGCGGAGCAGGTCGTCGGGATCGCACCCCTGCGGCGCTGAGACGAATACCGCCCCCGCGCTCATGGTCACACTCACCATTAGTCCATCGATTTCGAGCTTGGCAGAGATCGCCTCCGCGACTCGGCGGTGCAGCATGCGGACGTCAGCGCGCGAACGGACCCCTGGCCACACCAGCACAAACTCGTCGTCGCCCACTCGCCCGACCACATCTGAGCCGCGGACCAAACCCCGCATCCGTTCGCCCACCTCGCGCAAGACCATGTCGCCGACGTCGTGGCCGAGGCGTTCATTGATGCCCGCCAAGTCATCGATGTCTAGCAAAGCTACGGCGAAGCCTTCACCGAGGAAGTCAAGTCGCTGCAGACACAGTTGCAGTGCTCGTCGCACTGCGGCTCGGTTGGTGAGGCCAGTGAGCGCGTCCATGAACGTCTGCGGCCGTGGCCGGCCATCCTGTCGATCCTCCGCCTGGATTACGCGAAGCGACCAGACCAGCACCTGATCCACTCGGCGAACCGCTACTTCAAGGTGGCCATGAATCGTTCCCTCGGGCCCGCGCACGTCGATGGTGTCGCAGACCCGTGAGCCGCTTTCGACGACCTCCCGAGCTATAGCCACCTCGTCGGCGTCGAGCCCCGCGGGTAGCACTTCGGTGAGCGCCACTGGGTCGGACCGTTGACCATTCCCCCGCCCTCGATCCAAGCGATCGAATACTGACGGGGACACACCAAGGCCCACCAGAGCCGCCCGTGCGGCGTCGGAGACGAATCCGACCACGAAGGGGTCCCGAACCTCACAAATCAGGACACCATCTAAGCCCGTGGACAGCGCTTTGCGCAGCAGCACGATCTGACCTGCTGTGGTGTCCATGCGTGCCTACGACCTTCTTTCCGACGCGCTACTTCGCAGTGCCAAACGCGGAACCGGGGCCAGAAACGTCCAAACCTCCGTCGACCACGATAGTCGTCCCGGTGACGTAATCTCCACCTGCACTCGCAAGGAATCCGACCATCGCCGCAACCTCGTCCGCTGCTTCCAGGCGGCCCAACGGCACGACCGATGAGATCTGCGCTGGATCCAGGCCGTAGCGCTCCCAGGCTTCGGTGTGCACTATCCCCGGCGCGACCGCAGTGAGCCGAATGCCGTGTCCGCCCCACTCGACGGCCAAAGTCCTAGTCAGCGACTCAACGGCCGCACGTGCTGCGGACGAATGCGCCATGCCGGGCATACCTCGACGAGGGGTCATGGTGATGCTGATGATCTTGCCGTAGCCGCTCGGGATCATGCAGCGCGAAGCGACCTGTGTGGTCATGTACCAGGTGGCTTCCAGGTTGAGTCGGGTCACCGCACGGAAACCCTTCGGCGTGACTTTCTCAGCCGGGCTGACGAACTGTCCACCTGCATTGTTGACCAGGATGTCGATGCCATCGAAGGCGTCAATCACCTCGTCCAGGGCGCCATCGACATCCTCCAGCTCGCGCACGTCGGCGGTCACAGGCAGCACCCGAACCGAGGGGAACGCAGCTGAGATCCACTCCGAGGTCTCCGACAGCGGCTCGGGCCGGCGACCAAGAATGGCAATGTCGGCACCGGCCGCAGCGAACTGCCAGGCGATGGCGCGGCCGATACCCGTGCCGCCGCCGGTGACCAACGCACGCCTACCCTCTAACGCATCATCGGCGAGGACTCGGGTGGCGGCCGGATTCGATGCAGCAGACATGTGGTGTCACGCTCCCAGTGGGTTCGCGGTATCGGCGTCGGATTGACCTTCGCCCATTCGAAGGCCAGATGAGCAGACTACGGCTACGGTGGCTGCTGACGTCTATGGAGGATGAACCTTCAGCATGAGCGACTTGATCGACACAACCGAGATGTATCTCCGGACCCTCTTTGAGTTGTCTGAAGAGGGCACCCCGCCGCTGCGTGCCCGGATCGCCGAACGCCTCGGCCAGAGCGGGCCGACAGTGTCACAAACAGTTGCCCGAATGGAACGTGATGGGCTGGTGCAACTGAAGCCGGACCGCAGCATCGCCTTCACCGAAGTGGGTCACGAAATCGCGATCCGGGTGATGCGAAAGCATCGACTCGCCGAGTGCCTGTTGGTCGACGTGATCGGCTTACCCTGGGCGCAGGTGCACGACGAAGCCTGCCGTTGGGAGCACGTCATGAGCGACGCCGTGGAACGACGCCTGGTGGAACTGCTCAACCATCCCCACACCTCCCCGTTCGGCAACCCCATCCCAGGGCTGGCAGAGCTCGGCGATGACGAGTGGGAAGCCGGTGAGTGGCGTCCGCTCAGCGGGGAACTCTCCGCGCAACCGCGGCTGGTGCGGGTACTCCGGATCGCCGAACACGTGCAGGGCGACCCACACCTGATGTCGGTGCTCGACTCGGTCGGGGTGAAGCCGGGAGCGGTACTTGAAGCCTCCATCAGCGGCGACCGGGTGGTCGTCGCCCGGGGTGAGGACACCGCGGAACTCCCGCAATGGGCGGCCGACTTGATCGTGGTCGAATCCGCGAGGGGCTAAGCCATGGCCTGCCAACCAGCAGCCTGCCGCGCACCGGCCCTCCCGCATCATCTGGTTCCGCCGCGACCTGCGCCTTAACGACCATCCAGCCCTGCAGCAGACCATCCGAGGGCAGGCCACAGCCGTGGGGCTATTTGTCGTCGACCCCACGTTGCTCGACACTTCCGTGCGCAGCCAGTGGCTCGGCGCTTCCCTGCAGGCACTGCACGCTGCCACCGGTGGTGCGCTGGTGATCCGAGTGGGCGATCCGCACATTGTGGTCCCCGAGCTGGCCGATGAAATCGGCGCCGACGAAGTACACGTCAGCGCCGACTGCGCACCGTACGGGCGGCGACGAGACGCCGCTATTGCCTCTGCGCTAGCTGAGGATGGCCGCGCCCTGGTGGCCACCGGCTCTCCCTATGCCGTCACCCCCGGGCGCGTCACCAAGGCAGACGGCTCTGCGTATCGGGTCTACACGCCTTTCTATCGCGCGTGGAAAACGCATGGTTGGCGCGCGCCTGCCCCGCCCGTGACACCGGACGCCATCAACTGGCGGCGATGCTCCGGCGAACCAGCGGACTGGGTCACCCGGCAGGTTGGCGAGCTGGGCGCCACCGGGCCCACTGCTGGGCTAGGGCCGGTCGGGGAAGCCGCCGCTTTGGCCCGCTGGTCGCAGTTCTGTGGCAGCGGGCTGGCCGACTATGCCACTCGGCGCGACCGAGCGGACCTTGCAGGCACCTCGGCCCTCAGTGCCCACCTGCGATTCGGCGAGATTCACCCCCGCACCCTGCTGCACGACCTCTCCGCCATGGCCGAATCGCCTGGCGTGGAGGCGTATCGCCGTGAGATCGCGTTCCGTGAGTTCTATGCCGACGTGCTGTGGCACCACCCGAGATCCGCGGGCACTTCCTTGGATCGTCGATTCGACACCCACATGGAGTACGCCGATGGCCCCGACGCTGAGGCGGCCTTTGACGCCTGGCGTGCTGGGCGGACCGGCTTTCCCTTCGTCGACGCCGGCATGCGCCAGCTACAGGTGGAGGGTTGGATCCACAATCGGGTTCGCATGGTGGTGGCGTCGTTCCTGGTGAAGGACCTCCACCTGCCCTGGTGGCGTGGTGCGGCGTGGTTCATGGACAGGCTGCGGGATGGTGACCTTGCCAGCAATGCAGCCGGTTGGCAGTGGACCGCCGGCTGCGGCACCGACGCGTCGCCCTACCACCGAGTGTTCAACCCGGTTTCGCAGGGCAAGAAGTTCGATCCGAACGGCGACTACGTACGCCGATACCTGCCAGAACTCCGCGGCATTCCTGGGGTTGCGGCGCACGAGCCGTGGAACCAACCGCTGTTGGCGCCGGACTATCCGGCCCCGATAGTCGACCACGGCGTCGAACGACTGGTTGCGCTGGAACGCCACCGCGTCATGAAAGGAGCAGCCGCGGGGGAAGCCGCCACCAGTTGAGCCAGCGGCTTGACTTCCGTCCGGGTGGACTATCCGTCCAGCCAGCCTTCTAGCACCGATGTCACTACGTCGTCCACGCTGGTTCCCCGGGCCTTGGCGTTCTTCCGCAGTTTGCTGCGCACTTCCTTGGGCACCTCAACCTGCAAACTGACTCGGCGTTCGTGACGCTTGCGCGCCTTGCGTTCGGCCTTCTTGCGCTGCTTTGCCGACTGCTTTGAACCACTGGCCTTGGCCGACTTTTTCGCTTTCTTCTCAGGTGCCGGGCGGATGGCATCCGACGTCGATCCGCCCAACCCCACCACTGGCCGCAGGTGCGCCGGACGGGGGGCGCGGGTCGGGGGCACCGCCCGGGTGATCGGGGTGGGCGCCGGCGGTTCCACCACTCCGGGTGGCGATTCCGGGGCAACGACCGGAGCAGCAGGGTGGACCCCCGCGTCAGGGGCCTTGCGCAGCGCCGGACGTGGCGCTGGGTTATGGGACATCGGCTTACCTCTTCTTCGTTTCTTTGGACCCCAAAGCCTCTTTCAGCAACACGTCGAATGCTTCACTGGCTGCCTTGCCCGACGCGCTGCGCCAGCGTTGCACCGGGATGCAGGCACCCTGGGCCTGCTGAATCGCGGTGCGATCCGGAATCGGAGGCAACACCGAATCGCCGAATGCCTCACGAAGTTCGGCCAGCCGGTACTTGTGCTCCGCAAAACGAGGGCGAACCCGGGTGGCGATGATGCCGAGCAAACCGAGGTCCTCATGCCCCGAGTGCCGGGCGACTTCGATGGCATCAACGGCTTGGGCAGCGCTCTGCACGGCGAAGAATGAAGGCTCGGTGACCACCAAGGCCCGATCCGAGGCGTACAGGGCGTTGCGCGTGAGTTCGCCAAGGTTCGGGGGGCAGTCGATGAGCACCAAGCGGTAGCTCGACGTCACCCCCAGCAGCGAGGTGCGCAACCGCCGTTCGGTTCCTGGAGCGGTCTCCGACGCGCGGTGCTCCAACGCCCGTTCGGAGGGGATGAGGTCCAAGTCCGGGCCCCAACAGGACTTCACAATCGCCTCCGCCGCAACTCCTGGCCGAGCATCGTGGAGGACGTCGGAAACCGAATACGGGGCGGCAACCGGATCGAGGGCGGAGGTGGCATTGGCCTGCGGATCAAGGTCAACGACCAGCGTTGGGATACCACGAGCCTGCGCGGCGCCAGCGAGGCCCAGCACGAGGGAGGTTTTGCCCACGCCGCCCTTGAGCGACAACACCGCGACAACGGTGGTCGACTCAGCGGGCGGGCCTGACTCTCGAACCATGATTCGAAGAGTCTCGCACGAATGCTGCGGACGAAGTCCGCCGCCACGCCGCCCGCAAATACGCCTTGCCGGTGCCTGCCTCAGGGCGAATAGCGCTGCACCTGCCAACTCTTCGGATCATCCAGCGAGACGTCGTTTCCCACCGCCTCGAAGCGGAGCCGATCGTGCATCCGGGAAACCCTGCCGTGCCAGAACTCGACTGATTCCGCACGCAAGAGGTACCCGCCCCAGAAATCCGGTATCGGCACCTCGGTGCCTTCCGGCCACCGCCGCTGCAGTTCGGCCAGGCGGTCATCGAGCTGGGTTCGCGATTCCAGCGCCGACGACTGCCGGGATGCCCAGGCCGCGATTTGTGACCCTCGCGGTCGACTTCGGAAGTAGTCGGCCGTTTCCGGTGCGGGGAGTTTCTGCACTGAACCGATCACCGTGACCTGCCGGTGCAGCGCGAACCATGGAAAGACCAGCGAAGCCCGCGGGTTCTGCGCCAGCGCTGAGGCCTTGCGAGAGGTGTAGTTGGTGAAGAACGCGAAACCCCGCGGGTCGGCTGCCTTCAACAGCACCGTGCGCGCGGAAACCACGCCGGTCGCATCAGCCGTGGCAAGGATCATCGCGTTGGGTTCGGGCAGGCGAGCATCGGTCACTTCACCTAGCCACGCAAGGAACTGCGCCAGCGGGGTGGGGTGCAGGTCCCGGCGGCGGAGTTCCCCGGCGTCGTAGGAGACCCGCATGCCTGCCAGGTCGGGTGGTTGCCAGAGGCTCATACGGCCATAGTTGCCGACTCCTACCCGTTCCTGCAATCGGCTGGGTAGGATCCTGCAAGAGACAGATAGCGGCGATCCCGCTTACCCGCCCCCGCAAGGAGGACAGATGTCCGAGTTCGTCCCAGGCTTGGAAGGCGTCATTGCCTTTGAGACCGAAATCGCCGAACCGGACAAGGAGGGTAGCGCTCTGCGCTACCGCGGCGTCGATATCGAGGATCTCGTCGGCCGGGTCTCGTTCGCAAATGTCTGGAGCCTGTTGGTCAACAACTCCTTCACGGCCGGCCCGACCCCCGCGGAACCGTTCCCGATCCCGGTGCACTCTGGGGATGTGCGCGTCGACGTGCAGTCCGCGATCGCCATGCTCGCCCCGGCCTGGGGCCTGCGGCCGCTGCTCGACATCGACGACGCGCAGGCCGAGGAGGACCTCGCCCGGGTGTCGGTGATGGCGATGTCCTTCGTGGCCCAATCCGCCCGCGGAGTGGGCCAGCCGATGGTCCCGCAGGCCCGCATCGACGAAGCGACCACCATCGTCGAGCGCTTCATGGTGCGTTGGCGCGACGAGCCCGACCCCAAGCACGTGCAAGCGGTGGACGCCTACTTCGTCTCGGCTGCCGAGCACGGAATGAACGCCTCCACCTTCACTGCGCGCGTCATCGCCTCGACTGGCGCCGATGTGCCCGCCGCGATCTCCGGCGCCATCGGCGCCATGAGCGGCCCACTGCACGGTGGAGCGCCCTCCCGAGTTCTCGGGATGATCGAGGAGATCGAACGCAGCGGTGACGCGGAAGGTTACGTCCGCGGTGTGCTCGACTCCGGCCAGCGGCTCATGGGCTTCGGCCACCGGGTGTACCGGGCGCAGGACCCGCGCGCCAAGGTGCTCCGGCGCACCGCGAAGGAACTCGACGCGCCGCGCTACGAAGTTGCCGTAGCCCTGGAGCAGGCGGCCCTCGCGCAGTTGCGGGAACGCCGGCCGGACCGGGTGCTGGAGACCAATGTCGAGTTCTGGGCCGCAATCGTGTTGGACTACGCCGAGGTTCCGCCCCACATGTTCACCTCCATGTTCACCTGCGCCCGGCTAGCTGGCTGGAGCGCACACGTGTTGGAACAGAAGCGCACTGGTCGGTTGATCCGTCCGAGTGCCAGGTACATCGGCCCGGGACCACGCCCGCCGGAAGACGTCGTGGGTTGGGATCCGCTGAAGATTGCCCCCTCCGGCTACCTTCCCGCAGAGTTCGGTGACTAGCCTGAATGGGTGACTGACGCACTCACCATTCCCGCTGACCGCAAGCCCGCCGACGGCCGATTCGGCGCTGGACCTTCCAAGGTCCGTCCCGCACAGGTGGACGCCCTCGCTGGCGTCGCCAGCACCTATCTCGGCACGTCGCACCGCAAGCCGGGTGTGAAGGACCAAGTCAAACGAGTTCGCGACGGCCTTGCCACGCTTTTCGAACTGCCCGAGGGCTACGAAGTGATCCTGGGCAACGGTGGCTCGACCGCCTTTTGGGACATCGCGACCTTCGGCTTGATCCGCGACCGCGCGCAGTTCCTGTCCTTCGGCGAGTTCGGTTCCAAGTTCGCCAAGGCCGCGAAAATCGCGCCACACCTCGGCGATCCGACGATCATCACCTCCGACCCTGGTGACGCACCGGACTTCGCCCCGGAGGCGGGCATTGACGCCTACGGCACCCCGCACAACGAGACCTCCACTGGTGTCGCCATCACTCCACGCAAGCCTGCCGGGGCCGATGACGATGCCCTACTGCTCGTGGACGCGACTTCCGCCGCCGGCGGTCTGCCGATCGACGTCGCCACCGTCGACACCTACTACTTCGCCCCGCAGAAGTGCTTCGGCTCCGACGGCGGCATCTGGTTCGCCCTCATGAGCCCGGCAGCCTTGGAGCGGGTGGAGCAGATCACCGCATCCGGACGCTGGACCCCAGAGTTCCTCAACCTCGCCACCGCGGTGTCCAACTCTCGCCTGGAGCAGACGTACAACACTCCCGCGTTGGCCACCATCTACCTGATGGCCGAGCAGATCGACTGGTTCAACGCCCAGGGGGGCATGGCCTGGACCACTGCGCGGACTGCGGACTCTGCTTCCCGGCTATACGGCTGGGCCGAACGCACCAGCTACACGAGCCCGTATGTGGCCGACGAAGCCAAGCGCAGCAACGTGATCGGCACCATCGACTTCGACGACTCGGTAGATGCAGCTGCGGTGGCCAAGGTGCTGCGGGCCAACGGCATCGTCGACACCGAGCCGTACCGCAAACTCGGCCGCAACCAACTGCGCATCGCCATGTTCCCCGCGATCGATCCCGACGATGTGGAAGCGTTGACTGATTGCATCGATTACGTGGTCGAGCGTCTCTAGCGCCGCCACGGAATCCGCAGAAGTCGCCCCCGGAACCGGCCCGCCGCCCTAGCCTGACGCTATGCCGACGGAGCCGAACCCCCCGTTGGACGGCGACGCCCTGACCGAACCCGGGCGGCCACCGCAATCGTCGGTGGCCGGCCGGGTAGTCGGGCTGATCGCTGTGCTGGCGGTTGCGGGCCTGGCGATCGGCACCATCATCTCGCTGAACGGTCCGGAAGGCGAGGTACCCGAACCACAGCAGTTTCCCACCATGATCAACACCGATTCGGGCACCCCAATCGTTCCGACCGAAATCCCAGACCCCAGCGCCACCACCTCGGAGAGCCCCTCGGCCAGCCCGAGTGAGTCGGAATCCGCCAGCCCTTCGCCAACCGGCAGCGAATCACCAAGTCCAAGCGAGAGCCCCAGCCCCAGCCCCAGCGTGACGCCAACCCTGACGCCAACTCCCTTCCCCACAGGCACTCCCACGGTCCCCCCTGAACCAACTCCCACGGCCCCTCCCACCGGCGGCCCCATCTCGGCACGCCCGGATCTACCCGTTGGTAGCGCTACCGAGCCAGCGCCCTGAGTTCGGATCCGTGATCAGCGCGCGGCCTAGATTCACTGTGCGCGGAAATGTACCAGGCGTGGTACTGACCTGGAGCCGGATCGGCAGCAAGTTCATTTCGTGGCCGATGACGATCGCGCGCCCCGGCGCCGGTACTTCCTGGGCCAGGCCATCCTTCGACGCCGAGAGGCTCGTGGCTGGTCCCAGGAGGATCTCGCCGGTCGAATCGGCTGGGATCGCAAGTCAGTCGGCCGCTTGGAGAACGGTGTTCATGCGGTGACCATCGACCGACTGTGGCGGATCTCCGATGAACTCCAGGTGAGCATTGGCGACCTGGAACGTGAGGCAGCTGAGATCGCTAGGAAACGAGGGCAGCAACTACCGCCACCAGAACCAGGCCGAATAGCACGACCAGGGTGATGAGGCGACGGGTCTTGGGATCCATCCGAGCACACTAACGCGATCCACTTGAAGCGCTGGGCACCGGAGCCGGGTGCTCAGGTAGCCTGGGTGCGTGGACTCTCCTGCCGTCGATCCAACGACCACGCCGGTCGATGCCGATGGCGTCTCCGCGGCAGCCGTCGGCACCGCACTGTGGGTGGTGGCCGGAGTGATTCTGCTGGTGTTTTTCCGCACACCGCTAGCCGACGCCGGGGCCTCGTGGTGGCTCTGGGTGCCGCCAGTGGGTGCCGCGCTCGGCGGCCTCGGCCTCATCTACGTTGTGCGTCGCAGGAATGTGTATCGCGCCGCCACCACGGACAGGGAGCACTCGTCATCGTGACACCCACAGTAGATGCCGTGGCCGGTCGCGCGATTGACGTGGCCCGGGAGGCCGCGGAAGCTGAGGCAAGTCCCCACCCGGTGGGCGACCACATCGGTGCACAGGCCGACGGCAAGCGGCTGGTCACCCACTTGTTCGAGTGCACCGATCCCGCGTATCGCGGATGGCAGTGGTCGGTCACCTTGGCCCGGGCACCCAAATCTCGCAGCGCCACCGTGGACGAGGTGGTCCTGATCCCCGGCCCGGATTCTGTGGTTGCCCCAGAGTGGGTCCCATTCGGCGACCGACTGCGCCCAGACGACCTAGGTGTCGGTGACGTCATCCCAACAGCGGCTGACGACGAACGGCTGGTGCCCGGCTACACCGGCGCCGCGGACGATTCACCGGACCATGAACTTGAACCCCCCTGGTGGGAGCCAGGCCTAGGTCGGCCGCGAGTCCTCTCCGCACTTGGCCGCGATGAGGCCGCCCAGCGATGGCGCTCCGGCGAGCGCGGCCCGGCAGCGCCGATGGCGCGACACTCCACTTCCCCGTGCTCCACCTGCGGCTGGCTGTTGCATCTGAGCGGCCCGCTGGGTCTGGCCTTCGGCGTGTGTGCCAATTCGATGTCGCCAGCAGACGCTCGGGTGGTGGCCTTGGACTACGGCTGTGGGGCACACAGTGAAAATGTCGTAGTCACCAAACCTTCGAGCACCGAAGCTGTGCTTGACGAACTCGGCTACGAGATGCTCACCTTCGTCCTCCCCGACGCAGTGATCGACGAGGACAACGAGGACCAGGACGACGATTCACCCTCCGCGGCTGCGGACGCGGACCCACCAACAGAGGAGAGCTAGATGAAGCGCATGGCGATCGCCATTGTCGCGCTCGGATCAGTGGCCGCGCTCACCGCGTGCGAGAAGCCGGGGCCACTGGTGACCGTCTTCTCCGGCACAAACTCCGAATGGGGCCGCGCGCTGTGCTGGTCGCATGATCCCAGCGAGTCCATCCAAGCGCAGGGGTGTGCCGCGAGCATCGTGGACGCGGCCAAAGAAGGGGACGCGGCACCCACCGTCAATGTGGTGCCAGGCGATGTTGTCGGCATCAGCGTCGATCCCGTCGTCACTGACGGCGGCTGGTACCCGGTGATCGGCAACGAACGCCTCAGTGACACTCCGATCACCAGCACCTACTTCCGGTTCACCTTCCCGGAGTTCCAGCCGATCCCCGAGGAGGGTGTGGAGATGCGCATCCAAGCGGTTGGGGAAGGTGCCGAGAACGATCTGCGTGGGATCTGGGTCTTCCGGCTGTCCACCCAGGGCTAGCCAGCCAGGCCCTACCGGGCGCCCGACACGCCCGACACGCTCGGCCGTTCCGGCTGCCGGCGGGAAAGCGGTGCTACAACACCTAGGTGGGCAACCGAACAGCGATCCGGGTCGACCACACCCGGCCGGTTGTTCAACGTCCCGCAGCCCCCGTCACTGCAGCGGGCACCAACCCCCACTGCTCACTGCTGGCCCCCCGAGGGGCTCCGTGCGTTGGCTGTGGCGGACGCTGAACCTGCTCGGTTTCACCCTCGCCGTTGTCCCCACGGCCCTGGTGGTGGCGAACGGCCTGGAACGCAACGCGACCTGGGGTTACACCGCAGCTGAGTGGCTGATCAACAACGGCGGAGGGTTCACGCGTCGAGGGTTGTCCGGGGACATCCTCCTCGGCACGCCGTGGATCTCCGACCAGACTGCTCTGATCCTCGTCGTGGTCACGTTGCTCATCGTCGTGGCAGCGGGCTTCGCGCGACTGGTCTGGCTTGCGGTGCGGCGTACCCATGCTGGATGGCCCCTGCTGCTGTGGCTCTTGCCAGGTGGGCTGGCACTGTCGACCGTGCAGAACACGCTCCATGGCGAGCGACCTTGCCGGCACCACGGCTGCCCTGCGAAAGGAGTATCTCTTCCTTGCGCTGCTGCTTGGGGTCATCCTCGTCGGTGTCCGCTGGCCAGGCAGGCGAGCCTGGGTAATCGTCGCATTAGTCAGTTCCGTTGCCTGCGGGCTTGGCGTGCTGGTGCATGAAGGACTCGCGATTGTGACCTGCGCGGCCATCGTGTACCTCATGTTCTGGGTGCACCCCAACCCCCCAGCCAGCACGACACGGCTCGCATTTGGCCGCCCGCGCAGCCCGCGCAGGTGGCAGCTGCCGGTGCCGAATTTCCTGGCACTCGCAGCACCTTCGCTGATTGCGCTTGGAACGGTCAGCGCGGTCACGCTGAATTCCACCGCCCAGTACCGGCTTACGTGGTCTGCTGTGGACGCCACCACCAAGGAATGGCTTTCACTTCCCACCGTTCAGGTGTGGGGCGCCGACGCCGGCTTCCCAGCGGCCCTGTGGTGGCTCACCACGAGCCCACAGGACGGCATCAACTGGTTGGTAAGGGATTACCTGGAGACGGGTCTTTGGGTCGCCTGGGCGGCTGCAGCGGCGCTTGTGGTGGTGTGGGTAGTTGCTGCCGGCTGGCTGCTGGACAGCCGTCGCTCCGCCCGCACCGCAGACCTGATCAGCCTGGCACTCGTGACCGCTGTGATTCTCCCGATGTTCGTGTTGGCGCTGGACTGGGGTCGGTGGATCGCGCTGATCGGAGTGATCACCGGTGTGCTCATACTCGGCCGAGTTGTTCTTGGACGGCCCCAGCCCGTGGCCCGACGGTTGTCGCTGGGCACGGCAGTCGTGGCCCTGCTGCTGGTCATGCAGTGGGGTGGGGACCCATATTCCCGTGGCCGGTGGCGACTTCTGGCTCGCGCGCTGGCTGGGGTAGGGAAACGCAAAGGTCGCCCGGGATCAGGAGCCGGTTAGCCCAGGGAGTCGGCGTCCACGATGTGGTAGGAGTAGCCCTGCTCAGCGAGGAAGCGTTGCCGGTGGGCTGCGAAGTCGGCATCCACAGTGTCCCTTGCCACCACCGTGTAGAAGTGAGCGGTGCGTCCGTCACTCTTCGGCCGCAGAATCCGGCCGAGTCGCTGAGCCTCCTCCTGCCGGCTCCCGAACGAGCCCGATACCTGCACCGCCACCCCGGCCTCGGGCAGGTCTAGGGAGAAGTTGGCGACCTTGGAAACCACCAGCGTGCGCAACTCTCCGGAACGGAACTGCTCAAACAGCACCTGACGCTCTTTGACTGAAGTGTCGCCAGTCACCACCGGCGCATCGAGCAGCTCGCCCAACTCCGCCAATTGATCCAAATACTGGCCGATCACCAGCACGCGTTCGCCCTCATGTTTGTGCAGCAGCGCTGAGACCACATCCGATTTCATTCGGGTGGACGCAGCCAGCCGGTAGCGCTCCTCCGGTTCGGCCATGGCGTACGCCAAGCGCTCGCCTTCTGGCAGCGTCACGCGCACCTCTGTGCATTCCGCCGGTGCAATGTAGCCCTGTGCCTCAATTTCCTTCCAGGGCGCATCGAAGCGCTTCGGGCCGATCAGGCTGAACACGTCGTTTTCCAAGCCGTCCTCGCGCACGAGGGTGGCGGTGAGACCGAGTCGGCGGCGTGCCTGGATGTCCGCGGTGAAGCGAAAAATCGGCGCCGGCAGCAGGTGAACTTCGTCGTAGAGAATCAGTCCCCAATCGCGGGCGTCGAGCAGGTCAAGGTGGCTGTAGACGCCCTTGCGCCTGGTGGTGAGCACCTGATACGTCGCGATTGTCACCGGGCGCACCTCTTTGCGAGCACCGGAGTATTCGCCGATCTCATCTTCGGTCAATGACGTCCGGCGCAGTAGCTCTTCTCGCCACTGCCGAGCCGAGACGGTGTTCGTCACCAGGATCAGCGTCGTGGCCTGCGCCATGGCCATGGCAGCCGCACCCACCAGGGTCTTGCCAGCTCCGCAGGGCAGTACCACCACTCCGGAGCCGCCGTGCCAGAAACTCTCCGCAGCGTGACGCTGGTACTCCCGCAGCGTCCAGTTGGATTCGTCCAGAGTGATCGAGTGGGCTTCACCATCGACGTAGCCGGCCATGTCTTCGGCCGGCCACCCCAACTTCAGCAGCACCTGCTTGAGGTGGCCGCGCTCAGAGGGGTGAACCGCCACCAACCCGTCGTCGATCCGGGCCCCGACTAGGGGCGCAACCTTCTTCGACCGCAGGACTTCTTCGAGCACCGGGATATCGAGAGCTTCGAGCACCAAGCCGTGCGCGGGATGGTCCAACAGCCGCAACCTGCCATAGCGGTCCATCGTGTCCGCCACATCAATCAGCAGCGCGTGTGGAACCGCATACCTGGAGTAGTTCATGAGCGTGTCGATGACACCCTCAGCGTCATGCCCAGCGGCCCGCGCATTCCACAACGCGAGCGGGGTGATGCGGTAGGTGTGCACATGTTCAGGAGCCCGCTCCAATTCGGCGAACGGGGCGATGTCTCGCCTGGCCTGATCGGCGTCGGGGTGATCCACTTCCAGCAGCAGCGTCTTGTCGCTCTGCACGATCAAAGGACCGTTGGTCATGCGGGAACCACTCCAATAACCCGGGAAACCGCGAACCGACGCGGTTTCGCTCGATTGATGTCGAACGCCTCGCAGACTCCGCCAGCCAAATGCAGCGGCTTGACGAAGTAGAGGGTGTCCGCACCAGCGTTGTCCGCGTACCTCAGCCACATCCGGCTGTCCTTGGCAGTCAAGGATGAGGCGATGGCGGCCTGAACTTGGGCGGAGTGCATCCGCGGCACGTCCGGCGCGGTCGGCACCTCCACGTCCTGGTCCGGGCTGGCAATGGCGGTCAGCGCAGCCGCCAGCGACTTCACCCGGTGCGGGTCGACCCCCGCCACCGGAGCGGGCGGACGTGGTACCGGCGCCACCGCCGGCCCGGTCTCGATCGTGCCACCGTCGATGCTTTGGCCAGCGGTCGCCGCCACGCCAGCGGATCGAATCGCCTTGACCAGCGTGGCTGGCGGAACCGACGACACTGCGACTGTCGGCGACAGCCGCTCAGCTGCCAACCCGGCCTTGTCGAGGGCGGTGAGCACAAGATCCAGGGCCGCAGCGTCTTCGGTTCGAACGTATCCAGTGGCCGCACCCACTCGGATCCGACCGTGGCGAGCAGCCGTGTCCTGAATCAGGTAGCCCACCGGCTGTGGGATCTCGACCTGGGACCGGGTCTTGAGCACCTCCAGGATCTGTTCCGCGGTCCATCCGCGGTCGAGCGCCTCCTCGATTGTGGAAACGCTCAGGCGGTAGACCGTGGCCCCGCCGGTGGATTCGACAGCGGCGAAGCTGCTGATCTGGGCGGCCAGCATTGGGGTCAAGGGTCCAGGCGCGACGATGGTGTGGTCGCCCTGCACCACGATGCGTTCGATTTCTTCGGGCAGCATCGGTGTGGCAACGTCAACCACAGCGATCTCCGGCTCCGGATCCGCCGGGTCGAGTGGGGCGGCGTCGAACCACAGCGCTCGCCCCATCTGCGAAAGCACACCCCGGCCGGTGATGCCGAGTTGTTCGGACTGCGCGACGGTGGCGTCGATCAATTGGCTCAACCGAGCGGGATCCGCCAGTGGGCGCCGGTCGCATAGCACGGCAAACGGGTTGCGCACTGGGGCCCAACCGGCGTCGAGGGCGAGTTCCGCCCATTCCCTGCGCAACGCCGGCAGCGACGTCGAGACGTGGGAATCACCGAACACGTACGGGCGCACCCCGCCGGGCCGATCGAAAGCCGCCCAGTCACGATCAGAAGCCCACCAGGCTTGCACCAGCACCGCCCATGCGTGCGGCGCCGGCGCAGTGCGCCACACCTCCCCCGCCAACGTTGGCAGAATCACGCTGGAATCGGCGGCCGGTCCGAGGAGGCCTGCGAGCCAACCCAACTCGATCCACATTGCGGTGGACGATTCGGGCAGTCCGAGTTGGCCGGCCCGCACCGAGAGTTCCCGAATCGCCACGGCGCCTTCCCTGGTGAGGCCGAGTGGTTCGGCCTCCAAACCGCGCAGTAGCTCGCGGACGGTCTGCACGGCCGCCAAGCCCTGCTGCCCGGCGAATCGATTCACAGTCTCGGCAGCAAGTTCTGCTCCGGTCTGCACGGCCACAGCCTGCGGGTCAACCGGGCGCGGATCCGGCGCCACCGAAGGGACAACCTCGGACAGCGCCCGCACGGCGCGCAAGGTCTCGCCATCTCTCCACACCAGCCCAAGTCGGTGCAACTCGGCAAGGCCGTGAGCCACAACCGAGGCCCACTGCGCATCGGCTGTTTGCGAATCCTCAGCGTCATTCCCCGCAAGTTCGGCCACTAGGGCCTCCGGGTCCGCCGTGCCGAGGTGCGCCACTGCCCAAGCCACAGCCAAGGCACGCCGATCCAATCGATGCAAGGCCATCCGCACGCTGCCAGGGGTCGCTGCGCGCGCCGCGACATCGCGGATCGACTCCGGTGTGGGTGAGGTCAGATCGACCCGATCAAGCAGCAGTGACGCCAGCGCGGACTCGTCCCGATGGCGCAGGTCATCGGCGAGACTACGGTTGCGTGGTGAAGAGGTCATCGGATCAACGCTACGCGAGTTGGGGTAGCGCGCCACCGTGCGGTCTTCTTAGGCTGTTGGCGTGCTGAGTCTCGATGGTGCTGAAACCGTCTCCGCCCTCGATTCGCTTGCGGTCAAACTCAGGGAACTGACCGCCCCGGATCGCCGCGCCGCCGTCGCCTTCTCCGGTGGCGCAGACAGCGCTTTGTTGTTGGCGGCCGCGGTGCGGACGCTGGGCCCGCAACGGGTGGTGGCAGTCACCGCGGTGAGCCCGTCACTGGCCGACGCGGAGCGAGCGCACGCAGCGGAGTTCGCCGCCTCGCTGGGCGTGCGCCACCTGCAAGTCGAAAGTCAGGAACTCGACAACCCCGACTACACCGCGAACTCGACATCCCGCTGCTTTCACTGCAAGACCGAAGTGATCGACGTCGTCTTTCGGGCTGCCGCCGCCGGCGGTGGCGTTCCCATGGCAGAGGTGGTGGTGATGACTGGCACCAACGCCGATGATCTCCACCACGACTTCCGGCCTGGAATCGCTGCTGCGCGACGGCTTGGCGCAGTGACTCCGTTGGATCACCTGAGCAAGTCAGAGGTCAGGACACTTTCCCGGCAGTTGGGGCTCTCGACGTCGGACAAGCCCGCCCAGGCCTGCCTGGCCTCCCGGATCGCCTACGGCGTACCCGTATCGGCGGCGACCCTCCGGCGGGTGCAGGACGCCGAATCAGCCCTACGGGCGCTCTTCGCCACATTGGAGGTACCGGTTGCGAATCTTCGGGTGCGGGATCTTGGTGAAGGCCGCGCCCGCATCGAGGTGGACCAGGAGTTTGCAGCCGAAGTCGCAGCCGTGCCCGCGGCGAAGGATGCGGTGCTTGGCGCCGGCTTCACCAACGTGGAGGTGGATCCACGCGGGTTCCGCTCCGGCAGCATGAACGAACAAGTGATCCGGCCCGCGTGATTGTGCTGGCGTCAGCCGACCTCACGCAGGTAGCGACTGCGTGCGCGAGCGGCGCGCACCATGCCCCACAGGCTCAAGCCGACCCCAATCCCGACCCCGCCGATGGCAACGAACCACAGCCACGGTGGTGGCGCGAACGAGTCGTTGAACAGTGGGATCAACGACACCAACGTGGCTACCGCCCCCACCGCTGCGATCAGTCCACCCACGCGGACTAGATGGTCACCGGCCGCAATCTCGGGTGCGACCGGGTGTGATGCTTGCTCCTTGCCAGGCATGGGTCAAGGGTACGGCGATGCTCTGATGGGGCGCACTTGCGCGTCGCCGGATCTGGGAGCAGTACACTTGGCCGTTTACGTCAGCGGTGCGGCCGGCTTCTTCGTTGATGCCCATTTCCAGGGCCGGAGGGCGCCGATACCGCTGAGCAGTGCGACACGACGAGAGGGTTGACCAGTGCCGACCGGCAAAGTGAAGTTCTTTGACCAAGACAAGGGCTTCGGATTCATTGCCTCCGACGAGGGCGAAGAGGTCTTCGTCCACGCCAGTGCATTGTCCCCAGGGGTTGAACTTCGGCAGGGCAGCAGGGTGGAATTCGGCATCGTGGAGGGCCGCAAGGGCTCGCAGGCACTGTCGGTTCACGTATTGGATCCCGCCCCGAGCGTCACCAAAGCGACCCGGATTCCGGCGGAGAAGATGGCACCTATGGTCGAGGACCTCATTCGGGTGCTGGATCGGCTCTCCAACGACCTGCGCAAGGGTCGGTATCCCGACGACGCCAAGTGCCGGCAGAACGCCAAACTGCTACGCGCCGTGGCAGACAACCTCGACGTACTCTGAGGGCCGATCCGGCCTAGCTACCAGCGGCGGCACGCATCAGCGTCAACAGGCCCTTGATGTCGATGTCGATATGGCTGATGTGACCCATGCCCGGTAGCGGCACGTGAATATCGCGGAACGTGGTCTTGCCGCTCAATTCGAGCGGCATTTCCCCATCATCGCGCTGCGGCCGGGCTGCGAGTTCCAGTGGCACCGTGACGTTTCCCGCGGAGGCGTGCCCCGTAACCTCCGCGAGGGAGGCCCCGGAACCGGTGAAGGTCAGCTTCCCGTCGGACCCAGAGTTGACCAACGCGTGCACCTCGGGGTCGAGCAGTGGGTTGCCAGTCGACACCTGGTCGATCGCCACCACAAACGTCAACGACACTTCGCCGTTGGCGATGTCCACCTGCCCTTCCACAACCGGCGCATGAGCGTGCACGCTCAGCAGCCCAAGCCGTGAGGTTCGCAAGGTGATGGTGGAGTGCGATACCAACGTCCAGGACCCAGCCAACTCCGCCATCACGACTGTCCTTCGCCTCGGCATCACTATCGGATCACGATCCTACGCCGAAGAGTCCCGTCGTGCTGGCCCATCTCGGAGTCATCCGAATGGTGGACACTCCTCACAATCCATGGTCAATTTGACCTAGGGTCGAACCGGAGGAGGTGCATCATGGACAACCCAGAGAACACGGTCACCGAGGATGCGGCAGCGGCTTCAACTCGCACGCCGGCTGAGGTGTTGACCGACCCCGTACTGATCGCGATGTCGCGGCAGGCCCACCGCGCAATCCTCAACCGACTCACCGCAGAGGTGCTTGATGCTGTTGCCGAGGGCGAGTCGGCCGTTCCCGAGGCTGCCAGGCTGGCCGCCTGGTTGCACGCCGATTTCCTTCCCTGGGCGCAGGATCGGGAGTTGCAAGCCGCTGATCAATCGATTCGGGCATCGATGCGTTCAGACCGGGGGATGCTCACGGGACTTGAGAGCCTGCTCACCGGTTCCAGCGGGTACGACGCCGCCAACTGGACCCGTCAGATCCATCGCAGTGCCACCATCTTGCTCGCGCGCCTGGAGTACCTTGAGGGCTGAGCCCGCCTAGACAGAGCGAAGCCCCCGACCCTGGCGAGAGGGTCGGGGGCTTCGCTGTCTAGTGCTCCGAGCAGCGGACCTAGAAGTCCATGCCACCCATGTCGCCACCGCCAGCGGGCATCGGCGGGGTCTTCTCCGGCTTGTCCGCAACCACGGCTTCGGTGGTGAGGAACAGCGCGGCGATGCTGGCCGCGTTCATCAGCGCCGAACGGGTCACCTTGGCGGGGTCAACGACGCCAGCCTTGATGAGGTCCTCGTAGTCGCCAGTCGCGGCGTTGAGTCCCCAACCTGGCTCGAGGTTGCGCACCTTTTCCGCCACAACGCCGCCTTCCAGACCGGCGTTCAGCGCGATCTGCTTCAGCGGTGCCTCAACGGCGACCTTGACGATGTTGGCCCCGACGGCCTCTTCACCAGCCAGGTCCAGGCCCTCGAAGGCCTTCTCGGATGCCTGCAGCAGGGCAACGCCGCCACCGGCGACAATGCCTTCTTCCACTGCAGCCTTCGCGTTGCGCACGGCATCTTCGATGCGGTGCTTGCGCTCCTTGAGTTCAACCTCGGTGGCCGCGCCGACCTTGATCACCGCGACGCCGCCAGCCAACTTGGCCAGCCGCTCCTGCAGCTTCTCGCGGTCGTAGTCGGAGTCCGAGTTGTCGATCTCGGCACGAATCTGGCTCACGCGACCCGCGATCTGGTCGGCGTCGCCAGCACCTTCGACGATGGTGGTCTCGTCCTTGGTGACAACGACCTTCCGGGCACGCCCGAGTTGGGCCAGTTCGGTGCCTTCCAGCTTCAGGCCGATTTCTTCGCTGATGACCTCGCCACCGGTGAGGATGGCGATGTCGGCGAGCATGGCCTTGCGCCGGTCACCGAAACCTGGAGCCTTCACCGCGACCGACTTGAAGGTCCCACGGATCTTGTTGACCACCAGGGTGGCCAGGGCTTCACCCTCGACGTCCTCGGCCAGGATCAGCAGCGGCTTGCCGGACTGCATGACCTTTTCCAGGATGGGGAGCACGTCTTTGACTGCGGAAATCTTCTGGTTGACGATGAGGATGTAGGGGTCCTCAAGTTCGGCTTCCATCCGCTCCGGGTCGGTGACGAAGTAGGGCGAGATGTAGCCCTTGTCGAACCGCATACCCTCGGTGAGTTCAAGCTCCAGCCCGAAGGTGTTGGATTCCTCAACCGTGATGACGCCTTCTTTGCCGACCTTCTCCATGGCTTCGGCGATGATTTCGCCGACTTGGCTGTCGCCAGCCGAGATCGAGGCGGTAGCAGCGATCTCTTCCTTGGAGTCGACATCCTTGGCCATGGCCAACAGTTCGTCGCTGACCGCGGCGACTGCCTGCTCGATGCCGCGCTTGAGCGCCATCGGGTTCGTCCCGGCTGCCACGTTGCGCAGACCTTCGCGCACGAGCGCCTGGGCCAGCACAGTGGCGGTGGTGGTGCCGTCGCCCGCGACGTCGTCGGTCTTCTTCGCGACCTCCTTGACGAGCTCGGCACCGATCTTCTCGTATGGGTCCTCGAGTTCGATCTCCTTAGCGATGGAAACGCCATCGTTGGTGATCGTGGGGGCACCCCACTTCTTCTCGAGGACGACGTTGCGGCCCTTGGGCCCGAGGGTCACTTTGACCGCATCGGCGAGGGTGTTCATTCCCCGCTCCAGCGACCGCCGCGCCTCCTCATCGAAAGCGATGATCTTCGCCATTGAGTTGCAGTTCCTTCCAGACATTGAAGGTTGTCGTGTGATCTCACCGTCGTCCGCGACGAACGGCGCGAGCGTCCCCGGGCCCTTCCCGGCTGGCACACACCTCGACGATGGATCCGACCCGGTAGGCGGAGTTGTCACTCCCCCATGCCGAGTGCTAACACCTATGTTGGCACTCTCCCTGTGAGAGTGCAAGCAGCGGGGTGGGATTGGGACCGGAAACGACTAACGGCCGGCTCCCCGCGAGGGGCGCCGACCGTTAGTGAGCGATCAAAAAGAATCAGACGAGGCGAACAGCTTCCGCCTGCGGGCCCTTCGGGCCACTGACGATGCGAAACTCAACGCGTTGGTCTTCATCGAGGCTTTTGTAGCCGTCCATGTCGATGGCGCTGTAGTGGACAAATACGTCGCGGTCTTGGCCGTCGACCGAGAGGAAACCGTAGCCCTTCTCGGAGTTGAACCACTTGACTACACCCTGGACGGGGTCGTTGCTCATTGCGATAATGCCTTTGCTGTTGGGAACAGGAGCGGCGAGTGCCGCGCCTGGCATAACCCTACGGCACTTTGGTCAGAAGTTCGACCACTGCGTCCGCATCCGGTTCGATGATCGCGGTCGGTTGACCGTACGGAAGCACGGCATCAAGGGTTTTCAGTCCATCTCCAGTGTTCAGGATCACAGTCTCAGCGTCCGGGTCCAACGATCCTTCAGCCAGCAATCGCTTGAGCGTCGCAACCACAACACCCCCGGCGGTCTCGGCGAAAACCCCTTCGGTGCGGGCGAGCAATTGGATACCTTCGACGATCTCCGCATCGGAGACAGCGGCCACAGCACCGCCGGTGCGCCGCACCGCATCCAAGGCATACGGCCCGTCCGCTGGGTTCCCGATTGCCAGCGACTTCGCGATGGTGTCGGGTTTGACCGGCCGCACCACATCCCAACCCGCGTCGAACGCTTGCGCCACCGGGGAACAGCCGGCCGCCTGGGCTCCGAACACGCGGTAGGCCGAATCATCGACGAATCCGAGGCTGGACAACTCCCGCCAGGCTTTGTCGACCTTGGTGAGCAGCGATCCGCTGGCCACCGGCGCCACCACCTGCTGGGGCAACCGCCAGCCGAGTTGCTCGGCGATCTCATAGCCAACCGTCTTCGAACCCTCCGCGTAGTAGGGCCGCAAATTGACGTTCACGAAACCCCAACCGTCGGTGATGGACTCGCCGATCAACTCCGAGCAGAGGCGGTTGACATCGTCATATGTACCCTCCACCGCCAACAGCAGACCACCGTAGGTCGCGGTGGTGACGGTCTTTCCGGCTTCCAGATTCGAGGGGATCACGACCACTGAACCCATCCCCGCTCGGGCGGCAGCGGCCGCAACTGCATGCGCAAGGTTGCCGGTGGAGGCGCAGGCCAACGTGGTGAGGCCAAGTGCGCGGGCAGCAGCCTGGGCGACCGCCACCACGCGGTCCTTAAACGAATGAGTCGGGTTTCCGGAGTCGTCCTTCACCCACAGCTTGCGCATTCCGAGTTCCGCCGCAAGGCGATCGGCTGCGTGCAGTCGGGTCCAGCCGGGGTTCAAGTTGGGCGCGTCACCAGCATCGGCGGACACCGGCAGCAGATCTGCATACCGCCACAGATTTGCCGGACCGGCCTCGATGCCCTCCCTCGTCACCCGGGAGAAGTCATACGCCACCTCAAGCGGGCCAAAGCACTCCGTGCAGGCATAGGCGGCACCCAAGTCGAAAACTGATCCGCACTCGCGGCATGTCAGCCCCGCGGCGTTTCCAAAGGTTGTGGACGTGTCAGACGTCAGTGCAACAGTCATGGAAGAAGAGACCTTTCTCCTCATCTGCCCCGCCGACGATCGGCGGGTCGGATTTGGCACCTTCCCCGGGGCTTCGCGTGCCTTCTACACACAACGCGCTCGGGTGGTTGCCGGGGTGTCTTCGGGCCGTTCCCTCAACCCCTCTGGATGAGCTGTATTCAGTTGTCGCAGACCTCACAGGATCTGCGTTGATCGCAACGGGAGCGTAGCAGCGAAATACTGCGTAATGTCCGGGTAACGACGTGGCGCAATACTAGGGGCACTGGTCTGGCAATGTCCACGAGGATGGTGAGAACATGCAAGCCGCGTCGCAAGCATGGCTGAACAGCCACACCTGGTCGACCCACGATTGGCCCCGCCAAACTGTCGCTCGGGCAGTTGCCGAAGCGGGCCTGTCGGTGGCGGTCGTGTTGCCAGCCCTCAACGAGGCCGCCACGGTCGGAACCATCGTTGCGGCCATCGCGGAAGACCTCACTGGCCCCGAAGGCTTCGTCAGTGAGTTGGTCGTGGTGGATTCCGGCTCCACCGACGCAACTGCGGAAGTCGCCGCCGCAGCCGGGGCCAGGGTTGTGCAGCGTTCGGACGTGCTCAGCCACATCACGCCAGTGGTGGGCAAGGGGGAGGCGATGTGGCGCGGCCTAGCCGCGACCGAATCCGACCTTGTGGTGTTCGTCGATGCGGACCTGCAGTCGTTCACCCCGGACTATGTGACGGCGCTGGTGGGTCCGCTGGCGAGCAGCCCGGAGATCCAACTCGTCAAGGCCGTTTACGAGCGCCCGCTGGTCAGCGGCGAAACCGTGGTCCCGGCCGGCGGCGGACGCGTCACCGAGTTGGTGGCCCGGCCGATCATCAATCGCTTCTGGCCGGAACTAGCAGCGGTCGTGCAACCTCTCGCCGGTGAATATGCCGCCCGCCGATCGCTGCTTGAGCAACTGCCATTCCCCTTCGGCTACGGCGTGGAAGTGGCCCTCATGGTCGACACCTACGAACGATTCGGTCTGGAGGCCATCGGCCAGGTGGACCTCGGCGTCCGCGTGCACCGACACCACAACGATCACGGTCTTGGGGTGATGGCGGCTGAGATTCTCGATACCGCCATGCGCCGAATTCCCGGGGTACCGCAGTCCTACACCGACTCCCCCGTGCTCACCCAGTTCGAGCGGAGCGCTGACGGATACGAAGTCCGGGTCCGCCCACTGGCCACCGACGAACGGCCGCCGCTGCGCAAGATTCGCGAACAAGCGGCCAGTCAAGCAAGCTGATCGGCGCCGAAACCTCACACCATTGGGTGCGCTGAACTGCGCTGCGTCACGGCTCAACGCCGAGGCGCCGAGCCGTTCGAGCCCGTTGCCGAGACGCACGGACCCGCCGTAGGCGTTTCACCAACAACGGATCAAGTTCGAGCGCCTCGCGCTTGTTCAGCAGCAGTGTGAGGGTCTGGTAGTACTTGGTTGCGCTGAGCCCGAACTCGTCCCGGATCGCCTGCTCCTTGGCCCCGGAGTAACGCCACCATTGGCGCTCAAACTCCAGGATCGCCCGCTCAAGATCGCTCAGCCCCGGCTGGTCATCCTTCTGGGACGCAGACGCCACAACACTCTCCATTAGGCCGACTTTTCGGATCACGCAGTATCGCCCATGGTAGGCGGCGCAGGCGCCGCCGCAGGGGGCTCGGACGTTCCGACGCGCCGATCGGGATCAGAATCCTTTCCCCCCGCGGTCTCAGGATCAGGGCTCGGCGCGAGGGTAACCATGGCTGCCAACGCTGAAGTCAGATGGGCCGCCATGGTTTCCATGGTTTGCTCCATCACAGCCAACCGGCGATGCAATTCGTCCATGTCAGCGGTCGGGACCATGACGTGGGCGGCATCGGATCCGGAAGCCGCAGCGGGCGTGCTGGCGCCGGCCTGGGTAGTCGCTGCTTGTGCAGCGGCGGCCTGCGCGCTGGCTTGCTGCTGCTTCTTGCTGTTGTCGTCAGCGGTGAAGTTCTGTGCCAATCCAGCCGTGATCACACTGACCAGCGCGACACCGTTGACGAACAAGACGGCCGCAACTAGGCGGCCAGGAACCGTGACTGGGTAGAAATCGCCATAACCGACTGTGCTCACCGTCTCGCCGCCCCACCAAAGCGCGTCACCGAAACTGGTGATGTTTGCGTTGGGGGCCTGCCGTTCGAAATACACCACGAGTACGGCGCAAAACACCAGCAACAAGGTGGTGGCGTAGAGGACGTACATGCGGGCCAGATCACCGCGTCGGATCGGTGTCTTCCGAAGCACGCTGAACACGTGGAAAAGCATCAAAATCCGCAGCGGTGGGAACAGCAGCGCCACCGCCTGAATCACGTGGGTGCGTGCGAACACCCACCGTTTCGGTGCCATCAGGATGCCGAAGGCATAGTCGATCGCGAAGACAAGCCAGGTAAGTGGAATCACGATTTGGGCGAACCGCAACTCTGTGGGCTCGGCTCCCGGCGTCAAAGTGATCGCGAAAGCGATCAGGAACAGCAGGCTCAAGACGAAGAGCGGATAGTTGATCAGGCGTGAATAGGCGTCGTAGGCGGCAACCTCTCGCGCCCGGGCAGAGCGCCGCCATTCGTTGAACTTCTGCCACATGGCTCCCAAGCATGCCGAGAACCGCAGGTGACGCCGGGGAGGCGTGCCGGAACGGCGTGGTCGATGTGGCAGCGTTGCCCGCGTGAGCAGCACCCCCGCCCCCGGCACCGTGGGCAGCTGGCTGCCGCTGTGGGGAGCGTTGGCGCTCATCTGGGGTTCGAGTTTCCTGCTGATCAAGGTGGGGTTGGAGGGTTTCGAGCCGATTCAACTCGCGACCCTGCGCACCGGCAGCGGCGCGATCACAGTGGTGCTGGTGCTGCTGCTCATGGGGCTGCGTCTCCCCACGAGCGGTGCGACCTGGCTGCACTGCGGTGTTGTGGGCATCCTGCTTGCGGGCCTACCGGCGGTCCTGTTTGCATGGGCCGAAACCCGCATCACGTCAGTCGCGGCTGGGCTGTTCAACGCCGGAACTCCCATCTTCACCGCCCTGGCCGGTCTCGTCCTCGCCCGTGGTCAGCGCATCGGGCCGAACAAGGGTTTGGGGCTGGCCCTGGGCCTGCTCGGAGTTGGACTGATGCTCGGCGCCTGGCAGGGGCTGGAGGGCAACCTCGCTGGCTCAGCCGCCGCGATCGGCGCCACCACCTGCTACGGCTTGGGGATTCAGTGGCAATTGCGCCACCTCGCCTCACGGCCCGAGAGTCCGCAGTCGCTGGTGGCCGCGCAACTGACGGTGGCCGGGATCGCGCTGCTGGCTGTCGACGTAATGACGGGTTCCTTCGCCACGACCGAATGGCAGTTGGTCCCCACCGCGGCGGTGGTGGCTTTGGGCGCGGTCGGAACCGGCCTGGCATTCCTGATGTTTTTCCAGGTGCTCAAGCTCGCCGGTGCCCTCACCTCAGCAACCATCACCTACGCCACACCGGTCATTTCCACCTTGTTGGGAATCCTGATCCTGGGCGAAGCGCTGCAGTGGAACCAGCCCGCTGGGGCGCTAGTGGTGCTCACCGGAGTGGCGTTGGTGCAGGGGTTCCTCAAGCCGTTTCGGGAGCGACCGGCGGCTGTGCCACGTCCTGCGAAGTCGGGCCCACTGCCACCGGAGTGATCATCACTTCATCCGGCTTGTGTTCGAGGATCTCCGCAAGGTACCGATCCACGGCTTCGTTCCAGGGCACATCTCGACCCTCGCGCTGGCAGAGATACCAGCGATGCTCGAGCACCTCGTGATACACCTCTGGCGGCTCCAGCCGGCCCCGCAGCGCCATCGGCACGGCAGCCACCAGCGGTTGGTACTGCTGCGAAAGCCAGGTGGCGGCAGCCTGTTCCACAGACGTATCGGGTGGCAGCTCCGTCACCCGATATGACTCGATATCCGAGAGCAACCGGCGGGCCTGATTCTCACCTGCATCTAGGCCGGTGAGCCGCAACAAGCGGCGACTGTTGAACCCGGACTCCACCACTTGCGGACGAATCACGACGTCTTGCCCGCCCGCTGCCGATGCGGTGGACATCGAGAGTTCCCCAACGTCGAAACCAACCTCCTGCAACTGTCGGACGCGCTCATCGATCCGCCACAGCTCCCCCGAACTGATGTGCAGTTCGCCGGTCACCAACTCCCACAACCGCTCGTATCGAGGACCGATCGACAGTCCCATCTCTATCGGATCGCCCTGCTCCAAGAGCCCACCAGCCTGGATGTCCAACAGCTCACCGGCACATTTCTCGGTGGCCAATTCCACATCCCAGGCCCGCTGCCCGTCGGACAACGTGGGGTGCAACTCCCCGGTTTCGGCATCCACCAGATACGCCTCGAATTGCCCTGCGTCCCGCCGGAACAGGGTGTTCGACAGCGAACAGTCACCCCACATGAAACCGGCGAGGTGCAACCGAACGAGCAGCACCACCAGCGCGTCCAGTAGCCGCTCGGCGGTGGCTGGATCCGGATCTGCAGCGAACAGCGAGCGGTACGGCAGCGAAAACCGGACGTAACTGGTGAGGACCGCCCCCGGAAGCTCCTGGCCATCCGGCGACTCGCGCCCGACCACCACAGCGGCAACGTGCGCTACCGGCAGGTCGAGGTGATCCAACTCGGTGAGCAGCCGGTACTCCTTACGAGCGATCCAGTCCGGAAGCTCCTTCACCGCCAGCACGTCGTCGCCAACGCCTGCCGTGCGCACGGAAGAACCCGGCAGGGTCACGAATCGAACGACATTGCGCGAGATTCCCCGCGGCATCGCGACCGTGACCTCCGCAGGCCACTGTGCCAACGGCACCGACCACGGCAACGTCAGCAGACCTGGATTTGCCGCGACCGCGATGATCTCCACTGAAACCGACGCCAGTGTCGCTGCTGCTAGCCGCGAATGGCGTCACCACTGTGGGGATCGAACCAGTGAATCCGCTCAATGTCGGCCACGATGGTGACGTCATCGCCGAGGCGCACCCGCGAGCGCGGGGCGAAGGATGCAACCCACTTGACCCCGCCGGTGTGACCCACGTCGATGGAATCGTGGCTGCCAGTCTCGGCCGCTAGCAACTTGGTGTCGTCGGTCACCACGGCCTCGCCGGCCAGGTCGAAGTGCACTACGATCTCCGAGCCGAGCGCCTCCACCAGCGTGACCGTGCCCTTCAGCGTGGAGTTGGGCGCAACCTCCTTGAGCAGCGAGGCGTCCTCCATATCCTCCGAGCGCAGACCAAGGGCAATGTCTTTCCCGACGTAGCCACGCAAGGCCGGGCGCTCGTTGATCACGGACTCCGGGACGTTCAGAGTGGCAGGCCCGATTTCCAGGCTAAATGCCCCGCCCGATTCCTGTAGCCGACCCTGCACCAAGTTCATCGGCGGCGAACCCACGAACTGCGCGACGAAGATGTTGTTCGGGTTGTCGTACACCTCCTGTGGGGTGCCCACTTGGTTGAGCACGCCGGTCTTCATGACGGCCATCCGGTCACCCATCGTCATCGCCTCGACCTGGTCGTGGGTGACGTAGATCGTGGTTGTGCCCAGGGACCGCACGACTGCCGAGATCTCCGCACGCATCTGCACCCGCAACTTGGCGTCGAGGTTACTCAGCGGCTCGTCCATCAGGAAGACGGCTGGCTCGCGGACGATGGCCCGACCCATCGCCACCCGCTGACGCTGCCCACCGGAGAGTTGCGCTGGTTTGCGGTCGAGGTAGTCGTTGAGTTCCAGCATGTCGGCGGCCTTCTTGATCCGCGCGGCGATTTGCTGCTTCGGCATCTTTGCGCAGCTTCAGCCCGTAGGCGATGTTGTCCGCCACCGACATGTGCGGGTACAGGGCGTAGGACTGGAACACCATCGCGATGTCGCGGTCCTGTGGGGGAAGGTCGTTGACCCGACGGTCACCGATGAACAGGTCGCCTCCGGAGATGTCCTCGAGCCCGGCAACCATGCGCAGGGCGGTGGACTTGCCACATCCCGATGGCCCAACGAGTACCAGGAACTCGCCGTCGGCGATGTCGAGGTTCAAATCCCGCACGGCGTGAAAGCCGTTTTCGTACAGCTTGTCGATGTTCTTGAGAACTACCTCGGCCATTGCGTCATCCTCCGGTTGTCGTGATGGTGTCTGAAAAGTTGCTTGGACTGCTGTTGTGGCGATTACACCGCAGAATGTGCACGGCCGGTCCGGAGCCTGGGATCGTGCAGATCCCGCCCGCGGAACTGATGGCTCCGGATCCGTAGAGGGACTGCCAGCTGGCCCCATCGTGGCAACCAAGGGCTGATGTGGGCAGCGTAATGGCCGATCCGGATCCACGCGCGAGACACACGAGTGCGGCCTGCTCTGCGGTCTCGCGCAGGAACACGATGCGATCCTCATCGGCGAACAGCCAACGCAGCCCGCCCACTTGCAGGGTCGATTCGGTACGCCGCAGTTGTGCGAGTTCTCGGAAAACTCGAAGAGTGTCCTGCTCCCAATCGTCCGGCGAATCCCACGGGAAGGGTGCGCGGCCCTGTTCGCCGTTGACGCCCTCAAGGCCCACTTCGTCGCCAGCCCAGACCATGGGTGTGCCCGGGTAGGTCATCAAGGCGCCCACCGCGACCTCCACCAACGCGGGGTCGCCGGTGATGGTCCGGATGCGGGCGGTGTCATGGCTGCCGATGAGGGTCAGTGACGATTGCAGCAGCGGCCAGGGAACCGCCAAGTACTCACGCATCGTCGCCACCACTGATGGCCCCGGGAGTCGAGGCCACTGGGGCCACGGCAAGCCGAGCCAGTGCTCTGCTGGCCATTCCCCGGTCAACCAGGTCCACAGCGGTTTGGCGAAGCCGGCGTAGTTCATGACCCCGTGCCAGCCGTCACCTGGCAGGTCATCGCGGAAGTCGTGGAAGTGTTCGCCCACGATGTAGGCATCGGGGCGATCGGTCAGTACCGCGGTGCGGAAGTCTCTGGCGACGTCGTGGTTGTCGTCATTTTCCCGGTGGCGACCCGTCATGTTGGCCACGTCGACGCGCCAACCGTCCAGTTCAAAAGGCTTCCGGAGGTAGCGGCGCACTGGGGCCGTGGTTCCTGTGATCATGCGTCGCCGAAGCGCGGTGCTGCGGTGGTCCACCTTGGGCAAACTCGGAACCCCAAACCAGCCTTCGTAGTCATCGGGAGCATCACCGAAGAAGTAGTAGCCGGCTTCTTCCGAGGCGAGATCCTGTTGGGCGCTGACGAACCACTCGTGTCGGCTGCCGGTGTGGTTGGTGGTGAAGTCACCGATCACCCTCATGCCGCGCTGGTGGGCCTTACTCACGAGGACGGCCAACGCCTCATCGCCGCCCAAGATCGGGTCCACCCGCTCGAAAGAGGTGGCGTTGTAACGATGATTCGAGGGCGCGGGGAAAAAGGGGTTCAGGTAGAGCACGTTCACCCCGAGATCGACCAGATGGTCGAGCCGCTCGGCAATCCCGTAGAGGTCACCGCCATACAACTGTCGGGCACGGGCTTTGCCAAACCCGGCGGCGGGTTCATCCCACTCCATCACCGTCGCCCAGTCATCGGCCGCCTGTTGCAGCAGGGCGGCGTCAACCCGGCCCGAGCGGGCGAATCGGTCCGGGAACACCTGGTAGACGACCGCGTCGTCCAACCACCGTGGTCCACCGGGATCACCCACCGCAGATCGGAAGTCACCGGCATCCGTGGGATCGTGGTCTACCGGTCCAGCAGCGGTGATCCAGCGGTAGCCGTAGGGGCCGGAATCAGTGAGGAACCGGTAGTTGATCACTGGATTCCACTGCGTGAGGGTCGCTTGCCACCACTGTGCGGACTCATCCTCGAAAGCCAACTCGGCGGGTACCCCGAAAGGTTCGCCATCGTGGACCTGCCGAACCGCAACCCTGGTCACTCCAGCGGTGTGCGGCGCCCGCAAGCGCACCTCGAAGGAGTCGCCCAAGGAAGCAGGAGGATTCGGCAAGTACAGCGGCGAACCATCGTGGTGAGGCACGTCGTACAGCAAACGCTGCGCTGCGGTGTCGTGCCCCGACTCAACGTCCGGCATAGTGCTGAGAGCCGTTATCCCTTGACCGCACCGGAGGTGAGTCCGGTGACGAGGTACTTCTGCGTGAAGCCGAACACGACCAGCATGGGAATCGCGGAGATCAAAGCTCCGGCGGCGAACTTGCCCCACTCCTGCAGGTTGCCCGAGACGTAGGTGTTCAGACCAACTGCCAGGGTGGTGTCGCGTAGGTCTGGCATCAGCACTCGAGCGATGGCCAGTTCGTTGAAGATGAAGGTGAAGGTCACAAAGAACACCACCACGAGCACCGGCAAGGCGAGGCGCAGCACCAGGCCGAAGAAGATGCGCACATGGCTGGCGCCGTCGATCTTCGCGGATTCGTCGATCTCCACTGGGATGGTGTCGAAGAAGCCCTTCATCAGGTAGGTGTTGACCCCTAGGGAACCACCCAGGTAGATCAGCATCAGACCCCAAACCGAGCCCAACCCGAAGGCTGGGAACACGTCCTGGATGGTGGACATCAGGATGAAGATCGCGGTGATGGCGAGGATCTGCGGGAACATCTGCAGCAGCACCAGCGCCAACAGGCCCGGGCGACGCCCAGTGAAGCGCAGCCGGCTGAAGGCGAAGGCGCCCGCTGCGGACATCAGAGTCGAGATGAACGACACCCCGACTGCCAGCGTCAGAGTGTTTCGGAACCAGGTGCCGAACGGCTTCAGCGGATCATTGAAGATCGCCGAGAAGTTGCTGAAATCGACCGTGCTAGGCGCCAGGCAGGTGAGGGCGCTGAGCCCGGTCTTGTTCGGCGGGCAGGACGCGGAGAGCGATCCCACCGGGTTCAGGGCGACATTGATGATGTAAAGGATCGGGAAGAGAGCGAAAACCACGGCGATCAGCGCGATCGCGTGCCGCCAGCCCAGTTGGGTGACCCACCGACCGAAACTCATCTTGGGAGCAGAGCGGGTAGGTGCCACGCGGGCTTCGGTGGCGGCCAGTTCGTCCATCGCCAAGGCTTGGCCTTCGCGATTCACCGCCAGCTGAAGATCCGGGTCGCCGTCGCTGCGATGGCCCGGGTTGGCGCCGTCGGGGTTCTTGCCCAGGAACTCGGGCCCCTTTTCGTCGCTCATGCCTTGATCTCCTCGAGCTTCTTGGTGAGCCGGAATCCGTACGCGGAGATACCGGCCACGATGATGAAGATGACCATTGAGATTGCGGAGGCGAAACCGAGCAACTGCTGGGAGGTGCCGAACGCCAATCGATAGGTGTAGGTGATCAACAAGTCGGTCTCGCCTCCCTCAATCGGCGAGCCTGGGAATGGGCCACCGCCGGTGAGCAACTCGACCAGGGTGAAGTTGTTGAAGTTGAAGGCGAACGATGCGATGAGCAGCGGTGACACGCTCACCATCAGCAGCGGCAGCACCACGGAGCGGAACGCTCGCCAGGCGCTGGCGCCGTCAACGAAGGCAGCCTCTTTGAGGTCACCTGGGACCGCCGTGAGGGCGCCGGTGACGACCAAGAGCATGTAGGAGTATCCGATCCACAGGTTCACCACCAGCAGCGACAGTTTGGCTAGGGTGCCATCGCTTAGCCATGGGATCGGAGATCCGACTATCTGGTTGATCAGACCGAAGTCGGTGTTGAGCATGCCCTTCCACACCAACGCCGTCATGAAGATGGGGAGTGCGTAGGGCAAGATCAGGATCAGACGGTAGATCTTTTGCCCCTTCATTCGTTTGTCCTGCATCACGATCGCGATGAGCAGCCCGAACACGAACTGCATGATCACGGTGCCGATTGCGAAAGCGAAGGACCACAACATGATGGGGATGAAGTTGGCACGCACCCCTGGATCTGTGAGGATCCGAGCGTAGTTGTCGACGCCGACGAAGACTGGCCAGCCGGGGGTGAGGAATTCACCCTGATTGGCGCGAGTTTCACCGGCCTCGTTGTCGAAGGCTTCGGTAGTGAACAAGCCGACATCGCCGTTGGGGCTGAAGACCTGTCCGGTCTCGTTGTTGGTGAAGGTGTCCGTGTCGCGGTCGTAGACCACGGTTGACCGGGCCTCAGAAGCCCGGGTGGGGCTCTGCGGCTTCAAGTAGATCCCTTCGTCGGGATCGAACGGAACGGTGAGTTCCTGCCAGGCCGCATCAAGTTCGGGGTTTCCGGCCAGAGCCCCGAGGTTGAGGGTGGTATACCCGTCGAGTCCAGTGGCTTTGCTGCCGCTAAATTCGGCACCTTCGGCGGGGACCAATTCCTCGTTGGAGCCGAGTAGCGCTTTGGTGGGATCGTCTGGATCGGTGACGAGCATGAACACGTCGCCGTCGCGCTCCAGGGCGACCACGTCGTAGGAGGGCGAACCCTCCACCGGACGCGAACTCTGCGCGATGATCGCACCGACTACCTGCGCCTGCGGCAACACGTGCCCGGTGCCGTAGTTGGTGAACGAGGCCCCGAAGGTGTATCCCGCGGGGTAGAGCTGGAATGCAATGAGGAAGACGAGTCCGGGCAGCAGGTATTTGAACGGCAGTCCACCGCGCCTGAAGTAGGTGATGTTCAACAGGATGAGTACCACCGAAAGGAAGACCACGGCCAGCCACCACTCGGCTGTGAGGCTCTGGGCAACGGCCCAGATTCCCAGCACGTCAATGACACCCAGGATGATCAGTTTGACCACCCAGGCCGAGAACTTCCCCGAAGGCTGAGCGACCGCTGGGGCCTTCGCCTTCTCTGGCGCTTGAACTGACACAGGTTCCTCCTAGCTACCCGGACTCGTCTTCAATTCCTCAAAGGGTCCGGATCAGCCGGTCCGGCTTTCGATGTTGGCCCGAGCCTCTTCCATGCTGGCTGTCGGGTCAGCACCACCGAGGATGCGCTGTTGGGCCAGCCCAACCTCTTCGTAGACAACACCCATCTGCGGCCACGGAAGGTTGGGGAAACCGTCCTTGCCGTATTCGGAGATCGCCGACATGATCGGGTCGCTCGCCGCAGCGGACTCAGCCGGAATCCACGCCGGTGGGCGCGGGTCAGCTTCGTAGATCGACGTCATGAAATCGGTGTCCATGGTGGCGTCGAGGAAGGCCTGCGCCGTGGTGCGGTTGGTGGAGTTCTGGTTGAGGTAGAAGCCCTGCGAGCCCACGATCGGCTTCGAGGTCTCGTTCACGCCTTCCCAACCAGGCACCGCTTCGGCGACGAACGGAACACCGGACTCTTCGACCGTGGCGGCATTCCACGGACCAGTGATCCAGTACGGCAACTGGCCAGCGGACCAGGCGTTGGTCAGGTCATCACCGGTGAAGGTGGCCCGGATTGCGCCCTGCTCGCCGAGTTGGCCCCACGCGCTGGCGAAGATTAGCGAACCTTCCTCGCCCACACCGAGGTCGTTGGGGTCGTATTGACCTTCAGCGTCTGGGCCACCGTAGAAGTAGCCACCGGCCGCAGAGTAGAACGGGTACGCGTGGTAAGCGTCGCCCTTCTCGCCAACCTGCAGGCCGATCGGGAACTGAGTCTTGCCCTCGGTCTGCAGTTGCAGGCCTGTGGTGGCCATTTCGTTGATGCTGGCCGGCGCGTTTGGTGCGAGGTCGGTGTTGCGGAAGAGAATGACGTTTTCAACCGCGACCGGCACGCCGTAGTTGGCACCGTCGACGTTGAAGCCCTCGAGTGAGGTGGGCACGAAGTTCTCAACGTTCGAGCCGAGGTCGATCGGGGCGATCAGACCACTGCTCTGGAACTCGCCGGCCCAGTCGTTGGCGCCCAGGAAGATGTCGGGGCCCTGGCCCTGCGGTGCCTGCTGGTTGTACTGGTCCTTCAAGTCATCGAAGTTCACCTGAGTGACGGTGACGTCGACGCCGTTCTCCTCACCCCACTGCTTGGCAAGGTCACCAATCGGTCCGGCCCGACGCTCGTCGGCCCAAATCACCAACGAACTGCCCGAGGCGGCTGTCGAGTCGCCTGAACCCGAATCCCCCGAGCCCGAGTCGCTGTCACCGCCGCAAGCGGTCAGCGCCAAAGCGAGCCCGGCTGCCACAGCCGCGCCGCGAAACATGCGTCCCAATTTCTGCTCCATTCCGTGTGTTCCGGCGCCGAAAGGTATCGGCGTCGAGGAGCAGACCAGTTGGGTCGTGCCCCGCCACGAGCCGCATGATCATGAGGTGCTCGACCGACCCAGAAGTTTGTACCTCGGGCCTATTGCGACTCGTTGGTACATCATGACTGTAAACGGGAGGTAATGGCGACTTATCGCAAGAGTTTCTTTAGGTGTTTCGCCATTTCGACTCGATCGCCCAAGGGTTAGCCACGGCGGACCAGCTGCGCCGCGTGACGCACCGGGGCCGACATTAGTCGCGGTAGGTGGCTGGAAGCACCGTGCGCCACTGAGCCGCAATGGCGTCTGCGGTCTGCTGGGGCGGCTGCATTCCGGTGGCCATGATCGCCCAACCGAAATCGAGGGCAGGCATCAGCTCGGCCAATTCCGGCGTCGGCGGCCAGGGCTGGGCGGTGTCGAGCAAGGGGGCGAACTCGTTGAGCACCTTGCTTGTGCTGTTGGAGTCATCGGCCAACAGTTGGTAGGAATCACCCCGGGCAGGTGACCACATCGAATCCCGAGCTAGTTGGAGTTGCGATTCGGTGGAGTTCAGGTGCTGCGCAAAGAGGTAGGCGAGTTCCTTCTGTTCTGGGGCGACTGCGGCCGCGACGGCAACGGTGGTGCCCTCGGCCGTGGCGGCACCGTCATTCGAACCAGCCGGTAGCGGGTTAATCGAGATGCTTATGTCCGTGGCCGCTTTGGCGCCAGCGTAGAGCTCCACCGTCGATGCTGGGTCTACGATCACGCACGCCAGTTTGCTGTTCAAGAAGGCATCGCGGGCCTCGGCAGCGGTGGTGGGAGCTGGAGCTTCGACGGGTGGTGTGGGTTCGCCTTCAGCTGGGGTGGGGGCTTCGGCTGGGTTGGGGGTGTCCGCTGGAGTTGAGGGGTCCGCTGGGGTTGCGGGTTCGTCCGGCGGAACCGGCGACGGCTGGGTTTCAGCGTCCGTGGCGCTGGGCAGCGTCCTAGGTGTGTCGCCGGCTGTGATGAGTGCCACCGAGGTGTCCCAGCCAGCGACCGAGGCTGCATTGTTGACCAGAATCTCGGAAGCCTCCAAGTCCAACATCCCGCCGCCCTGGGAGTACAGGTAGGGCAGCGCCTCCGCTCCACTGGCCGGTGCAAGTAGCAGGGTCGCCCCGACCGCCTGAACTGCCGCAGCCGCGGACGGAACCTCTTCCCAGGTTCCCGGAACGGAGGCTCCCGCGGAACTCAGCAAGCGTTGGTTGCACACCAACGCGTCACTCGACGCTGTTTGCGGCAGGGCCCACAGGGTGTTGTCGAACTCGACGCTTGGGCGGGAGACTCGAACGTAGTCCGCGAGGCTCGTCTCAAGTGGCGTCCCGGTGAGCGGTTCGAGGAAGCCGCTGCCCGCCAGTTCCACGGTCCATTCTGACGGTGCCACCAGCAGCGCCGGCGCAGCGCGATCCAACGAGGCCTGAGCGAACTTATCCCGGGCTTCGGCTTGGCCAACCTCCACCACCTGCACCTCAACTCCCGGGTACTCGACTCGGAACGCCTCGATGATGGGCGCGTACGCCGCGGCGGTTGTGTGCGGGGCGTCGGATGCGTCCCACAGCGTGATGGTGCCGGTCGGAGCTGCCGACTCCGTTGTGGTGGGAGAGCTTTGCGCGTCGGACTCGCCAGCGCCGCAGCCGGCGAGCAGCGTGGTCAGCGCGACCAATACCGCCGGAGCGAGCGTGCCTGCGCGTCTGCTGCACTTCATCTGCACTCCTTTCGCCGCGTTTCCCTCCCGCGGCGAGGTTAGCAAGGTGCGCAGGAGCCCGGGGGCTGCGCGCTACCGGAGTCGGCGACGTCTAGGCTTGGGTCGGCGCCTTCGCGCTCACGCCGCGTTAGCTCAGTCGGTAGAGCTCCCGCCTTGTAAGCGGACGGTCGTCGGTTCGATTCCGACACGCGGCTCTGGTTGAAGATTTCGAGACGCGGCTCTGGTTGAAAGTTGTGCCTTTGCTGCGTGGTCCAGCGGCGCAAACGGCTGACTGGGCCAAACTGCCGCCATGAATCCAATCGTGACTTCCCGCAACCGGGAATACCCGCTCTGGCCCGACCGTTGAACCCCTTGTGTAACCCCTGATCCCCCTGCCGATCAACCGACGCGGGTGAGCTCTGTCCGAATCCGGACAGACCCGCAGCTCGGAGAAGGAGGATCATGTCCACCACCCCGTTCGACCGCCGTCCCTCCGACGTCGTCCGCGCCAGTGTCAACAACCGCGCCCGCGCCTACCTCGCCTCCGCCGTTGAGGACGCCTACCAGGCCGACCTGGTCCGCTGGGCCCGCGAGGATGACGCACCGTTCCCTGAGCGCGGCGCTATCCACGCCCGGCTCGAGGCCGAACTCCTCGTGCTCTGCCACGGGCTGGGCAGCTGGGCCGCCGCCCACCCCGCCGAATTCTTCACCCACATCGACATGCGGCTCCACGAAGCACACGCCCAGCACGACCGCGACCGCTGGGACTACTAACACTCGACGGTGGTGACGTCCGTGGCCGTCGGTTTCTGAAACGAGTGTGGGTTCAAGGCCGTTTTTCGGCCCTGAACCCACACTCGTTTCGCGCCCGAGCGTGATCACCGACCCCGGAGGAAATCGCCGGATCCCCCGATTGGTCAGCCCACGCCTCGACCGAGGAAATCGCCGACCGCCTGATCGTGCGCGTCGCCGCGCTGGACGACATAATCGAAGCAAGGCGATCGGCCAATCGGCCTAAGAACGTGCGAGCCATTCCCTACCTCGAGTCGCTGCGGGATGTCCAAGACGGGCCAACCTGACGGAAGTTTCAAGGCTGAAACAACGTTGGTGGGAGTTTGACCAGCCTCCCCCTCTCGCAGCGGGACCACCTGCGCGCCTCGTGTCGCCACCAACCAAGCAACCGCACCACCCGACAGAAAGGCTCCTGCCATGACTCAACAGATCCTCTACATCGATATGGATGGAGTCCTGGTGGACTTCATGTCCGGCGTTGAGAAGATGCCCGCCGACGTCCGTGCCCAGTACGCCGGCCGAGAGGACGAAATCCCGGGGGTCTTTGCCGTCATGGACCCGATGCCCGGTGCCGTGGAGGCCCACCGGCAACTGTCCGAGCGCTACGACACCTACCTGTTGTCCACGGCGTCCTGGCACAACCCGTCGGCGTGGTCGGACAAGCTCACCTGGGTTCACCGCTACCTCGGCGAGGCCCCCGGCACTCCCGCCCACAAGCGCCTGATCCTCTCCCACAACAAGCACCTACACCTCGGCGACTACCTCATCGACGACCGCACCAAGAACGGCGCCGACCGATTCGGCGGCGAACTCATCCGCTTCGGAAGCGACGACTACCCCGACTGGGACGCGGTAGTGGCGTACCTCCTGTAGTCCTCGGCACGTCTTCCCCTCCGCCTTGCGCTGCTACACCTGCCATCGTCGACTCGACACCAGCGGCAGCAGCACTGGGCCGGTTGGACAGCACGCATCGGCCCCACCACCAGTTTGTGCTGCTGGGGCGACTTGCCTGCGGAGCCCGGGAACACCCGCGGCGCGAGAACGTCTCGGTCACACATATCGCGGCCGGGCTGGTCCCACCCAGGGTCCTTAGGCTGATGCCACGCCCACAAAAGTGGTCAGCGGGAGACTCAGGAACTTCACAACGCCCAACTGGTGGACCGGCCCGGCAGTGCGCCCCCTCCCCTCCAATCGATGCGCACACCTTCAGACCATGCGCCATCGACGGTGCCACGCGAAACAGACCAACCCCGGCAGGCGAGGGGTGTTGTCGGCACCCCGTCCACTTCGGCCACCTGCCGCGTCACCCGAATCAACCTGCGCCGGGTATCCACGTCGCTGCCGCGTAGCGCCCGCAGCTCCCCCATTCGCACCCCCGAGTAGGCGGCCACCAGCAACGCCAGCGCCGTCGGCTCACCCTTGCGACACAACCCGGCCATCGCCTTGTACAACGCGGCCACATCGGTGTGCGACGGAATTTGATCCTGGGGCACCCACAGCGGGTCCGTGCCCTGCTCGTGCGCCTCAACCTCGCGCTGGCCGGCCCAGTGAACATCGCCGATGAGGCGCTCCGGGGCCGTGACCAGGTAGCCGTGGCGGCGCCCCCAGCGAACCCCCGCCGCGTGCTTGGGCGACCACGGCGAGGGCCGCGGACGGTCCGGGTCCTCCCACGCGTCGAGGAGTTCCGACACGCGGCTCTAGTTGAAAGTACACCTGACCTGCGCGGATGTGGGGCGGCGTGGGGGGCAGGGGAGCGGTCGAGGCAGTTTGAGGGCAGCCCCGCGAAGTAACGCCCACGGCCGCCTTGCTCGCCTGCACTCGACGTACCGGCCGAGATTTCCCCGACCCGTCCTACAACTCAAGCGCCCCACCCACCTCGGAGACCAGGCCCAGCCAACGAATTCTCACCACCCCGACTTGGGCGTTGCCCGGCGCCTTTTCCGCCGTCGCAGGAAGGCGCTCGACCTCCCCCATCGGCCGCTGCACCGTTTCGGCGCGATGTACTACGACGTAGGACGTACAGAACGCTGGCATGGTGAGCGAAATGATCCACTGGGATTCCAGCGCCGCGTCGTACGTCAGGTCCCGTGGCGCCCGCTATCCCGATGGCGTCGTATCGAACTGGAGTGGACTCAGGAGGTCATGGCAGATGTGGACCTCTTGGCTCTCGAACCGGACCCAAAATCACGCATGGGAGCTTCCCGTTTCATCGGCCTCTCGCGATCGGGTGGCCGGGTCCTAGTCGTGATCGCCTATCGCGACCTGGACAGTGAGCTACATGGCATCAATGCCTGGCCCGCAACCGGTGCGGACCTGCAGCTGTACCAGCAAGGAGACAATGATGGCCAAGACGATTGATCCAGCTCTAGCCGACCGGCTCCGCCGCGAGTCCGAACAGACCAAGGACGACGCCTACCCTGCCAGTACTGCGGGCCAGCGACCGAACCGCCGGAAGGTGTACTCCGTTCGGCTCAGTGCCGAGGAGGAGGCTGAGGTCCAAAAGGTCGCCGCTGCCAAGCACCTACCCCCGTCCACGCTTGTTCGATCCTGGATCCTGGAACGACTGGACAAGGAACGCTCCGACTGACTGCCCCCACGTGAACGCCAGCGTCCGGATCGGAGGACCGTCTGGTCATGATCGGTTGAAGTCGCTCGCTCACTCAGTGATCGATTTGCCACCTGTGCCAACGGATGCGGCAGACTTCGAAGCCCAGAGGCGCGAGCCTTTGCCGGGACCTTGCCAAGTCGCTGGTCCGGCACCAGAACAGCGGCCACGCGCGCGGCCGAATGGGTACCAAACGACCGTCCCGAGGTGAGGGCCAGCCTCCCCGAGATCGCCAACGAAGCGTCCTGAGCCACGAAGATGTCTACGTCAACCGCGACGGCCGCGACTATCCACGGCCGTCGCGATGGTGCAACGCCGCCGCGACCCTCCCTGAACTACCTCCGGCGAAATCCGTCCAGCAAAGGAATCCGGTAGTACATCTGTAGCAATCGCCGAGACGGATAGTCATTTTCAGCACGAATACAGCGATCGTGCTTCCGTCTTGTGAGCGCACGGTCGTCGGTTCGATTCCGACACGCGGCTCTGGCTGAAAATGGCGCTGACCTGTGTGGATGTGGTGCGGCGTGCAGTGGGAGGGGATGTCTAGCCGACCCAACCGATGGGCAGCATGCGGCGGCGTCAATACTGCGCCCGGCCACACTCTCGGCGGACCTTGCCCGTGGCTCTCCGCACTGCCAACCCCGTCGTCAGGCAGAGCGTTCGAGTCTCTCTGCGATCCACACCTTGATCAGCGCCTGCCGGGACGCCCCCAATCGACCGGACTCTAGGAAGTCAGGTCAATCGTCATCACCGAGCCGGTCCGAGGACGCGCCTGCGTCCGCAATCCCGGCAGTATCCGCGCCAGTCTAGGCGGACATGGCTTCCCTGGTGGCCAACGCTGTGCGCGACAGGATGTCGGCCAGGGTGCGCCGGTCAGAGCGGATCAGAGCGACCACGAGGTCCACGACTCCGAACGCCAGCCAGCCCAGGCCGACGACCGGGATCGGTCCGAAGCGCGCGAGCGCCTTGACCAGCAGCGCATGTCGGCCAGTCGGCCGTCCCTTGCGGAACTGACGATCCCGCACGCGACCGAGTTCGCCCCCGGCCAGTCGCGGAAACCCCTGCGAGCCGGGGGATTACGAACAACACGGCGATCACGACGATCTGCACCACGGCGAAGGCCAGCCCGTCCGCCTCCAGCGAACCGGTCTCCCCGACCCCGACCGCGTGCCGAGCCAGATCGACACATGTGGAGATGCCTACGACTGCGACCATGAACGCCAAAACGTCGATCAGCGCGGCAGTTGTGCGGCGCACGACATCGGGTGGCCCCGGGTCGGGCGTCCGACCCGGTAGCGGGTCGGGCAGCCTCGAGTTAAGCACCTGGGCCAGTGCCCAGCCGAGCACGGCACCGGTGGTGTTGGTGATGAGGTCGTCGACCTCCGCAACCCGGTACGGGCAGGGGAAGAGTCCCCACACGCCGCTTCCCTGCGTAGTCTCGACGACCAGGGACACGCCGAACCCGATCAGCGCAGCGCGCCAGAAGCCGGTGCGCCAGCGGTGCCCGATCAGGAAACCCAGCGGGACGAAGAACACGACATTGAAAGCGACCTGCAGGAACACTCCCGACGTCAGCGCGGCGATCGCCCCGTTCGCGTCGGCGTAGTCCAGCACCTACGCGAAGGACGAGCCTGGCACCAGGCTCCAGTACTCGTGTAGTTCGCGGCGCGTGCAGAAATCGGCGGTGACCTGCGGAAGCGGGAACATCGTGAACGCCACGATGGACCCGGCGTACGCCACCGTCGCGGCCGAGACGACCGCCGCCCAACCGGCGACACGCCCGAACTGGCGGTACTGCGTAGCCACCCACGGCCCAAGCGCCAGCACACAGGCACCCATGAAAAGCAGCACCGCATACTCGGCCTCAAGGATCCACGTACCCACGATCACGCCCCTTCCCGTGGCGGCGCCCGGTGGCAAGAGCTGCACCCGTCGAGCGCAGATCGCCGGCAGCACGCCGGGCTTCGGATGGGGGAAGCCTTACGACCTGCGCCGACTCCCAGGTCCACCGCGCCAGTCGCCGGGGCTCCTGGCGCGCAGTAGCATGTCGCCATGGATTGGGTGTCGCTTGAAGCTGGCGTAGCCCTCGGTGCGCTCCTGCTGCTCGCCCTGTTCATGATCCTCGCGGTCAGGCGATCCAGGCTGGTCGACCGGATGAATGTGCGACTTCGGGGGCCAATGGTGCCCGAGAGCGTCCTCAACGCTGTGCGAGGCGCGGAGGTCCAGTGGTACCAGGGGCTCCCGACGTGGCGCAGGCTGGTGAAGGACGCCCAGGACAGCATTGGCGTCCTGGCCCCGCATCTCGTGTACCGTCTCAACTCCTCCATCGGCCCCTACCGAATCAAGGCCCGCACGGTCCGCGAACTCATCGGCTACGCCCTTGAGCACGACTACCTGCGCATCGACGCGGTCCAAGATCCACGACTCGTACAAGCTCTTGCCCTACTTCGCTCTACAGCCCGTCCTCAATGACTGGCAAGCCGCCCTCTTGCTGCAGTCGCTGAAGGACAAACATCCTGCCCTGGCCGGGCGCTCCTGGGATGAGATCGCCTCGGACCCCGAGGCCGTGGCGAAGCTGTACTCCGGATACATGGGAGCCGGCGGCGACTGGGCGGGATGGCTCGCCGACGATGCACCCGGCCCCGTCGCCCGCCAGCGGCTCGGCCTCGGCGCCATGAGTGCGCCATCGTCACTGCGAAGGTCCGGGGACGTAGACGTTGACGTAGCGGACAGCGCGTGACGGTCGCGGATGTGTCCAGCGACGACGAGCACGGCTACTTCGACAGCACGGTGAAGAACGCGATGAGGGACTCGGCTTCCTAGCGGCCCCACCCGAGTATCGTCACCACGCCTGAGGACTGGGGATCGGCTCGCTGCTGCTCCCTAATGCCATTGACGGGACCGCACAGGCCTCACCAAGGTGGGTTCCCAGCAACTCGACGTCCATCCGGTTGGCGTCCAGTCCCCTGCGTTCCACCAGCGGTGTGGTTTCGTGCCGCACCTCACCCAAACCGAGGCGCGCCTACTCCGTTTGCCTTCGTCGCGGTTGAGACCGAGGTGGCGGGTTCGGGTGGTTGGTAGGACCGTTCTGGGACACCGGCACCGAAGGTGTGCGGTGCCTTGGCCGCCGCTCCTCCAGTGCCCGGTGGTGTTCATCCGGGGCCCGGCCTCGCCGTTCGGGCAGCGGCCACCCAACGGACCGGCCCGCCAAGTCGTACCGCCGTCGGGAAGTCGGCCCGAGCGCTCAGCCGCTTCACAGTGGAGAGCGACACTCCCCACTCGGGTGCGAGCTGCGCTCGCGATCTCATCTCAGCCAAGCAGGGACGGTGCCGCCGCCACCCTCCCTGAACTACCTCCGGCGAAATCCGTCTAGCAAAGGAATACGTGTAGCAAATCTGCAGTAATCGCCGAGACGGAAGGTCACTCCGAGCACGAGAGCCGCGATCGTGCTTCCGGCTTGCAAGCCGACGGTCGTCGGTTCGATTCCGACACGCGGCTCTGGCGCCAGGCAGCCCGAGCTAGTGAGTTCAAACTCTCAGCAGCAAAGGTGCAATCTGCAAAGGCCATGCTCTGTGGCGTTTCACATTTGCCCACCGCCGGGCTCGTCGTGAGAACGAATCCACACTCCACCACCAGAACTCTGATAATCTGATTACATGAAGACTGTGACCGCCACGCACGCCTCTCGGGGGTTCTCCGAGGTGCTCGATCGTGTCGAGCGGGGGGAGACGATCCGCATCACCCGCGACGGGCATCCTGTGGCGGAACTGCGGCCCATCACCCCAGCCACAGGACGAGCATTACGCGCAGCCCTGGCCGACGCCCCCGCCCTAGACGCCGACATTGAGGCCGACATCGCCGACGCCGTCGAACTCCTCGACTCCCGAGCCAACGGATCATGGCCCGACAACTAATCCTCGACACCAACGCCCTCATCGCCTACGAACGCGCCACCTTCGACACCACGGCGTTCGACGATGACGACATGGCCATCGCCGCGATTACCGTCGCCGAATTCCGCGTCGGCATCGAACTCGCCCGCACCGCCACCCAAGCGGCCGAACGGGCACGCGTCCTCGCGGTCATCCTCGACGTGGTCACAGTGCTCGACTACACCGAGCGCACTGCCACCGAACATGCCCGACTCCTGGCCCACGTGCGCCAGTCCGGCTCCTCGCGCGGGGCACACGACCTCATCATCGCCGCCCACGCCGCCGAACATAGCCGCACGCTGGTGTCCCTCGACGTGCGTGCCCGCTTCGAGGACCTGCCGGGGGTGACCGCCCTCGACCCGCTGTCGGCCAACGATGGGTGAACCAGTAGACGGCTGACACTATCCACCGTCGCGGGGGATGCCGGCGGTGCAAGGAAGGTGATCTACTCGGAGCCGGAGACCTGGCCCCTTGGCCCGTATCCTCCGGAGTAGACCCCAACCGCGCCCAAGCGATGAGAGAAAGTAGCCCAACATGGCGAGTAAAGAGCCGCAGGACAGTGTCGTCGTTTCAGGCGAAAACTACGCACGGACAGCACCACGCCGAGGTCCTCGTCATGAATAGGGACGCCGACGGACCCGGCGGCTGGGGCCACTACTACAACTCCCTGGGCATCGTCGACGACGTCCCCGACGAGGAGTTTGACGCGCGCTTCCGAGCCCTTGATCCAGCGGAACTGCGGCAGGAACACGGCGGCGATGCCATCCGCTTCAACGGTCCGCGCCGCTGGTTGACGGACAGCTTCACTGCCTACGCCATGGACGGCGGCCAGCAGAGCATGCTCGGCCCCATCCCCATGTACCTCTACGGCACCTTCGTTGTGCCGGACTTCGACGCCTTCATCGCAGGCAAGCAAACCCCTTACCAGGAGACGGTCTCCAAGCGCACCACAACCTACGTCTTCAACGCCGGCGCTGAGGTGTACGAGCTCGTTGCCCCCGACGGCAAGGTGTTCGTGATGCAGAGCGCATCCTTGCGAATCGACACCGGCAATACGGTCGACAAGTTGCCGACCCTCGGCGAGCGGCTGTCGTTGCCGGCGGGGTGGCAGTTCAGGGTCCGGACACTCGGCGAGGATCTCGTGATTGCGGCCAGGTACGACGATGACCCGCCTAACACGATCGTCCTCGACGAGTTCGAGAACAACTATCAGCGCGTCAACACCGCCTGACCACCGGACCGACCTAGGTTGCGCACGGGCGGGATCGTCCAGGTGCCATCGAGGATCGACGGCGCCGTAGCGCTCGGCAGGTAGAGCCGCAGCATGAGGCTGAACCTGCCGGCAGGCGCGGGAAGCCAGTTGACCGCTTTGTCCTCTCCCGGGCTGTCCCGCTGAATGTAGACATCAATCGAGCCGTCGGTGTTGGGGACGAACTCTGTGCGCGAACTGACCGTGTAACGGTTCAGGGGGTTGTCCACGAAGAATGACTTCTCGTTGTACATGGTGAGCGACCAGAACGCGTCTGCTGGTGGCAGCTGCCCCTCGTCGAAGTGCATGACGTAGGCGTTCTCGCCGCTGTAGGCGTGGCCGTCGGCGTCCTGCTTCGACATCGGGTAGACCGCGTCCGCGGGGAGATTTGCACCCAGCCCGATCATCGCGACCGCGGCCCTGCTGAGATAGTCCGTTCCATAGGTTCCCGTCTTGAGCGGGAAGGTCCAGCCGTTGCTACTTTCGCCAAGATCCGCGATGTGGGCAAGGATCTGGCCCTGTGCGGGTTTGATGGCGTCATCCAGCGCCTGCTGCATCGCGGGGGTGACCGAGGACCAGTCCAAGCTGCGCCCGGGGACAATGCCGACTGCCGCCAGCTTCTCGACCATCGGCGCATCGGCCGCCGTTGGTGGGTTCGTCTTCAGCAACTCGGCGAAAAGCGTGTAGTACGTGTGCGCGTCCATGGTGTTCACCTGCTGCGGCACCGGCGTTGTCATGTCCACAGACGGATCGACAGCGCCCGCCGGCGGTGAGTACGAGCTGCCGTACGCGCTCAGGGGCATGATCTCCAAGGCGTCCTGCATGGCGTGGGTGGCCTGGTAGTCCTCTGGGGTCCCGGTGCAGGAGAGACGACCGACGACCCAGACGAGCGAGGTAGGGGACTTGAGTTCGGTGAAGCCGGCTGGAATTGCGCCGCTCCACCCGGGGCCGCTGATGACGAACTTCTGCGGTCCATTGCCGGTGGTGCGGGTGCCGGGGGCCTCGAATACATCGGTCCAGCCGGACACGATCGGCAGCAGGTAGTAGCGACCCTCAGAGTCCGGCACCGTGAGGATCCACGGCTCCTCGGCGAGGTCCAGCCAGGCCATGGTGTAGAGCGTGTCGGCGTTGGGTGCGGCCACGTTGTGGAAGTTCGCATCGGGGTAGGCGCGGGCCTTGATCAAGCTACCCATCGGTCCGCTCAAGCCCTGTGGATGGTCCACGTTCGTCATGACGCGGCGAGTCAGCTCCATGGTCACCAAGGGGTAGGCGTAGGTATATACCTCGGCCGCGAACTGCGCATTCGGCGTGGTTGCCTTCATCATGCAAGTCTCCTGTTGGTCATGCAGGCACCACCGGAAGCGCCACGTTTCGTGGGCAGGTCGATTAGGCAGCCAGCGATTCTTGATTGTGTCAGAAGAAGTGAGTCGCCGCGGCCTCCAAACATCCCCGTTGAGCACCTGCAAGCCACTGGTCTGGGCACCCATCGCCCGCTCGCAATCCCGCGGGCCGACACCCTGGTCCTCGCCTGGCTCTGCCAACTGGTGCAGCATGATCAGCGCCTGCCCGGGCAAGCCCAATGGTCCGTCACGATGCCGAAGTCGTGCATCTGCTCGGCCCGCTGTCGGATGGGCAGCCCAAATGGTCCTGCCCTCGACGTGCGCAACGGCTACCCAACCACCACACATCAGACTACAATTCTGATCTATGAGTACCCTGCCCCTGTCCGAGGTGAAGGCAAGACTCTCCGAGATCGCCGACGAAGTCGACCAGACTCATGAACGCGTCTACGTCACTCGTAACGGCCGTGACTTCGTAGTCCTGATGTCCAAGGCCGACCTCGATTCCCTTGAGGCCAACCTAGAACTACTCACAGACCAGGCCGCCCAGCAGCGTCTGGCCGAGGCCGAGCGAGCCGTGGCCATGGACAACCTGACCAGCGCAGAGGAGATGGCCTCCTTAATGCAGCAACGCCGGCGAGCCAGTGGAAACTGACAACGAAGATCTCATCGTCCTTTCACCTGGCGCAAGACGCGCCCTGATCGACGGCCTTCCCGAGGCGGCCGCCTTTGCGGCTTGGCAGTTCATCGCGGGGCCTTTGTCACGAAATCCAAGAATGGTTGGGGTGCCGCTACGCGCACCCTTCGAGGGACTCTGGCGCGCTCGTCGGGGCGAGTACCGAGTGCGCTACCGAATCGACGGCGATGAGCACCGTGTGATCGTTCTGGACATCGACCATCGACGCCACGCCTACCACCAATGACTGGCACCGCCACCGCCACCGGACCCACGCCCTTCATCGCCGCCAACACCTCCGCGACATCATGCGCTGGCGCCACCGGAGTCAGCATCGCGATCGGATGGTCGTGCTTGGTGATGGTCACGACCTCACCTTTCGACACCAGCGCCAGCAACTCGGATAGCGGGGTCTTCGCCTCGTAGGCACCGACTGTGATCACCTATTCAGACTTGTCTCCGACCAGTCCATGCAGAAGACGTGCGGCCATCGGTTGGTCCCGAAACCGGCGTCGAGGTCCACATGAAGCTGACGCAACTGTTCGCGTGCGATCGCGTTAGCTGCGATGTCCCCCTGGCGCTGAACCGGATCATCTACAAGTCGTTCGTACTGCGGGCGGCCCACAGCCGCGTGCTCCGGCACCTCGATCGTGCAGTCGTTGCACAACTCGCAGCACCGCTGGTCGGCGTCGCAAAGCGCCTCGGTTGTCAGCGCGTTCACAGCCCGACGATCCCGCTGCGAGCACTGCACGCAGCCCTGGCCGACGCCGCGATCACCGCCGCCGAACATTTACGCACCCTGGTGTCTCTTGACGCCCGCGCCCGCTTCGGCGACCTGCCAGGAGTCACCTCCCTCGACCCGGTGTCGGACCACGCTGTGTGAATGAGGCGAGGATTGAAGAGGCCCCACGTCAGCCCAACGCGGCCGGCCGATCCAGCACCCTCGAACCCTCCCGGCCGTCCCTGGATGAGTTGCTCCCCGAGACGCATCTGGCCCGGTTCATCGCGGACCCGGTCGACGAACGCCTGGACCTGTCCGCCTCCTATCCGCTACGCGCCGTTGTCAGCCATGTAGTTCTCGCCTGGCTGCGCCGTGCGGACGTACATTGTGCTCAACATCGTCACGCCTGGCTGCCGTCCTCCATTCAGGCGGTCAACCAACTGGCCTTGGCAATCCTTGACGGTGATGGAGCCCGTGCCGTCGAACCATGTTTCGAACCCCGGCAGGCTTGTCGGCAACGGCCCGATGCTCCCAGCGCCCAGGTCAAGCGCGTTATGCACCTCATATTGGACCGGCACGTCTCAGGCCGGCCTCGTGGTCTCTCGCCTGGCACAAACTCCGCCGACGCCTCGTGGGGAAATCCCCGCAAGTGGTTCGGTCCCACGCCTTCGCGCCCACCCCAACCGACAATGCCTTCCCACCACGCACTGTGGTCATCCGATCTGCGTCTTGTGCAGGAACTGCTTACGTCTTGAGCGGATCCAGAAGGCAGGGTGCAAGAGTCAGGCAATGGAGTCATGCTTCGCGTGATCTACGCGATGGGATGGATCGAAGACCAGGGAACGGTTTATGGCCATCACTACCAGCAATTTTATTTTTGCTGCCTTACCTATCAAAGGAACAGCATGACGAAGCAACACGCGCGACAGACCCGCACGCCGGCCACGAGAGCGACCGTGGGGATTGCCGCCGTGGCGGCCCTGACCGCGGCCCTCAGTGCCTGCGCCAACTCGCAGCCCTCCTCTCAGGTGGTGGAACGGCAGGCGGGAGTAGCCGGGGACCCCTCCTTGGCGGCGGACTGCACACCAGCGGTCATGGTGGTTCGTCACGCCGAGGACCAGGACAACCCCGCGGGGGGAGCCGACATTCTCAGCGCGGAGGGCAAGATCCATGCGGGACTGTATCCCAAACTGTTCCGGGACTATGTGGCCGAGACGCACGGCGTGGGCCCAGCTGGGGCCGACGCCACGGTGTGCCCGATCGGCAGAGTCATTGCCATCGACCCTGCCTCGAACAGCCAGAACAACTCTCCGGGGACCAACCCGTTCGAGACAATCAAACCATTGGCCGAATCACTGGACCTGCCTATCGAGACCAAGGATGCCGAGGGGGTGTCCTACTCGACGGTCTACGACTGGGACACATCTCGTCGGCTGAGCCTGCTCAGCGACGCCACCGAGACAGCCACATCCACCGTAATCGCGTGGGACAAACAAGGGCTGAATCCAAGCGCGGACGACCTGAGTAACAAGACCATCAACGGCACATCGCTCGGCGACTACGACTACACCCCACTGCTTAGGGCGCTGCCCACAAACGAGGCGGCAATCGTCGGATCGGGCAATTTCACCCCCAACCGCACCGACCTCTACGTGTTCACGCTTCCGGATCCGAGCACCGGCACATTCGCGTTCGCCAAGACCTACAAACAACGGTTCAGTGATGACGGCGGCGCGACGTGGTACTACACGACCAATCTGACCCCCGGCAACAACCCGAACGACATCAAGTCATAGTCCTGGACCCGCCAGCATGGACGCGTGAGTCCCAGGCGAATCCTCGCCGCAAGTCGGTGCGGGTGCTCACGAAGACAGGAGGTGGGTCGAGCCGGTTCCGGTAAGAATCCCAGCAGGCGCAGCTGTTGATCGCGTCCGCTGGTGCGGCGCTGGTGAAACCCTTCTTGAGCAGCGACTTGCCAAGCCGGTAGCTGTCGGTGCTCAAGTCTGGTCCGATCCGCGAGGACGTAATCGCGATGGCGTCGAATTTCGGATTGCCCAGAGAATCGACGTCGGGCACCTTTCGCCACCTCGCGGCCAGGGCTCCGTTGGCAGGCACCAGGCGCGCGGAGGTCGGCATCCACCCGCAGCGAGGCACGCGACCCCACCCACGTGGGATTCTCCGAGTAGGGCGCTTCTACCACATGAACCACGCACCAGTGCCAATCGTCGTCGCCCCGCCGCAGGCTGATCCGGCCAGGTGTGGTCGACTGGGTGGAACGGCGATTCGACAGGTGAGGTCATGGTTGCCCTCCCGGCCCTCCAGCAAGGGTTGCAGCGGATCCCAACGCGAGCCGGAAGCCCGGTCTGCTTTGGCCCGGGCCATCGCGGAGAGCGCCTCCAGCACCACTCGATTGCCAAGCATGGCGGTGATGTCGGCGTGATCGTAGGGCGGCGATACTTCCACGACGTCCATGCCGGCGATGGGTACCTCGAAGCAGATGCGGCGGACCGCGTCGAGCAACTGCCGCCCGGTGAGGCCGCCGGGTTCAGGTGTGCCGGTTCCGGGTGCGTGACCCGGATCGGCCACGTCGATGTCGACCGACAGGAACACCGCGTCGCAATCGTCCATGGCAATCTTGAGCGCTTCGGTCAGCACCTCGTCCAGGCCGCGGGCCGCGCCCGATTCGATGAGCCGACGCATCGGCTGGCCGTGCCCGATGAGCGAGCCGAATTCGATGTCACCGGTGTCGGCGTGGGCGTCGAAGTGGATCACCGACACCCGCCCCCAACCCACTGCCCTAGCCACCCCAGTCACGTCGGGCCAGGTGATGGTGTGGTCACCGCCGAGCATCAACGGCAACGCCCCGTTACGTGCAACCTTTTCCACCACCGGCTCAAGCGCAGCGCAGGCCGTCGCAGCGTCCCCGGCGTACATCTCGACGTCGCCGGCATCGCGCACGTTGAGGTCAAGCAGCCCGTCCGTGCGCAGCGCCAAACTCGGCCGCGAGCCATCCATAGCCAGGTAGCAGGCCTCGCGCAACGCTTTGGGGCCGAATCGGGCCCCGGGCCGGGCCGAAGTGCCCCCGTCAAACGGTGCCCCGATGATCACCACGTCGGAGTCGGCATAACTAGCAGGATCATCCGCGTCACAGAGCGGGACGCCGAGGAAAGTGATGTCCGGACCGTATTGCGCGCCGTATCTGGTCATGATCCGGAGCCTACGGCCGACCCCGAGGCAGTGGCCACCGATTCGGCCCCTTGCAGTTGCCATCGTCTCGGTTGCGGGGTTGCCCACCTGCGCTGGTGAACTGACCACCGGCATACCTCGTTCGGCGGCTGACTCTGACCGCTTCGAGTCGCTGCCACGCCACACTCCGACTGGGGCTCTCCCACCGGGCGGAAAGGGCCAAAGCAACTGAATAGGCCGCATGACCTAACGAGCCACGGGTCCTGAGGAGTGCCACTGCGGGCCATCTGCGCATGCGCGAAGGGCGTGCTGCTGCCAACCCCCGTGCGGCGATCTCCGAAGAAGACCTGGACCCCGTCGCAGGAAGCTATGTCGACCCTTGGCGTCTCACGATCCGGCAGCCCTCGAGCGCAGCGTCGGACGATCACGGTGACCGAGCCCGTCGACGCGACGGGCCAAGCAGAAGGACAACCGAGGCTGACAGTCGGTACTCTCGGCGCGCGGAGGCCCACCGCACCTCAACTAGCGACAAGTCACCAACACTGCCGGGTAACCCCGGGAACCAACCGTCGCAGGCAACGGTAGGTATCAGCGACGCTGCACGGCAGCACCTCACGTGACCGGCACTAGTGCAAAGGAGCCCTGCTCGTGACCGCTGATCTGATCCTCAAAGGGTCGACCATCATCACCATGGACACGGCGCTGCCGCGGGCCGAACCGGCCGACTGAGTTGAGCCGCGGCGAGGCTGAGCAGCCGCTGATCTACTCGTGTCGCCGGTGCTGCGGTTGGGATCCGGGGCGCGGGATGATGGGGCATGCACGGTGACAAGCAGTTGAGTCTCACTGATGTCGAGTACGGCAACTGCCGGCGGACCTCGGGCCGGAAGCGATTCCTGGAGTCGATGGTCAGGTGTTGCCGTGGGGGCAGCATCGTGGATGCCACGATCATCGCCGCACCGTCGTCGACCAAGAACGCCACCGGCACATGCTGTTCGCCTCAGCGAAGTGGCTGACGCGGTGCCGTCGCCTCGACCGGGTGACGGCACCAGAACTACTTCCGGGATCGCACACTGTTCGTGTCCAGCCCGATCGAGGGCGAAGGCATCCGCTTCAGTTGCGCCCCCTGGTCCCACGAACACACGTCAGGCCCGCCCCTCACCTTGCGCCAGCGCCGTGAGAAGCCTGGACTGCAGCACCGCGAACCATTGGAACTCGACTCCGTGCAAAGTCTGCTCATCTGTGGTGCCGGGCAGTCCACCGAAGGCGAGATCGGCCCCCCACTCCTTGTTCCATTCCACGTACGACGGATCGAACCCAGACTCGGCGATCGACCGGATCTGCGTCGACGCGATTTGGTCTGCCACCTCCGCCTGGATTTGGACGGTCCGGGGGTCCTTGATCGGGGCGAGGTTCGGCGAGGTCAGATCGCCACCGGCATCACGGGTCAAGCCGTTCACCAACTGGGTCGTCGAGACGAAGTCCACAAGGGCGGCGGACATCGTCAGGGCCGACTCGGCCGTCGGCGATGAAAGCCCTGGGAATTCGGTGGCTACCGACTCAGCCAGGGCGTCCACTTCCTCGATGACCTGCCCTAGGTAGCTAGTGTCGCCAGCACCCTCCCCCACGGCTTGGGCATATGCCACGTTCGAATCCGAGGCGTAGTTGAGCAGGTCGGAGTACGCGTCGAACAAACTCACGGTCGCGGAAACATCGGTCATGGGGACGTTTCCGACGAAGTCCACAGCCTCATCACAGACGGGCATGTAGACCTCGCTCTCGAAGGTTCCCGCCTCAATGAAGCGCACCACGGCGTAGAGATCGGCCAGGGACTCCACCCGCGCCAGGTTCGCCTTCCCGATATCCATCGAGACCACCGCGAACGTCCCCCAAGCAAGCGCATCCGCCAGCGCTGGCAACTGCTCAACCATCACAACCGGCCGCTCCGCCGTAGCCCTCACGGCATTACGAACGCGCGCTTCCTCCCTCGCTGCGTCCTCGCCGACAACTTCGACCAACTGGCTCAACGGGGTGGTCTTCGACATTGCCTGCAATTCCGCTGCCGACTGCCATTGCCGGGCAGCCAAGGAGCCTTCTGCCGCCGCAGCGAAGCCCAACACTGCATCGCCGCCCTCGAGTGCCGCCACAGATGCGTCTTTGAGACCACTGACACGGGCCGCGTCCGCCTGGGCCGTCTCATCCTCCAGCGGCTCCCCGCCAGACAACACGGCCAGAGATGCCGTGGTGGCGGCATTCAATTCCCGTGCCCTTGATGCGAGCAGATCGACCAGCTGGGAGTCCAGGTCCGACTCTGTCTCGTCGATGACCTTCGGCGGCTGCGCGCCAGTCATGATCGCGAAGGCCTCAGCGATGGAGGCCACGGGCGTGACCTCCACTCCCAGACTCGCCCCCAGTTCGCCCATCGAGGATTCCAATCCAGTGCTGATGTCTATTGCTGATTGCTGGGTTTTGGGGATCAGCACCTGCTCGATGCCTGCGTCCGCAGCAGCCCGAATCTTCTCTGGAACGCCAGCCACCGGACCCACGGAGCCATCCGGCAGCACCGTTCCGGTCATGCTGATGGAGTCAGAAATGGGTATCGAGCGGATCGCCGCCAACGAGCCGACGGTCAGCAGCGCGCCCGCCGACGGTCCGTCGATGGCCTCGGAGAGCGAGTACTTCAGTTGGCCCGTCCGAGGATCCGCCCCGGATTCGAGCACTGCCTGCACGCCGGCTGTTGCGGTGGCCGCCGTCCACATTGGACCCGCCCCTGCCTGCTTCTCACCCGTGAGATCCAGCAGCACCGGCGCGGCGTCATCGGTGGTGGCCGTGATCTCCACTGGGGTGACTCCGCCGACCACCGTGCCGTCATCAGTTTTCCCGTACCAGAGTGCCTGCACCTGAACGCGATCAACATCCTTGCCCAGCAGCACGGAGGCGCCGTAGCCCACTGCAGCCACTATCAAGACACCGGAAAGCACCGCTGCAAGGAGCCGCACCGTTGGACGCGGGCGCGGAGGATCGGGGGCCGTGGCTGCAGTGCTCGGAGTGTCCTTTGGGGTACTACCCGCGCCCGCGCCGGTGTCACTCATTCACAGAGGCTAACCCGGGGGTGCCTGCCTACTACCTCCCCGCGACCGTTGATATCAAATAACTCACCTATCCGGCAATTGATAACCGCCCTGGTAGCGTCATCTTTGTGGCTGCCAATTCCGCGCTCACCCATCCGATCCGCCTGCGAGTCGTTATGACCCTGGTGGGCGACGGCAGACAGTTGACGACCGCCCAGATCGCCGAAAGCATGCCAGACGTGGCGACTCCATCGCTTTACCGTCACATCGCCGTCCTGCTTGATGCCGACATCATTGAGGTTGTCGCCGAACGGCGGGTGCGCGGTGCCGTGGAACGCACGCTCGCGTTGCGCCCAGGTGCCGCGAACGTCGATAAAGCCGGGGCCGCCCAGATGACCCCGGAGGAGAAGGTCGCCGCGTTCGGGATCTACTGCGCCGGGCTCCTCGCCTCCTATGAGGCTTATGTCACCCATCCAACAACTTCCGGACCGTTGGATGAGGTCGACTGGGAGATCGTCGATTGGCCCGACGACAGCCCCGATGTGGGCGAAGCAGCCAAGGAGAACGCGGGGTATCGCACCATGGCCCTGTATCTGGATGCAGCGGACTTGACCGCCCTGGCGGAAACCCTGAAATCGGCTGTGGCACCACACTTGGCTGAGAATTCCAACAAGCAGCGCGTGCTGTTCAGCACAATCCTGATTCCGCAGTAGCAAGCCACCGGGCCTGGAAGTGCGACGCCCGTTGACTGCCCCGACTGCCCCGACTGCCCCGACTGCCCCGACTGCCAGTTGATCGTGTGGGTCAGCTTCCTGGCTCAGTCGGTGTTGCTCGCCAGGTAGGAACTCTTGTCCTAGACGTCGTCACAGGCGAAAACACCTCCTCGGAAGTAGGCCTGGCATCGGCACGGCCGAGTGCTTGCAATGCGGACGCGATCTCACCATTGAGGTAGTTCGCAAATACCCCACCCGGTGGAACAGCGGCGACGTTCGCGGTACGAAGATTCTGCGGTCGTTGGTGAGTTCGTTCCATCCGTAGAACACATCGTGGTTGGGGTCCGTCGGTTTTTTCAGAACCTGCCTGCCCGATCGGCCTCTACATGCGCGCCTCAAACCATCCCTACCTCTGGGTGAACTTCCCTCTTGTGAGCAGCCGTTCAGAGGAGTGGTACTGACGCTCACTGTTGCCGAAGCCGTCACTACCGAGGTCGTATCCCCGCAAGTTGAGCCCGGCCCGGTGCCTAGTGGGGAGTTGAACTCGTCGGACCATGACAGAGCCCATCCGGGGGTGCTATGGCGGCTGCGTTTGCGGTCGGCAAGGCGGCGAAAAGCCCGGTACCCACCAGCGCAGCAGCCACCGTGACGGGTCCGACCTTCGACTTCTTTCCGATTCGTGTGCGATCCACTTCTTCGGACCTAGCCAAGCGCCGTTATCGCGCGTTTGTGGGTACTCCTTCGACAAGCACGCAGGTGAGGCTTGCCTAACCCAGGCCGAGATGCAAAAATTCTTATTATCGACAGCGAAATCAATCTTGTACCATCCACTCCCCTCCCCGCTCGCTGCAAAGAAGGATCGCGCCATGGCCGCTCAGACTCGCTCCACCCGCCGGACCCACAACGGGCGGCTGGCCGCCGCAGTCACCGGGGTGGTCGTGCTCGCTACAGGCTTGAGCGCCTGCTCAACGGCCGGTTCAGCCCCGGACTCGGTGTCCAGTTCGGCGCCCGATGCCATCACCGAATCCGTGGAACGCAAGGAAGCCGGCGTCGGAACCAACATCGCCGAATTTCTCGCCAGAAACCTGGCAAGCGGAGTTGTCGGGGCCGGAGGGGCGAAGGCATTCAATTCGGTCGTCGCGGAGTTGTTCGGCGACCCCACCACGGCGAAGCTGGACGAGATCGATTCGCAGTTGACCGCTGTCTCGGGGCAAATCTCCGCACTCGAGGCCCAAGTCGGGCAGTTGCAGTCCACGGTCGACTCCAACTACTACAACGAGGTGGCGCGCAACCTCGAAGAGCAGATCAACGCCATCAACGAGCTTCAGCTCCAAAAACTGCAGGGCATAGTCGCCGCGGCCAAGTCGCTCGAGCAGGCCAAGGGCACCACCGGCGAAGCCGACGCAAAGGCCAATCTGGACAGGGCCAAGGCTGACTTCGTTCAGGTGTACGCCAGCAACTTCGCGCCTACTCTGCCATCGCCGCGAACATCCACCAAGTGCTGCTGCCTGCCGGTCCCCTCAGCGACAAGTCCATCCTCAAGGCCCGCGGTGCAGTCCTGCTGAACAAGAAGGGGTACCTCGACTCCAGAGACTCCGACGACCTGCGCCAACTGCAGGACGTACTCGCCCAAGAAGAAGCCCTGGCGGTCTACCTCAACGCCGAGTACCTCGTGCTCAACGGCCAACAGCCCGAGGCCGACGCTCTGGTCACCCGGTGGGCCAACGAATGGCAGCCTGCCGAGGTGCAGGCAATGCCGCCGATGATCCCCTACGGCACCGTGATCCCCTTAAAGAATCAAAGCCTCGTCGGCGCACTGGAGTTCCGTCCAGGGACCTGGTCCTTCAACCCGAATACACGCAACTGGAATATGAAGGCTGACGCCACGTCGTGGATGAGCGACCCGTGGAATTTCGATGCACTAGCCAAGGACAGCACCGACAGCGCTACGGACGTCAGCCGGCAGCAGATCCTCTCCGAGAACCCCGACTGGGTGTTCCCCACCGGTGTTCAGTTGGTCGACCTGTGGGGCGTTGGCATCAAAGCCCCGGGAGCCAATGCCGCCCAGAAGGTCGCCCATGAGGTGGTGCGCCTCAACAGCGACGGATACCCGGCCGAAGAAGTGGACCACCGCTGGGAGCAGGTGTTCGGCCCCGTCAACACCGTGGTGGACAGGCCGTGGTGGGGAAGGATTTGGACGTCTGACAAGGCGTCCTGTGACTACCCCGCCTGGTCGGGCTTGAAGCCGACGGCGATCGCAGACTGGCGGGGGGCCATTCCAACTGGCGCCGGCTGCTGGGATATGAATCCTGAAACTGGCGCGCCGATCCCCGCGGAAAGATTCGCAAGCGTCGTCCTAGTCAAGCCCGTCACCGAGGACTACATGGCGCAGGGCTGAGCGCGCGGCGCTGCTCGGCATCAGCGGCCACGCTGCCGACGTGGTCAAAGCAGATGTCCAGCCACACCGAAGTCCAGACTCGGCACATAACCAACCTTGACCTTCACCGTCGATACTGACCACTCACGTCACCCCGATCGACTTGCACAAAATTCAGCGATCGCTTATCATTATTAGTATCGATACCGTTACTGATAGTAAGCCCCACCGATAGGAAGAGATACGCCATGACCACTCCGACCCGCTCCCCCCGCAGAACCTTCACCTGGCGTCTGGCCGCCGCGGTCACAGGAGTTGCGGTGCTGGCCACTGGCCTAGGCGCCTGCTCAACGAATGGTTCAGCCCCGGACTCGGCGTCTAGTTCGGCATCCGACGCCATCACCGAGGCAGCGGACGTGGACGTGGACGTCAAGGAGGCCGGCATCGAGACCGACATCGCCGAATTCCTGGGCAAAAGCCTCGTCTCCGGCATCGTCGGCGCCGGCGGCGCGAAGGGGTTCAACTCCGCGCTCGCCGCGATCTTCGGCGACCCCACCACCGAGGCGCTCGACACCATCACCTCCCAACTCGACGCCGTCACCACCCAAGTCGCCGCCCTCCAACAGGACGTCACCCAACTCCAAACCACCGTCGACACCAACTACTACAACGACGTCGCCCGCAACCTCGAACAGCAGATCAACGCCATCAACGAACTACAGATCCAGGGGCTGCAAGGCATCGTCGACGACGCCAAAGCCCTCCAGGCCGTCAAAGGCACCCCCGGCGAAGCCACAGCACGCACCAACCTGGACAACTCGAAAGCCAGCTTCGTACGCATCTACGAGGACAGCTTCGCCGCCTACTCCGCCATCGCCCCGAACATCCACGAGGTCCTACTCCCCGCTGGCGCCCTCACCGACAAGTCCATCCTCAAAGCCCGCGGCCAAGTTCTCATGAACAAGGGCTACGTCAACTCAGGCGACTCCGACGACCTCTACCGCCTGCAAAGCACCCTCGCCCAAGAAGAAGCCCTCGCCGTCTACCTCAACGCCGAATACCTCGTCATGTCCGGAAAACAGGAAACCGCTGACCAACTTGTCACCGACTGGAGCAACGCCCAAAGCCAAGAGATAGCCGCCCTCCCCCCAAGAATTCCCACGGGTACCATCATCTCCACAGCCAGCGACAGCACAACGAACGCGCCGATGTTTGCCCCCGACATCAACACGGGCCAACTCAACGCCGATGGATTCGGGAGGGGCCTGTTCAACGTCCCAATCGACGCTCGCAACAATCCCCTCACCGTCCGCGATGAGGACGGCGTCGCCTACACGTCGGTAGAGCAGGCGACCCGGATGGCAATGGCCGATCCGGCGTACGAAGGACTGCAATACGGGATTCCTACGGTTGCCGAGTTGCAGCAGTTAGTCGCAGCAACAAGCAACGCGCCCGGCTCGACGGCCGCCGAACGAATTGGCAACGCCGGGGCCGTCCTGCCGTCCAACCACGACTTCGACATCGGCGACCCGCGCGGCGCGTGGCGTGACTACCGCCGCAACGTCAACGAGGGTGCATGGATCTGGACGTCTGACACATGGCCGCTGACTCTGGGCTGCGGCTTCGCCATCCAGTCACCCACGCTGGTCACCTACCAGCAGGTCACCTACCAGGTCCCCGTGGCCGTGTCACTGGCCCCCGTATTGCCGATCTCGGCCTTCATACGCCCCGCCATCGCGCCCTGGAACGATCCAGACGCGTCTGCGTGCACGCCCGACCTGACCAAAGCTGTCAAGGAGCAGGACATCAACGCGCAGGCCGACTTAATCTTCCACCGCACCACCACCGGCACCGAGGACTACATGGCCCAGGGCTGAACCACGATCGGCAAGTGTCCACTACCCAGCGCCGCCCCAACCAACCCGGCCGCCAGCGTCATGCTCGCCAGGTCGAAATTGCACGGGGCGGTGGTGCGAAACTCGTCTCTGCCGCCAAGCACTGACCAGCCCGGGTCGCTACCCGCGGCACCGACCTTGCTCCGCTGAATCTCGTCCCACCCCACCCTCACCTTGGTTTGGCTCGCAGCAGTCGGTGCACCGGCTCGATGCTGGCGGCCACCCACTCCCCCGCGGCTGGGCTGATCCACGAACCCGCCTCGGCTGCCATACCCAGGTAGGCCTCGATCCGAAGGTGGTGAATCGGCTCGTGGTGGGCGATGCGATTGCGCAGGTAGGTGATGCTGGCGAGTCGGCGCTCGACCGAGGTGCGCCGCAGCCGCAGGTCGGCCTCCTGGTGGTGGGCGAATGCCCGATGTAGGCAGGGCACCCAAAGGCTGGTCAAATAGCGACGGGCGCACAGGAACCGCCAAAACCCGAGCGGCAATTCCGCCACAACCTTTCCGTGCGGCGGGTCAGGGAGCGTCACCACGCCACGCCGCGCAGCCTTCCAGCGGGCCGACCTCACCTCCTCCAGTCCCCTGACCGCCAGCGGCACCACATCCAGCCACGACGCCTCACCCTGATCCCGCGCCCAAGCCCGCAGCTGGAGGTCCAAAGCATTGCGGACCACCACCTCCACCTTGCCGATCACGGGCAGCACAGCAGCTGAGACGACCATGTTCCACTCGTAAAGCCGCAGCGCTGCAGCAGTACCACCCGCGACCGAGCGGTACGACGACAGCCGCTCGGGAGTCACAAGAGCGACGATTTCCTCAGCCGTGCTGGCATGCGTTGACACCTGCTACCCCCAACAGGAAGAATCGCGGACGAAGGCCCCGGAACGATCCCTGCCGTTCGGCACATCGCCGGGGTTTATTGCTGTGCAGCGTCAGACTCGCCGCTCTCCATCACTCTCACCTGCTGCCGCAACGCTAGCCGAGGGACCCGACACGGCTAACGTGCTCGTATGGCAGGTCAGTCCTTGGCGCCGCGGGAACGCCAGACTCTCGAGGCGCTGCGCTACGCAGTGAACGAGGAAGCCGCCTCCTACCTGGCCATCATGGGCCTGTTCACCGAAGGCATGAGCGGATTCTTGTCCGACCAGTCGGCCGAAGAGATTGCCGAGCGACTCGGCGAGCTGGGCATCACGCTCGAGCGGGACACCGTCGAAGAGCGGCTCTCCTACCTCGTGGAGCACGGAAACCTTGCGCGCTCCCCGCGCGAGACCGAAGCCCGCAGCGTGCGCGAGTACCTCACCAACCGAGCCCGCTACCAGTTGACCCCACGCGGGGAATTGGTCCACCGCCAAGTCACCGAACTACTCACCCAGTCGGAGGGCGCCAGCGAAGTCTCCAGCGAAATGCTGCCCGCCATCCTTGCCGGGCTGGAGGAACTACGGCGGGCCGCAGCCGACGAGTTGACCGAAGCCGACCCGGCCCAACTGTCGCGCCAAATCGCGACCGTGTTCCTGCAGTTCGAACGCCTGGTCTCGTCCACCCGGCAGTTCTACTCCTACCTCACCGGTGTGCTCACCCGCTTCGATCTGGACCGCGACGAGTTCGTGATGTTCAAAGGCGCGCTGATCGACTACCTGCAGCGATTCGTCGACGAGATCACCCGCCACCTGCCGCGCATCACCGTGGTGCTGGCCGAGTTGGGGCCGGACATCCCCCGGCTGTGCGCGCGGGCGAACGCAGGCGAACGCCTACGCAGCCTCGATGGCACCCGGGCGCGACGCTCCCCGGGTCTGGAACCTGAGGACTGGGTGAGCATGCGCACCTGGTTCGTCGGCGGTCCTGGCCGACGATCAGACGCGGACAACGTGCGCCTCCTAGCCACCGACGCCATGCGTTCACTTCTCACCAACTTGCGCCGAATCGCCGCCGGAGCGGACCGCCAGCAGAGCCGCTATGGCGACTTGGTGCGCCTGGCCGGCTGGTTCGACAGCAGCGACGACGCCCGCGCCCATCAACTCTGGGCCGCGGTGTTCGGCTTGTATTCGGCACGCCACCTGGCCTTTGCGGCAGATCCCGAGGGTGATCCGATCCCCTCGACCCAGAGTTGGTGGCGGGCCCCGGTGGCCGAGGTGCCGGTGGGCCTGCGCACCCAGGGAAACCGCGCGGCCGCCGGCAAAGCCGGGCCGCGGGTGGACTACTCCGCTGCCAAACGGGCCCGGCTGGCAGAGCGGCAAGAGCAGCAACGCCGCCGAGCCGAGGCGATTCGGGAACTCGCCTCCCACGCCGGCGAGTTGCACGAGGTGCGCCTGAGCGACGGCGCCCGGGAGGTCTACCTGGAACTGCATTCACAGGCTCTGAGTAGCCACGGCCGACCACTCAACGAGGCGACGGTGGCATCAGCCCAGACCAGGGCAGCGGGTGCGGTCGTCGCGGTGGACTTGCGCGCTTGCCCCGGCGCCACCGTCCAGACTGGAGTGCCCGGCAGGCGCGCTCACTTTGCACAATGTGGCTGTCGAGGTGCGCGCAGAGGAGGGATCGCCCAGGTGACACCGCCACCCGAACGGCCCCCGGCGCCCACCGATCTGCTGGCCGAGGCAGACCTTCGCAATGCCGCCCGGGCACTGCTGCGCACCCCGCTGCTGCACATCGACTCTCATCCCGACCAGTTGGCGCTGGTACGGCGACACTCCGCGGCCCTCACAAAACTCTTCGCCGAGGGCCTCGGCTACCGACTCGTGGTCGAACCATCCTTGGCCAGACTGTTCAAGACCAGCCTTGGCCACGATGCCGCACGCGGGCTGCGACGGCGCAACGACTTTCCCTTCACCCCACGTCGCTATGCCCTGCTGGCGCTGACGCTGGCCGCGCTCACCCGCTCCCGGTTGCAGGTGATGGTGGACGAATTGGTGGCCGATGTGCGTTCGGCCGCGGTGGACGCGGGGATCGACGTCGATCTGGACAGCGTGCACGAACGCCGTGCGCTGCATTCGGCTCTGGTGGCGCTGGTGGATTTGGGTGTGATCAGCGAGCGCGACGGCGACTTGGAGCACTGGGCTGATCAGCGCACCCACACCCTGCTGGACATTCACCGGGACCGATTGGCGGTGCTTGTCGCCGCGCCGTTGAGTTCGTTCAGCGGGCCCGAGGACGCCCTCGAGATTCCCTCGGTGCCGTCTGCGGTGGGCGGTGCCCGGATCGCGATCCGACGAATCCTGGTTGAGCAGCCGGTGATGTCGACCGCCGACCTCACCGAAGAACAGCGAGGGTGGTGGACCCGCAACCGGGAACGTGAGCGGGAATGGTTCCGGCGTCACTTCGGCCTCGAACTCGAGCTGCGGGCGGAGGGTGCCTTGGCGGTTGACCCGACCGGCGACCTCACGGATCGGCCGTTCCCGGGAACCGGATCGGCCAAGAATTTCGCGCTGCTGCTGCTGGACGAGCTCGTGGAGGCGATTCGCACCGAGTCCGATGCCAGCGCGGTTGCGGGCCAAGCCTGGGTGCACGTGGCGCACTCCAGCGCCCGCCGAGGCGGCGACCGGGTGTTTGCCAACTGGAAACGGGGGCTGCGTAAGGCCCACCGGGAAAACCCCGACGCGGTCTTTGACGAAGCCATCGACGTGCTCGTTGAAGCTGGGCTGATCCGCACCGATGTTGGGGGGCTGCTCGTGCATGCCGCTGCCGCACGCTATGCACCAAAACCGGAGTTGATCGCTGCCCGGGCCCCGTCGGGTGAACGGTCCCTATTCGAGGTGGGACCATGACCACACGGGCGCCGGATCGTTTCCGGCTCAACCGCGCCGGCATCCTGAACGTATGGCAATACGACAGCCAAGAGTTCAGCTTTGCTGAAGGCCGGCTACTCCTACGCGGCGCCAACGGGGCGGGCAAATCCAAAACTCTCGAGATGCTGCTGCCATTTGCCCTCGACGGCGACAAGTCCCGACTCACCGCATCGGCGAAGCACCACACCAGCCTGCTGTGGCTGATGACCGACGGCTACGACGGCCCCGGGCGCATCGGCTACGTCTGGGTCGAGTTCCTCCGCACCCAACCCGATGGGGAAGAAGAGGCGTTCACCTGCGGGGTCGGGATCCGGGCCAGCGCATCTCAGCGCAGCGCCACCGCCTGGCACTTCACCACCAACCGACGCATCGGCATCGACCTGACCCTTGATCCGGACGGCACCCCGATGTCGCGGGCGCAACTCGCCGAGGAGTTGGGCCCCGAGGGGCACGTCTTCGAGCGGGCCACCGCCTACAAGGAGCATGTCGGCCGGGCACTGTTCGGGCTCGATCCAGCCCAGTACGACGACGTGCTGCGGTTGCTCTACTGGCTGCGTCAACCGCAGATCGGCGAAGACATCGAACCGGAAAGGCTCACCGGTCAACTGTCCCAGGCCTTGCCGCAACTCGACGAGCAGGCCCTGCGCACCGCGGGCGACACGTTCGACGAACTCGTGTCCTTCGGTGAGCAGATCGAACGACGCGCGGCCGCCGCGGCAGTGCTGGATGACCTCGCACAGGTCTACGCCGCCTATGCCCAGGCCACGGTCGCCGAGCGGGCGCGAGCGGTGCTAGCGGCGCTGCGCACCGAACGTCAGCTACGAACAGCAACCAAAAGGGCGCGCACGACGGTCAACCAACTCAGCGATCAGCAGGTTGCCGCAGTCACCCGGCAAGAGGCGGAGTTGGCGGCAAGAGGCGAGGACGAAGCCCGCCTGCGCACCCTCGAATCACGCCCCGAACTACGCGATCAACGCCGCCTGAGCCAGCTGGCGGACAACGCAGAGCGGGACGAAAGGCTCGCCGGCGAGGCAGTCGCACGCCAGGCCCGCGCGCAGGCACAGGTGAGCCGCCTCGAAACTGCCGTCGACGATCACACCCAGCAGCTGCGTCGCAACCTCGCCGAGCACACCGAACACGTGCGCAGCCTGCACGGGCAGATCCGGCAGTTGGCACCGGAGGCCCCCGGCATTCTGGTGCCGCGGATGCTTGAGGACCCGGTAGCGCTGGGGTCGGTGCACCCGCGCGGCACCCAGGCGCAGGGTGGAGACGAACCGGCCGCCAGCGCAGCCAGCGTGGTGGTCAACTTCCACGATGCCCTCGATCGGGTGCTCACCGCACTGCAACAGGCCCGCTCGGGCATGGGTGTGCGGCTGGCCGCGGTCGCCGTGGTCCGGGAGTCGATGGAGCACTCGAACGACGCTGCCCGCAACCAACGCCAGGCCGAGCAGGTGGCCGCCGATGCTGAACTGCGCTGGGAGGTCTCCCGCGCGCTGGCCGGCGAGGCAGAGCAGACGGCCGAATCGGAACTCTCCATGTTCGACGACGCGGTGCGCACCTGGACCGCGGCCTGCCCACAGGCAGACGCCCCCGAGGAAGCAGCGCCCTCGCCTTGGCGGATCGAGATCGGGCCAGGTGACGAGTGGGACGCCGACGCCGTGGCGACGCTGCCCGAGGTGGCGGCGGACGCCAGCCGGCTGGCGCTGGAATCGCTCCGGGAAGGCCGTGCGCGGGCAAATGCCCAACAGCACGAGGCGACCTCGCGAATTGAGCACCTGCGCTCCCAACGTGCCGAGGTAGCTGCCGAACACGACCCGGCACCGCCAGCACCGGCATTGCCGCGCACCGCAAGGCCCGACGGTCTTGCGCTGTGGCAAGTAGTCGACTTCGCCGAAGGGCTCGACGATTCGGCCAAAGCAGGTGTGGAGGCCGCGCTGCAGGCCGCTGGTCTGCTCGACGCGTGGATCCGACCAGGTGGCCAGTTGCTGGATCGCGAGCAGCGCGATGTCGTGCTGCACGCAGCCGTGCGACCCCAGACCGAGGCCGAATCCACCACGCCACGGGCCACGATGCCCGGCACCTTGGCTCAGCTGCTGGTGGTGGATCTACCCGACGACTGCGACGTCAGCCGGGACGACGTGCACGCGGTGCTCGATGCCATCGGCGTCGGTCATGACGGGGGCGAGGATGGAGCCGGGGCCAGGCCCGGGAACGATGCCGCGACAACCAGCACCGTTGCCAGCGCGTCGAATCAGACCACCTGGGTGCGACCCGACGGCACCTGGCGCCTCGGCCCCGCCTACGGTCGAGCCGCCAAGCCGTCCGCCCAGTTCATCGGTGCGGTCGCACGTGCCCAGGAGCGGCTACGGCGCCTCGCCGACATCGACGACGCCCTCGCCGAACAGCAACGCCACCTCGACGAGGCCGCCATGTTGGCCGACTCCCTCGCCAACCAGATCACCGCCGTCGAGGGGTGGCTGCGGGCGGTGCCGTCCGGTCGGAACCTGCTCGACGCCTGGATGAAGGCCACCGAACGCCGTTCGGTGGAGGCTCGCGATGCCGAGGCCAACCGGATCGCGCAGAACGCCGCCCGCGCCGCACGGACCGCCGCAGCGGAGGCGCTGACGAAACTGCAGCACCTCGCCGCCGAACACGCTTTGCCTGCTGAGGCGCAAGCTCTGGCGGCTGCCGAACAGGACCTGCGTGCACTCGCAGGCGCCCTCGACGACGCCGCACGAAACGATCCGCCGATCCGCCTCGGCCTGCGTACTTGGGCGGATGCGTTGGCCTCCTGGTCGGAGGCAACCGAGAACCTTGAGGTGGAACAGGCCGCCACCGCAGCAGTCGAGCAACAGGCGAAAGAATCCAGGGCCGAATTCGACACTTTGCGTGCCTCCGTTGGGGCGACGATCCAGCAACTCGAGCAGGAAATCTCGGCAATCAAACGCAGCCTGCACGAGCACCAGAAACAAGCCAGCGCGGCCGAATCCGAAGCCAACACGCTGCGGGAGCACCTTGGCGAGGCGCGAGCCGAGGCGCGCAACTCCGAAACGCAACTAGCTGGCCATCTGCAGCAGCGCACAGCCCTGATCGCCTCACTTGCCGCCACCGCGGACGTACCTGGGCTGCTGGCCGCAGCCGGCGCGGGTCAGGACGATGCCGACGAACTGAGGCGGCTGGTCAGCCAGCCGTCGGATCAGGCGCTGACCCCACCGGCGTCCCAACTGGTCGATACCCTCGCAGGCCTCAGCGACGCCGACGTCGTGGCCGCCAAGAACCGAATCCACAAGGCCCACACGGAGGCCACGAGCGGCCCGGCGGCCGACCATCAACCCACGGTGTCGTACTACGACGAGTTGTGGGGGGTGATCGGGCGCGATGACGCCGGCGAGGCACCCGTGGTGGAGTTGGCGATGCGAGTCTCCGCGGCCGTCGCGCGAGATCGCGACCTGCTGACCGAGCGGGAAAAGAAACAGTTTGAGCAGCACGTGCTCGGCGAACTCGGCGACGCGGTGCGGCGCTGCCGCCGGGATGCAGACGAACTCGTGGCCGCGATGAACGAACAACTCGCCGGCATCACCACCTCACAGGGAATCAGGGTGAAGCTGGATTGGAAACTGCGCGACGACGTTCCGAGTGAAGCCCGCGAGGCGGTGCGGTTGCTGTCCGGCCCGGTGGACGCGCTGATTCCCAGCGAACGGGCACGGCTACGCGACGTGCTGCACCAACTGATTGAGGCCTCACGCGCCGAGCGGCCCGACCTGTCGTACACCGAACACTTGGGGGCAGCCCTGGACTATCGCATCTGGTCGGCGTTCACGATTCGCTACACCCGGCCCGAGGCCGACGGCCACTGGGAACGGCTGCACCGCCGCTCGGCACTGTCCCAGGGCGAGCAAAAGGTGCTCTGCTACCTGCCGCTCTTCGCGGCCGCCGCAGCACACTTCACCTCCCTGGCCGGCGCGGCGCCACATGCCCCGCGGTTGGTGCTGCTCGACGATGCCTTCCCGAAGATCGACGTGCGTACCCACCCGCTGCTGTTCGGGCTGCTCGTGCAACTCGACCTCGACTTCATCATCACCAGCGAACGGCTCTGGGGTGACCACGACACCGTTCCGGCACTTGCCATCTACGAGGCGCTGCGCGATCCAGCCCAGCGTGGCATCGCCCAGTACGAATATCGCTGGGACGGCCGCGAACTCGAATCGGTCGGATGAGCAGGCTGCCCGACTGGATCGCCGATCCAGCGCTGCGCCCGGTGTGGGCGAAGGTGCTTGAGCGATTCGAACGGGCCGGCCTGGAGCCCCGTGGCCGAGTCCAGGTGACAGTCGCCGATCGGGCGCAGCGACACGCGCTGGGGTCGCTGCTGGGACGCAGCGTCACCAGGGATCGGGTGCACATCGACCTTGCGGTGCTCGATGAGCATCTGGCGCCACGCTCCGGCGTCGGGGGTCTGGAGCCGGTTCTGACGGTCCTGTTCGGTCGGCCGCCGCAGGATCGACCGGCGCTGCGGGCCGCCCGGCGGGCGAGCTCGGGAACACCCGCTGCAACTCGCGGCGCAGCTCTCAACGACCCACCTTGACGCGGCCGACTGGACCTCGGAGTGGATCGACGGGCTGCGGCTGACCGGCGTACTGACCGGGCGGGCCGACGCCGAACCTATCCTCCGTGATGCCGTGACAGTGCTCGCTGCCCTCATCGCACCCGACGACCAGGCCCCGCCTACTCGATCCCGCGTGGAACTCGGGGCCACCATGGTCGGTGACGCCCATGCGCTCGACCCCGATCGGGCGCTCCATGGGATCGTGCTGCGGGGTCTGGCCTGCGCCACCGGCCAACCACTGCCGGAAACCACCGCAGATCGCGACTCGTTGTGGGCGACATTTGGCGTGCAACCTGATCTGCTGTCGCGCACCGCCTTGGTGTGGCGACTGCAGGCTGAGGGGAGCAGTCCGACGGTCGATCGATTCAATGCTGCCGGCGCCGGCGGGGATCCGGTGCACGTGACCGAGTGGGACTTGCGCCGGATGGGTGCCGTGGTGCCCCCGGCAGACACACCGGTGTTGGTGTGTGAGAACCCACGGGTGCTGGAGGCGTTCGCCGAGGCGGCGCCGGACGGGTGGTCGGTGGTGTGCACCGCAGGTGAGCCAAACCTGGTGGTTGGCCAGGTGTTGCGGCAACTGGCCGCCGACGGCGCCGACCTGCGCTATCACGGGGACTTCGACTGGGCCGGGATCGCAATCGCCAACCGGGTGATCCGGCGCACCGGGGCACGCCCATGGCTGATGACATCCGAGGACTACCTGCAAGGGGTCCGCGACTCCGGACCAGCGCTGGCGGGTCGACCGGTGACGCCGCTCTGGGACTCGGGGTTGGAGCGGGCAATGCGGGATCAGGGCCGGGCAGTACACGAGGAATCCGTTTTGGCCAGCATGCTGGCCGCGGCAGCGGATGTCGTCGCTTCTGAGCGGGGTGGGCGCTGATGTCGCCTTCCCCATACTTGATCGCAGGGATCGTCGCCTTCGTCATCTTCGACACGTTGGTGCTGGTGTTCGTTTTGTCACTGGTCGACCGGCAACGGCAGGCCAATGCAGCACAGCAGGCCACCGAGCGTTCGACCACCACGTCAGCCGCCAGACCGGACCCCGCTCCTGTGGCTTTCGACGCCCTGCTGCGGGAACTGATGCCACGGCTAGGTGCGCCGATGCTGGCGCACATGCTCAATGCTGGCCACGGCTCCGAGGCGGATCCCAGAGTGGTTCTGCGGTGGGCCGCGGGCAAGGAGAAGCCCCTCGGCCTCGGCACCGACCGACGCCTGCGCACGATCCACGAGGCGGTGGCGACCCTGTCGCCGAAACTGTCGGACCGCCAGATTCGTCGTTGGTTCAATCAAGCGAACAGTCGGACCCACGGGCTGCCACCGGCAGAGGCGATTCGACGCGACTATCTGGTGGCCGTGGTTGATGCGGCGAAGGCAGACGCGGGGTTCACAAGCACCTGAGCGCCGCAGGGTGGAGCACGTCGAATGCACCCAAGGTCAGCGCTGCAGTGCCTCCTGGAGAACGGAACGGAGCGCGTCGCGGGTGTAGGGCTTGGCGAGGAATCCGTCCATCCCCACCGCCAGACAAGCGTCGCGATCGTCAGCCATCGCGTTTGCCGTCAGCGCAATGATCGGGACTGCCACCTGACCGCCCTCACCGGCCCGAATCGCCGACGTCGCCTCAAAACCGTCCATCACCGGCATCCGGCAATCCATCAGCACCACATCAACGCCGGACGAGGCGAGAACCTCGAGGGCCTCTTTGCCATCCACGGCCATCAGCACGTCGCATCCAAGGGCTTTCAGGTGGGCTGCCGCCAACATTCGGTTGACCGTGTTGTCCTCGGCCACCAGCACCCGCATCCCAGCCAGGGACTCGGCGGCACCCTTTGCCGCTTCGCTATCACCAGCGCCCGGCTTCGGTGCGGCGGGTGCGCGTGGCTCCGTCACGACAGCCGGCGGCGGCTCGTCAGCGGCTTCGGCTGCGCTGGCCTCCGCCACCTGCAGCGGCAGCGTCACGGCGAACTCCGAGCCTTCACCTCTGGTGCTACTCGCCGCCAGGGTCCCACCCATGAGGTCCACCAACTCGCGCACAATCGTGAGCCCGAGCCCGGTGCCGCCGTACTTCCGTGCGATCGCGGTGTCGGCCTGGGTGAAGGGTTCAAACACCGCCGGAAGGACTTCGGGGTCAATACCCGGGCCAGTATCTGCCACCTGCCACCGCAGCGACACGGTGTCGCCTCGGTGCTCAGTGACCGAAAGGTTGACCTGTACCCGCCCGGACTCGGTGAACTTGATCGCGTTGCCCACGAGATTCGAGATAATCTGCCGGATTCGGCCCTGGTCTCCAAACACCGCCGGCGGAACGTCGTCGGCTAACGTCACCACCAACTCCAACTGCTTCGACTGGGCGCCGGGCGCCGAGAGTTCGACAATGTCGCTGGTGAGGCGAGCTGGATCAAACGCGGCAGATTCGAGTTCCATCCGCCCGGATTCCACCTTGGCGACGTCCAAGACGTCGTTGAGCAAATGCATGAGTTGATCCCCCGACCGATGCACTGCCTCGGCAAACTTTTGCTGGCGGGCATCCAGGTCGCTGGACAGCAGGAGTTCGGTCATCCCCAATACGCCGTTCATCGGTGTGCGGAGTTCGTGGCTCATGGTGGCGAGGAATCGACTCTTTGCAATGCTGGCCTGCTCGGCCTCCTGCCTGGCTCGGATCAACTCGTTCTCACGATCGCGGCGCACCCAGGCATTCGTAAAAAGCTCGGCAAGTACCTCGAGCAGGGTGAGCTCGTCCTCGGTCCAGTCCTTGCGGTGGCGCACCGCATCAAATCCCACGAATCCCAGCGCCCGGCCCTCGTGCCACAGCGGCACGGTGATGAGGGTGAGGATTCCCTGCGGTTCGAGGATCTCCCGCAGTGCGCTCCCGATCGGAAGATCGGGCACCGAAGGCACATGCATCATGCGGTGGCTTCCGTGGGCGTTGAGCCAGTCCTCGAGGCCCTCCAACGGGACGTCCTGCAGCTCGTCGATCATCGGCTCCACGCCGGGACCACACCACTCATGGGTATTGCTGGTGGTGCGGACTTCGAAGTTGTAGTCGAAGACGTAGGCCCGATCTGAATCTGAGAACTGCCCGACCTCGGCGAGGGCATGGTCTATTTCTTGGTCCAGGACATCCAACGGTGCATTGACGAAACCGACGGCAAGATTCATCAACACCCGCTGGAATTCGGCGCGATGGGCCAACCGGCCGTCCGCCGGACGGAGCGGATCGCGGGCGAGTCGCTGCGACTTCCGTGGTTTCGTGTTGGTCCTGCGCCATCGCCACCGCCGTGTTTGCTAGGTCCTAGGCCACGGATCGTAGCAACTCACCGGCCTGTTGGGGCGGCCAACGACGGCAGCGACCAGATCACGCATTCAACGTCGAGTAGTCGGTGTACCCGGTTGCTCCGCCGCCGTAGAAAGTCCGCGGATCCGGGGGGTTCAAGGGGGCTCCGGCGAAGAGCCTCGCAGGCAAGTCCGGATTGGCAAGGAACGCCCGACCAAAGGCGATTGCCGAAGCGTTGCCGTCCGCGATGTCGGCCCGGGCCCGTGTCGCATCGTAGGCGCCGTTGAGCACCACTGGGCCGGTGAACGCACCCCCGATTGCGGCCAAGTTCTCGGCCATCCGCTCCCCCACGCCGGGTGCCATCACCGAGCTATCAGCCACGTGCAGGTACGCCAGGCCGTGGGCGTTGAGCAGCGCCGCGGCGGTGGTGAAGGTGTCAGCCGGATCGGCATCGGCGATCCCGTTGCCGGTGAACAGCGGAGAGATGCGCACCCCGACCCGGTCGGCTCCCACGGCAGCCGCCACCGCCTCGGTGACCTCCAGCAGCAACCGGGCTCGATTCTCCGCCGAACCTCCGTAGCGGTCGGTGCGCTGGTTGACGTTGCTGGCCAGGAACTGATGGAGCAGATAGCCGTTAGCCCCATGCACCTCCACCCCGTCGAAGCCAGCGGCAATGGCACGGTTGGCCGCCGCCACATAGTCCGCAATCGTGCGAGTGATTCCGGCCGAATCGAGCGCCACCGGCGGGCTGGTCGGCACCCGTCCGCCAACCCCGTCAGTGATGACGAACGCCTTGCAGTCGTCACACGGAATCGCCGAGGCCGAAACGCAGGCCTGCCCCGGATGCAGCACCTCGTGGGACACCCGGCCGGTGTGCCACAACTGCGCGAACATGTGACCACCCGCAGAGTGCACAGCGTCGGTGACCAACCGCCAGCCAGTCACCTGCTCGTCGGTGAACAGCCCGGGGGTATCGGCGAATCCCCGCGCCACCTCGGAGATGTTCGTCGCCTCGGAGATGATCAATCCCGCGGAAGCGCGTTGGGCGTAGTACTGGGCCATCAGCGGCGTCGGAACACCGTCTGCCCCGGCCCGAGAGCGCGTCAGCGGTGCCATGAAGACCCGGTTCGGCAGTCGTAACGCGCCGAGGGTGAGTGGTTGTGAGAGGGGATCCACCATGTGCGAAAGCATAATCCCGTCGCAGTATTGACCCATGGACCTCACCCTGTATGCCGACACCCCAAATCGCCGTGCCCGTCAAATCGCCGCCGATGTCTGGTTCGTCCTCTGGTGCGCCTTGTGGGTTTTCCTGGCCATCCGTCTGCACGAATTGATCGTCCCCCTGAGCGGTCCAGGGGAGTCGCTGGCTGATGTGGGCGATTCACTGACCGAAAACATGACTGCAGCTGGTGAAGCAGTCGGAGGCCTACCGTTCGTGGGAGACCAGGTGCGGGAGCCGTTCGATCGGGTGGGTGCGGCCGGCGAGACCTTGGCCGCGGCTGGGCGTGGCCAGCAGGAGGTGGTCGAACGACTTGCCATCTTCCTCCCGGCGGCGCTGGCTTTCTTGGCCATCGCTTTGCTGGCCGTGGTCTGGTTGCCGTTGCGCCTTCGTTTCGTCGCTCGGGCCACTGCTGCTCGGCGCTACCTGAACCGCACCAACGACACAGACCTCTTCGCCCTACGAGCCCTGGCGACCCAGCCCCTGGCGGAACTGCTCTTGGTCGACCGCAATCCGGTCGCGGCGTGGCGCCGCGGGGATCCCGACGCGATCAGGTCGCTGGCCGCGCTGGAACTGCGCAGCGAGGGTCTGCGGATACCTGGCCTGACCGACGAGTCGCCATGATCCCGCAGCGCGGGGAGCGAGTTACTGTGCCAGCAACTCCAGGCCTTCGTCTTGGGCGCCCAGGGAGTTGACCGTGATGGCAGTGCGCAGCCACGCCAGTTCCAGGCGAGTGGGGTCGTAAGCGCCGAAGTCGCCGGTTTCGAATGCCTTGGGGATGTTCATGACCCGCATCGGGCCGTCGAATGTGCAGGTGCTGAACAGCGGGAGGTACTCGGCCTCGGTGGCGGTGAATGATCCGTCCGCCTCCTCGGTGAAGGTGAAGCGAGTCAGCAGACCCTCCTCGTTGGGGGCGCCCCAATCGCGGTGGCAGGCGAAGAGATTGCCGTGACCGTAGGTGACCCACTTGTCGTTGACCTTGGCAATCGGCTGCACGACGTGGGTGTGGCCACCAATGATCAGATCGATGTCATCGGAGGCCATCAGTTGCTCGGCCAACGCGAGTTGCATGGCATCGGGTTCGGTCTGATATTCAGTGCCCCAGTGCATGGTCAGAATCACCACCTCGGCGCCAGCCGCCCTGGCTCGGGAAGCCTCATCGAGGATCGCCGGCACGTCAATCAGGTTGGCTCGCCAGGTTTCGCCGTTCGGATAGGGAATGCCGTTGAAGCCATAGGTGTAGTTCAGGTGCCCCACCGAAACCGGACCGGCGTCCGTGGGCACCTCGACGATCGTGGGGGTGGCAGCCTCAGCCGGAGTACGGGCGGAACCGGCGTGGGCGATCCCTGCCTGATCCAGGGTGGTCAGCAGTCGGTCGACGCCTTCCGCGCCGTCATCGAAGGTGTGATTTGACGCAGTGGTGCACAGGTCGTAGCCCATCTCCTGCTTGGCGGTCACGATGTGCGGGGGCACCGAGAATTGCGGATAGCTCGAGTACGGCCCTCCCCAGGGTGCGACCACGGTCTCCATGTGGCAGACCGCATAGTCGGCCGTTGAGGTGATCTCGGCGATGTTGGCCATGAGCGGGTAGTAGTCCATCTCGGGCTTTCCGGTGATGGCCGCGTCATCCATCGCCTGGTACCAGAAGTCTTCGTGGATCAGTGGATCCCCGGTTGCGACCATCGTGAACTGCCGCGGGTTCAGGAGTTGCTCCGCAGGTGATTCTTGGCTCGTGGTGGAATCGGCCGCGGTAGTGGCAGTGGCGGTGGCCGTGGCAGTGGCAGTGGCTTCCCGGGCTGTCTCATTCACAGCCCCACCTGCGCACCCCGCCAACAACGTCGTGGCAAGCGCGACACCGCCCGCCCTCACTGCACCGGGCAACCCACCCCACGACCCCATGCCTGGCATGGTTTCACAGCCGCAAGAACACAGTCGACACCCACCCGGGCCGTCAGTGCAGGTGCGCGATCCAACCAGCCATGACGTGGCCGCGGCGACGGACATGCTCGAAACGTGCCCCGATCACCAGCAGCGCCACTCCGACCGCCACCAGCGGCACCCACAGCGGCAGCGATTCGACCACATCGAGCAGCAGCGGAAACACCACCACGACCATCGCCAGCAACGCTGGCACAAGCACCCCTGCCAAGTTGCGGATGGAGCCCACCACCACCAGGACGGCGCTGGACACCAGGACCAGCCAGAACCGCAGAATCCCGCCCTCACCTGCCAAGTCAGCGACTGCGGCGACAGCTGAGGGCAGCAATGCCAGCACGAGCGGAGGCCCGAAGGTCGCGAGGCTGGGAATCGACGCAGCAGCCGACTTGCTCCCGCGGGCGTAGCCGTGCACAGCGAGCGCGATCAGGGCACCCAGAGCGACGGCACTGGGCAAGGTGAACCACTCCAACCACACTTGGGCATCACTTGTGACCGCGTTCATCACGCTGACCCAGGTGACGAAAACGGCAACCCAGCCGGCCACCATCGCAACAATTGGTGCGGCAGTCCAGCGGAAGATCGCAACCGCGACAGCGGCAACCACCACAAGCACCACGCGCGTCTGAGCAAGCACCTCGGCATTCGAGAACGGGTTCAGCACCGCCCACAACGCAGCGACGGACACCACAAACGTCAGCGGCCACTGCACCACGCTCCACCACCGGGCCACCGACTTTCCCGGTGCCACCACTTGTGCATGCACCGCTATCGCGACTAGCGCCGTGGGAACTGTGACGACCGCAGGCAGACGCGATGCCTCAGCTATCGCCCAGACGATCCACGCCGCCCATGGAACGGCCAGGGCAAGGCCCAACGCCAAGGCGGGCACTACCACCAACCGCCGACCCGAAGCGACGACTACGAGCGCAAGGACGGCAACGACCGCCAGCGCCCGAAGCCCGACCCGCCCGTCGATGAGCCAGATGTCGGAAACTGCGACCAGCCACGACGGAACAGCCGCTACCAGCACCACAGCCAGCACAGGGATGCGCCGAAGAACTCCACGTTGGTGCCCCAGCCACACTGCAGCCAGCGCGAACGCCGCGGCCGGCAGCCAGGCGATCTCAAAGGGTTCGGGGCTGCTCAAACCGGTTTCGCAGCACAGCCACCAAGCCGCGCCCGCAACCGGAACAGCGACAACCACCAGCCCGGTAGAGCGGCGCAGCAACCCCGCGGCCAGGAGCGCGACGCCGACCCCCACACCGGCTACGGTGGCCGCCAACCAGGCCCACTGCCGTTGCTCCAGTTGGCGCGAAACTTCGGAGGCGATTTGCGGTTCCGCGAAGTAGGCAGAGCCAAACGACTCTGTCCACAGTGCGCCGGACGAAAGCGCGAAGAAGACCGACCCGAAGAAGGCCCACACCCCGGTCTGCAAGGCAACTGCCCAGGTCGGCAGCCGAACCGATCCGAACAGGGCCAGCGCCACCACCGCCACCGCCGCGACCCCTGCTCCGAGCGCCACAACAAGCGCAGTCATCGGTGGCAGCAGCATCACGGTGAGCCCAGCGGCAGCGAATCCCACGGCGACGATCCTGGCGAAATCCCCTCGCCACATCTGTGCCCGAACTCCCGCCGGACCCATCGCCGCCGCCAAACCGGCCGCGCACCCGAGGACAAGCAGGTGCGGCACCTTCTCTCCGAACCCTGTGAAGGCCAGTCCGAAATAGGCGATGGCCCCCATGACGCTGGCCGTTGCCCACACCAGAAACGCAGCGATCAATGAGGTGACCCAGGCCGTCACCGAGGTCTGCCGATCAGAACGCACCACCACCGCGGCCCACCACGACATACCAGCAGCGGTAGCCGCGACGAGTGCGGAGACGACCGCCACAGCCCACTGCGGATCAGCAGGCGCGGCGAGGCTGCCCATTCCGGACAGCGCCACCAGAGTCACCGTGATCGGCACGGACGCGATCCCGATCAACCACCACACTCGCACCCTCATCAGCCACCCGGCGAGCAGACTCAAACCGCTGAAGATCACACCTGCCACACCCGGGTACAACGACGTCTGCCAGTCGGCAATCAGTGCCGGGGCAGCAATGAGGACCACGATCAGGGCGGCGGCGGCGAGCACCGCAAGCACGGTGCTGGTGGTGGGCACCATCTTCTTGGTGAGGATTGCCAGCGCGCCGATCACGCCAACGGATGCCCCAAGCAGCGCCAACTGCGTCCCCCCGTCGAGGGTGCCCCACAGCACCGCCGACACCACGACCAATGCCGCCAAGACCAACACCGCCCCAGTCCCCTGCAACAGCAAAGCCATGGGCACGCGCGGCCCGCGAACCCGTGGCTCGGGCGCTGTGGCCTCGGCGTACATCCCGGGCTCGGGCACTGCGGCCTCGGTGACCTGCCGGGGCTTGGCAGCGCCGGCAACCGAAGGATCGCCAGTTGCGAGCGCCTCGGCCCGCAGCGCGTTGAAGCGCGCTGCCGCATCATGCAAGTGGTCCCGAACCGTAGCCCGACGTTGGGTCAACTGGTTAATGGATTCGTTGAGAGTCTCAAGCATGCGCTGCAATTCGACGTTTTCGATCCACACCTGGCTGGCTTGCCGCGCCAAGTCCATATCAATCACCCCGCCACAGAATGGGCAAGGCCCCACGCCGCCACGATAGTCAACCTCGGCCCGGCAGGAAGGGCACCAGACAAGGTCAGGTACCTCGGACGATGGCTCCAAGAGCCGCTGCTCCATATCCATGGTGCACCTCCAGCCGTACACGCCGCATCAGTTCAGATCCAACGCTGCACTTCCAGGGTAAACCCGCACCCCATCGCCCAGACTTCGGAACTGCGCAGGGATACTCCGCTGGGACCCCAAGTCACCGCCTTGGCGGCGCCGATTCAACCCTCAGGCGCGGGCTTGCGCGATCGCGAATAGCGCAATGCCAGCGGCCACCGACGCATTGAGCGACTCCGCCCGACCCGGCATGCTGATCCGCGCGCACTCATCAGCACGTTCGGCAATCAACCGGCTCACCCCGGCACCCTCGGAGCCGACCACCAGCAGCAATGGCACATCCGCGAAATGCGTAGCTACCTCCACGATGCTTCGTTGTGCGCTTCCCTCGAGAGCCACCACGAAGTAGCCCGCCTCGGCGGCCTGGCCGACGGTGCGCGCCAGATTTGTGGCCCGAGCCACGGGCAGGTGGGCGAAAGCCCCGGCTGATGATCTCCAGGCGGATGCGGTCACACCAGCCGAGCGACGCGACGGCACGACAATCCCAGCCGCACCGAATGCCAGCGCCGACCGGGCGATGGCGCCGAGGTTGTGCGGGTCAGTGATGCCGTCGAGCGCCACAATTACCGGCGCTGATTGACCGGGGCGACGACGTCCGATGATGTCCATCGGGTCGGCATAGGCGAAGGGCTGCGTGTGCAACACCAGACCTTGGTGGTTGGCTTCGCCGGCGGCTCGGTCGAGGTCCCGCTTCGGCCGCTCCCGCACCGGCACCTCGGATTCCGCCGCCCGGGCGACCGCCTCAGCGACGCGTTCATCGGCATCGATACCCGCCACGACCAGCAGCTCCGACGCCGGCACCCGGGCGCGCAACGCCTCGACCACCGGGTTGCGCCCGACCACCACGTTGTCCGGGGGCGAGCTTGGGCGACCACCAGCGGCGCCACTGGCGCTGCCGCCCTTCGTCGAGGCACTCTTCGCGGCTGCGCGCTCCGCTGCGCTCTGCTGCTTGGACTTCGGATGGCCTACGCGCTCGGTCGCCTTCGGAGTCGGGCCTTTGGCCTCCAGGCCCCGCCGACGTTGACCGCCAGAGCCAACTGTGGAGCCCTTCTTCGACCCCGGCTTGCGCACGGCGCCACGACGCTGGGAATTGCCTGCCATCAGTTGCGCTCCAATGTCCATCGAGGACCCCGAGGAGTGTCCTCGACGGTGATTCCAGCATGCGTGAGGTGGTCGCGGATCGCGTCGGCGGTGGCGAAGTCCTTGGCGGCCCGGGCCGCCGCCCGCAGCGCCAACATGCCTTCGGCCAGGTCCGTGACTGCCTGACGTTCGGCAGCACTGGAGCCAGCACCGGATTCGCGCCATGGATCGGCCAGCGGATCGACCCCAAGCACGTCGAGCATGGCACGGACCTCCGCCACGCGCCGCCGCGCCTCATCATCGTCGCCATCGGCCAGCGCCTGATTGCCTGCCGTCACCGCAGAGTGGGCCACTGCGAGGGCGGCAGGCACGTTGAGGTCGTCATCCATGGCAGCGGCGAACTCAGCGGGCCACGCGGTCGCCTCGACCGGACCCAGCGACTCCACTGCCCGGACCACAAACGACTCCAACCGCCGGTAGCCAGCCGCCGACTCGGCCAGTGAGGCATCGGAGAACTCCAGGGTGCTGCGGTAGTGCGCGCTCGCGAGGTACCAGCGCAGCTCTACCGGCCGCACCCGCTGCACCACCTCGGCCACCATCAGCGAGTTGCCCAGGGATTTGCTCATCTTCTCGCCCGCCGTGGTCACCCAGGCGTTGTGCATCCAGTAGCGCGCGAAACCATCACCTGCTGCTTGGGACTGGGCGATTTCGTTCTCGTGATGCGGGAACACCAAGTCGAGACCGCCGCCGTGGATGTCGAACTCGGCGCCGAGGTAGGCGGTGGCCATGGCGGAGCATTCGATATGCCAACCCGGCCGGCCCGCCCCCCAGGGCGTCTCCCATGCGGGTTCGCCCGGCTTGGCAGACTTCCACAACGCGAAGTCACGCTGGTCGCGTTTCGGGGATCCGGCTTCGGTGTCTTCCGCCAGCAGCATCTCGTCAATCCGCTGCCCGGACAATTGCCCGTAACGGTCAAAGGACCGCACGGCGAAGTAGACGTCGCCGTCGGCGGCGTAGGCGTGACCAGCATCGACGAGCCGGGAGATCAATTCGATGATCTGCGGGATGTGGCCGGTTGCTCGCGGTTCAACCGTTGGCCGCGCGCATCCGAGGGTGTCGTAGGCATCGGCGAAAGTGTGTTCGTACGCGGTCGCCACGGCCCACCACGGCCGATTCTCTTCGACCGCCTTCACCAGGATCTTGTCGTCGATGTCGGTCACGTTGCGGCACAAGGTCACCGCCGTGCCATTGGCCGCCAGCCAACGCGCGAGCACATCAAACACGACCCCGCTGCGCACGTGGCCGACATGCGGCGGGCCCTGCACAGTGGCACCACACACGTAGATGGAGGCACGTCGAGGCTCCAGCGGGATGAACTCCCGGATGCTGCGGGTGGCGGTGTCGTAGAGGTGCAAGTTCACCCGGCTAAGGCTAGTGCGTGGGAAACACCAGCGCGGTGGCGATGGCGGCAATGCCCTCGCCTCGACCGGTGAACCCGAGCCCGTCCGTGGAGGTTGCTGACACCCGAACTGGGGCACCCACGACCTCGGACATCGTCTGCTCTGCCTCGATCCGACGCGGCCCAATCCGTGGTGAGTTCCCGATAATCTGCACCGCAACGTTGCCGATCTGCCAGCCTGCTTCGGTGACTCGGCGCACACACTCGGCAAGCAACTCGGCGCCGCTGGCGCCCGCCCACTGAGGTTCGGCAGTTCCGAAGTGGGCGCCTAGATCGCCGATCCCCGCCGCTGAGAACATGGCATCGCAGGCCGCGTGGGCAGCGACATCGGCATCACTGTGCCCTGCGAGTCCAACCTCGCCGGGCCACTGTAGACAGGCGAGCATCAGCGGCCGGCCCGGCGCGAAAGGGTGCACATCGGTGCCGATACCCACGGCTGGGAGCACCAGATTCACGTCGACTCCCGCAGTTCAACCGGCACTTCAGTCAGATCGTGTTCCAGCCACGCCCGAGCAAGCACAAAATCGTCCGGAGTGGTGATCTTGAAACCGCGCGGGTTTCCCGGCACTGTCATCACCGGGTAGCCAAGCCGTGACACCAGCGAAGCGTCGTCCGTGGCTTCCAAGCCAGGCGGACACTCAAAGTGGGCTCGGCGCAGGACATCCACCCGAAAGCCTTGCGGTGTCTGCACCAGCCGCAGATCGTCACGAGGCACATTCCCCAACACGGCGTCACCGTCGACCCGCGCGACGGTGTCCACCACCGGCACCACCGGGATAACGGCCGGGTGGCCGAGAGCCAGCGCGGCCACCACCTCGTTTCCTACCTGCGGCGGCGCGAGGGACCTTGCAGCGTCGTGCACCACGACCGCGGTTACGGCCGTATCCACGGACTCCAACATGATCCGGACCGAATCCTGGCGGAGGACACCACCCACAACGACCCGGACGTCAATCCGGGATGGAACCCTGGCTGCTGCGACTGCGGTTTCCACTTCCACCAGGTGACTAGCCGGCGCGGCCACCACGATTTGGGCAACGGAGTCGACCGCGGCCATCCGGCTGACAGCGTGGGTGACCATCGCCTCCCCACCGAGGAGTCGCAGCCCTTTTGGCTCGCCTGGACCTAGTCGGAGCCCCAAGCCCCCGGCCGCCACGAGTGCAGCACAGCGCATGTGATTCGCCTGGATTGTCTACCCCGAGAAAACCGGGGTTAGGACGCAAGAACCTCGTCGAGAATGGTTTCGGCCTCGTCTTCGTCTTTGTGCTCGGCAAGTGCGAGTTCACTGACCAGGATCTGGCGAGCCTTCGACAGCATCCGCTTCTCCCCAGCGGAGAGGCCCCGGTCTTGATCGCGGCGCCACAGGTCGCGCACAACTTCGGCCACCTTGATCACATCGCCGGAGGCGAGTTTCTCCAGATTTGCCTTGTAGCGGCGGGACCAGTTGGTCGGCTCTTCGGTGTACGGCTGACGCAGCACCTCGAAAACCCGATCCAGGCCCTCCTGGTTCACGACGTCCCTGACCCCTACCAGATCGACGTTATCCGCGGGCACTCGTACTGTGAGGTCGCCTTGCGCAACTCGCAGAACGAGGTACTTGCGCTCCTGACCGCCGATCTCGCGCATCTCGATGGATTCGATCAACGCAGCCCCGTGGTGGGGGTAAACGACGGTGTCGCCGACTGAAAAAGTCATAGGTGTGGGCCCCTTTCGTTGGCCCCGCAAGTCTAACACGCCGGGGTGTTGCGCAGATCACCCTGCGAAAGGTGCTTGGATACGCACCTGCAATCACGGTCCCACCGTTCGCGATTGGCGGCACCGCCATACCAGCGCAATACTTTCCCCATGTCGGGCCGACCAGATCCAGATGATTTCGCTGGCATCACCATCCCGGATGACGCGTCATCTTTGGAAGCCGACCGTTGGCGCTACTACCGCGAGCTTGACGCCCGAGGCGAATTGCGGCACACCCCCGATCAGCCTGCCGAAACCGACCATCCCAGTCGCTGGCGCGACGGACTTCCCTGGTTCGGCCATCGTGGATCGAACCTGATCCCGCTGGGATTCATCGTGGCCGCCGTGCTCGCGATGGTGGGATCGCTGCTGCTGGCCACCGTCTCCCGCGTCGACGCCCCGCTCGCAACGGCCCCACTCGCGGTGGGTACCGCCGACGTTGGAGTCGTCGGCGGACTTTTGCCGTCGGCTCCGGTCGCAGTGAACGGGGCCCCGCGACTGCTCCGCGACATTCGCCCCGCCGTCATCGCCTTGGTACCGCAGGGGGATTGCCCCGAATGCCAGGCCGGTGTTGCCAACGCCGCAGCCGCCGCCGAGGCTGCCCGGATGCGTTTCATCGTGGCTAGCGAGGGCAGCGACCCGACTAGTGCAGAGTCCTACGCCGCTCCAGTGGGGGCCGCCACCTTGCTTGCGCCGGTCGGAACGTTCGCGGACTACCGCCCGCGCGGGCTGACGTTGTTCAGCGTCGCCCCAGACGGGGTCGTGGCCGATGTCATCCGGGACGCAGATGCGAACGCGGCCGTCACCACCTTTGAGCCCGCCACCTGAGCACTACGACGGACTCCCAGGCACTTCGGCCTTCGGACCCGCTAGTCTGTGCCCACCATCGATCACAACCACTCGGCGCCCGGAGGCGTCGCGAGCGGGAGGATGACTGTGCACCGACGAGCACTTGCCGCCGGCCTGTCTGGCCTGGTCCTCATGGGCACCCTCACGGGCTGCTGGAACGGCGTCCAGGCGCAGACCACCACGCAAGAGCAGGGTGGCGAGGTTGCCAGCGCCGATGCCGACAACATTGCGGTGCGGGGAATGGTGTGGGTGCGTGATCCCAAGGATCCCGACACCGCCTATTTCAGCGGCACCGTGTTGGCCGCGGACGGCAGCGAGCCTGACGAGCTGCTTGGCATCAACGCCGAGCCGGGTGGTGATGCCGGGCTGACGAGCGCCCCGGTCGAGGTTGTCCCGCGGCTCCCCGTGCGGTTGGGATTCAATGGCGAGTTCTTCGCGTCGGTCGACGGTGTGCCGGATTCCCCGTCGCCTTTCTTGCTCACCACGATGGAATTCCGCGATGCCGGTTCGGTGACGACCTCGGTACTCGTTGTGCCCGGTACGGGCCCCTACGCACAGGTGGTTTCTGACTCCAAGCGTGGGCTCGCCGCCGAAGATCGAGCGGCTACGGCAACCCCAACGGCCGAACCCGAAGAACCACTCGCCGAAGCGGTCCCGGAGCCGATCGTCGAGCCAGCCCAGTAGCGGTTCAGTCCTGAAATTTGTAGCCCAGCCCGCGCACTGTCAACACGTGCTGGGGCTTGCCCGGCTCCGTTTCGATCTTGCCTCGTAGCCGCTTGATGTGCACGTCAAGGGTTTTGGTGTCGCCAACGTAGTTGCTGCCCCAGACGCGATCGATGAGTTGGGCCCGAGTGAGCACCCGGCCCTCGTTGCGCATGAGTAACTCCAGCAGCTCGAACTCCTTCAGCGGAAACCGCACCTCGGCTCCACGCACCGTCACCACGTGACGGTCGGCATCGAGCCGGACCGGACCGGCGGTGACCACGCCAGACTCCGCGCCGTCCTCGGCCACCGCCCCCTGACGCCGCAACACGGCACGAATCCGGGCCAATAACTCCCGGGTCGAGAAGGGTTTGGTCACATAGTCGTCCGCGCCCAGTTCGAGCCCGACGACCTTGTCGATCTCAGCGTCTTTGGCCGTGAGCATGATGATCGGCACGCTCGACGTGGTGCGGATCTCCCGGCACACCTCGGTGCCGGGCAAGCCTGGCAGCATCACGTCGAGTAGCACCATGTCCGGTGACCACAGCTTGAACTCGGCCAGCCCATCCGGTCCGGTATCCGCCACTTGCACGGCGAAACCCTCTTTGCCGAGCACGTATGCGAGCGCCTCGCTGATGGATTCCTCATCCTCCACTACCAGGATCCGAATCGGTTCTTTCATCACTCCCATACCCGTACTCCTTCTGGATCCAGGGCGCTCTCACTCGTGGAGTCGGAACCGGCCCGGTAGGCCGGCAACCGGAGTGTGAAAGTGCTGCCCTCCCCCTCGACCGACCACACCGTCACTTCACCGCCGTGGTTGTTGCACACATGTTTGACAATGGCGAGGCCGAGTCCGGTCCCGCCGGTGATCCGGGAACGTGCCGGATCCACCCGATAGAAGCGTTCGAAGATGCGGTCGAGGTTGGCCGGATCGATGCCAATGCCTTGGTCCGTCACCGAGATATTGACGATTCCGTCGCGTTCAGCGACTCCGATGGCGACTTTCGTGCGCGGAGGTGAATAGGCAATCGCATTCGCCAGCAGGTTGCGCAAAGCGGTGATGAGTTGGTCCTCCACCCCGTAGACCTGAAGCTCCCCGGCACCGCCGACGACGATGTCAATTTCAGCATTGGTGGCAGCAGTATTCAGCATGTCGATGGCTTCGGTCACCATGAAGTCGACGCTGACCGGTTGCGCGCTATCCAGCGGCTGGTCCCCTTGCAACCGGGAGAGATCTATCAGGTCGGCCACCAGGTGGCTCAGACGTGAGCATTCGGCGGTCATGCGGTCGGCGAAGTGGCGCACCTCGTCCGGGTCGTCCGCCGCCACCGACACCGCCTCGGCCAACAGCGACAGCGCCCCGACCGGAGTTTTGAGCTCGTGGCTGACGTTCGCCACAAAATCGCGTCGGACCGTGTCTACCCGCCGCGCACCGGAGAGGTCATCCACCAGCAGCAGCACTGTGCCATCACCCACCGAAGCGGCCCGCACTCGCAACTCCAACTCCCCAGGCGCCAGCGCCGGGCGGCGGATGTTGATGTCGTACTCCCGAGTGATCCCGTCCCGATGGGCCTCGACCACCATCGCGTTCATCTCTTCGCTGGCCAAACGGTTGGAGACGACTAACCCCAGACTGAAGGCTTTCGCCGTGGCTCGCTCCACCGTCCCGTTGGATCCGTCCACCAGAATCGAGGCCCCAGGTAGGACCCCCAGCAACGCCGAGATCGGCACCCGGTCTGCGTCCTCACTCTGGTCTGCGTCGATGGCGCTACGCAGATCCCCCAATTGTCGTGTCTGCCACCAGGCGGCGGCACCTACGAGACCTATGACCACGCCAAGTGCGGCGATGATCACAAGCGCGGCAGTGTCCATATCGGTTAAGGATAGGTGCCCCCGCGAAATCCGTTAACCAAGTCGACCCCAGGTTGGCCAGGATTCACCGTTTAGTCGCCGAATGGTCAGGTCCGCGTGGCCGACGGTTCAGTCGATCCTCACCCGCGATCAACGCATAGGCAGTTGCCGGCAGGAGCAGGGCAACTATCCTCAGAGCGTGCGGGATGCGTATCGGGAGTCGCTGCAGGAAATCGACACCCTGCTGATTGAGATGACTCGGCTGGTGGGCCGGGCGATGAGTCTTGCCACCAGAGCGCTGCTCGACGGCGATCTCTCTTCCGCCGAACAGGTGATTTCCGAGGATGCCCGGCTCGATGCGATCAACGACGAAATCGACGATCGTGCCACCCAACTGGTCGCGCTGCAGCAACCGGTGGCGGGTGAACTGCGCAGGCTGCTCTCGGCGCTGCGGATCGCATCATCCCTCGAGCGGATGGGCGACCTCGCCACCCATCTGGCGAAGACCACCCGCCTGCGCTACCCGGACAGTGTCGTGCCGGTGGAATTGCGCGGAGTGATCTCGGACATGGGGGCGGTCGCCCAACGCATCGTGCACCAAACCGGGGCGGCCATGGCATCCCACAGCATTGAACTGGCCCAACGGGCGGTGGTGACGGACGAGGAGATGGACCGGCTGCATCGGGAGATGTTCAACATCATGCTGTCGCCAGCCTGGACTCATGGTGTGGAGGCAGCCGTCGACCTCACCTTGGTCTCGAGGTTCTACGAAAGATTCGCCGATCACGCCGTCACTATCAACAAGCGAATCATGCACATCGTCACCGGCGAGCCCTACTCGCGGAGCTCCACCTGATGGCTGCGCCGAATCGGGCTGGTCCACATCGCAACCTGCACCAGCCGCAGCGGGTCGCCATGCTGTCGCTGCACACCTCCCCACTGGCGCAGCCAGGAACCGGCGATGCCGGTGGCATGAACGTCTACGTGTGGGAGGTCTCGCGTCGGCTGGCCGCCGCAGGCATCGGGGTCGAGGTATTCACCCGCGCCACCGACAGCCGGCAACCGAGCTTGGAGCAGGTGGCCGACCGGCTCACAGTTCGGCACATCGTTGCCGGGCCCTTCCAGGGTCTGCGCAAGGAGGACCTACCCGGCCAGATGTGTGCCCTAAGCGCCGGGGTGCTCCGGGCCGAGGCGGCCCGGCCAGAAGGGTGGTTTGACGTCATCCACAGCCACTACTGGCTGTCCGGTCACGTCGGTTGGGTGGCCAAGGAACGCTGGCAGGTACCCCTGGTGCACTCCATGCACACGATGGCGAAGGTGAAAAATCGGGACCTAGGTGCCGACGATTCGCCGGAACCCGAATCACGGGTGATCGGTGAACAGCAGGTGGTCGACGTTTCCGATGCCTTGATCGCCAACACCGAGGCCGAAGCCGACGACCTCGTCGAGCTCTACGACGCCAATCCAGATCGCCTGGCTGTGGTGCATCCAGGGGTGGACCTGGAGGCGTTCAGCCCAGGCGACTCTGCGGCGGCTCGGCGACGGCTGGGGTTGCCGACCGACCGTCGAATCGTCGTCTTCGTGGGCAGGCTGCAGCCCTTGAAGGCTCCCGAACTGGTGCTCGCTGCTGCCGAACGGATGCAGTCCGACGGCCGCAGCTCAGACCCGCTGCTGATCGTCTGCGGCGGCCCCTCCGGCAACGGCAGCGCCACACCTGCCCAATTGCGAGCACAGGCAGCCCAGGCCGGCCTCGCGGATCGCACCCTGTTCTGGCCACCCCTGCCAAAGCCTGCGCTGGTCGATCTCTTTCGGGCAGCCGACGTCGTGGTGGTGCCAAGCCACTCGGAGTCGTTCGGTTTGGTGGCGGTGGAGGCGCAGGCCTGCGGGACACCGGTGGTGGCCAGCGATGTTGGCGGATTGCGTACGGCCGTCGACGACGGGGTGTCAGGTGTGCTCGTGCAAAGCCGGGACCCCAGCGCCTGGGCACGCGTACTGGAGTCAATTTTGGATCATCCGCGGCGCCAGCAGGTGCTCGCCGCGGGTGCCCGAGAGCAGGCGCTGAGGTTCGGTTGGGAGGCAACCACCGCGCGCCTCATCGATGTCTATCGACGAGCACAGCAGGCCCACACGGGCCACTTGGCCGCTACCCGGAGGTGGGCATGAGTGCGCAGGCGGCAGCTGCTGCTGCAATCCGAGACTGGTGTGTGGACGCCGGAGTGGAGTTTGAGGTCACCGGTGAGCACGGGTTTGTGGTGGTGCTGCCCGGGGAACAGAAGCTGCGCACCACCGTGTCGCTGGACTGCTCAACCGAATCCCTCACGGTGAACGCCTTCGTGGTCCGGCATCCGGACGAGAACGAAGCCGAGGTGCACCGGTGGCTGCTGGAACGCAACCGGCGTATCTTCGGCCTGGCCTACGCCCTCGATCAACACGGCGATGTGTTCCTCGTGGGTAGCCTCCCCCTGGCTGGCGTGGATGCGGAGAACCTCGACCGGCTGATGGGCGCGGTGCTCATGCACGCCGACGGGGTGTTCAACCACTTGCTGGAGATGGGCTTCGCCAGCGCGATCCGGGCGGAGTGGCAGTGGCGGCTCAAAGCCGGCGAGAGCACCGCCAATTTGGCGGCGTTTCCGAATCTCGCGCCGAAGGACTGATCAGCCCACAGGCAACACGGCCTCCGGCACGGCACACTTACAGCCATGAGTGCTGAATACACCTTGATCCTGCTGCGTCACGGCCAAAGCGAGTGGAACTCCCTCAACCTGTTTACCGGGTGGGTGGACGTCGACCTCACCGAAAAGGGCGAGGCGGAAGCCACCCGGGGCGGCGAGATGCTCGCCGAATCCGGCATCTTGCCCGACGTCGTGCACACCTCCTTGCTCCGGCGCGCGATTCGGACCACCAACCTCGCGCTCGATGCAGCTGATCGGCTGTGGCTGCCAGTGAGGCGATCCTGGCGCCTCAACGAACGCCACTACGGCGCGCTCCAGGGCAAGGACAAGAAGCAGACCCTGGAGACGTACGGCGAGGAGCAGTTCATGCTGTGGCGCCGCTCCTACGACACCCCACCCCCGCCGATCGACCCCAGCGACGAATACGCCCAGACCGACGACCCGAAGTACGCACGGCTGGCACCTGAAGAACTGCCCACCACCGAGTGTCTGGCAGACGTGGTGGAGCGGATGCTGCCGTACTGGTACGACGCAATCGTGCCCGACCTGCGGGACGGCAAGGTGGTGCTGGTGGGTGCCCACGGCAACTCACTGCGGGCCCTGGTGAAGCACCTGGACGGCATCTCCGATGCCGACATCGCCGGACTCAACATCCCGACCGGGATTCCGCTGGTCTACCGGTTGGATGCCGAGTTGAAGCCAATTGTGCCCGGTGGGGAGTACCTCGACCCCGATGCCGCTGCCGCCGCAGCCGCGGCCGTGGCCAACCAGGGACGCTGATCCGTGGCCGCCGCGCTCATCACCGGAGCGACGGCGGGGATCGGTCTCAGCGTCGCCCGACAGCTCGCTGGTCATGGTCACGACCTGGTCCTAGTCGCACGCAATGCTCCACGACTGGAGGAAGTTGGCGCTGAACTGCGGCGCCAATTCGGGGTGGCCGTGGAGACGCTCCCGGCCGACCTGAGCGATCTCGACCAGTGTCGCCGGGTGGAAGCTCGCCTTGCGGATCCCGACGTCGCTCCGATCGAGTGGTTGGTGAACAACGCCGGATTCGGTGTCCGGGAACCGTTCGCAGGCAGCGACATCGACGCCGAGCAGGCGATGCTCGATGTGCTCGTGACTGCGCCGATGCGGCTGACCCATGCGGCGCTGCCGGGCATGTTGGATCGTGGTCGCGGACGCGTGCTCATCGTTTCCAGCGTGGTTGGCTTCCTGCCCAGCGGTTCGTATTCGGCAGCGAAGGCTTGGGCCACCGTGTTCGCGGAAAGCCTGGCGGCCAAATATCGCAGTCGAGGCGTGCACGTGACCGCTTTGTGTCCCGGTTTCACTCGGACCGAATTCCACGAGCGCGCTGGGATGGATGTCGAGTCCGTCCCAGCGTGGCTGTGGCTCGATTCCGACGCAGTCGCAGCGGCAGGTCTGCTTGGTTGCGCCGAGGGACGGTCGGTGGTGGTGCCCGGGGCCGTCTACAAGGGCCTCCACGGTGTGGCGTCGGTGCTGCCGCGACCAGTAGTGCGGCGGATCGCTGGCCGCGCCTGAAAGTCGCAGGCTAGCCTGCTGCGGGTGAACGACTATTCCCGGCTCATCCCCAGGATGCGCCCGCATTCGGATTCCGTCTTCGGCGAATACTCCGCCCGGGCCGCCCAAATCGGCGCGGTCAACCTCGGGCAGGGCTTCCCCGACACCGACGGGCCGGAGCAACTCAAAGAAATCGCGATCGCCGCGATCGCAGGCGGCTCGGGCAACCAGTACCCGCCTCGACACGGCCTACCGGACCTGCTCGAGGCGGTCTGCGAGCATCAGCGGCGCTTCTACGGCCTGAGTTATGACCCCGCCACCGAAGCCGTCATCGGCACCGGCGCTAGCGAACTCATCACTGCAGCCATCCTGGCGCTCGTCGATTTCGGCGACGAGGTAATCGTCCCGGAGCCTTGGTTCGACGTCTACGGCGCCGGCATCTCGCTGGCCGGCGCGGTGCAGGTGGGAGTGCCTCTGGCACGCGCTCCCGGCGGGGCGTTCACCCTTGATGTGCCAGCGATCGAGGCCGCAGTCACCGACCGGACCAAAGCGATCCTGCTCAACACCCCGCACAATCCGACCGGAGCCGTGTTCACTGTCGAACAGCTCACCGCGCTAGCCGAGGTCGCCATTCGTCACGACCTCATTGTGCTCAGCGACGAGGTGTACGAACATCTCGTCTTCGGCGCCGACGCCCGCCACGTGCCGATCGCCACCGTGCCCGGGATGCGAGAACGCACCGTCACCCTCGGCAGCGGCGGGAAGACCTTCTCCTTCACCGGATGGAAAGTGGGGTGGGCCACCGGCCCGGCCGATCTCATCGCCGCGGTCCGGGTCGTCCGCCAACACCTGTCCTATGTCTCCGCCGGTCCGTTCCAGCCGGCGATCGCAGCGGGGCTTCGCCTGCCCGAGTCGTACTTTGCCGGGTTGGCCGCGAAATTCGGCGTCGCCCACCGGTTGCTCCGCGACGGCCTCTCAGGGTTCGGGCTGGAGGTGGTCCCGTCCTCCGGCGGCTACTTCCTCGTCACCGACGTCACCCCGCTGGGCTGGCCAGATGGCGAGACTTTCGTTGCCCACATGATGGAAACCGCCAAGGTTGTGGCGATCCCGGTGCAGCGGCTGAGCAGCGGAGAAACGGGCAACAACTACGTCCGATGGACCTTCTCCAAACGCCCCGAAGTGCTCAGCGAGGCGCTGCGCCGGCTCGGCGCCATTGATTCGCTGGCCGCCCAATCGCCCAGCTGAACTGTCCAGCTACCCCCGCCCGAGCGCCGCGAGGACCCGGCTGACGGCAGGCACAGCCGCAACCCCGGAGAGCACTTCAAACCCCCGCAGATCCGCGCTGAGGGCGCCCGAGACGATTTCTTCCCCAGCCTCCGGTGTGGCAACCCACCACACCGGCGCATCTGGCCATTCGTACGACGGTGCCGGGGACGCAGCATCGATGACGACGTACCCGACGACCAGCCGGGCTGCGCTGCGTTGCGACAGCGACAGCGCCGGCAGCAACCTGGCCGTGTCGCCGAGTGCGACCACCAGCAACGGTGGGGCAACTTCGGCGGCAGCGAGCCACTTCGCGACGTAGGCCACCCTGCGTGCATCGGCCAGCTGCACCGGCAGGTCCGCTGCAATGGGTTCGATTTCCGGCAAGTAGCAGTCGATCCCGGCAGCCACCAACTCCGCCGCCACCGCCCCACCCGCAGCAACCGGAAGGGTGGGCAGCACCACTACGCGTGTTCGCTCCATGGCGTCAGCCTGCCGCATCGCTCCCCGCACCTGCCAGCACCTGGCTCCTGCTGGCGCCGCAGACTCCCGCCGACACAAGCCTTCCGGTGGCTTCACCTAGACTGAGTGCATGTCCAACGCCCGTGCAGAGTTGCTGGCCCGCATCACCTCCGACGCAGTTGTGCACGGTCGGGTGATCCTCTCCAGCGGCCGCGAGGCCGACTACTACGTTGACCTCCGTCGTGTCACGTTGGCGGGCAACGCCGCGCCGCTGGTCGGCGAGGTGATGTTGGACCTCACGGCCGGTTTGGATTTCGATGCGGTCGGCGGCCTGACCTTGGGTGCTGATCCGGTGGCGACCGCCATGCTGCACGCCGCTGCGGCCCGTGGACGCACGCTGGATGCCTTCGTGGTGCGCAAAGAGGGCAAGGCGCACGGCCTGCAACGGCGAATCGAAGGGCCCGATGTGGCCGGTCGGCGCGTGCTTGCAGTAGAGGACACTTCCACTACGGGCGGCTCAGTGCTCACCGCGGTTGAGGCGCTTCGCGAAGCCGGAGCTGACGTTGTTGGTGTTGCGGTGATTGTGGAGCGCGGGGCGCGCCCGCGCGTGGCGGAGGCCGGATTGCCCTACCTGGCCGCCTTCGAGTTAGCCGACCTCGGACTGACTGGGTAGGCCGGATGCTGCTCGCCCCCCTGGTTCTCCTCGTGGTGGCGGCCGCGGCCGTTCCCTTCATCGCGCCCACCCTTGGACGCAAGACCGGCTACTTGCTTTCGGGTGTTTTCGTTGCCGCGTTTGCCCTGCTCGCGCAGGGGATACCGGAGGTGCGCAACAACGAGACGGTGGTGGAGAGTTGGTCATGGGTGCCGAGTTTCGGCATTGAGTTCTCACTCCGACTCAACGGCCTGGCCCTGCTGTTCGCCACCTTGGTGCTTGGGGTGGGAGCGCTTGTGCTCAGTTACGCGCCCCAGTATCTGGACGAGCACTACGAACACACCCGGCTGTTCGGAATCCTCACCCTCTTCGCCGCGGCGATGCTCGGCTTGGTGTTGTCCAACAACGCGATCCTGCTGCTGGTGTTCTGGGAGATCACCACGCTGTGCAGTTTCCTGCTGATTGGCGGACGCGGGCTGAAGGGGTCCCGGCCGGCGACGCGGGCGCTGTTCGTGACCGCCAGCGGCGGGCTGGCGCTGCTCGCCGCCACGGTGTTGCTAGTCAATCGCACCGGCACCAGCGATCTCACCCAAATCCTGCTCGTGGCCCCGGACCGGCTCACCCCTACCGACCTCAGCATCATCGGGGCGTTGATCGCGCTGGCCGCCTTCACCAAGTCGGCCCAATTTCCCTTTCATTTCTGGCTACCGGATGCCATGGTGGCCATCACGCCAGTGAGTGCGTACCTCCATGCGGCCACTCTGGTGAAGGCCGGCATCTACCTGCTGCTGCTGTTCTCACCGCTGTTCACCGACTTTGTCGGTTGGCACGCAACCTTGATGACCGTTGGTCTGGCCACCGCGGTTTTCGGTGCGTGGGAGGCGCTGCGGCAGAACGACCTCAAAGCCCTGCTGGCCTACTCCACGGTGAGCCAACTGGGGTTGATGGTGGCCTTGGTGGGCGTCGGCACCTCGGCCGCGCTGGCTGCGGCCGCCCTGTTGGTGGCTGCCCATGCGCTATTCAAGGCCACGCTGTTCATGCTGGTGGGAATCATCGATCGCGAAGCCGGCAGCCGCGACATCCGCGAGCTATCAGGTCTGCGCAAAGCGATGCCGATCACGGCGCTGCTCACCGGCCTGGCGGCGATGTCGATGGCGGGGTTGCCCCCCTTGGTGGGGTTCGTCGCCAAAGAGGAGGCCTTCTACGCCTTCTTGGGCACCTCTCAGGCCAACTGGACGCCGGATGCATCATGGCCCGGCAACGTCGCAGCTGCCGTGGCGGTGTTCGGCGCGTCACTGACCTTCGCCTATAGCGCACGAATCATCGGCGGAGCCTTCACCGGCCCCCTGCTGCAACGAGGGCTGTACGAACCCCGTTGGAGTTTCCTGGCACCGGCCGCGGTGCCGGCAGTCCTCGGCTTGGTGCTGGGGCTTGCGCCCTGGCTGCTCAACGGCATCGTGAACCGAACCGTCGCGGACACCGGCTTCACCACTACCTATGACGAACTTTCGCTGTGGCACGGGTTTTCCACAGCACTAATGCTGTCGATTCTGGCGATCTCGCTCGGTCTGCTGATTCACCTCAACCGGCCACGCCTCACCCGGATCTTCGGTGAGGACACCCCGGAGCCGATCGCGCCAAAGGTGTTCGACCGCGGCTGGTATGCCGTCTTGCGATTCGGGGCCGTGGTGGGCCGACCCGCGCACCGCAATTCCGCCGCAGTTCAGTTGGCCGGCGTCGGGGTCCTGCTCGTGGCGCTTTTCGTCGGCGCAGCGGTGGGCTTGAGCAGTTGGGGAGGGCTGGCTCCGACCCAGCCGGGTACGTGGCAAACCGCCGACATCGTGGTGTTGGCCGTGCTGCTGCCAGCGGTGGTGGCCGTGGCCGGTGCCCGGACTCCGCTAGCCGCCATGGTGGGGGCGGGCATCATCGGATTGGCCATCTCGGTGTGGCTGCTGCTGCTCGGTGCCCCAGACGTGGCACTGACCTTGCTGCTGGTGGAGATCCTCACGGTGGTGGTCGCGGCACCGGTGCTGGCAGGTTTGCCGCGCCGGAAACGCGTTGCCACCGCCGGCATCGGCCGCCGCCAGGTTTCGCACCTGGTGGCGGGGGTTGCAGCCGTGGTTGTGGGGCTCGCAGCCGGTGCGGTGGTGTGGGCCTTCACTGGTCGGCGCGGACCGTCCGATGCGGCCACCTATTACCTCGCCGAGGCGGAGGAGGCCACCGGCGGAAGCAACGTGGTGAACACCATCCTGGTGGATTTCCGCGGTCTGGACACCCTTGGCGAGATCGTGGTGCTCGGAGCGGCCGCGCTCGGGCTGTTGGCCGCCCCGGTGGTGATTCGGTCTCGCGGGCGCACAAATGCACCACTGGCGGCCGGTGATTTGGGCCGGGCAGAGCAATTGGTGCTGCGCACCGGGGCGGTGGTTGTGTTGCCGCTGCTGCTGGTCTCGGCAGCGGTGCTGTTCTGGCGTGGCCACGACGAGCCCGGTGGTGGATTCATTGCCGGACTGGTCGCCGGTGCGGCACTGGTGGTCGCGCAACTGTCCGGAATAAAGGTGCGCCTGCCAAGTGTGACCGTGTTGGTGGGGGTCGGGCTGCTGTTGGCGGTCGGTATCGGCCTGGTGGGCCTGGCGGTGACCGGGTCCTTCCTGGAACCGATGAAGATCCCGCTTCCCGGCGATGGCTACCTCACCACGTCGTTGATCTTCGACCTGGGTGTTTTCGCCGTCGTAATCGGGTTGGTGAATGCGGCGCTGACGAGGCTGGTTGATCCGGCCGAAGGGGTTCCCACCACACCCCAGGAATCCGAGGAGGTGAGCGCTCGATGACGCTGGCAATCGCGGTCGCGGCGCTGGCCGCCACCGGCACCTGGTTGATCACCCGGGGCGGCGGCGTGCGGCTAATCCTGGGATTCATCCTGCTCGGCCATGCGGTCAACCTGATCATCATCGCCGCTGGCGGCACCTTCCGCCGGATCGCACCCATCACCGGCGATGGCCTGGACCCAGCGCTGGCTGCGGATCCGTTGCCGCAGGCCTTCGTGCTCACCGCGATCGTGATCACCTTCGGGGTGACGGTGTATCTGCTGTCCCTCGTGGCGCGAACCGAAGGCGATCCATCGCCTTGGATCGGTGATGACGACTCCCCCGAGTCCGCCAAGCCGGGCGGTGATTCGACGTGAACGGCGCCCTGCTTCCGCTGTTCTTCGCCCTGCCTTTGCTCGCGGCGCTGATCGCGGTACTGGCCAATTCGCCGAAGGTTTCGGCTGCGCTCGGTTTGGCAGTGCCAGCCGCGGTGGTCGTTGGTGGCGTGGCGGCAGTGGTGGCCACCGCCGACGGCTCGGTGCTGGTGGCCCAAGTGGCGGGGTGGCCGGGCGGTTTCGCGATCCCCTTCGTGGCGGATCTGTTCAGTTCGATGATGCTCGTGGTGGCCGGCGTATTGGTGTTCGCCTCCATGGTTTTCGCCTACGCCACCGAGCACGACCGTTCGCGGTGGTTCGTGCCGATGACGCTGCTGATGACCGCCGGGGTGTACGGCGCCTACCTCACTGCGGATCTGTTCAACCTGTTCGTCATGGTCGAAGTGGCGTTGCTGCCGTCGTATGTGCTTTTCGCACTGCGCGGCTCCCGGGCCTCATTACGCTCAGCCCGGATTTACCTCATCGTCAACCTCACTGCCTCGACGATTTTCCTGGGCGGTCTCGGCGCGGTCTACGGCGTCACCGGCACCGTCAACCTGGCCGCGCTGGCAGGCGCCGGAACCGCCGGGGTGGTGGCTTTCGCCATGGCGATCATCCTCATCGCGCTGGCCGTCAAAGCTGCCCTGGTGCCAGCCCACACCTGGCTGCCTGCCAGTTACCCCTACACCTCCCCCGCCGTCACCGCGCTGTTCTCCGGCCTGCTCACCAAAATCGGGGTCTACGCCCTGGTGCGCTCCGTCACGCTGGTGTACGAGCCGGGCAGCACCGTCACCATCGTGGTTGTGGTGGTCACGTTGGCGTCGATGATCGTCGGAGTGCTCGGTGCGCTCGGTGAAGGCACCGTGCGCGGTGTCCTGTCGTTCCATATGGTCAGCCAGGTCGGCTACATCCTGGTGGGACTGGTGCTGGCAGGGGCGGTGGGGGTTGCGGCCGTGGTGTTCTATCTGATGCACCACACAGTGGTGAAGACGTCCCTCTTCCTCAGCGGCGGCGCGGTGGAGCATCAACGAGGCACCGGCACCATCAGCCGCCTGGGCGGAGTCGGCAACGAACACCGCTGGGTGACGTTGGCCTTCTTCCTCGCCGCAATCTCACTCACCGGATTGCCTCCCTTTTCCGGTTTCTGGGCCAAACTGGGGGTGCTGCAGGCCGCTGTGGGGGCCCAGAACTACATCGTGTTCGCAGTCGCGCTGCTGGTCAGCATCGGCACCCTGATGTCCATGCTCAAACTCGGCACCGGCGTGTTCTGGGGCCAGCGGCCCGAACGCACACTCGAGACCGCTTCCGAACGTCCCTGGCGCGCCTCGATTGTGCTGCCGGGCCTGGTGCTGGCGCTGGTGAGTCTCGGCATCGGGCTCTACCCGGAACCGCTGCTCGACCTCGCCACCGCTGCCGGGAACAGTTTGTCCGATCCTTCTGCCTACGTTGAGGGGGTGCTCGCCAGATGACCACGCTACTTGCGGCGCTTCGACGGGTGCCGCGGATTCTGACGTTGGCCGTGTGGACCCTTTGGGCGGTGGTCACCGCCTCGGCGATGGTTGCCCGCGACATTGTGGCCCCATCCGCTCGGCTCGCACCGGCCGTGATCATCGTGCCGAATCGGTGTGCCAACCGTTGGGAGCTGTCCACGTTCGTGGGGCTCATCACGATCACCCCGGGCACGCTGGTCGTCGGCATCGAACCAGATCGGAACGAGGTATGGGTGCACGGCATGTACGGCGCCGACCCGGACGGGTTGCGCACTGAACTGGAAGATCTGCAAGCTCGGGTGATCCACACCCTGCGCCTTCCAGCGACTGCTGGCGGTGGACGATGACGCTGATCGATGTGTCGCTGGTGCTGGTGGCGGTGGGAGTGATTGCGGCGATCTACCGTGCTGCCAAGGGCCCCACCGGAGCGGACCGGGTGGTGGCCGCCGAACTCGGCTTCATCGCCGCCGTCTGCGCGCTGCTGCTCGTGGAGATGCGCATCGACTTGCCTGCGGTGTTGGACATCACCCTGGTCGCGGTCCTCATCGGTTTTCTCGGGACACTCGGCCTGGCCCGCCTGGTGCGTCCGGAGCACGACGACGCGGCAGACCCCGAGGAGGTGCAGCGGAAATGAACCTCACCGAACTCGTTGTGGGTGTGCTGTCGCTGATCGGCGCCGGGTTGGTGGCACTTGCTGGGGTGGGCATCGTGCGGTTGCCGGACCCGTTGACCCGGGCCAGTGCGGTCTCCAAGGCCGCTGCCCTGGGAGTGGTTTTCGTGATCGTTGCGGTGGCCGTCGCCAACCGATCCGTGGCGGTGCTTGGCGTGCTCGTGCTCATCGCAATCGCCCACGTCGTCACGGTTCCGCTCAGCGGGATGGCTCTGGGCCGAGCCGCCTACCGGTCTGGCACCGCCCGCCCCCCGCTCACTCGGGTGGATGAACCGGCCCAGCGGCAGGCTGCCGACGACGCTGAATCAACCACGTAACAGCACCGCCGACAAAGCTGCCCACCACAAAAACTGCGGCGACCACGAATGCGATATTCCGCAGCCAGGGCACCTGGTAGGCAAAGTAGCCGAGGCCGATCAGCCCGATCCCCCACAACACCGCACCCACCACATTCGCGGCTAGGAACAGCGGCCGGTTCATCCGGGCGACACCGGCCACAAAAGGGGTGAAGGTGCGCACCCATGGGATGAATCGGGCGGCCACCACTGAGACCGGCCCGTAACGCCGGTAGAACTCCTCGGCGCGGGCCACTCCCGCCGCGGTCCGAGGTCCGCGCCGATCCACGTAGGGACGGCCGAGGCGAGCGCCCAAGGTGTACCCGGTCTGATCCCCAGCTACCGCCGCTACGAATACCCCAGTGGCCATGATCACCACATTCGCGCCACCCGGCCGGGCGCACAGCATGCCCACCGCAAACAGCAATGAGTCGCCGGGGAGCAGGAAACCGACGAGTAGCCCAGTCTCGGCGTACACAATCGCCCACACCGCGAAATAGAGCGCCAGTACCGACAGTTGCGCGAGGTAGGCCTCCATTAGCCCTCCAGGATCGACATCAGGTGCGACATGGGCAGTCATCGGGCCAGACTGAGCTCATGACTCGAATCGTAGTGATTGGTGCCGACGCCGCAGGTGCGTCCGCGGCCTCCGGGGTGAAGCGTCGCCAGCCGGAATGGGACGTGCTCCTGCTGGAGCGGGGCCAGTACACCTCCTATGCGGCCTGTGGGCTTCCCTATTGGGTGGCTGGTCAAGTGCCCGAAGAGCAGATGCTCATTGCCCGGACCCCAGAACAGCACCGGGCCAATGGGTTGGATGTGCGGCTCGGCCACGAGGTCGTCGGGCTGGACCCGGAAGCCGGCACGGTGGCTGTCCGAGCCGACGGCACCGACACCACCCTGGGGTACGACCAATTGGTGATCGCGACCGGCGCCGAACCAGTGGCCCCGCCGATCGCCGGCTCGGACGCGCCGAACGTCTTCCAGGTGCACACCATTCCCGGCACGAAAGCCCTCATCGATCGAATCGACGACGGGGACTCGGCGCCGCAGAGGGTGGTGATCGTGGGCGCCGGATTCATCGGCATTGAAATGGCTGAGGCTTTCGGTGACCACGACATACCGGTGACCATCGTCGAGCAGGCTCAGCAGCCAATGGCTTCGCTGGATCCGGATATGGGCAAGACGATCACCGAACGTATGGCGGCCGAGGGCATCGTGGCGGCGCTCGGCCAGCGGGTGGAGGTGATCGAGACGGATCCGACCACTGGCCAGGCGGTGGCTGTGCGCACCGACGCCGATCGTTTCCCCGCCGACCTGGTCGTGATGGCACTCGGGGTGCGCCCGAACGCCGCTTTTGCCGCCGAGGCTGGCCTCCCTGTTGGCAAATCCGGCGGGCTGCTCACCGACCGTCGCCAACGCGTCGAGGGATTCGACAACATCTGGGCCGGCGGCGACTGTGTGGAGTCCTACCACCGCTTACTACGCCGGACCGTGCACATGCCGCTCGGCACGCACGCGAACAAGCAGGGGCGGGTCATGGGACTCAACATCGCGGGCGGCTATGCGACCTTCCCAGGCATCATCGGCACCGCAATCACCAAAGTTGGCACCACCCACATTGCGCGCACCGGGCTCTCCACCGCACAGGCCGCCGATGCCGGCTTCGAGGTGGTGGCTGCCACCGTCGGCACCTCGGTGATTGCCGGCTACATGCCCGATGCCGGCCGGATGGGCACCAAAGTCATCGCCGAGCGCGGCACCGGGCGGTTGCTCGGCGGGCAGATCGTGGGCAACCAGGTGGGTGCGGCGAAGCGAATCGACACTCTGGCGATGGCCATCTGGAACGGCCAGACCGCCGAGGAGTTGACCAACGCAGACCTTTCCTACGCCCCGCCATCGTCACCGGTGTGGGATCCGGTGCAGGTCGCAGCACGGGCAGTGACGTCCAAGGTCTGAACTGTGGGAAACCAATCTTCGCGGTGGGGTGCCACCGGCGAATGAACCTGCCAGACTGTGCTCAGTTCCGATTCTGGACCTAACCACACGAAAGGTGCACCATGCCCATCGCAACTCCTGAGGTTTACGCCGAGATGCTTGACCGTGCCAAGGCTGGCCGGTTCGCTTACCCGGCGATCAACGTCACATCATCGTCTGGCGTCAACGCCGCCCTGCAGGGATTCGCCGATGCCGGCAGCGACGGCATCATCCAGTTTTCCTGGGGTGGCGCGGAGTACGCCTCCGGCCAGCGGGTCAAGGACATGGTCACCGGCGCCGTGGCGCTCGCGGAATTCGCGCACGTAGTGGCCGACAAGTACGACATCAACATTGCCCTGCACACCGACCACTGTCCACTGCAGAAGCTGGACGGCTACATGCGTCCGCTGGTCGACCTCTCGATCGAGCGGGTGGCCAACGGCCAACTGCCACTGTTCCAGTCGCACATGTGGGACGGCTCGGCCATCCCGCTGGGCGAGAACCTCGACATCGCCGAGGAGATGCTCGAGAAGTGCGCCAAGGCAAACATCATCATGGAACTTGAGATTGGTGTTGTCGGCGGCGAAGAGGACGGCATCGAGGCCAAGCACGACGCCAAGCTGTTCTCCACCCCCGAAGACGGCCTCGCCACAGCCGAGAAATTGGGCCTGGGCGAGCGTGGTCGCTACATGGTGGCCGCCACCTTCGGCAACGTGCACGGCGTGTACAAGCCGGGCAATGTGGTGCTCACCCCGAGCATCCTCAAGGAAATGCAGGACGCGGTGGGCGCCAAGTACGGCGTCGACAAGCCCTTCGACCTCGTCTTCCACGGCGGCTCGGGCTCCCTGCTGTCCGAGATTCGCGAAGCCCTGGACTACGGCGTGGTCAAGATGAACGTCGACACCGACACCCAATACGCCTACACCCGCCCGGTGGCTGGCTGGATGCTCTCGAACTACGACGGCGTGCTGAAGGTCGATGGCGAGGTCGGCAACAAGAAGAAGTACGACCCGCGCGGCTGGGGCCGGGCTGCTGAGGACGGCATGGCCGCCCGTGTGGTGGAGGCGTGCGAGGACCTGCGCAGCGCCGGCACAAAGATGGCGTGACCTCCCCCGCGGAATTCTCCGCGGACCTACTCGTCGTCGGCGGCGGCATCTCTGGGATGTCCGCCGCCGCGGCGTGTGTGGCCGCGGCACCTGAGGCCCGGGTGGTGTTGCTGGACCGCGGCCGAAGATTCGGCGGCCGGATGGCAGCGCGCACCCTGCGGTCCGGACCGTGGGCCTCCCATGTGGTCGATCTCGGTGCGGCGTATTTCACCGTGAGTGATCCAGGGTTTGCCGCCGTGGTGCATGACTGGCAGCGCCGTGGTCTTGGCCCGGCCCTGGACGGATACTTTCGCGGTGGCCGATGCCGACGGGATCACCGGCCTGACCTCCGGCCCGATGCGTTGGGCCGCTGGCACTGACGGCCTGCGGGGATTAGTCGAGGACTTGGCCAGCCGTTTGCCGGCTCAGGTGGTGACGGATCATCCGTGCGCGGTCGGCACGTTGGCACCGCGGCCAGCGGGTGGCTGGGACGTTGTGGACACGACGGGAAACCGACGCTGGGCGGCCGAACGGGCGGCGCTGTGCATGCCCCCACCGCAAGCTGCGACGCTGCTCGACGCCGAATCATCGCTGGCTCACGCCTGCCGTGACTTCTCCTACGAGCCGATCCTGGCGCTGGTGGCGCAGTGGCCGGCACGGGTCTGGGACGATTTTCACGGCTGTTTCGTCAACGGCCATGAGGTACTGAGTTTCGTGGCTGATGACGGCAGTCGGCGTGGGGACGGCGCGGCTGTCCTCGTTGCCCACAGCACACCGGCATTTGCCCGCGGCTACCTTGACGATCCGGCGAGCGCAGCGCCAGCGCTGACCTCAGCGGTGAGCACCCTGCTTGGGTTGCCCGCGCCGGTGGCCGTCGAGGTGAAGCGGTGGAGCATGGCTCGTCCAGCTGGTACCAACCCACTCGTGCGGGATCAGGAGTCGCGCACAGGCAGCGCCGTCGACGGGCCGCTAGCGCGGCTGCCTCGTCGACTCCAGCCAGCGCCTCGGTATCGCCTCGGACGCCTTCGATCCGCGCCCACGGGTCGAAGCCGCGTGGTTGTCTGGGCGCGCCCTGGGCACCATTCTGAGTTCAGCGGCTGCGACCGCGTAGCCTGTTGGCGTCACGCCTGACGACGAAAGGACGATTCCTTATGCCTGCAATCGTGCTCGTGGGGGCCCAGTGGGGCGACGAGGGCAAGGGTAAAGCCACCGACCTGCTCGGTGGGCGCGTGGACTACGTCGTGCGCTACCAAGGCGGCAACAACGCTGGCCACACCGTGGTGATCGGGGAAGAGAAATACGCCCTACACCTGCTACCCAGCGGCATCTTGAGCCCGGACACCGTGCCGGTGATCGCCAATGGAGTCGTGATCGATCCGGTTGTGCTCATGCGTGAACTGCACGGTCTGGCAGATCGCGGAATCGACACCTCCCGGTTGCGCATCTCCACCAACGCCCACCTCATCGCCTCGTACCACATCGAAGTGGACAAGGTCAGCGAACGTTTCCTCGGAAAGTCCAAGATCGGCACCACCGGGAGGGGAATCGGGCCGGCCTATATGGACAAGGTGGGCCGCATTGGCGTGCGCGTGCAGGACCTGTTCGATCCGGGAATCCTGCAGGCCAAGATCGAAGCGGCCCTCGACACCCGCAACCAAATGCTGGTCAAGGTGTTCAACCGCCGTGCCCAGGACCCCGCCCGGGTGCTCGACGAACTACTGGCCTTCGCCGAGCCCCTGCGGCCCTTCGTCACCGACACCGTGCTGGAGCTGAACGAAGCCCTCGACCGAGGCGAAGTGGTGCTCTTGGAAGGCTCCCAAGGCACCCTGCTGGACATCGACCACGGCACCTACCCGTTCGTGACCTCGTCCAACCCAACCGCCGGCGGGGCCTGCGCCGGCTCGGGTATCGGCCCCACTCGGATCACCCGCTCGCTCGGCATCCTCAAGGCCTACACCACTCGGGTGGGCTCCGGGCCGTTCCCGACCGAACTGTTCGACGCCAATGGCGACGCGCTTCGCAGCGTCGGCGGCGAGGTGGGCGTCACCACGGGTCGCGACCGCCGCTGCGGCTGGTTCGACGCGTTGATCGCCCGCTACGCCTCGCGGGTGAACGGGCTCACCGACCTCTTCCTCACGAAGCTCGACGTGCTCAGCGCCTTCGACGAGATCCCGGTCTGTGTGGCCTACGAGGTGGACGGTCGACGGGTCGACGAACTCCCCGCCAGCCAGACCGACTTTCACCACGCCAAGCCGATCTACGAGGTGTTGCCCGGTTGGAGCGAGGACATCACCGGGGCGAGGGAATTCGACGATTTGCCCGACAACGCCCGCCGCTATGTGGAATTCCTCGAATCGGTGTCTGGCTGCCGGATTTCGGCCATCGGCGTCGGGCAGGACCGCAACGCCACCATCGCTATCCGGGACTTGATCGACTAGCCGAGGTCGTCGCGGGTCACCTTTCGAAGCCGCTTGGTGCTGCCGCGGCGCGCCTTGGCCTCTAGTCGGCGCTGTTTGGCTCCCCTGCTCGGTTTGGTGGGTCGCCGTTTGGGCGCTGGTGGGACGACGGCGGCGGTCAGCAGTTCGGTCAGACGCTGCTCGGCGGCGCGTCTGTTGTGCCACTGGGACCGCTGCTCCGAGGCCGTGATCACCACTGTGCCGTTGTGCAGGCGTGAACCGAGCCGCGCTACCGCCCGATCGCGCAGGTAGTCGGGAATGCTGGGGGAGTTGCGCAGGTCCCACGTCAGTTGGACGCGGGAGTCGGTGGTGTTCACGCCCTGGCCACCCGGGCCGGATGACCGCGAGAACTTCCACTCGAGTTCGTTGGTGGGGATGGTGAAGTCGCCGCGGATTCTGATTCCGTCGGAGTCCCCGGGGGTGGTGGCCATGTTGCAAGGGTGGCAGGTTCGGTGGGTTTGCGCGGTCCCCAGGCGCCCACGTGGGCTCAGTGTGGTGACCGATGGCGTCTGCGGCCTCCTGATCATGCTGAATGGGTGGAAATCCCGGCGGGTCGCGGCCAAAGGGCATGATCCGGAGGCCTGAGACGCCATGGCCCATCGCGAGGGCGCCCCGCGGTCAGCTAGGCGCCCGTGTAGAAGCGGTCCACTTCGCCGAACGCCTCGTCCAGAATCGCCAGGCCCTCGCGTGCCTCGGCCTCGGTCACCACACACGGCGGCACCACGTGCATCCGGTTGAAGTTGATGAACGGCAGCAACCCGCGGGACACACACGCGGCAGTCAGCGCAGCCATCGCCTCCGACGTTCCGCCGTAGGGCGCGAGGGGTTCCCGGGTGGCGCGATCCGTGACGAGGTCCAGCGCCCAAAACACCCCGAGCCCACGCACTTCCCCGATCACCGGGTGTTTCGCTGCGAGTTCCGCGAGCCCCGGCCCCAACACTTTCTCGCCGATTTCGGCGGCGTGCTCCACGATGCCTTCGTCGCGCATCGCGGTGATCGTCGCCAGTGCCGATGCGCAGGCCAGCGGGTGCCCGGAGTAGGTGAGGCCACCGGGGAACACGCGCTCGTCGAAGGTCGCGGCGATGTCATCGGAGATGATCACTCCGCCCAGAGGTACGTAGCCGGAGTTCGAACCCTTGGCGAAGACGATCAGATCCGGGTTGACCCCCCAGTGGTCGACCGCCAACCACTTTCCAGTCCGGCCGAATCCGGCCATCACCTCATCGGCGATGTAGACGATGCCGTACTTGTCGCACAATTCGCGGACCCCGGCAAGGTAGCCCGGTGGCGGGATCAGCACGCCGGCCGTGCCAACCACCGATTCGATCAGGACCGCGGCCACCGTTTTGGGGCCTTCGAACTGGATGACCTGTTCCAGGTGCGCCAGCGCCCGCTCGCACTCCTGCTCCGGCGTCTCGGCCCAGAACGAGGAGCGGTAGAGGTACGGGCCGAAGAAGTGCACATGGCCGTAGGCGAATTCGTTGGGCCACCGGCGCGGATCGCCCGTCGCGTTGATCGCGGCCCCGGTGTTGCCGTGGTAGCTGCGGTAGAAGCTCAAGACCTTGTGCCGACCGGTGTGGATGCGCGCCATCCGGATCGCGTTCTCGGCCGCATCTGCCCCACCATTGGTGAAGAACACCTTCGAGTGCCCGGGCGGGGCGAGGTCGATGATCGCCTTCGCGGCACGGCCTCGGACCAGCGAAGCGTGCTGCGGCGCCAGCGTCGCCTGAACCGCGGCTTGACCTTGGATCGCCTCGACGACTTTGGGGTGCTGGTGACCGATGTTGGTGTTCACCAGTTGGCTGGAGAAATCCAGAAACTCGTTGCCCTCGAAGTCCCACACCTTCGTGCCCGAACCGGAGGCGAACACTTTGGGCTTCAGCGCGCCTTGGGCGCTCCAGGAGTGGAAGACGTGGGCACGGTCGAGGTCGTAGGCCTCGGCGTTGGATCCGGCGGCCCAGTCGTAGGGGCCAGATGCGTGCGGGGCATCAGCTGCGGTGGTCATGATCGCAGCCTAGACGTGGCGGCACGTAGCCCGAAAGAATCGCAACTAAGATCGCAGGCGACCAGCCGCCACCCGAGTTGAAGCCTGCGCGCCCGGCTGACGCAAACCACTAGCGACAACCACCACCGTCAAGTGTGAAGTCGCTGCGCCGCCCAGGCCCAGTCGACGCGCTCCTGCTCAAGCCGCACCCGGTCCCCGAACCGGTCCGACACGAGGTCCTCATACAGGTCGCGCTCGTCCGGCGTCAGCCGGGTCAGCGCCGCGCGGGTGGGTCGCTCCTCAGTGACCCAGCGATCCCGGTGGGCCAGCAACGTGTCACGGTCCATCAGCACAGAACGCACATTCGGCAGCCAGGCCCGCAACCGGTCGAGGATCGCGAAACCGTGTGTGTCCAGGTCGCCCCAGTAGTGCACCTCAGCACCGGCCAGCCACGGCAGCCGCCCCACCCGGTCGACGTCGAAGCCTTTGCCCCAGATCGCCACGCCGTCGGTCGGCACGTCGACGCTGAGGTAAGTGATCTCGTTCTCGATCACCAACGCCCACCGCGGGTCGATCGCCAGGTCTGCGACCTCTTCGGCCCGCAACGCAAGTTCGGTCAACGTGGCCGACAGCCTTGGGTCCGAACCAACCGACGCACCCACCGCCAACGCGGGTGCCGGACGCACCCGGACGAACTGCGGCTTCGCCCGCAGCCCCAGCCCGGCCAGGAAGCCGGTGGCAGTACCCGACACCCCCAGCATCGCCGCCAGCACACCCCGGTGCTGCTCGGCGAACTTCGTGTCGACCCCGCGGGCGCTGATCTGGCGCAGGTAAAGCCCAGATCCGCGATGCCCGTCCAGCCAGGTGTAGGCCGAGACCAGCCGGGGCATATCGTCGTACAGGGCCAGCGCCCGGTGTGGGTGGTCGCACACCCAGCCGCGCATGGCAGGGTGTCCCGCCACCAGGGCCAGAACCTCCTCGAATCGCGCCACCTCCGGGCGCACCCCGAGCAGCGCCCACGCCTGATCGAGCGTCCTCACCGCTGCCCGGACCGGCAACTGGTTGCGGCCGATGCTGCGACCCCCGACCCCCTGCCACACCAGCGCGTAGCGGCGATCGTCACGCCGGCCCTTATCCAGCTGCCCCACCCAGTCGCGGACGGCGGCGACGTCGTCACCGATCTCGCTGGGCTTCGGACCGCGCAACGGGAACTCGATCCCGTCGAACTCGACGGCTCCGGCGCGGGCTCGCAGCAGCGCACCGTCATCCCAGCGACGCCGAACCCGGGCAGCGATGTCTGCCGGCGTGGTCCACGCCCCAGTCACGCCTGCGGTCCGTCCCGCCGAGCGCGGTACTCCTCGATCGTCATGGTCTGCAGCCGCGAGTTGATGCCGTTCGGGTTGTCCACGAACCCGATCGCCTTGACGTACGGCTCGATGATGTGGACCTTCTGCAACGGTGTGACGATCAGCAACTGCAGGCCGAGCTTGGCGAACAGTTCCAGCGCATAGCGGGTCGAGGCATCGGAGCCGCGACCGAACGCCTCGTCGATCACCGCGAACCGGAAGTCCTTCGACTGGGCCACCCCCCACTCCAGCCCGAACTGATACGCCAGGGAGGCCGCGAGAATCGTGTAGGCGAGTTTCTCCTTCTGGCCGCCGGACTTGCCGTCGGAGTCGCGGTAGTGCTCCCACTCCTCGTGCGTGTCGAGGTCGCGTTCGGACGCGGAGAATACGAACCAGGTGCGCACATCGGTGACGCGCCGGGTCCAGGCCTTGTCCGCGTCGGTGTAGCCGTCGCGGCCGCGGAACCGTTCGATGACACGTTTGACATCGAGGAAGCGCTGCTCGGAGTACTGGTCGCCGTCGATCACCAGCGCATCGTTGGTGAGGTTGCGCAGGTCTGCGCGGAACTGCTGCACGTCCTGGTTGGGGGTGGGTTCCTTCTCCAACCGGATGTAGCGTCCCGGGTTGTAGGGCACGGCGCCCAGGGCCTCGTTGATGTGATCAAGCCGCTCATCGATAGCCGAGGCCTGCCGGACGAGCCAGTTGTTGAAGCTGGCCAGCTCCTGGATCGCGTTCTTGTTCAGCTGATCCTTGAACTCCGCCTCGAACTTGGGCAAGTCGTCATGTGCCACCTCGATCATGGAAGGCGATGAACTCGGCCCGGGAGTCGACGGTCGCATCGAGGTCGGCCCGCAGCTCCGGCCACTTGCGCAGGACCTCGCCCATCGCCTGTACCAGGCTCTGTCCGTACCCGCCGAGTTCCCTCCCGATCCGCTCCAAGCGTCGCGTCAGATCGGCGGTGAGCGACGACTCCGCTGCGCTGCAGTCGTCTGCGCGTTGCGGTCGGTCGGCGCCCAGCCGGTCGGTCAGTGCGGGATAGGCCGCCCGCGCCGCAGCCAACTCCGCTGCCGGGCAACTCACGACGAGTTGGTCGTCGCGCTGTTTGTCCCGGCGAGCCCGCTCGGCTGCCTGAGCCGTCGTCGCCAACTGGCCGGTGAGCGCCTCGATGCGCTGCGCCACGCCGCCTCCTGCTCACTATTGCGAGCCAACGCTTGGGCAATCTCGGCCAGCCTGGTGGAACCGGCCACCAGCCGGGCCCGCTCCTGATCGAGGTCACGCGCTCGCGCCTCGCCGCGGCTACGTCGAGTCATCCCAGGACCGGTAGGTGTCAAGCCGCGCCAGCGCCTCGGATCTGGCCTGCACCTCATCGCGCTGCCTGCTGATCTCGGCAGCCTCGGCGGCGCCTGCACCAGCAGGGCCTGGACCTCATCGAGCTCGGCGCGTAACGCGGCGATCTTGCGCTCGTTGGCCCACCCGAGGACCCATCGTCGCGGGTCGTCCACGCGGTGTCGGTCGTCCTTGTCGTGCCGATCCCCGGAGCGCACCTGCCCCTCGCTGGTGACAGCCCTTCGCTCCCGACGGAACTCCGCCAGCGAGGAGACACACCGGTGCTCGGCCCGCTTGCGCAACTCGCCCAGCAGGTAGGGCTCGAACGCGCCCTGCTTGATCTCGATGCAATCAGCGAGCAGCAGCGCACCACCGTCGTCCGGCTGCAGCCGCATGATGCGATCAGGCACCCGCTCGTAGGTGAGCCGTGCCCCCACCGGCTTCCCGCCCCGCCCGGTGAAGGTCAACGGCCGACTGTTGACCCATGTCGACACCGCGTCGTAGTGCTGCTGGCCGACCAGCAACGACAATGCGAATCCCCGCAGCACCCGTTCGGCGGCGCCCCGCCAGTCCGCGTGCTCCTCGAACACGTCGAGCAGCTCCCCGGCGTAGGGCAGCTCCTCGGGAGTCAGCGTCGAGGTCCGCGCACAGCTGAGCCCGAACCTCCACCTGCTCCACTGGCAGGTTGCTGGTGCGCTGCTCCAGACTGGTGATCTCTGCCGCGATCGCGTCACGCCGGCGTTCGAGGTCTTTCTCCCGCCCGATCGCCTCGTTGCCGGCGACGTCGAGCGCCCGCTTCTGCTGGACCAACTCTACGCGCAGATCGGCGACCGCGGCGGCCAGCGCGGAGAAGCCGGGCGCATCGGCCACCGGCGCGAAGCCGGCCGCGGCTACGGCGGCGTCGAACAGCAACCGGGCATCCCGCCGCTTGCCCGCCTGCTCCTGCGCCTCCCGGGTGAGCCGCTCGAGTTCGCCGATCCGGTCTCCGCCCGCCCGCGCCCGCTGCTCGATCAGGGCATCGCGCTGATCGGCCAGCCCGCGCTGCTCGGCCTTGACGGCGTCCTGCTCGCCCCGCAGCCGTCTGTCCGCCGCCTCGAGTTCGGCGAGCTCGCGGGCCAGCAGCGACGAACGCAGCTCCGCGACGAACAGCCGCACCGCGGCCCGCTCCCGCTCCAGACCGGCCTGCTGGTCAAGCGCGGCGTCGTACTTCGCGCCGGTCTGCACCACGGGGGCGAGCAGTTCGAGCTGCTCCCTGGCCCGCTTGACCGCATCGTGGGCTTTGGTGAGGTCCTCGAAGTGACCGATGATGTCTCGGACGTGGCGGCTGGCGTCGCTGGGTTCGAGCATGTGATCGCGCACGAAGTCGTTGAGGTTGCCCACGGACTTCATCGACACCGTCTGGTGGAACAGTTCCAGGGCCTGCTCCGAGCGGATCCCCAGCGCCCGCCGCAGCGCCGTGCCGTACTTGGGGTACTCGTCGAAGAGCTCCGCATCCGCACCCCGCAGCCGCTTGCGCAGGTCACGCAGGTCGGAGCCGAAGTCGGCGAAGTCGGACCCGATGGACAGCGCCTTGCCAGCAAGCACGTAGAACCGGTAGGGCTGGCCGGTGCTCTCCCGCTGCTGGAACACCTGAGCGAGGGTGACCTCCTCGCCGTACCCGTCGTTGGCGAAGACGCCGAGCACCACCGAGTAGGTGCGCCCGCTGGTGCGCAGGCCGATGGCGCGGGAACGCCCGGAGGCCTCCACCCGCTCGGACTTGTAGTGGCCCTCCACGTAGGACCGCAGGTCGCGCTCCTTGGCCGTCGCACCGGCGGCCTTGTTGTAGGAGATCCGGTGGGCGGGCAGCAGCAGCGTGGTGAGGGCATCGACCAGGGTGGACTTCCCCGACCCGATGTCGCCGGTCAGCAGCGCCGTCTCCGAACCGGGCGTGAGCCGCCATACCCGCCCATCGAAAGTGCCCCAGTTGAACACCTCGAGATGCTGCAGGCGGTACCCCGCCCGGGCCTCGGTGCCGTAGTCCAACATGGAGAAGAGTGCGTCACTCATCGCCGGACCCCCTTCCCCCGTATTCGCGCAGTTTGCCGGCGAAGTCCGACAACGTCTCGGCGTCGACATAGGCCTTGAGGATTCGCCGCACCTCCCAGTGTGCCCGCTGATCGCGCACCTGCCGCAGGAACCCTAGCTCGGCGGCCTTCTTGATCGTGGTCTCAGCGGTGTCGACCAGCCGCGCCTCGTTGGTGGACTCGGCCTGGAAGAGCCGCAGCATCTCCACGATCTGCTCGGTGGTGAGCACGAGGCGGCCCTCCCCGCCTGCGGTCTCGAACTCGACGAGCCGCCTGCGCAGGAGCACCAGCAGCAAGCTGACCGGGTACGTCAGGCGTCGCCGCCGTACCAGACGCGGCAGCGCCACTTCGCCTTCCTCGGTCGGGCGGGACCGCAGGTAGGCGTACCCCTCATCATCGTCGACGACGACATCGACGCCAATCGTCGCGAAGTGGTCCCGGACCCCGGCGCCGGAGCGTTCCAGCGTCAGCCAGGTGTCCTCATCGGACTCCCGGTAGATCACTCCCTGCATCAGTTTGATGATCGCCGTGGCGATCGCCGGCTCCTGGCTCATCTGCGCTTCACCGTCACCTTCGGCAGCAGCGCTCGTTTGGTCACCTGCGGGTCCGTCGGGTCGGCGTACTCCAGCACGCTCTCCCCGGCCTCGTCCAACTCGACGACGAGCTCGCCGCTGTCGAGGGCGAGGTAGCCGACGATCTCGGCCGCGCCCTGCTCGATCGGGTAGCGGGCGACGATGTCGGTCAGCAGCGCGGTGGTGTTGTGTGGCAGGGCAGCCCGAATGTTGTCGATCAGCCGGGTCTGGTCCACGAAGGTCTGGTTGAACAGGACCTCGGCGTCGACGTCGGCGATGGTCGGCGGAATGAGACTGTCCACCTCGGCGGCCGGCGGCGGGGCGTACAGCGGACGTTCGAACGGCAGCGAGAGGACGATGCCGGGCTCGTCGAGCTCGAGCCCAGCCGCCGGAGGATCGGGACGCAGTTCCAGGGCGGCGGCCTCGACCTCGCGGACGAGGTCCAGGACGCGGCGATTCTCCAGCCAGACTTGATCATCGAGGAACCGTCGCAGTTGCTCAGAGATCTGCCGGACGGTGCGCTGGGCCCGCTCGGCCGCCTCGGACCAATCGTGATGGATGCCCCTCATCCGCGGGTCCACCTCGATCGCGTCGAGCCGGACAACCTCGCGGAGCAGGTCAGTGAGTTCCTGCTGGCGCGCGTCCGATAGCAGGAACTCGTAGAAGGCCTTGAAGCTGTGTCCTTGGTCCGAACTGGTGATCTGCGACCTGCTGCCGACAAGTTCGGCGAGGAGGTCCCCCTTGGCGCCGTCCCAGGTGGCGATCTGCTCGCGCGCGGCCCGGTCGAGCCGGCGGAAATTGTCCTCGACTTCGCGGAAGTCCGACAGCAGATCCCGGGCGGTGGCACTGAACTGCTGGTAGCGGTCACGCACGCCCGCCGGTTCCAACAGCGGCAACTGGCCAGCTTCGACGGCGGCGATCTCGGCATCGAGCGCGTCGCGGCGCCGACGCAGTTCGGCCAGGCGTCGCTCCGGGTCGGTGTCGGTGCCGTGCACGATCTGCCGGAGGAGTTCAACGGCGGTGTGCAGCCGCGACTCCGTCCCGACGAAGGTCCGCTCCTGCAGCGCCGACACCCAGCCGTAGGCCTTCTCGAAGGCGGGGGTCACCTCATAGTGGACCTCGCCATCACCGGGCGGGTAGAAGCGCCGCAGAAACCCAGCGTCCGCGGCGGCCCAGTCCTCCAAGTACTCGCGCGGCGCCTTGGGGTAGCGCGACTCTCCCGACTCCGCCTCGGTTGCCATGTTGAGCAGGTAGAGGTGGTCGTCCAGAGCCGCAGCAACCTCGCTGGCGGGGCAGGCGCCCCTGTTGCCCTCGACGAAGAACACCCCCAGGAACGACAGGATCAGCGAGGCGTTGCTGGCACGCAGCAGCCGCCACGCGGGATGGTGCGCACGCAACGCGTCAATCGCGTCGTAGTCCATGGCGTCAGCCTAGGAAGCACCTCCGACACCCGGCGACGGCAGCCTCAGCCCCCGATCGCCGACATCGGCCGGTTCGGCTGGGCGAACCCGGGGTCGTCGATGCCATGGCCAAGGCGCTTGACCGCGTCACCGAACCGATGATGCCCACGGTGCCCGCCGGTTCGCCTACCTCGCCAGCAACCAGCCATTCCTCGCTCGGACTCGTTCGCCGACCGCCGAGCGGATATCGGTCGTAGCCCGCCTGCTGGAGTGAACTAAGGATCTCCTGGACTGAGATGGTGTTGACCCGCCCCTAGCAGTATTGAGCGTCAGGCAACTCCCGGATCGACGCCACGACCTCAACCACGTCTGGATGGCCCAACAGCTCATCACCGGTGAGACGCAACTCCTTCACGCCCAGACCCACGGCCACCCGCACCAGACGGAGAGGTTCGGCTGAAGTCAGCAACTCTTCTCGCGGCAGCCACGGCAATCCCTCGGCGTGTCAGGCAGGAGTTGCACCTCACCGAAGAACGGTCAGTTAGGGAAGCACGCAGGTCCGTGTGGACCCGGCCAAAGCGATCGGTGAGGGTGGCACGCTGGTCGGCCGTGGCGATGCGATGTCCTCGGCTGTCGATATGCCTTTGGGACCAACGCCAGACCGGCTTCGAGCTGCGCGGCGAATCAGTGCCCGACCAGCTAGCGGTGGTGGCCACGCGGCCGCCGGAACCGCCTTAGATCCGTGCCCGGATGCTCGAGTTGGCTGCTTCCGGCCCGCAGGCCGAAGCAGTCGGCCTCGAGCCCTTTCCCACGTGACCCATTTTGATCGAGATCAGAGCACAGCGGTGCTTCGAGTCCCTAGGCGCTACCAGATTCCGCTGGTCGGCGGCGCTGCCGTAGGTGTCGATGGCGGTGTCGGTCGGTCGGTACCCTCTGGCTCCACCGCGAAGACCTATCGGTGTGGTACCGGTCGATCTTCCGGCTCAATCCGCAGGTGATTTGATGGCTGACGCGCCGACAGCATTCAAGGTGCATACAGCGGCGGGCATGCTGCCATTAATCGTCGAGCCTCTCAATCGGCTTCAGCGCGCCTTGGGCGCTCCAGGAGTGGAAGACGTGGGCACGGTCGAGGTCGTAGGCCTCGGCGTTGGATCCGGCGGCCCAGTCGTAGGGGCCAGATGCGTGCGGGGCATCAGCTGCGGTGGTCATGATCGCAGCCTAGACGTGGCGGCACGTAGCCCGAAAGAATCGCAACTAAGATCGCAGGCGTGGCCCTTCGGCAGACCCGGCGCGCTCGCGCTCAGCGGCGGCGCGCCAAGCGAGTGGCGGCCGCCGACAACGACCTGACGGCCGACCAGTGGGACGCGATTTGCCGAGCGTGGGGAGCCTGCGCCTACTGCGGCGATGCCGCCGCCCGCTGCAACGCGACTGCGTGTTGCCCATCACGCGCGGTGGCAGATACACCCTCACGAATGTGGTGCCCGCCTGTCGCTCCTGCAACGCCAGCAAGGGCAACCACGAGGTGACTGTCTGGCTGCGCCGGTGCCGCAAGGACGAGCGGGCCTTCCTTGAGCGTTGGGTGCGTCTGGTCGGCGAGTTGCAAGCGCAGTAGCGATCCGTAGCTGGTCGGTGCGACGACCGTGAACCGATTCAGCCACAAATTCCACGACTATGCCCCTCATCTGCGGTGCTATCGTGCTATTCATGCCGCATTATCGGATCGCTACTGCTGCGGAACTGCTCGGCGTCAGCGACGACACCGTTCGCCGCTGGGTCGACGCTGGCAAGCTGCACTCCCGAACCGAGTCGGGATTTCAGGTGATCGACGGCGTGGAACTCGCTGCGTTTGCCCGATCCATAGTTGATGCGGGGGCACAATCCCCCGACGGTTCCGGACGGGGTGCCACCCGTGGCTCGGCGCGCAATCGCCTCGCCGGCATCGTCACCGACGTCCGCAGCGACGAGGTGATGGCACAGGTGGAGATCGCCGCGGGCCGCTATCGGCTCGTTTCGTTGATGAGCCGCGAGGCAGTCGAGGAACTCGGGTTGGCGCCGGGTGTGCTGGCCACTGCGGTGATCAAGGCGACGATGGTGACAGTCGAGAGCGACTCCGGGGCTCAGGCGTGACGCATCTGCCGACACGGCTTCGCGCGCTGGCGCTGCTGTGCGCTGCGGTGATCGGGTTGGCAGCATGCGGATCAAATACCGACGGCGCAGGGGCGGGGCCTGACGACACAACCGACGGCACCCCCGCCGGGATCGTCCGCGTGGCCGCCGCGTCGGATCTGCAGTTTGCCCTGGAGGAGATCGTCACCGGCTTCGAGGCCGACACCGGAATCGAAGCCAAAACAACGTACGGATCATCCGGCGTGTTCTACCAGCAGCTGCGCAACGGGGCCCCCTTCGACCTCTACCTGTCCGCCGACATGCAGTACCCCGAGAAGCTCGTGGACGAGGGCCTTGCCGAATCGAGCGACCTTTTCGAGTACGCGGTGGGCCGACTTGTGGTGTGGGCTCCGAACGGATCTCCGGTCGACCCGGCTGAGGGGGTGGCGGCGATGGCGGCCCCAGAGGTTCGCAAAGCGGCCATCGCCAACCCCGAGCACGCGCCCTACGGGGTGGCGGCGGTAGCCGCGCTGCAGGCCGCCGGGGTCCACGACGCGATCGCGGATCGCCTCGTGCTTGGCGAGAACGTCGCGCAGGCAGCCGAGTTCCTGCAGTCCGGAAACGCCGACGTGGGCATCATCGCCTTGTCGCTGGCGCTTTCTCCGGCGATGGCGGCGACCGGTGAATTCGCCGAAGTGCCGCTGGAGACCTTTCCCACCATGCGCCAGGGCGGGGTGGTCGTGGGATCGGCGTCAAACCCATCGGCGGCAGGAGCCCTGCGCGACTACCTGCTGAGCGAGCCTGGTCGGGAAACCCTGGCCCGCTTCGGCTTCTCGTTGCCGCCGAGCTGAGGGGCGTATTTGCGCATGGACTGGCAAGCGATTGGACTCACCTTCCGGTTGGCGCTGGCCACCACCGCGATTCTGTTGGTGCTCGCCGTTCCACTCGCCGCCTGGCTGGCGTTCACCCGCCGGCGCTGGAGCGTCGTGATCGAGGGCGTCGTGGCACTGCCGCTCGTGCTGCCGCCAACCGTGTTGGGCTTCTACCTGCTGGTCGCGATGGGGGCCCGCTCGCCGATCGGCCAGTGGTGGCAGGAACTCACCGGATCGCCACTGGTGTTCACCTTCACCGGGCTGCTGGTCGCGTCCGTGCTCTACAGCCTCCCCTTCGCGGTGCAGCCGCTGATCGCATCCTTCTCCGGGATTGATCCGCGGCTCCGGGAAGCCTCTGCGGTGCTGGGCCGGTCGACGGCGGGCACCCTTTGGCGAGTGATATTGCCACTGTCGCGCCCCGGCTTGGCCACCGCGGCTGTGCTGACCTTCGCCCACACCGTCGGCGAATTCGGGGTGGTGTTGATGGTGGGCGGGAACATCGCCGGAGAAACCCGCACCGTTTCGATCTCGATCTACGACCAGGTCCAGGCCCTCGACTACTCCGCGGCTGCTGCGACCAGTGCGCTACTGCTGGGATTCTCGTTTCTGGTGTTGGTGATCACCTATTCGCTACAACGCCGAGGGGGTCCTGGGTGGCCTCGCGCCTGAGCCTGCGCATCCGCCGGCACATCCTCGATGTGGACGTCGACCTCGACCTTGCCGCCGCGCCGATCACCGTGCTGTTCGGTCCGTCCGGGGCCGGGAAGACCACCCTGTTGCGGTGCGTTGCGGGGCTCGATTCGGTCGAGGCGGGCAGTCGAATCGCGCTGGATGATTCGGTCTGGGACGACTCCCGGGTGCACGTGCCAGCCCGGAAGCGGCGAATCGGCTACCTGTTTCAGGACCACGCATTGTTCCCCCACCTTGACGTGTCCGCCAACGTCGCGTTCGGGCTGCGCGGGGTGCCGCGTCGGCAGCGCCCGGGTTTGGTGCAGGCGGCACTCGCGCAGGCGGGGGCTGCGCATCTGGCAAGCCGGGATACCCGGCAGTTGTCCGGCGGCGAAGCCCAACGAGTCGCCTTGGCCCGGGCGTTGGCTCCGGCGCCCCAGTTGCTGCTGCTGGATGAGCCGCTGTCGGCGTTGGACTCCCCCACTAGGGCCAAGCTCCGCGGGGAGTTGCGCTCGGCGTTGCTTGCTGCCGGCCGGCCGGCCGTGCTGGTGACCCACGATCGATCCGAGGCGCTGGCGTTGGGGGATCAGATCGCGGTGCTCGTCGACGGGCGCGTACGCCAGGTCGGGCCGCCGGCCGAGGTGTTCTCCCGGCCGGCGGATCGGGACGTGGCGGATGTGGTCGAGATGGAGACCGTCGTGTCGGGGCTGGTGGGGCCGACCGCCGACGGGCTGGTGACTGTCGACGTCGCCGGGGTGCGGCTAGTCGCGGTGAATCACGAGCCGGAACTCGCGCCCGGATCACCCGCGCTGGTGTGCATTCGAGCCGAGGAGGTGGCTCTCGCGGCCCCGGGTCGCCGGGGGGAAGCGAGCCCGCGAAACCACTTGCCTGGTGTCGTGCAAAGCGTTGCCGACGAGGGTCCGCTGGTCCGGGTGTCGGTGGATGTGGGGTTCACTCTGGAGGCCTTCGTCACCCGGCCAACGAGGGAAGAAATGGCCTTGGCGCCGGGCAGTCCGGTGGTGGCGTCGGTCAAAGCGCCGGCGGTGCACCTGGTGGCGCGTTGAGGCCGGAATCAACAATGGGCGCTTCGCTGGGCATCGGCGTGCCTCGGCCAACGCCCATTGGGATACTCCGCCGCGCTCGAGAGCAGCCGGCACTGCCTCGAACGGCCACGATTCGACCGGTTCTGTGAGGTTCTGGGAATTCTCGCCCCGGCGGCAGCCAGACCGGTGGTCGAGCGCTGTCGCACCGGCCCACTAGCCTGGATCGCATGAAGGTACTCGTCATCGGTTCCGGCGGCCGCGAACATGCCCTCGTCCGAGCATTGCTTCGTGACCCTGGCGTCACCGAGGTCGTCTGCGCCCCAGGCAACGCCGGCATCGCCGCGGAAGTGCGTACGGTGCCGGTCGACGTGGCACACGCACAGGCCATCGCGGACTTGGCTGACGAGGTCGCCGCGGACCTCGTGGTCGTGGGCCCCGAAGTGCCCTTGGTGGCTGGGGCTGCCGACGAGGTACGCGCCCGGGGCCGGCTGTGTTTCGGCCCGTCCGCCGAAGCTGCGCGGCTGGAGGGCAGCAAGGCGTTTGCGAAGGGCGTGATGCGGGCGGCCGGCGTGCCCACCGCCGACGCGGTTGCCGCCGTCGACATGGAAACCGCGATCGCAGCACTCGATCTTTTTGGTCCCACCTACGTTGTGAAAGACGACGGCTTGGCCGCCGGCAAGGGGGTGGTGGTCACCGACGATCGCGCCGCAGCGATCGCCCACGCGGAGGTGTGCCTTTCCCGGCACGATGGGGCCGTTGTGATTGAGGAGTTCCTCGACGGCCCTGAGGTCAGCCTGTTCCTGATCAGCGATGGTCACACCGTGTTGCCGCTGCAGCCGGCACAGGATTTCAAGCGCGTCGGTGATGGCGACGCCGGCCCGAATACCGGTGGGATGGGCGCCTATACGCCGCTGCCGTGGGCGCCTGCCGGACTTGTCGATGAGGTGGTGCGTACGGTTGCGCAGCCCACGATCGACGAGATGGCACGGCGCGGCGCACCCTTCGTCGGCTTGCTGTACGCCGGTCTCGCGTTGACTAGCCGCGGCCTTCGGGTGGTGGAGTTCAACGTGCGATTCGGGGACCCGGAGACCCAGGCTGTGCTGGAGTTGCTGGAGAGCCCGCTCGGGCAGGTGTTGGCCGCCGCGGCCGCCGGGGATCTCAGTTCGGTGCCCGCGTTGGAGTGGCGATCCGGATCCGCTGTGGTGGTGGTGCTGGCGGCCGAGGGCTACCCGGCGACTCCGCGCACCGGTGACGTGATCAGCGGCCTCGACGACGCGGCCGACGTCCTCGGAGCTGTGGTGCTGCACGCCGGAACAGCAACGGACGCGGACGGGCAAGTCGTCTCGTCGGGCGGTCGGGTGTTGGGAGTGGTGGGCAGTGGGCCAAGCCTGGATCAGGCCCGCGCCAAGGCCTACGAGGCACTGTCTCGAATCCAACTGCCCGGTGGTCATTTTCGATCCGATATCGCAGCCAATGCAGTGGCTGATGCCTTGACTGCGGCCGCTGGCTCCACCGCGGCCGGCTCCGCTGCAACATCCGACCACTCGGAGGACGAGCGCCCATGAAACCTGGTATCCCCAACGTCCTCGCCTCGCGCTACGCCAGTTCGGCAATGGCATCGCTGTGGTCGCCGGAACACAAGATCCGCCTTGAACGACGGCTGTGGTTGGCCGTGATGAGAGCCCAAGTCGACCTTGGCGTGGACATCCCCGCCGACGCCGTCGACGACTACGCGGCCGTGGTGGAGGACGTGAACCTCGAATCGATCGCCGAGCGCGAGCGCGTCACCCGCCACGACGTGAAGGCCCGGATCGAAGAGTTCAACGCACTGGCCTCCCATGAGCACATCCACAAAGGAATGACTTCCCGTGATCTGACCGAGAACGTCGAGCAGCTGCAGATCCGCGAATCATTGGTGCTGCTGCGGGCCAAGTTGGTTGCAGTGCTCACACGGTTGGCCCGGTTGGCGGCTGAATACTCCGACACCGCGATGGCTGGTCGCTCCCACAACGTCGCCGCGCAGACCACCACGCTCGGCAAACGATTCGCCTCCGCCGCCGACGAACTGCTCGTCGGTTTCCGACGCCTCGACGAATTGCTCGCCCGCTACCCACTGCGCGGGATCAAGGGGCCGATGGGAACCTCGCAGGACATGCTCGACCTCTTGGGCGGAGACCCAGCACAACTGGCCGACCTTGAGACTCGGATTGCGACGCACCTCGGATTCGACCTCACCCTCACCAGCGTCGGGCAGGTCTACCCACGCTCGCTGGATCACGACGTGGTGTCCGCCTTGGTGCAACTGGGGGCCGCGCCGAGTTCACTTGCCACCACTATTCGACTGATGGCCGGGAACGAACTGGTCACGGAAGGTTTCGCCGAGGGCCAAGTCGGATCAAGCGCGATGCCGCACAAGATGAACACTCGCTCGTGCGAGCGAATCAACGGCTTCCAGATCGTGCTGCGCGGCTACGGCTCGATGGCTGCAGAGTTGGCCGGCGCGCAGTGGAACGAGGGCGACGTCTCGTGTTCCGTGGTCCGCCGGGTCGCGCTGCCGGACGCGTTCTTCACCATCGACGGAATGCTCGAGACGTTGCTCACCGTGCTCGACGAGTTCGGCGCTTTCCCCGCGGTGATCGAACGCGAACTCGACCGCTACCTGCCATTCCTGGCAACCACCAAGGTGCTGATGGCCGCGGTTCGGGCTGGTGTGGGGCGCGAGACCGCACACGAGGCGATCAAGAATCACGCAGTCGAGGTGGCACTGACGATGCGGGCCGGGCAGGGCACAGGTGGCAAGGATCTGCTGGACCGACTGGCGGGTGATCCAGCACTCGGGCTGGATTCGACGTCGTTGGCGGATTTGCTGGCCGAGCCGCTGGAGTTCACCGGGGCGGCGCGAGCGCAGGTCGCGGCGGTGGTCGCCGCGGTGGCGCGGATAGCGGCCGAGTATCCCGATGCGGCCGCGTACGCCCCCGAGCCGATTCTGTAGGTGCCCCACATGCCGACCCAGACCGTCCCGCAGCCGGACTACTCGTTGCCCGATGGATTCACGCACGTCTACTCGGGCAAGGTCCGCGACCTCTGGCGGACCCCGGACGGGCTGTTGCTGTTCGTGGCCACTGACCGCATTTCGGCGTACGACTGGATCCTGCCCACCCCGATCCCGGACAAGGGCCGAATCCTCACCGCAGCGAGCCTGTGGTGGTTCTCCCAGCTCGCGGACCTCTGCGGCAACCATGTGGTGTCGACCGATGTGCCTGACGCCGTTGCGGGCCGAGCCATGGTGTGCAGGCCGCTGGAGATGGTTCCAATCGAGTGCGTGGCGCGCGGCTACCTCACCGGTTCCGGCCTGGTCGAATACCGGCAGAGCGGCGAGGTCTGCGGGGTGGCGTTGCCCCCAGGTTTGGTCGATGGGTCCGAACTACCCGAATCGATCTTCACACCGGCGACCAAAGCCGCGATCGGCGACCACGACGAGAACATCAGCTTCGACCAGGCCGCCCGGATCGTCGGCGAGGATCAGGCCGCCAATCTGCGCGACCTCACCCTGCAGCTCTACAACCGGGCGCGGGACATCGCCAGATCCCGGGGGATCATCCTGGCGGACACCAAGTTCGAATTCGGGTTCGCTGCGGGGGCGGTGGGGTCCGGAGCCTCAGCCGGAGCCGTCACGTCACCCGGTCTCGTCCTCGCCGACGAGGTGCTGACCCCCGACTCGTCGCGATATTGGCCGGCGGATGTCTGGGAACCCGGCCACGCCCAGCCCTCCTTCGACAAGCAGTACGTCCGCGACTGGCTCACGTCACCGGCCAGCGGCTGGGATCGATCCGCCGACGTCCCACCGCCACCGCTACCGGACGACGTGGTGGCGGCGACGCGCGCCAAGTACGTCGAGGTCTACGAGCGCCTGACGGGTCAGACCTTCGCCTGACGGGTCAGGGCCAGCGGCCCGGACCCTGCCCCGCGCAGTTGCCGCAGCCCCCGCCCGCGCGCCCCCGCGCCCTCCTGCCGCGCCCCCGCACCCCCTGCAAAATCGACCAAGACACGCAAAATCGACCAGGATTCGTGGTCGATTTTGCGTGTCTTGGTCGATTTTGCGCCCCGGCAGGGGCCGACGAGGCGCGCGGGGTCGGCCGGGAGCCGGGGCCGGGGCCGGGCGGGGGGCCGGGGGCGCGGGGCCGCGGCGCGGGGGCCGGCGGGGCCGGGGCGCGGTGGCCGGGGCGCGGGGGCCGGGCGGTGGCGGGAACCGGGGCGGCGCGGGGGAACGAGGGCCGGGGGTGCGATGTGGCAGCAAGATAACGGTCGAGTGAACGACTAGCGCCCGCCGCGCAACGTGCCCTGGTGCTCGCAACACTTGGTCCATCGTGCCGCCAAGCCGCGGTGCCGTTGCATCGCCAGACCGAGGAGGGTCCATGACCGACAACACAACCGTACGCGCCGACGAGGGATTCAACCCGGAGCAGGCACCGCAAGGTGGCGGTGAGTCGTACCTCAGCGAAGACAGCCTCGCCACCATCGACGCATGGTGGCGAGCCAACATGTACATGACCGTCGGGCAGATCTACCTCAAGGAGAACGTCCTCGCCCGCCGCGACTTGACTAGTGACGACATCAAGCCTCGGCTGCTCGGGCACTGGGGCACGTCGGCTGGCCTGGGATTCATCTACTCCCACATGTCGCGTTGCATTCGCGAACGCGGACAGCAGACCGTCTTCTTCACCGGCCCCGGCCACGGCGGCCCCTCACTGACGGCAGCGTCATGGCTTGAGGGCACCTGGACCGACGCCTACCCGGACACCCCACAAGATGCCAATGGCATGCGCACCCTGTTCCGGCGTTTCTCTGCCCCCGGTGGCATCCCCAGTCACGTGTCAGTCACCACTCCGGGGTCGATCCACGAAGGTGGCGAGCTCGGCTACGTGCTGGTGCACGCCTTCGGCGCGGTGATGGACAACCCGGATCTGCTGGCGCTCGCGGTGGTGGGCGATGGCGAGGCCGAAACTGGCCCGTTGGAAGGCTCTTGGAAGGGTATTTCGTTCATCAACCCGACCCGCGACGGCGCGGTGCTCCCGGTGCTGCACCTCAACGGCTACAAGATCGCCGGACCGACAGTGCTCGCCCGCAAAGACCCGGCTGAGGTCCGCGCACTGTTCGAGGGCCACGGCTACGAGGTCATTGAGGTGACTGGGGACGATGTCCCCGGCATGCATCACCGATTCGCCGAAGCGCTGGACTCGGCCCTAGACAAGATCAAAGCGATCCAGGACGACGTCCGATCCGGCGGCTTCAACACTCGCCCGAAGTGGCCCATGATCATTCTGCGCAGCCCAAAGGGATGGACCGGCCCGGCCTCGGTCGACGGGGTGAAAGTCACCGATTCCTGGCGTGCGCATCAGGTGCCGCTCAGTGGCGTGAAGGGCAACGAAGAACACCTGGACATCCTCGAAACCTGGCTGCGCTCCTACGCGCCGGAAGATCTATTCGACGACACGGGCGCGCCGATGCCGATCGTCACAGCCAACAACCCGGATGGCGATCTGCGGATGTCGGCGGCTCCGTCGGCCAATGGTGGGCTGGTCACCAACGACCTGGTGCTGCGCGAGTTTGAGTCGTATTCGGTGCCGGTACCGTCCCGGGCAACCGAACGGATGGAAAGCCCCCGGGTGCTCGGCGCAATGATGCGTGACATCTATCTGGACAACCCAGAGTCTTTCCGGGTTTTCTGCCCGGACGAGACGAACTCCAACCGGATCGGGGAAGTCTTCGAAGTCTCGGATCGCGGCTTCATGGAAAGCTTGATCCCCGACGACGTGAAGATTGGCCCGGACGGCCGAGTGATGGAGGTCTTGAGCGAACACAACTGCCACGGCTGGCTTGAGGGGTACACCCTCACCGGCCGGCACGGCCTGTTCGCCACCTACGAGGCTTTCGCGATGGTGAGCGCCTCGATGACGATCCAGCACGGCAAATGGCTCGAGGAGGCCATCGAACTGCCCTGGCGCGAGCCCATCCCGAGCCTCAACATCCTGCTCACCTCCACAGCCTGGCGCAACGACCACAACGGCTTCAGCCACCAGGGGCCTGGCTTGATCCAAAACGTGATCATCAAGCGGGGCAACGTCGCGAGGGTGTACTTGCCGCCGGACGCCAATTGTCTGCTCAGCGTGTCGGATCACTGCTTCCGGTCCAGGGACTACGTCAACCTGATCGTGATCGACAAACAACCGCAACTGCAGTACCTGACGATGGACGAGGCGATCGATCACTGCACCAGGGGTGCCTCGGTGTGGGATTGGGCTGGCAACGACGACGGCTCAACCGAACCGGACATCATCCTGGGTTGTGCCGGAGACATCGTGACGATGGAAACCATCGCGGCGGCCGACATCCTCAAGCAGCGGTTGCCAAACATGAAGGTCCGAGTGGTCAACGTGGTCGATCTCATGACGCTGCCACGCCCCAAGGATCACCCGCACGGCATGAGCGACCTGCAGTTCCGGGAGTTGTTCACCGACACCGTCGATGTGGTGTTCGCCTTCCACGGCTACCCCGGTGCGGTACACCAACTCGTCCATGGCCGCCCCGACGCCGACCGATTCCACGTGCGTGGTTTCAAGGAGGAAGGCACCACCACCACCCCGTTCGACATGGTGGTGCGCAACGGAGCCAGCCGGTATGACCTGGTGATGGACGCGCTGAACAACTGCAAGCGCTCCATCGCCGGATCGTCCGACCTCAAAGCCTGGTGCGAGGAGCAATTGGCTCGCCACGCCGAATACGTCGTAGAGAACCTGGAGGACATGCCTCAGGTGCGCGACTGGAAACTGGGCGATCCGCTGGAGGCCTGATCCGCGGCACAGCAGTGCCACACAGGTCGTGGCTCCTACAGTCGGGATCACATTCCGGCAGTCGTCGGCCGCGGACTAGGCTGAGTACGCCCGTGGGCAATCCGGGGAGCCAGGCAGTTGGCTCCCCGGACATGCCGGCGGCGCAGAGTGCACAGGACGCACAGACTCATGACCCCACAAGGAGACCCCGTGGCCCGGATCATCGTCGAAGTCATGCTTAAGCCAGAGATTCTTGATCCGCAGGGTCAGGCGGTTATGGGAGCGCTGGCACGGCTGGGAATGGCTGGCGTCGCTGATGTCCGTCAGGGCAAACGATTCGTGATCGAGGTTGCAGGCGATTCGGTCGACGAGGCGCAGGTCGACCAGTTGGCTCACACCCTGCTGAGCAATCCGGTGATTGAGGACTACACCTGGCGCTTGGCCAATGGCAGCGACAGCACCGAGGGCACAGCGTCATGACCCCGGGTTCGACCAGCAATCCAGCCACGTCCGCGAGCGGCACCATGACTTCGGCAGCGACTTCGGCAGCGACAACTGCCAACGGCGCCCGGATCGGTGTGGTGACCTTCCCCGGGACCTTGGACGACGTCGATGCCAGCCGAGCCGTGCGCATTGCAGGTGCCGAACCCGTTGCGCTGTGGCACGGCGATGCCGACCTGTTGGGGGTCGATGCGGTGGTGTTGCCGGGTGGATTCTCATATGGCGATTACCTGCGGTGTGGGGCCATCGCCCGATTCGCGCCGGTGATGGATCCGCTGGTGGCGGCGGCGCAGGGCGGCCTCCCGGTGCTGGGAATCTGCAACGGATTTCAGATCCTCTGCGAAACCCACCTGCTCCCAGGAGCCCTCACCCGGAACGACTCCCTGCACTTCGTCTGCCGCGACCAACGGCTTCGGGTGGAGAATGCCCAGACCGCCTGGACGTCTGATTTTGCCTCCGGAGATGAAATCGTGATCCCGTTGAAGAACGGCGAGGGCCGCTACGTAGCCGACGATGCGACGCTCGATGAGTTGGAGGGCGAAGGACGTGTGGTTTTCCGCTACCTGGGCCCGAACCCAAACGGCTCCCACCGCGACATCGCCGGGATCAGCAATGCGCGGGGCAACGTGGTGGGTCTCATGCCTCACCCCGAGCACGCAGTGGAGTCTCTGACCGGGCCCGGCACCGACGGCCTCGGCCTGTTCACCTCGGTGCTCGGGCAAGTCGTCGCCGCGGGTTGAGGGGTGTCGACCACCAGCCGAATCGCTGACGCCACCTGCACCCCACCAGTACCTTGTGTGTATGGAAATGGCGTGGGACACCAGCGACTCGTTCGGGTTGCTCGAGTCGATCCTCGACCGGGTGCCGTCGGCGGTGGTCGTCAAGGACCGTAACGGTGTGGTGCGATATGCCAACTCCGCCTACGCGGACCTGCACGGACGAAGCGTCGAGGAGGTCGTGGGTATCCCGGAGCGGGCCTTCATCTCCGACGAATCCGCGCGGCGCTTCCACCTCGACGACCTGTCCGTGCTGGCGAACAACCAGGGTGGCGAATTTGCGGACGAACTGCCCACCCCAAACGGTGTTCGCTACTTCAAGACCGCCAAGTTCCCCCTGCACGACCGCACTGGCTACGCCTGGGCGGTGTGTGCGATCGCCACTGAGGTGACCGCCGGGCACCGGTTGCAGATCGCCCTGCGCAAGAGCCGGGACCACTTGCGCAAACTCGCCGAGTGGTCGCCGGGGATGGTCTACCAGTTCCGGCGGCGGGCCGACGGCGGCTACGACATCCCGTACACCAGCCGCGGCATCCAGCAGGTCTTCGAGGTGGAGCCGGCAGATGTGCACGATGACGTCGAGCCGTTGTTCAGCCGCGTCCACCCGGACGATCTCGACCGCTTCCTGAGCAGCATCCAAAGGTCCGATCAGGAGTGCACGCCGTGGCAGGAGGAGTTTCGAGTCATGCTCCCGACGGCTGGCCTGCGTTGGGTGCGAGCATCGTCCACCCCCGAACGGGTCGATGGCGGCACCGTCTGGCACGGCTACGCCGAGGACATCACGAGCCGCAAACTGTCCGAACAGGAGGTGTGGCACCGCGCCAACTACGACTCCCTGACCGGTCTGCCGAACCGCGACCTGGCCATCGACCGGTTGGAACAGGCGATTCTGTTGTCCCGCCGCAGCAACACCTGCCTCGCCGTGATCTTCGCCGACCTCGACGGTTTCAAGGAGGTCAACGACACCTACGGCCACGCCGCCGGCGACCAGGTGCTTGCGACGGTGGGTGCCCGGCTGCACGCCTGCGTGCGGGAGTCCGACACCGTCGCCCGGCTCGGCGGCGACGAATTCCTGGTGGTGCTTCCTGCCACCGAAAACCCCGGCGGCACCGACCGGGTGCAACAGGCGATGGCCTCAGCCGTGACCGAACCGCTACACATCGACGGCTCCACCATCAGGCTTCGATCCGTCAGCATGGGTGTTGCCGTCTTCCCTGACGACGCCACCAGCGCCGCGGACCTCGTCGCCGTCGCCGATCAGCGCATGTATGCGCACAAACACGGCAGGTCCGAGGCCTGAGGCAGCACCCGATCGTGGAGCCATAGACTCGACTCCGTGACCGGAGACCTCGACACCGTCGACCGTGCGACCACCACCCCAGACACCGACCAGCCCTGGCGCGACCTCGGCCTCAAAGCCGATGAGTACCAGCGCATCCGCGACATCCTGGGACGGCGCCCCAGCAACTCCGAACTGGCCATGTACTCGGTGATGTGGTCCGAGCATTGCTCGTACAAGTCGTCCAAGGTGCACTTGCGCCAATTCGGCGAGAAGGCGCCGGAAACCGACGCCCTGCTGGTCGGGATCGGCGAGAACGCCGGGGTCGTGGACATCGGCGACGGCCTGGCCGTGACGTTCAAGGTCGAATCGCACAACCACCCGAGCTTCGTGGAGCCCTACCAGGGTGCGGCCACCGGCGTCGGCGGCATCGTCCGCGACATCATCTCGATGGGCGCACGGCCGGTCGCGATCATGGATCCGCTGCGCTTCGGTCCGCTGGACGCGGACGACACTCGCCGGGTGCTGCCCGGCATCGTGGCCGGGATCTCTGGCTACGGCAACTGCCTGGGCCTGCCCAACATCGGCGGCGAGGTGGTGTTCGACTCCTGCTACTCCGGCAACCCGCTGGTCAACGCCCTGGCGCTAGGCGTGCTGAAGCACGAGGACATCCACCTGGCCAGCGCAAAGGGTCTGGGCAACAAGGTGATTCTCTACGGCGCGCGCACCGGCGGCGACGGCATTGGCGGGGTGAGCGTGCTGGCATCGGAGACCTTCGAGGACACCGGCCCGGCCAAGCGCCCCGCAGTGCAAGTCGGTGACCCGTTCATGGAGAAACTGCTGATCGAGTGCACCCTGGAAGTGCTCCAGGCGGGCCTAGTCGAAGGCATCCAGGACCTCGGCGGCGCCGGCATCAGTTGCGCGACCAGCGAACTCGCGAGCAACGGCGACGGCGGCATGGACGTCGCGCTGGACCTCGTCCCGCTGCGCGATCCCACGCTCTCGCCGGAGGAAATCCTCATGAGCGAGTCCCAGGAGCGGATGTGCGCGGTGGTGACTCCAGAGAAAGTCGACGAGTTCCTCGCCGTGTGCGCCAAGTGGGACGTGCCCGCGACCGTGATCGGTGAGGTCACCGACAGCAAGCGACTGCGGATCACCTGGCACGGCGAACTCATCGTGGACGTGCCGCCGCGCACGGTGGCCCACGATGGACCGGTGTACAACCGGCCCCTGGCCCGCCCGGAATACCTTGACGCACTGCAGGCCAACACCCCCGATTCTCTCCCCCGCCCCGCCGATGCCGCGGACTTGCGCAAGGAAATCCTGGCCCTGGCAGCCGCGCCGAACCTGGCGTCGAAGGCGTGGGTCACCGACCAATACGACCGCTACGTCCGCGGCAACACCGTGCTCGCCCAACCCGAGGATGCGGGTGTGATCCGGGTCGACGAATCCACTGGCCGCGGTGTTGCGCTGAGCACCGACTGCAACGGCCGCTTCGCCAAACTCGACCCGTACGCCGGCGCTCAATTGGCGTTCGCGGAGGCCTACCGCAACGTGGCCGCCACTGGCGCAGTCCCGTTGGCCGTCACCAACTGCCTGAACTTCGGATCACCGGAGGACCCCGGTGTGATGTGGCAGTTCGCCGAAGCCGTGACGGGGCTGGCCGATGCCTGCCAGCAGATGGGCACGCCGGTGACCGGCGGCAACGTGAGCTTCTACAACTCCACCGGCGACACCGCGATTCACCCGACGCCGGTGGTCGGGGTCCTCGGAGTATTCGACGACACCGACCGGCGCACGCCGATGTCGTGGGGCATCGACGGCGAACTGATCTATCTGCTCGGTGCGACCGCAGACGAGTTCGGCGGCTCCGAGTGGGCGCACCTGCACGGTCACCTCGGGGGGCTGCCGCCGAAAGTTGACCTTGAGGCCGAACGTCAACTGGGACAGATCCTGGTGGCAGGTTCCCGCGACGGCATGCTCACCGCGGCACACGACCTCTCCGACGGTGGCGTCGCGATCGGGCTGATCGAGATGGCGATGCGTTCCGGCACCGGGGCGCGCACCTGGATACCAGATGGCATCGACCCGTTCGTGTTCCTGCTGTCGGAGTCGACGGCCCGGGCGTTGGTGGTGGTGCCGCGCTCCGAGGAACTGCGCTTCACCGAGATGTGCAGGGCGCGCAACTTCCCGTGCGAGCGGATCGGCGTCGTCGATTCCGGGTTGGGCGGCGACCTCGGCCGCGGCGACGAGCAAGTGGTGGTCGTCGGCAACGTGTACGGCGAGGAAATCGTCTTGAGTCTTGACGAACTTCGCACCGCCCACGAGTCGACGCTGCCAGCCGTTCTGGGTTAGGCCCGGTCGAGCCCAGCGTGTGCAGCAGCTATCACTAACAACACGATGCCGAGTTGCGCTAGCAGCAGCGAGGTCGACTCCGGGGTGAAGGAGAAGACCGATATGTGATCACTCACTGGATTGCCCCGCGAGGCCTTGACCGAAGTAAGTGCGACGGTCAGGCCCGCCGCCAGCGCCAGCACACCCATTCCTGCCCATCGTGGGACAAGACCAGGCCGATCGACAATCATGCGACGGCCGAGCACCAAACCCAGCACTGGGAACGCAAGCCACGGAAATAGCGGGAACCATCCAGCCACGAACAGGCCGACAACCGCTGTGCCGGGTGAGAGTCCAGGTACGTAGTCGATGGGTGGGTGCACCAGAATGCCAGGGGGTGCTACTCCGTCGACAACATTCAGCTCGCCTCCCCACCATTGCAGGTAGTCCACCGCATCGCGCAGCAAGGGCGCCACCGCCACAATCGCTGCCGCAATGAGTAGTAGCCACCAGTCCGGCAGCCGCCGCACGAAGGGCCTGCACATCGGCGGGAAAGGGCCTACCGTGAAGAGCCATGGAGAACGAAGCTGCGCCGACGTCTGCGGCCGTCCCGCGCCCCGGTGCGGTGGCCGTGATCGGGGCCGGGCCACACGGGATCTCGGCGGTCAAGGCACTACTCGCCCACGGCATTCCGGCCGACGGATTCGACCGGGCCGACGGGGTCGGCGGTAACTGGCGGTTCGGCGCGCCCACCTCGCGGGTCTACGAATCCACCCACCTGATCTCGTCAAAACCCTTCACCCAGTTCCCCGACTTTCCGATGCCGGACGACTACCCCGACTACCCCAGCCATCGGCAGGTGCTGGCCTACTTCGAGCGCTACGCAGAGCACTTCGGCGTCCACCAGCGGTACCTGTTCAACACCGAGGTGGTCGAGGTACGTGAGGCGGATGATCCGACGCCGGGGGAGTTTGGCGGCCCGCGGTGGGACGTCACGATTCGGCGAGCGGGCGGCGTCGAGACCACCCTGCGCTACGACGCCGTCGTGCTCGCCAACGGCCACAACTGGCACCCCAAGATCCCTGCCTACCCCGGCCTCGACGGCTTCGCCGGGGAAGTGTTGCACTCCGCGGACTACAAGTCGGCCGACCAGTTGCGCGGACGCCGGGTGCTAGTGGTGGGTGCTGGCAACACCGGCTGCGACATCGCGGTCGAATCGGCCCAGAACGCCGCGGCCACCTTTCACTCCACCCGCCGGGCCTACTGGTACAACCCGAAATACGCCCTCGGTCGACCTTCCGACCAGGTAGCTGACCGCCTACTCGCCTTCAAACTGCCGATCCGGGTCCGCCGCGGCATGTACACCTTGATGCACAAGGCGATGGTGGGCGACTACACCCGCTACGGCCTGCGGGAACCGGATCACGCCTTCTATGAAACCCACCCAGTGGTCAACCAGAACTTGATCTACTACCTCGGCCACGGCGACATCGACCCGCGCGGCGACGTGGCAAGCTTCGACGCTGACGGCGCGACGTTCAGCGACGGCCGCCGGGCCGACGTCGACGTGGTGGTGTTCGCCACCGGCTACCTGGCAAGGTTCGACTTCCTCGCCGATCCCGCCGTGCTCGGCATCCGCGATGATCGGCCCTGCCTCGGCCTGCAAATGGCCTCCCCGACCCACCCGAACCTGTGGCTGTCTGGCCTGATCCAACCGGACTCCGGGCAGTGGGCGATCGCGCACTGGCAGGGCGAGACGATCGCTGAGTTCCTGGCGCTCGCCCAGCGTGATCCGGCCCGGGCAGCGGCCATCCATCGCGAGATCATCGACATGGCCAACCGCCGGTTCACTGGCGGGGCACACTACAAAGACTCGACTCGGCACTACTACGAAATCGCCCACCAGGAGTACCTAGCGGCGCTCCAGCAGCTACTCGGGCGGATCCGTGCGACGACGAGGGTGGGAGCGCCCGGATGAGGCAACCCCGCGGCCCGCGCGTGATGCGCCCATGGGAGTGGTCGTTCCCCTCGCGGCCCGAACACCTGGAGGTCCTCGAAGCCACCCCGGAGTCGCCAGGCGAACGTCCGCCGCTGTTGTTCCTGCCAGGACTGGGCCACGGCGCCTGGTGCTACGCCGAACATTGGCTTCCCGCAGCAGCTGAACGCGGCTACCGCGCCTACGCGATGTCGTTCCGCGGCCACGGTGGTTCCGGCGGCCACACCCGCCTAGGTCGCACCACCGGCCGGGACTACCTGCATGACCTGCTGCAGGTGATCGCCACATTGCCCGCACCGCCCGTGCTCATCGCTCACTCGCTGGCCGCGCTACCCGCCCGGTTGGCACTGGCCCGGTACCCCGCACCCGCCGGAGTGCTACTTGCGCCCTTCCCCGCTGGCGGGCTACGCCGGTCGCTGATTCAAGGACTCACCCGCAAACCAACCGCCACTGCCCGAACCGTGCTGGGCAGCACCTTGCCGCTGACTGCCGCCGATTTGTTCGCCAACCTTGATCCGACTATCGCTGCGGGCTACCTGAGCCGGCTGGGACGGGAATCGCCCTGGGCGCAATACGCCATGGCCTGGCCGCATCGACTGGAACCGATCGACACCCCCGTGCTGGTAGTGGGCGCCGAGCAGGATCGCCTGCTCGCAGCTGCGGACCTCGCCCGCGCCGCAGCCGAGGTCGGAACACAGCCCGTGCTGGTGCCGGGCGGGCACGACATGATGCTCGATTCGCACTGGCGCGAGGCGCTGGACACCGTGCTCGACTGGGTCGAAACCACCTGCCCGACAGCTGCCCCACCGTTGGCCGGGGCCGCAATGCTGCCGCCGTTGACCGAAGCACTCGGCAGGGACGCATGACGCCACCCGAACCCACCGGCTCCGAGGCCGGGAGGCTGCCCAGCGACGATATGGATCAACGTAGCGATGCCGTCACGCAGTGCCTGGCCTGCTACGACGTCGGCGAGCGGCCCCCGAGAGCGGTGGAGAAGTCGGCGGTGAAGGAGATCCTGGCCGACCTGAGCGCACGGGCTCCGGGGCATAGCGTGGAGGTGCGGGTGCCGCCCCACGCCGCGGTGCAGGTGGTGGCCGGGGTGAGGCATCGCCGAGGCACGCCACCGGCGTTGGTGCAAATGAAGGCCCGAACCCTGGTGGAACTTGCCACCGGGATCCGAACCTGGGCCGATGCGGTCGAGTCAGGCGATATCCGAGCATCCGGCGAGCGCAGCGACCTACGTGGGTTGTTTCCGGTACCGCGCACCTAATCCCACCCCGAATCTCACCACCGGGACCCCCAATGTAGGTTAGGCTTACCTAAGTTCCCCACGGAAAAGGAAGCCAATGTTTCGCTTGCGCCCTCGTCGCGCACCCCGACCCTTCGCGCTCGCCGTCGGTGGCGCCCTAGTGGGCGCCATGGCCCTGGCCGGCTGTGCCGGCGGCACCGGCAGCTCCACCACCAGCCCGACAACCGAGGCCACCACGGCAACTGCCGACGGCACCCTGGTGGTCTACTCCGGGCGCAGTGAGAGCCTGGTCGGGCCGCTGCTGGAGCAGTTCAGCGAAGACACCGGCATCGCCACCGAGGTCCGCTACGGCGACAGCGCCGAATTGGCTGCACAACTCATCGAAGAGGGGGACCAATCCCCCGCCGAAGTGTTCTTCGCTCAGGACGCCGGTGCGCTCGGCGCGGTCGGGCAAGAAGGCCTGCTCGCCCCCATCCCCGCCGACAGCTTCGCGCTGGTGCCGCCCCAGTTCTCCAGCGAGGAAGGCAACTGGGTGGGAGTCACGGGACGTTCGCGAGTGATCGCCTACGACTCCGAGCAGGTCCCCACCGCCGACGTCCCGACTTCCGTGCTCGACCTCACCGACCCCAAGTGGGATGGTCAAGTGGCCATCGCGCCGACCAACGCCTCCTTCCAGTCCTTCGTCACCGCGATGCGCCTGACGATCGGCGACGAAGAAACGCAGCAATGGCTTGCGGGCCTGGTTGCGAACGACGTCCAGACCTACGAGAAGAACGGCCTCATTCTGGACGCGGTCAACAACGGCCAGGTGCAACTCGGTCTGATCAACCACTACTACTGGTACGAGAAGGCCTCCGAGGTGGGAGCGGACGCCATGCGCGCCCAAATCGCCTTCTCCCAACCGGAGGACCCAGGCGCCCTCGTGAACGTCGCGGGTGCCGGCATCCTCGCCACCGGGGCAGGGACGGAAGCCGACGAGTTCGTGGCCTACCTGCTGGCTACACCAGCCCAGGAGTACTTCGCGAACGAGACCTACGAATACCCACTAGTGGCAGGAGTGGATGCCGCTGAGGGCCTGCCAGCGCTGGAGTCCCTGCAGGGCCCGCCGGTGCCGCTTGAGAAACTGTCCGAGTTGCCGGCCACCCAGCAGATGCTGCAAGACGTCGGCCTGATCTGATCCGCAAGCTGCGCGCTCGGCCCGCCGCCGGGTCCGCAGCACACCACCTAGCCCAGAAAGCACCCACACCATGAGCCGTCGACCGCCACGCTGGCTGCTGCTACTTGCAGTGGCCAGCGCGGCGATTGCGCTCATCCCTTTCGGGTACCTTCTGGTCCGGACCGCCGACGCCGGCTGGGAAACGATCTGGGCCGTACTCAGCCGGCCACGAACCTGGCAGGTGGCGGTGAACAGCCTCAGCCTGACTGTGGCGGTGGCGGTGAGTTGCGTGCTGATCGGCATTCCCGCTGCCTGGCTGGTGGCCCGTTCGCGCTTGCCGATGCGGCGGGTCTGGCTAGTGCTGCTGGCCTTGCCGCTGGCGGTTCCGTCCTACGTCGCCGCCTATGCCTGGCTGGCCCTGTTCCCCGGTATGGGCGGATTCGGTGGCTCCTGGCTGGTGCTCACCTTGGTGAGCACGCCATACGTGGTGTTGCCGGTTGCCGCCGCCTTCCGCGCCTCCGACGCCGGCGCGGAGGAAGTCGCGCGATCCCTGGGCGCGAGTCCCTGGCGGGCCTTCCGTCGAGCGGGGCTGCCGCAGGTGATTCCGGCTGCAACTGCCGGGACATTGCTGGCCGCCATCTACACCCTGAGCGACTTCGGCACCGTGGCGATCATGCGCTACGACGCTTTCACCCGCGCCATCTATGCCTCCTACCGTGCGAGTTTCGACCGCACCAGCGCCGCAGTGCTCGCGCTGCTGCTGATCGTGCTCGCGTTGGTCTTTGTGCTCGGCGAGCAGGCCTCTCGTGGTTCCGCCCAGCGGTGGCGCACTGGCGCCGGCACCCCGAAAGAAGGCCTCCCGGTGCCCCTCGGCCGCTGGGCGTTGCCCGCTCTCACCGGTTTGGGGGCACTGACCGTGCTGGCCCTCGGAGTGCCCACCTATTCGCTGTTGCGGATGCTCGCTAGCTCGGCCTCCACTAATAGCGTCGACGTGTCCAGCCTCGTCTCGGCCGCCACTGCCACGATCACGGTGTCGGCCATCGGTGCCGTAATCGCGGTGGTGCTGGCGCTCCCGGTGGGGATCCTCGCGGCCCGCTACCGTGGCGCCGCCGTGCGCGCCACCGAGACCGGCGCCTTCATCAGCCACGTGTTGCCCGGAGTTGTGGTGGGGCTCTCATTGGTGTTCTTCACCTTGGCGGTGGTTCCGGCGGTGTACCAGACTGTGGTGGTGGTCGGTTTCGCATACGGTGTGCTCTTCTTGCCGAAAGCCCTCGGCAGCGTGCGCACCTCTATGGCCGCAGTACCACCTGTGCTTGAGCAGCAGAGCAGGAGTTTGGGTCTTGGGCCAATCGCAACCTTCGCCCGCGTCACCGTTCCGTTGATCGCCACCGGAGTGCTCGCAGGTGGGGTGCTGGCCATGCTCACCGCGATGAAGGAACTGCCCGCCACATTGATGCTGCGCCCCACCGGCATGGAGACCCTCGCCACCCAGATCTGGCGCAACACCGAAGTCGCGAACTACGCCGCCGCCGCGCCCTACGCCGCCACCCTGCTGCTCCTGGCCTCGATCCCCGCCTTCTGGCTTTCGCGGGTGGTATCCAACACCGGACGGCACAATGGTGATGCGCACAAGGGACGGTCCCACGATGATGATCCAGCACAGACCGCAGCAGACCTGGAGGTGAGGGTGTGACACCCGGCGTGGAGGTGCGCGCAGTGAGCGCGGGATACGACGGCGCAGAGGTGCTCCACGACATCAACTTGACCGTGGCCACCGGCACCCTGACCGCAGTGCTCGGATCAAGCGGCTGCGGCAAGTCCACCTTGCTGCGAGTGATTGCCGGATTCCTCCGACCCACATCTGGTGAGGTGCTCGTGGCTGGCCGTGCTGTGGCCGGAGCCAGCGCCAACGGCGCCGCCACCTGGGTGGCGCCAGAACGTCGGCGGGTCGGCATCGTGCCACAGGAGGGTGCGCTTTTCCCCCACCTGGACGTGGCCGGAAACATCGGCTTCGGCCTGCCCCGGCGGGGCCGTTCGGCGCGCGTCGACGAACTGCTGGAACTCGTCGGCCTGCCGGGGATGGCGAAGGCCAAACCGCACGAACTGTCCGGGGGCATGCAGCAGCGGGTGGCGCTGGCGCGGGCCCTGGCGCCTGCCCCAGACGTGGTGCTGCTGGACGAGCCCTTCTCCGCATTGGATGTCTCGCTACGGGCCAACGTCCGTACCGAGGTGATCACAGCTCTGAAAGCCTGTGACGCCACCGCGTTGCTGGTGACCCACGATCAGGATGAGGCCCTCTCGGCAGCCGACGAGGTCGCTGTGCTGCGCGACGGGCGGATAGTGCAGGCGGCACCACCCAGGCGGATCTACGAACATCCGGTGGATCAAGACCTTGCAGTGTTCCTCGGCGACTGCAACTTGCTGCCAGCCGATCGCACCTCTCGCGGCACCTATGCCTGCGTGCTGGGAGAGTTGCCGCCCGGGGTGCCCTTCGATGCCAGCGCCGGCGTGGCAATGCTGCGGCCGGAACACGTTCACGCCCGAGCCAGCACCACCGACCGGACCAACTCCGGCGCGGACGTTGCCACCAGCGCGACCGTGGCCGACTTGTCGTATCACGGCCACGACGTGCTGCTCAAAATCAGACTCGCCAACGGCGCCGAGGTGATGTCGCGGATGCTCGCCGGGGCCACTACACCTGCGCCGGGAGACCTAGTCGAACTCAATGTCACCGGGGTGTGACGCACCGCATACGTGAGGTGTCGCACTCCAGTTGGCCGCTGCGACCGCACCACATGATCGCGGTGCGTACACTGGCCGGGTGGCGCGCGGCGATGGTCGACTCTCGCACGATCTCCTCCCTGGGGAGAAGGGCCCGCAGGATGCCTGCGGCGTATTCGGAGTGTGGGCACCTGGGGAAGAAGTTGCCAAACTCACCTACTTCGGGCTGTACGCGTTGCAGCACCGTGGCCAAGAATCGGCTGGTATTGCGGTGTCCGACGGCAAGCGCATCCTGGTCTACAAGGACATGGGTCTAGTCAGCCAGGTGTTCAACGAATCGGCGCTGGAGTCGATGCCCGGCTATGTGGCCGTGGGGCACTCGCGCTATTCCACCACCGGATCGAGCACCTGGGCGAACGCCCAGCCCACCTTCCGCGGCACCGCCACCGGCCACATGGCCCTGGCCCACAATGGCAACCTCACCAACACCGCCGAATTGGCGGAAATCGTCGAGGATCTGCGGACCTCCGGCCCCGAACTCCCGTTGGGCGACATCGACCTCGCCACCAGCGATACCGAACTGCTCACCGCCATGCTGGCAGCCCATCCGAGCCTCAGCCTGGAGGAGGCAGCTGGCGAAGAGCTACGCCGCGTCGCCGGCGCCTTCTCGCTGGTGTTCATGGATGAGTCGACGCTGTACGCGGCCCGGGACCCGCAGGGAATCCGGCCGCTGGTGCTGGGCCGCCTCGCTAGCGGCTGGGTGGTGGCCAGCGAGACCGCAGCGCTGGACATTGTCGGGGCCACCTTCGTGCGTGAAATCGAGCCCGGCGAATTGGTGACCATCGACGCCTCCGGGGTGCGTTCCCGCATCTTCGCACCCGCCGCACCCAAGCACTGCCTGTTCGAGTACGTCTACCTCGCCCGTCCGGATTCGATGCTCACCGGGCAAAGCGTCCACGCGATCCGGGTCGGTGTCGGGCGGCGACTGGCCATCGAGCATCCATCTGAGGCCGACATCGTGATCCCGGTGCCAGATTCCGGTACCCCCGGCGCCGTGGGCTATGCCCAGGCCTCCGGCATTCCCTTCGCCCAGGGTTTGGTGAAGAACGCCTACGTCGGCCGCACCTTCATCTCCCCTTCGCAAACGCTGCGGCAACTGGGCATCCGGCTGAAACTGAACCCGCTGAAGGAGGTGATCCGGGGCAAGCGACTCGTGGTAGTCGATGATTCGATCGTGCGCGGCAACACCCAACGTGCCATCGTCAAGATGCTGCGCGAGGCCGGCGCCCGGGAGGTGCATGTGCGGATCTCCTCACCGCCGGTGAAGTGGCCGTGCTTCTACGGCATCGACTTCGCCACCCGAGCAGAGTTGATCGCCAACGGGATGACCGACGACGAGATCCGTGACTCGATCGGCGCCGATTCGCTCGGCTACATTTCGCTGGCCGGCCTAGTCGACGCAACCCGGGTGGCCTCGGACGACTTGTGCCGGGCGTGTTTCGACGGGGTCTACCCGATCGAACTCCCCGCGATGGAGCACCGCGACAAGTTCCTGCTTGAGGCCGCCGAATCCGCCCTCGGAGTGCCGTCTGGAGCCGCCGGGCTCAAAGCTTTGGATCTGCCATGAGCAACGCCTACGCCGCGGCTGGCGTCGACACTGAAGCGGGCGAGCGGGCCGTGCAGTTGATGAGATCCTCGGTGGCCCGGGCCACCCGTCCGGAGGTTGTGGGGGGCTTCGGCGGATTTGCCGGCCTGTTCGATGCCTCGGCGCTGCATGGCTACACCCGCCCGCTGCTTGCCACCTCCACCGACGGGGTCGGCACTAAAGTCGCGATCGCCCAGGCGATGGACATCCACCACACCATCGGCCAGGACCTTGTCGCCATGGTGGTGGACGATCTGGTGGTGTGCGGCGCGGAACCGCTCTTCATGACCGACTACATCGCCTGCGGTGCCGTGGTCCCCGAGCGAATCGCGGCGATTGTCACCGGCATCGCCGAGGGCTGTGTGCAGGCCGGATGTGCCCTGGTGGGCGGCGAAACCGCCGAACATCCCGGGCTGCTCGCGCCCGACGAATACGACGTTGCCGGGGCCGGCACCGGCGTGGTGGAAGCCGATGAGGTACTCGGCCCGGAGCGGGTGGCCGCCGGTGACGTGTTGGTGGCGATGGCCGCCAGCGGTCTGCACTCCAACGGATACTCGCTGGCACGCAAGGTGCTGCTCGCGGACACCAGCTGGGGCCTCGACCGCGATGTGGCCGAACTTGGTCGAACACTTGGCGAAGAACTCCTCGAACCCACCCGCATCTACGCCCAGGACTGCCTCGCCCTGCACGCGGCGCTGGGGCCGGACCTGCACGCGTTTTCGCACATCACCGGCGGCGGTATCGCGGCCAACATCGCTCGTGTGCTGCCAGCTGACCGAATTGCGGACATCGACCGCCAGACCTGGACGCCGCCAGCGATCTTCACCCTCATCCGAGACCTGGGTAACCTCAGTGGCACGGATGTGGAAGCAACCTTCAACATGGGGCTGGGGATGGTGGCGGTGGTGGCCGCCGATGCCGCAGACCGGACTGTGTCTGTTCTCGAATCGCGCGGAGTACCCACCACGATCGTGGGATCGGTCCGACGCCGGGAGATCGCCGAATCGGGCGACGCCTCGGCCAAGGGCGGCTCCGGCGGCGCAGCCCGACTGGTGAACAACTACCGCTGAGGGCGGCCTCAGCGAGGCGCGACGACGCTCGAGGGCGCCGACTGGGCCGGCGCTGGGTTGAGCAGGACTTCGATCTCGCGCTGCAGGTACCGCCGGTGCCCGCCCAGTGTCTTGACGCTGGTGATCTTGCCCGAGCGGGCCCAGCGGGTGACTGTTCGCGGGTTGACGTGGAAAAGTTTCGCCACCTCACCAGGGGTGAGCAGCGGCCCGAGATCTTCGGCCGCCGCGGCTGCCGGAGGGGCAGTTTGCGGGAGTGGGGTTTCGGCGCTCATGACACCTCCCGGCGATGGCTGGATCGATTTGGTTGCGACACCCGACCGCGCCGAGTGCTTGCGTTCCGAAGTCTCGCAGCCGATCCAACGACCCGCAACCGGATCACAGCGAACTACCTGACCCGTGTGTCCTCATCGCATTTGAGGAGGTAGGCTCGTGCCACGTTGCCTAGTCCATCACCTACGAGGGGGTCGAGCCATGGGGCGCGGCCGAGCGAAGGCGAAGCAGACCAAAGTCGCACGGCGGTTGAAGTACTCCACACCGTCGATGGATCTTGATGCCCTGCGCCAAGAGTTGTCCGGTGCCGCCGGTGAGCAGCACCACGGAACCACCCGTGAAGAGGACGACAGTTTCGACGATGAATACGACGAGTACGAAGATCCGTACGCCGATATCTATGATGACGGCGACGAAGACGAAGACGAGTCCGCCGATGACGATGCCGGCGAAGGTGAGCACCGCCGACTCGGGTGAGTGAGCCCGGTTCCGCCGCACTCTGGACGCCCCTTCAACCCATAGGTTAGGCTTACCTAACAAATGCGGAGTCGACTCGAAGGGAAACCATGCTCGTCTGCCACTGCGCCGCAGTGAACGATGCCAGTGTGCGCGCGGCGATCGCCTCGGGCGCCACGACGATCAATGAGGTTTCCGATGCCTGCGGGGCTGGCGGAGGATGTGGCGGCTGCCGACCGATGATCTGCCGACTCCTTGGTGAGGGCCACAACGGCGGCTGTGGGGCAGAGCCATGTGCCTTCCGTGCGCTAATGTCGGGTAACGAATCGTTAGTGTCCACCCACGCTTGATCCAAGGGAGCACCGCCATGCAGGGAGACCCCCGCGTCATCGAAATCCTCAACGAGGCCCTGACCGCTGAAATGACCGCGGTCAATCAATACTTCATCGCCTCCAAGATGGCTGCTGACTGGGGTCTGGCGAAGCTGGCCAAGGAGTACTACGACGAGTCGATCGGTGAGATGAAGCATGCCGAGGTGATCATCGAACGGATCCTCTTCCTCGACGGGGTACCGAACATGCAGCGACTGTTCCCAGTGGGCGTCGGGGAATCCGCGGTGGAACAGTTCAAGCTGAACTACGAGATGGAACTTGGGGCCGTCGACCGCTACCAGCGCGCTGTGGCGATTTGCACCGAAGCCGGTGACCCCGGCAGCCGGGTTCTCGCCGAAGAGTTGCTCAAGGAAGAGGAGCACCACGTCGACGAGGCGCAGTCGGAGTTGGCGAACCTGGAGTTGATCGGCGAGGCCCTGTGGCTCGCCAAATGGGTCTGAGCGGCGCTCGTCAGCCCCAGCCCCACTCGTGCAGCGACTCGTCGTCGATCCCAAAGTGGTGAGCGATTTCATGGATCACGGTGATTCGCACTTCGTCGATCACATCGAAGACCGTGTCGCACATCCCCAAGATTGGCAGCCGGTAAATCATGATTCGATCTGGTAGCGCGCCAGCGTAGGTGTCGCCACGTTCGGTCAGCGGGATCCCTTCGTAGAGCCCGAGCAGATCCGGCTCGTCGTCGTGCCGGTCGACCACCATCACCTCGACGTTGCTCATCATCGAGGCCAGTTGCGGCGGAATCTCCGCAAGTGCTTCGTCGACGAATTCGACGAAGGTCGCCTCATCGATGTCGATCATCGTCCTCCTCGGGTGCTCACCCCACAGTAAGGTGCGCGAATGGAATCCGCCGAGATCTTCGCCAGCAGTGCCATCGTGGTGGGTCTGGCAACCATCAGCCAACTGGTTGCCCGGAAAATCAATCTGCCCAGTCTGCTGTTGCTGCTCCCGGCCGGCTTCATCGCCGGGGCCTCGATCAGTTACCTAGATCCGGCGGCGACCTTCGGCGACCTCTTCTCCCCCATGGTCGGGTTAGCAGTCGCGCTGATCCTTTTCCACGGCGGCCTGGAACTCTTCGACCAACCGATGGAGCGAGCGGATCACCGCCTCGTCGGACGGCTGGTGTGGATTGGCGGCCCCATCACCTGGGCCTGCGCCGCGCTGGCTGCCTACTGGCTATTCGACATCGAGTTGAACATCGCCATCCTGCTCGGCGCCATCCTGATCGTTTCCGGGCCCACGGTCGTGGGGCCACTGTTGGAGTTCATCAAACCGGAGCAACGGATCCGGCGAATCTTGGCGTGGGAGGGGACCCTGGTCGATCCGGTGGGTGCCTTGATCGCAGTGATCGTCTTCGCTGGCGTGCGGTCGTCGGGCCTGGGGAGCCTCGCTGCCGGAATCAGCGAGTTCCTGGAGAGCCTGCTCGTCGGAACGGTCATGGCCGTGGTTGGCATCGTGTTGATTCGCGGCGGCCTGCATCTTGCGCGAGGCTCGGACCTGATGGGCACGCAAGTGCTGTTCGGCTCAGCCATCCTGATGGCCGGGCTTGCGAACGCCCTGTCCGAAGACTCGGGCCTGCTGACCGCGCTTCTCATGGGCATGGCCACGCCCAAACTGGCTGGGCCCGGCTTGGCCCGAGTGCGGCCATTCTTCGACGTCCTGGTGAGCATCTCCATCGGTGTGCTCTTCGTGGCGATTTCGGCCTCCGTGACGCCTGCCTCGCTGAGTGGGCTCATTCTGCCGTCCGTCGTGTTGGTGGCGATTCTGGTATTGGTGGTGCGCCCGGCGATGGTGTGGTTGCTGACTGGACGCCGGTCCCGGCTGAGTTGGCGCGAGCGGCTATTCATCGGCTGGATGGCGCCGCGCGGCATCGTGGCTGCAGCGACCGCGGCCAGTTTCAGCGCTGCCCTGCTGCAAGGGAAGGTCCCCACTGGCGAGTTACTGCTGCCCATCACTTTCCTCGTCGTGGCCGGAACGGTGACGTTCTACAGCCTCACCGCATCCGGCGTCGCCCGCCTGCTGGGAGTGAGTGGCGCCGAGGCCGAGGCGCCGGTCGAATCTGGCGCCCCAGCGAAGTAACCAACCACGCGCCATGTCAGTCTGAGCCGTGCCCGCTCACCCACCCATGACCCGCCGACAGATCGCGGCACTTGCTGCGCTGTCCTCGGCGGTATTCCTGGTGGCGGTCGACGGCACTGTGTTGTCCATCGCGGTTCCGCAAATCACCGAGCAGCTCAACCCCACTTACACCCAGGTCCTGTGGGTCGGCGACATCTATTCGTTCATGTTGGCCGGGTTGCTGGTGACGATGGGCAACGTCGGGGATCGGATCGGCCGCAAGCGACTGCTCATTTTCGCGGCAATCGGATTCGGCATCATGAGCGTTGCCGCTGCGCTGGCGACTGATCCGAATCTGCTGATCGCCGCCCGCGCGCTTCAGGGCATGGCCGGGGCTGGGCTCATGCCACCCACGTTGGCATTGATTCGGACCGTCTTCACCGACACACGGCAACGCACCAAAGCGATCGGGTTCTGGAGCGCCGCGGGTTCGGCCGGGGCCTCGGTCGGCCCCTCGCTGGCGGGTTTCCTGCTTGAGCACTACTACTGGGGATCCGTGTTGCTGATCAACGTGCCAGTGGTGATGTTCATCGTCGGGGTCGGCGCCTGGGCCCTACCCGAGTCCCGCGGCGACGCCAAGCAACCCATCGACGTGACCTCGATCGTGCTGTCCACCTTCGGGATCCTGCTTGCGGTCTTCGGCATCACCGAACTCGCCCACCGCGGCTTCGCACAGTGGGAGGCCTACGTCGGGTTGGCGATTGCCATTCCGCTGCTCCTAGTTTTCGCCCGTCGGCAGTTCCGCCTGAAGGTACCGTTGCTGGACTTCGGGCTGTTCCGGATACCTGCGTTCTCGGCCGCGGTGTTGGCTCAGTTCAGTGTTGTCTTCGCAGTGACCGGCGCGCTCTTCTTCCTCCCCATCTTCTTCCAGGCGGTAGCCGGGTACTCGCCCCTGCGCACCGGCCTCTCGCTGCTGCCCGTGTCCCTGGTGTCGATGGTGGTCGCACCCCAGACTGGTCGACTTCTCCGCCGTTTCGGGGCCCGCCGGGTACTACTCACCGGCATGACCTGCAGTTCCGTGGGACTCATAGCTGTCGGCCCGCTTGCCGCCATGCCGTACTGGACCATGGTCATCCCGCTGGCGATGCTCGGCTTCGGCATCGCGACGGTGCTGACCACTGCTGCCGATCTGGTCCTGAAGGTGGCTCCCCCGGCTCGGGTGGGGGCCGCCACCGGAGTCTCGGAGACGTCATTCGAGTTGGGCACCGCGATGGGGATCGCGCTGATGGGAAGCCTGCTCACCATGTCGTACCAGTGGCTGCTGAACCTTCCGGCCGGGACCCCACCGGACGCTGCGTCCGCAACTGCGGAGTCGATCTCACAGGTACCCGAGGCCATCGCCGGCCTGCCCGCAGACCAGGCGGCGGGCATCCTGGCCGCAGCCAGTGAAGCGTTCACCTCGGGGATCATGATCACCGCCATCGTGGCCGGGCTGCTGTTGAGCCTGGGCGCCGTCGCCGCTGCGCGCACAATCCCAGCCCGCGGCACCCCCACGCACTCCCAGGACGGATCGGAACTGCAGCAGTCGCGCGATCCCGCGGACTCAGCGCAACCGCAGGATGCGCACGGCGCCGGTGCCCACCAGACTGGCGATGACAACGCCGGCGATCAGATCCGGGACCGCTGAGCCGGTGGCCAGCACCAGGATGCCGGCCACGACCACACCGGCATTTGCCAGCGCATCACGGGTGGTGAAGATCCAGCTGGCACGCAAATGCGCGCCGCCTTCGCGATGCCCCGACAGCAGCACAATGCTGGTGACATTAGCCACGAGCGCCAGCACACCCACCAGGATCATCACCAGCGACACCGGTTCACTGCCCATGATCACTCGTCGCACCACATCCACCAGCACCAGCAACGCCAAGCCCAGCATCAGCCATCCAGAGACCTGGGCGGCCCGACGTTGGCGGGTCAACGAACCTCCCACCGCCGCGAGCACCATGGCGTAGACGAAGGCATCGGCGAGCATGTCGAGGGAATCCGCCACCAGGCCGGTGGATTGCGCCCACAGGCCCGCGAGGAGTTCACCGGCAAACATCGTGGCGTTGATGATCAGCACGACCATGAGCACTCGTCGCTGGCTCGACTGTTGCCCGTTTGCTGCGTTGGCTGCGTTGGCTGCGGGGCGGCCGTTCGCACCGACATCGCTGGCGACTGCTACTGGTGTCGCCGGGGCCGCCACCACCTCGTGTCCGAGTTCGCGCGCACCAAAGCCAAGCGAGACCAGCGCCTGCGTCACCTGCTCAGTTGGCGGGGCGTGGGTCACCTGGACCTCTCGGGTCCGCAGATCCACCCCGACCTCAACTACCTCGGGCACAGCGCCCAGCGCCATCCGCACCATTTGCTCCTCGGCTGCACAGTCCATGGCAGGCACCGAATACAACGTGCGGAGGTAGTCGGTCGACATGTTCCAAGTGTGACTCATCAGGATCCGCGAGTATGGTGCCGCGATGAGCAACCTCGACACCCAACCCGCCGAAAGCTCGTGCCCAGCCATTGCCGCCGGCCCATCGCCGGCCCCGATCACGCTGGCGCCGCGCGAGGTGCCCCTCGGTGGTCCGCGCGCGATGTCGGTCCGGCGCACCCTGCCCCACCGGGAGATCCGAACCTTGGGGGCGTGGTGTTTCGTCGACGACTATGGGCCCACGGGCCCGCACGATGAGTTGATGAGTGTTCCACCCCACCCCCACACCGGGTTGCAGACCGTCACCTGGCTGCTCCAGGGTCAGGTAGCCCACCGTGACAGTACTGGCGGGGTCGCCGAGGTGACGCCCGGCGAGTTGAGCCTCATGACCTCCGGTCGGGGAATCGCCCACTCCGAATACGCGACGTCTGATCAGACGACGCCGCTGCGCGGAATCCAGATGTGGGTCGCGCTGCCTGAGTCCCACCGACACACCGAGCCCCACTTCGCGCATCACGCGGATCTGCCGAGGGTGAGCGTGACCGCCGACACCGGCGCCGACCTCCAGGCTTGTGTGTTCATCGGCGACTTCGCCGGCGCGACATCACCGGCTGAAGTCTTCACGCCGATCGTGGGCGTCGAGTTGAGCACTGCGGGTGGCTTTGCAGCCCAGTTGCCCCTGCGCACTGATTTCGAATACGGGATCCTCGCCCTCGATGGGCTGTTGACCGCCGACGGCGAGCCGATTCCAGCGGGATCGCTGCGGTATCTGGGCTGGGGGGCAGATCACATTACGTTGAGCAGTTCCGAACCGGTGACATTCCTGCTGCTCGGCGGCGCACCGTTGACTGAGGAATTGGTGATGTGGTGGAACTTCGTCGGCCGCAGCCACGAGGACATCGCCGAAGCCCGGGCCGACTGGGCGTCCGGCTCGCCACGGTTTGCTCGTGTCGCCGGCGACAGCAACGCACGTCTACCGGCCCCGGCACTGCCTAATGCGCGGCTGAGCCCACGACCTGGCCGCCGAAACACCGGCGACTCCGGCTAGGCGGCGAGGCCCGCGGCGGCCGCCCGCAACGCTTGCTCGAACCCAGGCACCGAGCCGTCGAGGGACTCCAACTCGTCCGGCCCGAGCACCGGCACCACCTGCCCATCGGCCAGCCGGGCCAGCACCACAGGCGAACCCCAACGCTGCACTGCAGCGGTCACATCTGGGGTGAGTTCGTTGAGGTGGTGCAACTCGAAGGGGATCCGCAGACCCGCCACCATGCGGTCCCACGCCCGTTTCCGCCGGACGGGCGAGTGGGTGATGTCGCACAGCGAGCAGTGTGCCGCGCCGAGCCACGATCCGATCACGTACCGGGCTTCGCCCACCAGGCCCCCGTTCGCGTGATAGACGCCGATGAAGGCTGCGATCGGCTGTGCTGACTCTTGACCGTTCGCGCCGTGGGTACCCAGAGCCGACGACTCGACTCCGCTCGTTTGTGCATCCATAGCAGAAGTATCCGGTGCCCGGGGCGATCCGCACTGTGGGCCGACCCACGCCCAGCGGACTCCCGCAGTCCGTGACCACCTCGTGCTGGCGAGCGTGCCGCGCCATCAGACCTTGCGACTTCAGAGTCCGCAACACCACCATGATCCCCACCCGAACAGTCGCATTGAGGTGGGTCAGGGCGCGGGTGTTTTGCGGATCACGATTGCGCTGGGACAGCAGGGCCAGCCACACCTGAGCTTCTAACCGACGTGCCGGGGTCGTCGGAATCACGATCATCAACGCCTCCACAGCCACATCTACATCGCAATTCTTGAGGTCTAGTCTCACCAACTCGTGGGTGACAGACTGAATGTTCTCTTCGACGGCGAATGCCAGAATGTCCGACTGCCTCGCGAATTAGTGGCTGATGCTGGCCTTGGAAACACCGGCTCGATCCGCGGCGGCCGTTCATTCGCCCACGTCCGACCTAGACGCTAATCACCTCGCCGCCGTGTGGTGTCCGGCGGGTGAATTCCGTTGCGTTTGGTCCGCCATGGCCTGCGACGAGTCCTCAGGTGGCGCACGCCTCGGCGGACGTCGGGCAGTTCGGAGGGGATGGGGGCGGGGGTGTCGAAGCGGTAGCAGCAGCCGTACTTGCGAACGAGGTGGTTGTTCTTGGACTCGGTCACCAGGCACAGGTGGCGGATAGCTTCGCGAATCTGCATGTGACCCGCATCGTGGTGGCCCACCGATTGAGCACAATCCGGCGCGCAGATCGCGTGGTGGTGCTTGATAAGGGTCGGATTGGGCAACCGGGAGCCTTCCAGGAACTGGCCGAGACCCCTGGGGTGTTCGCTCGGATGGTAGCTCGCCAAACGCTGTGAGGTTCACCGCCGCGGGCCCTACCCGCCGCGGGCCCTACCCGCCGCGAGCTCATCCTCCCGACGGCCTGAATCCTCTCCACACTGTGCTCAAGGGCCGCGACGCGCCGTGTTTCGGCTGCCTGGAGCAGGTATTGGAGAGGATTTAGACCGTTGCCGCTGCGAGCAGCCACTCAAGTTCGGCGGTAGTGGCCCCAGCGAGAAACCAACCGCTGGCCTGCCAGGTGCCGACTACCGCAGCTGCAACCCCACTCGCGTCGACCTCGGGCACCACTTCGGATCCGTGGCCCTCCCGCAGCTCCAAACCAGCGCACCATTCCGCCAAGCGATCAGGGACCTCTGCAGCGGGCCAGCCAGTTATTGCCGCGAGCCGCTCGGGCGAGCCGAACACGGGGCTGTGCAGTTGCCCGCTCACCAGCCCTTGGGCCCACGCCGGCAGTAGCCAGGAAAGGACCATCGGCTTGCTGGCGCCAGTCGCTGCCATCAGCTCGGTGGCGCACGGCCACAGCGCATGCCCAAATGGGGAGCGGCCGAGCGACAGGAATGCCGTGTGGGTCTGGGCACTGGTGAGCGCGGCTGCCAGCCGCCACCCGGCATCCAAGCGGGCACCCGGGCGGCCGAGGTGGATCAACGTTTCGAACAATGCCCGCCCAACCCGATCCTGCAGTTCGAGAGGTCCCCCCGCCACCGCCGGAACCAGCACGCGGGACATCGGTTCAAGCAGCCCAGCTCGGGCCGCTCCCGCCCCGAGCGTGGCTCCGGCTGAGGCATCCAACACCGCGGCGTGGGCGCGCAACGCCGGGCTGACGAATAGCGTGGTCGCCTGGCCGCGGCGAAGCACCGCCACTGGGCTCACCTCAGCCGCGGTACCGAAAGTCGTCGGGATACACACACAGTCACAGCCGGCATCGCGGCCAGCAGGCCACATCACCACCGCCGGGAGGGACGATCCTGTGCGCCAACTGGCGAGCACCCCGGCGAAGTCCGGATCGTCGGCGGCCAGTGCGGCCAGCCTGGCGATGTCCAACACCGAGCCACCCCCCAGAGCCAGCACGATCCCGCCGGGCACGTCCCGCAACCGCCGGATGACTGCCGCGAGAAATTCGTCGTCCGGCGCCCCGATGTCGCGTGCCACCACATGCGGGGCGGCCTGCGCAGCATCCAGCGAACTCCGAACGGCGGCCGCGATCGACGAATGCAGCCATACCCGCTGATCGGTGACCACCAGCACGGGACGGTCACCTAGCAGCGTGGGGAGCTGACCGACCGCATCCTCACCGGCGTACACCGTTGTCGGACACGACCAGGAGTCGACAACCGGCTGGGTGGGCGGATGTTGCGTGGTCACCAATTGACGAGTGGCCGTTCTTCCTTGTCCTTGAACGAACCAACCAGAATGATGATGAAGTCGATCAGCGTCCAGATACCAAGGCCCCCGAGGGTGAACAGCATCAGCAACCCGGTGCCCACCTTGCCCACGTAGAAGCGGTGGACTCCGAACACTCCAACGAACCAGCAGAGCAAAGCTGCCGCGAGCCGGGACTTCTCACTGACCGGGTTGCCATAGGTGTCCAACCGTGGCTTGCCGTTGGGAAACACCGGGATCTCAGCTCCCGAGGGCGCGTAGCCGTAGCCGGGTTGAGGTGGGGGAAGCGGACTACCAACCGCGGGCGGCCCAGCCGGGGCCGGCGGCACCGGAGCAGCCGATGGCGGCGGGGGCACGGGACGATTAGCGCCGGACTCCGGGTTTGATTCAGGCGTGGAACTCATGGCTGCTCCTCAGTTGACTGGCGGTTGAACTAGCCGCCATGGACTACCAGCGTATCCCGTGCGTGGCATCGCCGTTAACGTTCGCGTCCCGCTATCTGCCATTGTGGAACCACCACCACTCGCAAGGAGGCCCCCGGTGTTGAAGGTCTTTTGCTCGCCCGCGCGCTACGTCCAGGGCCGCGACGCAACGGCGGAACTTGGCTCCCAGATGACGCACGTCGGGCTGCGCGGGCCCGCCTACATCGTGGCCACCGAAAGGATTTCCGACCTCCTCGGCGCTGCCTGGCGCGACAGCTTGGGCGCGGCAGGCATCGACCATGTCGTCGGCGGTTTCGCAGGCGAGTGCACGGCCGACGAGATCGACCGCGGTACCGCTGATGCCCGCGAAGCCGGCGCCCAGGTCATCATCGGCGCCGGCGGCGGCAAGGCGCTCGACACTGCTCGGGCCATCGCCGCGAATCTGGAGCTACCGGTGGTGAACTGCCCGACCCTGGCCTCTAGCGACGCGCCGTGCAGCGCGTTGTCGGTGGTCTACACCCCCGATGGCGAGTTTGATCAGCTGCGCTTCTACGCCCGGAACCCCGAACTAGTCCTCGTCGACACCTCGCTGGTGGCTGGCGCACCACGGAGATTTCTGGTTTCCGGTATGGGTGACGCGTTGGCCACCTGGTTTGAAGCCCGCACGGTGATTGCAGCCCGGAAGGCGAATCAGGTGCACGGCGGCACCACACTCACCGGCGGCGCGCTCGCCCGTTTGTGCTACGAAACCCTGCTTGCCGAGGGGGTGCTTGCGGCCGAGGCGGTGGAGCACGGAGTGGTCACTCCAGCGCTCGATCACGTCGTTGAAGCAAACACGTTGCTGTCTGGCCTTGGCTTCGAATCTGGCGGTTTGGCAATCGCCCACGCCGTCCACAACGGGCTTACGACGGTGCCCGGCACGCACGCCTACCTGCACGGCGAGAAGGTTGCCTTCGGGCTGCTCGTGCAACTGCTTGTCGAAGGCCGGCCTGCCGACGAGCTTGCCGAGGTGACAGCCTTCAGCAGATCCGTTGGCCTTCCCACCACACTTGCCGAAATCGGCGTCGATGCCTCCGACCGCCCCGCCTTGCAGCGTGTCGCTGAACGCACCATCGCCCCGGGCGAAACGTCGCACAACGAACCCTTCGAGGTCACCGCGGCCATGATCCTGGACGGTGTGATCGCCGCCGACGCGCTCGGACGATCCGGGCGCTGAGCAATCGGGTCTCGAACTACCCGGCGTCGCTTCGGCACCGTGCGCCGCCTGATCGATCGAATCAACGAGTTCTACCTGGCCGATTCCGGTCGAGAAGCGCCATGATGTGGAGGTGAACGATTCCACGACCACTGCTGCCGCAACGTCCACTGCTGCCGCCACGTCCACGCTGCCGGTCGGCACCAAGAGCCTGATCGCAGCTTTCACGGTCAGCGGGGTGGTGCACTTCGCGAAACCAGACGTGTTCTACCCGTTGATACCACCGGCGATGGGCTCGCCGCGCGCCTGGACGTACGCCTCCGGAGCGGCCGAACTCGCGTGCGCCGCAGGGCTTGCCACCCGAGCATCGTGGGCACCAAAAGCCACCGCTGCGGTACTCACGGGCGTGTGGGTGGGCAACTGGTGGATGGCGATCGCCGCCACCCGCGCGAAGCGGCGCCGACCTGCATTGATCGCCGTGTCGTGGGCGCGGATTCCGCTGCAGGTACCCATGATCCGGGCGGCGCTGAATTCACCGGTACGCGAGCGCAACTGAGATCGACGGCCGCATCGATGCCGATGCCCGGCCGCCAACGGCCCCGCGTGATGTGGCGACCGGGAGTTAGGCCCCGGCCGTCACCAACTCCGCCGGGAAGTTCTCGTCTGCTTCCCGCAGGCGCGCAGCCTCAGCCTCCCGTTCCGGGGTGAAGTACTCGTCGTAGCGGCGGTCGGCGTCGTCACCGAACAGCAACTGGCACGCCTCCCGGATCCCATCAGCGTCGCGGATCTCCTCGTAGCTGAGCACCAACGCAATTTTCGATCGGCGGCGCAGGAAATCGTCCAGCGTGGTGATCATCTCTGTCTGGGCTGCGTAGTACAACTCGACTCGCACATATTCGGCGCCGGCGATGATGTCGTGTGCCATCGTCGGATCGTCGCGGATCGCCTCCAACATTGCGAAGGCACGCAAACCGTAGCGCCGCCACAGCCGAGTGGACAAAGTCTCGAAACTCTCGCGCTGGCGGAGTTTGTCGAGGTGCATCAGGCGGGCTTGCCGGAAGAACTCATCTCGGGTGGGTTTCGGCGGTTCGCCATACCAATGGTGGCGGTCCCGTTCGAGTTTCACCCCGAGCTTGCTCACAGCGCGCGACACCTCGTTGCCGATGTTCACACAGTCGGTGAGTTTGCCGCCGAAAATGGAGACGAAGTTCTGCTTCCGATCCACCTCCATCGCATGCTTGCGCGACAGCGACGTCCAGTCCTGGTTTTCCGAACCCTTGCCGGATCCCTCCACCACCAAGGGGCGCACCCCGCAGCGCGAGGAGATGATGTCGCTGGGAGTCAGCGGCTTGTCCAACTTCAGCCGCGCATTGATCTGCTCGAGCAGGAAGTCACGATCGGCATCCTCGACGTGGGTCACGGGATGATCCACCCGATCGTCGGTGGTACCGATCACCGACCGTGGCCCCATTGGGATCACATAGAACAACCGCTGGGTGTCGTCGTAGAAGGCCAAGACTTGCTCGTTCCCCGCGATCCGCGGCACCAGCAGGTGGATGCCCTTGGAGAACACAATCTTGTGCTTGGTCTTGATTCCGAGGGTGTCGTTGAGCCCATCGATGAAGGGTCCGGCCGCGTTGACGATCACCCGAGCGCTGACCTCGAAAGTACGGTCGCCGGACTCGCCCGCTTCGGCATCCGTGTCGCGCAGTTGCGCCTTCCACAGTTCGCCATCTCGGTGGGCGTCGACGAACTCCACGTAGTTCGCGCAGACCGCACCTGAGTTCAGCGCCGAACGCACGAAACCGAACACGAAACGCGAGTCGTTGTCCACGATGTAGGCGTCCGAATACACGATGGCACCCAACGCGGTATCGGTGTTGACCTTGGGCTCACGTTTGAGGATCCCCTTGTTGCCAAGCAAGAGCGGGGGTTTGGTGAACCCGCTGCCGATCATCCAGTACGCGGTGGCCCCCAGCGCTGCGAACCAGGGCTTATAGGGGGAATGTTCATCGAGGGTGGCGAGGAAGCGGATTTCCTTGAGGTTGGCGGGGTACGCCTTCATGAGGTGGTTGCGCGACTTGCAGAGGTTTCGCACCAGCCCGATTTCGAAGTTCTCTAGGTATTTGAATCCACCCCACACCAGATTCGACGACTCCATGGAGGTGAAGTTGGCGAAGTCACCGCGGTCGATCACCGCGACTGAGGCTCCCCGACCTGCCAAGGCTGCGGCAGCCACAGCACCGTTGATGCCGCCACCGACGATGAGCACGTCGAAGTGCCCGCCGTCGAGCTTGGCAAGATTCGTCTCGCGCAGCCCCATGTGAACCTCCGTTAACGTGCCGGGCACTCCCGCCCAAGCTCTCACCTATTCCTAGCATGACGTTGGTGCGCGCGCCTTTCCCGCGGTTGGATGCGCAAACTGCGCGCCTACTCCTTGGCTATTGGCGTCGGGGCGGCGGTGACAGGCCGGGTATGGAACGTCAACTTCCGCCGCAACCACAGCGACACGTAGACCAGGCCCACCAAAGCCGGAACTTCGATCAGCGGCCCGATCACTCCGGTGAGCGCCTGACCAGAGGTGACTCCCCAGACGCCGATGGAAACCGCGATTGCGAGCTCGAAGTTGTTGCCAGCCGCGGTGAACGCCAACGTCGCGGTCTTGCCGTAGCCGAGCCGTGAACGCCAACCGATCACAAAGGAGATGCCCCACATCAAAGCGAAGTAGACCAACAGCGGGATCGCGATCTGCACCACCGACACCGGGTCGGAGATGATCGCGTCACCCTGCAGCGCGAACATCACCACGATCGTGAACAGCAGCCCGTAGAGCGCCCACGGGCCGATCCGCGGGATGAACTTCTCCTCGTACCACTCGCGACCCTTGGTGGCCAAACCCACGCGGCGAGTGAGATAGGCCAAGACCAGCGGAATACCCAGGAAGATCAGCACGGCCTTGGTGATGTCCCAGGTGGAGAAGACCACATCCTGGGTGTCGAGACCTAGCCAACCGGGGAGGATCTTCAAGTAGAAGGTGCCGAGGAGCGCATAGGCGAGAATCTGAAAGACCGAATTGATCGCAACCAGCAGCGCTGCCGCCTCCCGGTCACCGCACGCGAGGTCGTTCCAAATGAGCACCATCGCAATACAGCGGGCCAGACCAATGACGATCAGGCCAGTGCGGAACGCCGGCTGATCGGCCAAGAAGATCCACGCCAGCGCAAACATCAAGGCCGGACCGATGATCCAGTTGAGCAGCAGCGATACCCCCAGCATCCGGCGGTCGCCCGTGACGTGGCCCATGTCCTCGTACCGCACCTTGGCGAGCACCGGGTACATCATCAGCAGTAGGCCGATTGCGATGGGCAACGAGGTTTGGTCGACCTTCACCGCATCGAGTGCGTCCTGGATTCCAGGCACGACCTTCCCCAGCAGCAGCCCGGCCGCCATCGCGACCAGGATCCACACCGGAAGGAACCGGTCGAGCAGCGACAGCCTGCCGATAACCGCCGATTCGGTCGCGTCGAGTTCCGCGGAGCGAGTCATCGGAGCACCTCCAGATCGCCGTCGGCGGTCTGGAACACCGCGGCCAGTTGGGCCAGCCGCTGGGCGTCGATGCGGAAGTGGGCCCAGGTGCCGCGCTGTTCACGAATCAGCAACCCGGAGTCGGTGAGGACCTTCAGGTGGTGACTAATCGTGGGTTGGGACAGGCCCAGGGAGTCCGTGAAGTCGCAGGCACACAACTCACCGTTCTCGCTGCAGCGAATCAGGGCGAGGATCTGCAGCCGGGCGGGTACCGCAATCGCCTTGAACAGTCGCGCCAGATCCGTCGCCGAGGCACGGCTCATCGGCTGATCGAGGCCAGCCGGGCAGCACGTCGGTCCCGCGGTCTGCGGGCGGACGGACTCCCTTCGCGGCAGAGACTTCACCATGTGTTCACCATCCATAGTTGGGTGATTCATTGACATCGGTCGATATCCCGAGAGTAGCCTAGATCGACAGTCATCAATGTAGACGGTTCACGTGGCCACGTCCAGAACTGCTTGGTTTCGAAGCGGTTTCGGAGGTTTCGGAGGTTTCGGCCAGCGTGGTCCGTCGCAGCATCTCGCCCTCGGAGGCCAACTTGAGCACGTCCGAATCGTCAGTCTCGAAAGAACCCACGGAATCCGCAGACTCCGTGGGTACCGGCGCGAGCCCGGAATCCGGGTCCCCAAAGCGGGACCTAGAAACGCAACTGGCCCTCCGCCAAATCACGACCGACCTTGCCTACCGGTACGACGGTGTCTTCAACGAAGAGTCCGTCCGCCAACTAGTCGAGGAGAGCTACGACCTCCTCTCGGCTCGCGCCAAGGTGCAGACCTTCCTGCCGATGCTCACCGAACGATTCGCCAAAGAGCGCCTGCTCGCGGTTGCTCAGGCCGAGGGTCGGGTAGCCAAACCGACGCCGGAGGTGCTGTTCATCTGTGTGCAGAACGCAGGCCGCTCGCAGATGGCGGCGGGTTTCCTCAACCACTTGTCCAACGGCAGGGTGCATGTGCGCTCCGCCGGCTCGCTGCCAGGACTCGAGGTCAACCCCACCGCCGCTGCCGCGATGGCCGAGGTGGGAATCCCCCTCACTGAGGCGTTTCCCAAACCGCTCACCGACGACGTGGTGCGCGCCGCAGACGTGATCGTGACCATGGGATGCGGGGATGCCTGCCCCGTGTACCCCGGGAAGCGCTATCTCGACTGGGACCTCGCAGACCCAGACGGTTTGCCGCTGGAAAAGGTGCGGCCGATCCGCGACGACATCGAACAAAGAGTGCGTGGCCTGCTCGGCGAGATCCTGCCTCTGTGAAAATGACTTCCAGCCAACGGAAAGAGGAGCCCGTGTCCGAAAAACCATCCGTCCTATTCGTCTGCGTCCACAACGCCGGCCGCTCGCAGATGGCCGCCGCCTGGCTGACCCACCTCGCCGGGGATCGAGTCGAGGTTCGGTCTGCCGGATCCGCACCCGCCGACACGGTGAACCCTGCCGTCGTAGAGGCCATGCTTGAAGAAGGCATCGACATCTCCGCGGAGATTCCCAAGGTGCTCACCACGGATGCGGTGAAGGAATCAGATGTAGTGATCACCATGGGTTGCGGCGACGTCTGCCCGGTGTTCCCCGGCAAGCGGTATGAAGACTGGGTGCTGGAAGATCCAGCCGGCCAAGGTGTCGATTCGGTGCGGCCGATCCGCGACAAGATCCGGGGAAACATCGAACAGTTGATCTCCGAGATCGCCCCAGCCTGACGGCCGACTCGCGACCCTAGGGAGCTCCGGTTGCGGCTTGCGCGGCAACGCCCGATACCCCTGCGGGTCGATCCGCGATCGCGAACGCCAGTCCCCCACCTGCCAAGAGCACGAGCGTAGAGGCGGGTTACCACCAACGGCGTTTGCGCGCAGGCTGCCCAGCCGACTTCGAAGCCGCACCACCCGCAACTGCCACCCCAGGCTCGGGGTTCCCCGAAGCGGCAACTGTCGGGTCCGACCCAGGCCCGCGGCTCGTTGGCGCGGCATCAGCGAGGCGTTGCCGAATGCCGGCAGCCGCATCCGATTTAGACCGGTAGACGCGCGGACCCGCTTCGGCGGAGGCATACACCGGACGCACATCGAACACTCGCTCTGCGCACCATGGGCAATCTGCCACGTGGGCGGAGATGAGTCGGCGAAGGCCCATCGCGTCTGCCGCGGTGCTGTCGCCCACGAGCGCTATCCAGCCCATCGCAGGATCCCGGCGGATCATGCAGGAGCACCTGCGCGGCCACCGCTTCGGCCAAGTGGTCACCGGCTCGTGCCAGCCGGTGGGTGGCGTTGGCGGGGGTGACCCCCATGATCTGGGAAATCTGATCCGCGTCGAAGCCGCACCCGCGCTGCAGCACCAACACTTCCCGGTCGCCGACGCTCAAGGTGGCCAGTCCTTGCCCCACGAGTGCAACATCAACCGGTAGTCCGTCGTGCGGCGACAGCTCAGGTCCCGATCCGGTGGCGCCGTCCGATTCGTCTGCCACCGCGGCGACGCTGAGCGGCCGACGGCGCAACCGATCCGGCGCAAGCTGCAGGAGTAGTAAACATTCCGCCCGCGCAAGCGAAAACAGCCAGACGTCGAAGTCGCGCGCATCGGGTAAGTCCGCGATCCGCCGGGTGGCCGCCAGCAAGGCGCCGGCCACCGCGTTGGAGGCCACATCAGGATCAGCCACCATCGTCACGCAGTAGTCATACAACTGCTGACCGTACTTCTCGGTCAGGGACGACAGGGCAGCATCCGGATCGCGCTTGACTCGTGCGACGAGGTCTCGGCCATCCGGGAACATGACTCCAGGCTAGATGAAGTGCTCGCTGCAGGGACACCAATATCCGGCAATCGAGTCAAGTCTCACGAGCTGGCTTCGCCTGCTTCTACGCTCCCATCGTCGGAACCTTCTGAGCACAACCCTGCTCCGCGCGGGCGCATCACGCCTTCTCCACGGCTAGCCTCGGTGCGTGGCCGTCACGAGTGACCGGATGTTCCCCGGAAAGCAGTTCATCTCCACAGTGCTGGATCTGTTGGATACGAAGACCGCGATGACCGGCAACGTCGCCCAGCGCTACCTCATGCGCGCGGCCATGGCCGGGATCATCATTGGCATCTTCTACCTCACCTACTACACGATCGTGGCCGGGTTTGATTCGGTTCTAGTCGGCGAGGGCAACCTGCACGTGGTGGGCAAATTCTTCGGCGCCTTGGTCTTCGGCTGGGCGCTGGTGTTCATCTATTACTCCAAGTCGGAGTTGCTCACGTCGAACATGATGATCACTACGATCGGGGTCTACTACCGGAAGACCACGATCGGCAAGGCGCTGACCTTGCTAGCGATGTGCCTGTTCGGCAACTTCATCGGCGGGCTGCTGGTGGCACTGCTGGTCTCGTTTTCCACCCTGCTCAACGGTGACACCAGCCTCGCCATGACCGAGGCGGTCGATTCGAAACTGGGCTACGTCACCGCCGGGGCGACCGGGCTGACGGACCTGTTCCTACGTGCCCTGTTCTGCAACTTCATGATCAACCTCGCCATGTTGCTCGTCTATAACGGCAACATCCACTCCGACGTGCTCAAAGCACTCGTGATGATCATGTCTGTCTTCGTCTTCGCCTTCCTCGCTTTCGAGCACTCGGTGGCAAACACGGTGCTGTTCATGGTGCACGGGTTCACCAATGGCATCGACGTCGTAGCCGCCATAGCCAACGTGGCGGTCGCTCTGGTGGGCAATTTCGTCGGCGGCGGATTACTGATCGGCCTGTATTACGCCTACGTCAACGATGAGAACCGATTCCTACGTAGGCATCCGGAAGCCGATCCTGCGGCTGGGGCCGAGGCGGGAGCAGAGTAGGTCGAAATCGACCAGCTCTCGCCACTTCACGCTCCAGCAAGCACCGCACGCACCGTACGGGTGCCGTCGGGAGTCACGGTGATCGGTATCCCCCAGTCCTGCTGGTGGATGTGACAGGCCGGGTAGCCGTCTTCACTATCCAGTCGCCTCGTCACAGGAGGCACCCCTGGCGGCGATGTGCAAAACGGCGGTCGCGACGCCGGGGGCAAGGTCCACCGTCCGCGTGAGATCCGATCCAGTGCCGGCTCCGGCCACCAGCGCCCCAGCCGGGGAGGCGTCCACCACCAACTGGGTGCTGGGCCCGAAACGGTCGTCAAGTTTCTGCCCGGGCGGTGGGGCGAACACCACCTCGATCTGCAACTGCCCGGAGGCAACCTCGAGGGACGGACGTTCGGTGCGTTTGGCCACCCCCGGCACCTGCCAGCCATTGGCCACCGGTAGCCGGGTGATCCTGCCGGCGGCCGCCTCGACGACAAGCAACTCGGTGCCACCGCTCACGACCACCACATCGCTTGGTTCCGCAAGGTCCCGCGCGACCGTCGACACCTGAGCGGTGGCGGGGTCATAGCGCCGCAGAGTGCCGTTGTAGGCATCGGCAATCACCAGCGAGCCGTCACCGAGCAGTGCCGCGCCCAGCGGATGCTGCATCAGCGCCTGCGAGGCTGGCCCATCCCGATCGCCGAAATCAAATAGTCCCGATCCGATCACCGTGCTGACCTGCCCATCGGCGACTCTGCGCACGGCTGATGTCTCGGCGTCCACCACCCAGACCGCGTCCCGATCCACCACCAGCGCCGAAGGCTGGGCGAACCAGGCGGCCTCGTTCGGCCCGTCGACCACTCCTTCCCCGGTGGTCCCAGCGAGTACTTCGACGTGTTCGGCCGTCGGATCAAACTGCCAGATCCGGTGGTCTCCGGCCATCGCGATCCAGACCCGACCGTCCACCAGCGCCACGTCCCACGGTGTCGAAAGCGGGACCTCGCGGGCCGGGCCGGTGGTCGCGTCGCCGCGCATCCACTGCCCGCCGGTGCCGGCCAGCGTACGTACCTCGCGAGTGGCCAGCGTCAGTCCACGAAGAGCATGGTTGCCGGTGTCGGCAATCACCACGTCATAGCCCACCTCAGCCGCCAGTTCAGTCGGCAGCCGGACCGCCCCGTATGGCTCATTGAAGCGCGCCTCGCCGGCAGCGCCGTCCGCAAGGCCTCGAGTGCCGTCGCCGAACCGCCAGAGCGGCGTGTTCGGGTCGTCGATGTTTGCCACAGCCAAGCTGTGGTGACCACTGTCGCTGATCAGAACCTGCTCATCGTCAAGCAGCAGCGCCTTTCCCGGCTGCAGATAGACCTGTGGCGCGGGCGGCAGCGGTACGAAAACATCCGGACCGCGGCGCAACGACTCCTCGGCTTCGGCCTCCGCCACGAGACTGGCGATCCGAGCGGCGATGGCGTGGCCGTGGCCTTCCCCAGAGAATGACGCCGCCACCCGACCGTGGGTGTCCAGCAGGACCAGCGTCGGCCACGCCCGAACGTCATAGGCCTGCCAGGTGTTCATCTCCGGATCGTTGAGCACCGGGTGGGTGATGCCGTGGCGCTGCATAGCTGCGGTCACTGCCGCCGGGTCCTTCTCGTGCTCGAACTTCGGGCTGTGCACACCCACCACGGTGAGAACATCGGCGAAGCGTTGCTCGATCTGCCGCAGTTCGGCCAGAACGTGGTGGCAGTTGACGCAGCACAGCGTCCAGAAGTCCAGCAGCACGATCCGACCGCGTAGATCGGCTAGCCGCAGGCGGCGACCACCGGTTCCCAGCCAGGTGTCCCCGACCAGTTCCGGGCCCACATTCATGCCAGGCTCCGGCGTGATGAGATGACTCCGGTGTTGAATCCGGCTAGGTGGAGCCCACCGTGGAATCTGGCGTGCTCGATCTTCACACATCGGTTCATCACCACGCCGAGGCCAGCTGCGTCCGCCCGCTCGGCGATGGCGTCATCCTCCAACCCGAGCTGCAGCCACAGCACCTTCGCCTGCGCGGCAACTGCCTCGTCTAGCACCACCGGCAGATCCGACGGTTTGCGGAAGACGTCCACGATGTCGGGAGCCCCGGGCAGGTCGGCCAGGCTGGGGTAGGCCCGGTGACCAAGAATGGTCTCGGCTCGCGGGTTGACGAACCACACGGTGTAGTCGCTGCTGGCCAGTAGGTAAGTTCCCACGAAGTAGCTGGCCCGGGCTGGGTTATCCGAGGCGCCCACAATTGCCACGCTCCGGGCAGATTGCAGGATCGCCAGGCGGTCCCGAGCCGACGGCGGACTCCAGGTCATGAGGTGGCTCCGATCGCCTTGTCCAGGGCTTGGTCGATGTCCCACCAGATGTCCTCGATGTCCTCAAGCCCAACGCTGAGTCGCACCAGTTCCGGAGGAACCCCGGCGGCCAACAACTGTGCGGGCTGGAGTTGCTGGTGGGTGGTGCTGGCGGGGTGAATCACGAGGCTGCGGGCGTCGCCGATATTCGCGAGGTGGCTGAGCAGCCCGACGTTGTTGATGAAAGCCTCGGCTGCGGCATAGCCTCCGGCAAGGCCAAAGGAGAGCACAGCGCCTGGCCCCTGTGGGGTGTAGCGGTTGGCACGGTCATGGTGGCGGTGAGTGGGCAGCCCGGCATAGGCGACCCAATCGATGCGGGAGTCGGCGTCGAGCCGGCTGGCGATCTCGCGTGCGTTCGCGGTGTGTTCGGCCATCCGTTGCGGCAGCGTCTCCACCCCCTGCAGCAGCAGGAACGCGCTGTGCGGCGACAGCGCGGGGCCGATGTCGCGCAGTTGCTCGACCCGGATCTTGGTGAGGAAGCCGTATTCGCCGAAGTTGTCCCACCATTTGATGTCGCCGTAGCTGGGAACGGGTTCGGTCATGGTGGGGAATCGGCCGTTGCCCCAGTCGAAGGTGCCAGCGTCGACGATCACTCCACCGAGCGTGGTGCCGTGCCCGCCCAGGAACTTCGTCGCCGAATGCAGCACGATGTCCGCGCCGTGTTCGATGGGTCGGCACAGGTATGGGGTGACGGTGGTGGCATCCACCACCAGCGGTACCCCGGCAGCGTGGGCAACGTCGGCCAACCCGGCGATGTCCGCGACGTCCCCGGAGGGGTTGGCCACCACCTCGGCGAATACCGCCTTGGTGCGCTCGCCAATCGCGGCGGCATAGTCGGCCGGATCATCGGAATCGACGAAAGTGGTTTCGATACCGAAGCGGCGCAGCGTCACATCCAGTTGGGTTACCGTGCCGCCGTACAACGCAGCCGACGCCACCAGGTGATCCCCCGCACCGGCGAGCGCCGCGAAGGTGCAGAACTCCGCGGCCTGCCCGCTGGCGGTGGCCACCGCACCGAGTCCGCCCTCCAGCGAAGCGAGGCGTTCTTCGAAAGCGGCCACCGTCGGATTGCCGATGCGCGAGTAGATGTTGCCGTACTTCTGCAGGGCGAACAGCGTGGCGGCATCAGCGGTGTCGTCGAACACGAAGCTCGTGGTCTGGAAAATGGGCACGGCGCGCGCGCCGGTACCGCTGTCTGGGGTACCGCCTGCGTGGAGGGCACGGGTGCGGAACCCCCATTCGCGATCGTTCATGAGTGTCGGTGTCCTTTCGGGGATTCGTGGGTCTCTGCGACCCAGCGGGGTGCGGGCTGGGCTCAGACCCAGCGCAGCACGTGACGTTCGATTCGCGCCAGGATGAAATCGGTGATCTTGCCGAGCAAGGCCAAACTGATGATCGCCAGCAGCAAGATGTCGGTACGGGACACGTTCTGGCTGTCCAGCAGCAGGAAGCCGAGTCCCTTCGACGAGGCGATCAGTTCGGCGGCCACCACAAACAACCACGCCTGCGCAAGGCCGAGGCGCAGTCCGGCAAAGATCGTCGGAGCCGCCGACGGCAGCAGCACGCCGGTGACCAGTGAAAATCCCTTCAGCCCGTACGCCCGGCCTACCTCGATCAATTTCCGGTCGGCATGGGCGAAGCCGGCAGCCACCGTGGTGAACACCGGGAAGAATGCCCCGATGGCCACCAGAGTGATCTTCGGACCCTCGTAGATGCCCATCCACAGCACCAGCAGCGGGACCCACGCCAGTGAGGGCACCGCACGAAGCGCCTGGATCGTCGGGGAGAGGATCCGGCTGGCCGTGGGGTTCAGGCCGACCAGGGAACCAATCGCGATGCCGAGAGTCGCGCCGATGCCAAAGCCGATGAGCACCCGCTGCACGCTGATCGCAACATGGTCGACAAAAACCCCGCGGCTGAGCAACTCGTTGAGCGCTGCCACCACCGACCCTGGGGTGGGCAGTTGACTGGCCGAGAACGAACCGTTAGTGGAGTAGTACTGCCAGGTCAGCAGCAAGACGACCGGCAGCACCAGGCCCAACAGCGCGGCCCCGAACCAACTGACCTTGCCGCGCACCCGCCCGACCACACTGGTCGGGGCGGATGCCTCGGAGAAGTCGGCGGCGCCACCGCCGGTGGTGGCGGGCGCAGCCGCCACCACCGCGGGTTCTTCACCCGGGTTCACCCCGGTGCGAGCCTCGACACTCATGACGTCGCCTGTTGCGCCGGCTCAACCACGTAGAGGGTGGCCAGAGCTTGATCGGCTTCTTCCTGGGAGCGCACCTGGCCCTCGGCCACGAGCACTGGCGTGATCGTTTCGAGGACTTGCTGCTGGTCATCTCCAGGCACCAGCGACACCTCCACGTTGGTACGTTCGGTGAGGACCTTGGAGGCGATCGCCGGATCCAGCGAAGCCTCCTGTGCGAGTAGCCCCGCGGCCTCATCCGGATTCGCGATGATCCAATCGCGAGCGGTCTCGTAGCAGGTCAGCACAGCATCGACCAGGTCCGGAGACTGCTCCAGGAACTGCTCCCGGGCATTGAGCACGCCGTAGGAGTTGAAGTCGATGTTTCGGTAGATGAGTTTGGCGCCGTCCTGCACTTCTGTGGTGGCCATGATCGGGTCCAACCCGGCCCACGCGTCGACGTCGCCACGGGCCAGCGCGGCTTGCCCGTCGGCGTGCTGCAGGTTGACGATCTCCACGTCGGTCTGGTCGAGGCCGGCCTCGTTGAGCGCTTGCAGCAAGAAGAAGTACGGGTCGGTGCCCTTCGTCGCCGCGACCTTCTTGCCCTGCAGTTCAGTGACGGAGGTGATCGGTGAGTCAGCGCCCACCACGATGGCTGCCCACTCGGGTTGCGAGAACACGCCAATGGTGTTGATCGCCGCGCCGTTCGCCCGTGCCACGTATGACGCCACACCAGCCGTAGAGCCGATGTCGATCACACCGGCGTTGAGGTTCTCGTTGGCCTTGTTGCTACCTGCCGACTGCACCCACTCCACGGTTACGCCCTCGGCACCCACCGAGTTCTCCAAGCATTGCTGGTCTCGGACCACCAGGCTCAGCGGATTCCAGTAGGCGTAGTCCAAGGCGAGTGTGTTGCTGCTGGGTCCGCCAGCGCTGCCCGCATTGCCCGCGGCCGATTCGTTCGGGGCGGCTGATCCTTCGCCAGCGGCGCAGCCGGCCAGTGCCAGTGTGGCTGCGGCCAAGCCGGCGACTGCGGTGACGAGGTGGGGTGCGTGTGGTGTTCATCTCGGTAAGGCTCCTTAGTTGTTATTCGGATTGAGTTGATTGAGTTAGTGCGAATAAAGGATGGTGAAACCCTTGGGCTGGCCAAATGCGGCGCGGTGTCCCGCGAAAGTCCGGTTGGCCCCGTGCGGTGGCGTCTGGGTGCCGGGAAAGTCGTCGGGTGGGCTACTCGTGGATGCCGAAGTGACGCAGCAGGGTGGAGCGCAGTGGCGCCAACGCCGGGTTGCTCCGGTCGCGCGGCCGTTCCAGCCCCACCGAGATCGTGTCCACGATGCCGGTACCCCGGTGACCGAGCACGATCACGCGATCAGCCAGGTACAGCGCTTCATCGACGTCGTGGGTGACGAGTAGCACCGTGGTGCCCAGCCGAGCGGTGACGTCGACCAGCAGATCCTGCATGCGCATTCGGGTCAGCGCATCAAGCGCGGCGAACGGTTCGTCGAGCAGCAGCACCCCCGGGTGTCCGATCAACGCCCGGGCCAGCGCGGTGCGCTGCGCCATGCCCCCGGAGATCTCCTTGGGCAGGTGGTCTCCGAACCCTTGCAGGCCCACAAGGTCGAGCCAATCGGCGATCTCAGCGGCGCCCGAGCCGTCACGGATTCCCAATGCGACGTTCTTGGCCACCGACCGCCACGGCAACAGCCGCGGCTCCTGGAAAACCACCGAACATCGCGGATCCACGCCGGCGACCGGTTGGTCATCGACCGACACGACACCGGAGGTTGGGGTGTCGAGCCCGGCGACGAGCCGCAACAAAGTGGATTTCCCGCAACCGCTGGGGCCGAGGAGGGCGACGACCTCACCGGGATTGATCACTAAGTCGATGTCGGTGAGCACCTCGACTCGGGCAGTTCCGGTGCCGAATGCCTTGCCCGCTTGGTGCAATTCGACTTGGGCGGGGGCGGTCGCGGCAAGGGTGTGCTCAGGGTAGGTGGCAGTCATGGTGGTGATTCCTTCGAGTTGGCGAGCCCCACCAGGGGCGGGTCTGCTCGCGGGGGTGTGGAGTCGTGAGGTGGCAGGCCTGAGATTCAGGCGGTAACTACCGACAACAACACACGTAGGTGCAGCACGCAGGCGGCCACACAGTGGCGCCGGAAGGAAGGTGAGGCGTGAGCCGAGCAGCGGCGTCAGAATGCATTGAAGTCTCCCATTACATCGGTTCTGGCATTAGCACCCCGAAGGGTTGCTGCGACTTCAACGAGCCAGATCTCTCGGTCGCTCTGGATGTTGGGGAGAAACGTAGCAGACGAAATCCGTTGCTGCATAGGGGGTTCCGACGAATTGGGAGGGAAGTTGACCGGACCCCTCGGATACGGTGGTGCGGTGGCCGAACCGGTTGACGTGTTCGTCGAGGACCGCGGGCTGTGGTGCACCGCGGATCCGGGCAGCGGCGAGCCAAGCCCCAAAGCCATCCCCACGCGCACCGGATGGCGGGCTGCCGAAGCGTGGGCGGTGCCGATCGATGCGAATCTGCCGCAGGTGGTGGCCGACCTATTCGAATCGACCGCGACGACATCGCGCGGCGAGGCCCTGCTGGGCCTCGTTGAAGCCGCACTCAATGTGGTGGGCGCGGCGGCGGTGGTGCCTACCTATGACGGCAAGCAGCCGCGCTGGCTGATCGCGCCCGATCCAGGCATGGCCGCCGACATCCGCCACGTGTGCGCACAGGCCGAAGCCGCCGGCCTGTTCCTGTCTGGCGCCCTCATCAGCGATGCCGCAGACCGTTTCCTGGCCGACCTAGTGAACGCCCTCATCGCCGAAGCGCCGCCCGCCCTGACACGGGAAACCGGCGGCGTGGCGGCGTTGGGCCGAACTAGTCGCCGCACGCAAGGGGGCGAACGCCCGGCTGGTGCTCCGAGTGGATCCACCTGACTCCGCCGACTCCTCCGGCCAGTGGATGCTGGTACCGCTGGCGATCGCCTTGGACGATCCGACGACTCGGTTCGCGGCTGCCGACAACTCCGGCACCGAATCGTTTGCGAATCTGCCACCCGAGGCACGGGCTCGCTGGCGGGAGGCCGAATTCGCTGTCCTCCGCGCGGCCTGGCCCAAGGGCCCGCTTCGTGACCTTCACCCCTACGAGCCCACTGCAACCGAGCTGCTCGATTTCCTCGATACTCGCGCTGGCGCCTTGCAACGGGCTGGGATTGATGTGCTCGCGCCCGGCGGTTTGCTCCGCCCCGCACAGGTGCGACGCCGGGTCTCGGCCTCGGCTGGGACCGGCCTGCTCACTGCTGGTTCGCTGGCGTTGGCCGCCGAGGTGAGTGTCGAGGGGGTGATGCTGTCGCGTTCGGAGATGGCCTCGCTGGCCGAGAGCAAATCTGAGTTGGTGGCTGTCCGCGGCCGCTGGATGCGGTTGTCGGAGGCCGATCGGCGCCGGATGCTCGCGATGCTGGCGGCTCTGGCCAACGACTCCGGGGTCGCCGAAGTGCTGGCCGACACCGCCTTCGACGGCGCCGAATGGGACGTCACCGGGCTCACGCAACTGCGCCCGGCCCGCAGTGTCGATCCCCCAGCGCAGGTGCAGGCGACTCTTCGGCACTATCAGCGAGCCGGGTTGGATTGGCTCACCTGGATCGAGGAAAACGGCACCGGCGGCGTCCTCGCCGACGACATGGGCCTGGGGAAGACACTGCAAGTACTCACCCGGGTCGCCGTGGATCATCCCGGGCCGACGCTGGTGGTGTGCCCGGTAACGTTGGTCGACACCTGGGCGCGCCAAGCTGCACAGTTCACCCCGGGACTGCGCGTGGTGGCTCACCACGGCAGCGACCGTGCGGGCGCGGACGTCGCCCACGAGGCAGACATCGTTGTGACCACCTACGGGCTGCTGGCCCGCGATGCCGCGCTGCGCGAAGTAGCCTGGCATCGCGTTGTGCTGGACGAGGCGCAGGCGATCAAGAATCCCGACACCCGGGCGGCCAAGGCGGCCCGAGCGTTGACCACGACCCATCGGCTTGCCGTCACCGGCACCCCGGTGGAGAACCACGTGCTCGATCTGTGGAGTCTGATGGCCTTCACCAACCCCGGCCTGCTTCCTCGGCGCACGGTGTTCAAACGCAGATTCGCCGGCGTCGATCCGGCGAGTGAGGAACTTCGGGTGCTGCGCGGCTTCACTTCGCCGTTCATCCTGCGTAGGGTCAAGAGTGATCCGACGATCGCACCGGACCTGCCCGACCGCACCATCGTGCGTGACGACTGTGCCTTGACCAAGGAACAGGTGGGCGCCTACGAAGCCGCGGTGCGTGCACTGACGGACTCTCTTTCAGAACAGGGCGTCAAACGGCGGGCGTCGGTGTTGGGTGCGATCAGTCGGCTCAAACAGATCTGCGTCCACCCTGCGTTGCTGACCGAAAGCCGCACGAACCTCGCGGGCCGTTCCGGCAAGGTGGATCGGCTGACCGAATTGTGCGCCGAGATCATCGATGAGGGACAGGCAGTGGTCGTCTTCACCCAGTTCGCATCCTTCGCCTCCGACCTCGCCGCGCACTTGACCGAACACGTCGGCGTGCCCGCTCTCACCCTGACCGGATCCCACAGCCGCACTCGACGCGCCACTACGGTGGAGCAATTCAATGCACCTGACGGACCACCCATCTTGGTCGCCTCGATCAAAGCCGGCGGCACTGGCTTGACGCTGGTCCGAGCGAACCACGTGGTGCATGTGGATCGGTGGTGGAACCCCGCGGTGGAGGACCAGGCATCGGATCGGGTGTGGCGAATCGGCCAGACCCAAAAGGTGATCGTGCACACCCTGGTGTGTCCGGGGACGTTGGAGGACAAGATCGATTCAATGCTTGCCGCCAAGCGCGGGGTGGCTGCAGCGGTGGTGACAACCACGGACAAGGCGGTGACGGAATTGACCGATGCGGAACTCACATCGTTGGTGGAATTGTCCCGCGATCGGTTGCTGATGTGAGCGGCTCGCGGCGCGGCGGCCCCGACGACTGGTGGCGCGACAACGGCGGATGGGAGCCAAAGCCACGCCGTGCGGTGGCCGGCGGCGTGGGCATCGCCACCCCGGGCCGGGCTGCCAGCGCAGAGGGACTGGCCTTGGTGGAGGGGGCCAACCGACTGTGCTCCGCCGCGGTGGCCAGCAGGGCTCGCACCTATGCCCGCCAGGGTCAGGTGGTGGGTGTGGACCTCGGCGAGAAATCAGCCGTCGCGCAGGTACAGGGAAGTGGTGATGAGCCCTACTTTTTGAGTCTGTATCGACGGGACTTCGGCGACTACACCGCCGACTGTGATTGTCCCTACGGCTGCGGTGAAACGTACTGGTGCAAGCACGCGGTGGCGTTGGCCTACGTGGTGGCCAATCTGATCGACCGGGACTTGGCGATGCTGCTGCGCTGGACTGGCGATTCGGACGCAACGGTTGCGGAGGCTGCCGCGGAGGTCCGGATCTCCGCTGAGCGGTTGGCCAAAGTCCGCATCGCGCGACCGTCGTTGGACCTCGAGCAGGTCCTGGCAGCCGCCGCCGACATCGCCCCGCCGCCGGGATTCTGATGGCGATTCAGCATCGAGCACGGCAACACGTCAGCCACGTCAGTGAGCGGCAGTTGTGGGCCGCAGTAGACACGTTGGGCCGGCGATGACTCGTGGTAGGCGAGCCTCGCCCACTGCGGAATCCCGATTGTCAGTCGGCATCGTCGATACGGATCGGGATTCCATCGGGGGCGTCGACTCCCGGGCGCAGCTCCGTGAGGTAGAAGCCTCGGGCACTCGCGTAGCCCACGACTAGGTTGCGCTCGGCGAGATCTGAGCGCCATCGCTGGAACGAGGTGCGGTGCCGTTCCGGAACGTCCTGCCCCCGGGCCAACCGAGCACCCACGCGAAGCATGGTTGCCTCCCACGCGTCGTTGTGTTCGGCGCGAATCGGGGACCATGGCAGCCAGTCGTCGTAGCGCACGCGCTCGGTCGATCCCATGCGGCTCAGCGCGACGCTCACCGACGAAAAGGACACATCGATTCCCTGTTCGGCCAAACGCTCGTGGATCTGCCGATAGGTGAGGCCCTCGTCCCGCCACGCGCGCAGCACATCGTCACTGGGGAGCTTGCGGGGGCGGGCCATTTGCTGAGTATGCCGTCTCGGCAGAGCCGTCCGCAGTGGACCGGGCGCACGTGGTCATCTCGACGTTCGGAAGGCCCCTCGTGCGCATCAGGATCACGCAACTTGCCCCGGGTCCTTCTTCTGCTGGTCGCAATCATCATCTTCGACTTCGGAGTCGCCTGAGCAGTCGCCCTAGTCGGTCCGCTGCTGCTCTCCTGCGTGCTGATCTCCGGCGTGCTGCTCGACAGCCGTTGTGCCTCGGCGCCGAATATCGCGCACATGCATTCCCGGTGTCGCTGACGGGAACTTGCGCACTCCGCGCTATGCGCCGATCCGAGCGGCCAACTCGTCAACCCCTTCGCCGATCAGGTCCGGCAGTGCCGCCGGTCGACCCGCGATTGCCAACATGAGCGACTCGGCCGGGCCAAGCACATCGACGCCTTCGCCGAAGCTCCAGTTCAGGTCCGTGGCAGCGAACCGAAACCCCGTCAGCCGCGACGGCGGCACGAAGCCAAGCCGATTGCCCGACGTCAGGAAGTCAAGGGCAACGATCAACCGGGACGCTTCGAAGTCGCGAGACAGGCGAAGCGGGCGGCGCATGTCTTCGCCGTGAATGAGGAGGTCGGTGAGCGGAGCCGCCGGCCCCAATCCAGGCGGGGTGAAGCGGTCCTCGGCGTGCTCCCGCAGACCGGAGATGATCTCGTCGTTGCTGCGTTTGGCCACTGTTGCGGTCAAGTCGGTGTTTGCCCGATCGAAACTCATGCGGTGACGCAACATGGCGGCGGCGAAAGCCCACGAGGACGTGACCAGCGGCATCAGCAAGTGAGCCGCCACGTCATGCACTGTCCAACCCTCGCAGAGGCTCGGTGTCGCCCATTGCTCGTCGTCCAACGTGGCGAGGAAGTCGGCGGTGATGCGCCGTTCGTCGGCAATGTCGGCGAAAAGGTCCATGCTCTGGAGCGTAGCCGTGGACCTTCCCAGGGTGGCTGCGCGACGCCGGGTTACTGTGCGGCGCCGGGTTACTGTGCGGCGGCAGAGTCAGGCTGGACCACGATGCGGTCACCGGCAACCATCTGGGCAGCCCACCGCTGCAGCATCGCGTCGTCGAACTGCCAGCCGTGATGCTCCAGCCGGTGGTGGAGTTCGGCCGTCACTTCCGCAACTGTCTTCTGCTGGGCGTGGGCAGCCACCTGGTCGAGGTCGTGCTGGATGTGTCGGGCAGCCTCAGCCTGCGGATCGTCGGCCACACGGTGTACCCCGTGCCGGTCAAAGGAAAACCTCATGAACCCTGCTCTCCTGCGTCGTTGCTCCCGGCGCCGATTGTGGCATGTGCAGTCAGCTCCCGTTGTGGTCCCCGTGCCGTTGGATACCTTCGTCCGGCGAAGCCCGAGTGCACCGACCGTGCCAACGCTAGATTCAGGCTATGGTCGACCGGGCTCGTGATGGCGAGAACTTCTTCCTACACCCGACATTGGTCGCCTTTCTGCTGTCTTGGAGTGTCGGTGTTGTGGACACCTATGGCTACGAGAAGTACGGCATATTCACCACCAATCAGGCAGGAAACCTCGTGGTCCTAGCGGGGGAGTCGTGGCGGGATTGGGAACGATCATCGATCGCGGTGCTTTCGCTGCTGGGTGCGGTTGGTGGCGTGGTGATCGGGTTGGCGCTGCGGGGCCGCTTTCGAGGCCCGTTGGGACTACGCGTGGTGGTGCCGATTGGATTCGGCGCGGCCGTGCTTGTGGGTGTGATGGTGATGAGCCTGCTGAACATCGACCGTAATCAGCTTGCGGTGCCCCTGATGTCGTTGGGAATCACTTGCGTGGCAGTGGGGGTGTTGGAGACTCCCGCACTGCGGGGGTGGCTCACGGCGAGTACGGGGAGTCTCCTCTACGCCATCGCCTTCGCGTCGAAGGGGCTGGATGCACATTGGCGGGATGCCACCACAACCGTTGCCCGCGCTGCATCAATCCTGACCCTCGGCTTCGTGGCCGGGGCCTTCACGTATGGCACCGGCACACTCGCGAAGCCGCATCCCCTGATATTCGGTCTTATTCCGATGGTGGTCACGGTTTTCTTCGCAGTGATCGGGACGCGACGAGAACGTCGCGCGGAACACACACGCGCGGAGCCGTAGTCGCGCAATGTCGGCGCTGTCTGGACCCCGTCCGCAATAGGCGCATCCTTCCGCAACCAGGTGAAGCTGGGCCTCGGCTTGTGGCCAGTGATCGTCCACCTTGGCTAGAACAGACCGAGAGGCATATACTTCGATGTCCATCGATATATCTGGGAGTTGCCGTGAGTCAATCCACCGACGATGCCGTGCGCACGGCTGTCCGCGAAAACTACGGCGCAATCGCTGCCAGCGACGCAGTTGACTGCTGCTCGCCGGCCGAGTCATCTTCCTGCTGCGGCGAGAACTCAGTGTCGATCCAATTTGGGTACTCCCCCGACGATTTGGCCACCGTGCCGGCAGGGGCCGATCTGGGGCTGGGCTGCGGCAACCCCGGCGCGATTGCCGCAATGAAGGAGGGAGAGACCGTGCTCGACCTTGGCAGCGGCGCCGGATTCGACGCCTTCCTCGCCGCTCGGACAGTCGGCGCCACCGGAAGGGTCATCGGTGTCGACATGACTCCGCAAATGGTGAGCAAGGCCCGGGCGAACGCCGAACAGAGCGAACACTCCAACGTCGAGTTCAGACTCGGCGAGATCGAGCACCTACCGGTTGCAGATGGAACTGTCGACGTGATCATTTCCAACTGCGTCATCAACCTCTCGCCGGACAAGCCCGCCGTTTTCCGGGATGCCTACCGGGTACTAAAGCCGGGAGGTCGACTGGCGATCTCCGACATCGTTGCCTCGACTCACATCCCCGATGAGACTTGCCGGGGACCTCTCCCTCTACTCCGGCTGTATGGCCGGAGCCTCGCTAGTCTCCGACCTGCACGCGATGATGTCGACGGCCGGCTTTGTCGACATCCGAATCGCACCCAAGGATGAAAGCAAAGCCTTTATCGAGCAGTGGGCTCCGGGAACCAACATCACCGACTACGTAGTCTCAGCGACCATTGAAGCCATCAAGCCCCTCTGAGAGACAGCCGATCTGACCTTCTTCGGGCTGGAACTGGGCAGATCAGCCCCTTGATCCGTCGGCCCATAGTGCAGACGCTTGAATCTTCAACTATTTGGGTGTGGGGTCGAGTTTTCGACGCCCTGGGTGGTGCTTAGTGGTGGGGTTGGTCTGGGCCGCGGTTGCGCCGGTCGCTGTTGCCGCGGTTGTCGTCACGCCGGTTGCTGCGCCGGTGGTTGTGGTTGCTGGTGTGGGTGACTTGTGGGGTGCCGGTGGTCATGTCGATGTGCCACATTCCGTGGTGTAGTTGTTGATGGTGGGTTCGGCAGATGAGGGCCAAATTTTGCACGGCGGTGCGACCTCCGGCTGCCCAGTGTTCGACGTGGTGGGCCTCGCACCAGCCAGGTGGGCGGGTGCAGCCTGGGATCACGCAGCCGCCGTCGCGGAGGGTGACCGCGTGGCGGATCGCCGCGGGCACCACCCGGGTGGCCCGGCCGATGTCCAGGGGTACTGAGTCGGGGGTGAGGATCACCCGGCGCACGGTGGCATCGCAGGACATCCCGGCGGCTTCGGCAGACGAGCAGAAACCTTGCCCGGGACCGTTACCGGTGGCCCAGGTGCACGACAACAACCGAGCCGAGTCCAGCAGATCCGCCAAATCCAGCACCGCCGGCACCACACCCACCACCAGCAGCGGCACCGGCATCCGGCATCCGCACCTGCATCCGGCTCCTGCTGCCGGCTCCGGCTCCTGTGCCGGTTGCGGCTCCTGCTCCGGGTTGCGGTGTTGGGGTTGGTGGGGAGTTGGTGGGCGGGGATGAGGATGGTCACTGCGGCGCGTTGCCCGGCGGTGTCGGGCAGGTCGGCCGCCGCGGCGCGGGCGATGTCCATCAACGCGTCCGCGCGTCGGGCCGCGGCCGAGACCCGCCCGTCGGTGTCGGTGTCGGTGTCGGTGTCGCGGTGGGCGCGGGACATGTATTCGTTGACGATCCCGGCCAATTGGGCACCTTCGACCCCGGGCAGCCAGCCGCGTAGATCCCAGCCCTCACCGACCGGGGACAGGTACACCCCGCGCCGGTTGGCGTAGTCCTCGGCGGCATCGTCATCGCCGCTGGCCGCGTCCACAGCATCAGCCCAACCGCGCAGGGTTTGGCGGAACTCGGGCAATGTTGGTGTGCCCGGCCACTGCCAACAGGTGGGGTTCGAACTCGGCGAACGCGGCCCTACGCGCGGCGTTGGCCTCCACCGTGGCGCGCAACGCGCACAGGTGATCGACGCTGAACCCGCCGGCATGAAACGCGTCCGCGGTGCGCGGGTGGGTCTCCAGCCAGCCCGCCGCGGCGGTCAACGCCCGCGCCCGCCCACCAGTTAACCGGTGGCTCGTCGCCAACCAGTCCGTAGCCGTGACCGACCCCGGCGGCACCGCACCATGACGGCGCACCGCACCGACCGCGGCCACATGCACACTGCCGACCAACGTGGCCACCTCGTGAACAGCCTGCGCCAACGGCGCCAACTCGGCCACCGCCAACCCATCGATCCCCTCAGAAATCACCGCCAACGCCTCCCGCACCACCCCCACCGCCTCCCACACCGGCCCCACACCCACACCCGAACCGAGCGCAGCGTCGCCATCAGCACCCCCAGCAACTGCAGCCTGGGCAGCCTGCGCCTCAGCCGCTGCCGCGGCCGCATCAATGACCTCATCAGCAGGCATCGACGGCAAACCACCAAACCCATACGACCGCCCCCACACCACCCCCTCCTCAACCGAACCGGTCGAAGCGTCGGCGGCACCAGCACCGGACTCGCCAGTCGAAGCCTCGGCGTCGGCAGCACCAGCGCTGGCTGCCTCGTTGTGCGTGCGTTTCACCACACCCACCCCCTCTTCCCAAGAAAGTTGATCCGAACAGGAACCACGCACCCGCACACATGCCCAGCACCACACACTGAGACACACCACAGACACGTCACATCCCGATCAGACCAACCCCGAAAAGGTCAACCCAGGAACCCCACCCACACAACCCCAACCAACACCGCAACGTCACCACAACACCAAACGCCCGGCATCCGCACTCCCCACCAACACCACCCACATTAGTACACCCGTACGACACACGTCAACCACCCCACAGCAAGAATTTTCGGAAACTCAGGTAGTTCGGCGTAGGCGGCAACCCGGCTCGGCTGAGGAGCGGGGGCTATACGCCATGGCAGAGCCGTGCCCGAAGGTGGCAGAGCCTGTGCCAGAAGATGACAGAGCCGTGCCAGAAGGGAACTGAGCGAGGGCAGAGGCGGAAGGTCGCGTCAGTGCCGAACGACGAAATAACTATCGACGGTGGCCAGGGCCGGGGTCGAACCGGCGACCTTCCGCTTTTCAGGCGGACGCTCGTACCAACTGAGCTACCTGGCCCTGCACCATGCTCCGGCGCCGGGATCGCCGGCTTTGGACCATACGCAGCAATAGGCCGGTTTCCCGGCCCATTGGCGACCCCGACGGGACTCGAACCCGCGACCTCCGCCGTGACAGGGCGGCGCGCTAACCAACTGCGCTACGGGGCCAGGGCTTGCGAACAAGCACGTGACCTGCGTACCCCCAACGGGATTCGAACCCGTGCTACCGCCGTGAAAGGGCGGCGTCCTAGGCCGCTAGACGATGGGGGCCTTGGGCTTTCGATGTGCCGGTGAGAGCCTGACCAGCATAGGGGATGGTGTGGAACCGCGTCAGCCGGGGTAGCCCAAATCGCGGACACACTGCCATCGAAGGTCCAGGGGGGCTACTTTTCCTCTATGGAGTTCAATTCCTCCGAGCGGAGCACACTGGGCGTTGAGGTCGAATATTGGGTGGTCGACAACGAAACCGGCATGCCGGTATCGAACTCGGTGGACATCCTGTCAGCCGTCGGCGAGCCCCACGGCGGGGAACACCCGAAGGCGAAACACGAGCTCTTCGAATCGAGCATCGAGGTGATCACTGGTATCTGTGAAAACCCCGCCGAGGCCCGTGCTGACATCCAGGCAACACTCGACGAACTCCAGCCTGAACTTGACGCTCGCGGAGTGTCGATGATGTCGTCAGGGACCCACCCCTTCGTGCACTGGACCGATCTGACCATCAGCCCGAACCCTCGCTATCTCGAGTTGGTCGAGACGATTCAGTGGCCGGCCCGGAGACTCATGATCCACGGTGTCCACGTGCACGTCGGGGTGAGATCGAAAGAGAAGTCGATCCAGACTGTCAACGGCCTGACCACCTACCTGCCCCACCTGCTGGCGTTGAGTTGTTCGAGTCCCTATTGGGAGGGTGAGGACACCGGTCTGGCTAGCGCGCGCACCAAGGTCTTCGAGGTGATGCCCACCGCTGGCCTGCCGCCCCGGATGGATGACTGGGCGGAGTTCGAGATGTTCCTCGACGCCCTGATCCGGGCGGGCAGCATCTCGACCGTGCGCGAAGTGTGGTGGGACATCCGGCCGCACCCAGGCTTCGGCACCGTGGAACTGCGCATGTGCGACGGCATACCAACGCTGATGGAAGTATCAGCAATTGCCGCGCTCGCTCAGTGCATCGTCACCTGGTTCGACGACTTGATCGACGCAGGAGTACCGGTCCCCCTACGGCACACCTGGGTGGTCCGAGAGAACAAGTGGCGGGCCGCCCGTTACGGCCTGGACGCGCAAATCATCACGGATGATCACGGAAATCACCGGCCACTGTCGGAGGAACTACTCGAACTCGTCGAACACCTGCACCCAGTGGCGGATCGACTTGGATGCCGCGCCGAACTGGACCTTGTGCCGGTGATGGTGGCCCGAGGGGGTTCGTATCGTCGGCAACTCGAAGTCGTGGCGAACGGCGGCACGCTGCAAGATGTCGTCTCCCTCCTGGCGAATGAACTCCGGGACGGTCCGCTGGGATGAGGACCCCCGCCAACGCCCCAACCCCAGGCACACCAGCGACCCCCGGACACGTCGACCTCACAAATTTCCTACGACGCCACGGGCCCTCCCTCATCGACTTTCGGCGCGACCTGCACCGGCATCCAGAGCCCAGTTATGCCGAGAACGCGACCACCGACAAGATCTGCAACTGGTTGCGCGCAAACGGCCTCGACCCAACGGTCCTGTCCCGAGGCACCGGGGTCATCTGCGACATCGGCGATACCGTCGGCCCCGTCGTGGCGCTACGGGCCGACATCGACGCCCTGGCGATGGACGACCTCACTGACACCGAATTCACCTCGCGACGCCCCGGAGTCGCGCACGCCTGCGGTCACGACGTCCACACCTCCATCGTCCTCGGAGCAGGCATCGCCTTGCACACGTTGGACGAGATGGGCAGATTGCCTGGCCGAGTTCGACTCATCTTCGAGCCCGGCGAGGAGACCGTTCCCGGCGGCGCGGTCGACGTGATCAAAGAGGGCTACCTGGACGACGTCGCGGTGGTGTTTGGCATGCATTGCGATCCGAAGTCCGAGGTGGGCACCCTTGGTGGCCGCGTGGGCCCCATCACGTCGGCATCGGACACTGTGGAAATTACCCTGCGGGGTCCTGGTGGCCATACCGCGCGCCCTGAGCGCACAGTGAACCTGGTCCAAGTAGCGGGCATGTTGGTGAACGAACTCCCGGCCCGATTCGCCGAACTGGCCGCACCGATCGGCGCCACCCGGTTGGTCTTCGGCGCGTTGCACACCGGTGAAGCCCCCAACGTGATCCCCGGCCTCGCCCGCATGCGCGGGACCATGCGCACCCCCTCTCGCGAACTGTGGGATGCCGCACCAGAGTTGCTGCGCACCGCAATCGGAGAGGTCATCGAGCACACCGGCGCCACCTGGACGCTCGGCTACGGCCGCGGCATCCCGCCGGTGGTGAACGACGCTGAAGCCATGTCGGTTATGGAAGACGCTGCGCGGGCGTCCTTCGGGGATGGAGCAGTTTTCGCCACCGAACAGTCTTGGGGTGGCGACTCGTTTGCCTGGTACCTCGAGGAAGTACCCGGCGCCTACGCGCGCCTCGGTACTCACAACCCGGATTGGACCGGGCCAAGGCTAGATCTCCACGCTTCCACCTTCGATGTCGATGAGCGCGCAATCGGTATCGGTGTCAGCGTCATGGTGAACTCGGCATTGCTGTGGCAGGCCGACCACCTGTAGGGCCGCCGATGGGACTCCCTCGACACATTCGAGTCTTGGCGGCCTGCACAGCCGCGCTCTTCCTCTCCTACTGCGCTTCGTTCCTCTTCGTCGAACGGCCGGGCGGATCGCTGGACCCGTTCTGGGACACGTTGGTGTTCGGCAGTTGGATGCTACTGGGCGTAGTAATTGTGATCTGGCGCGCTCGAGTCTCGTTCAAGGTCGGGCTGGGCTGGTACCTGATCGCCGGGTACCTGGGGCTGACCCTGATTGCCGAAATCGTTTTCCGCCAATTGGACACAAGTGCCCTCGGCGAGAGTCTTCTGCTCAGCGACTTGATCTACCTGACCTCATACGTTTTCGTGGGTGCCGGGCTAATAATCCTTTCCCGTCGCGGCCGGAGTGTGAGCCCTGCCGCCCGCATCGACGGGCTGATCGTGGGGCTGACCGCCTCGGCAGCATTACTTGCCTTCTACCGTCCCCTCGACCGCGCCAGCCCGGGATCCGCCGAACTCGCCTGGGCGACGCTGATCTACCCGGTGCTCGACGTCATGTTCCTCACGATTGTGTTCGCCGGGCTTGCCCCCTTGAGGTTTCGACCCACCCCAGCGATCGGCGCCATCTTGCTCGCAATCGTTGCGGTGGGGATCGGCGACTTCGTCTATACCGAGCAGGTGGCAGCTGGCAACTACGTCCTGGGAACCGGGCTGGAACTCACCTGGGCGCTCGGAAGCGCTGCGATGATCGTCGCGGCGCTGCTGCCGAATCCGTACCGCTACCGGCCAGGAATCAGCCGACGTTGGACGGTATTCACCCCGGCAGCGGCTTCCTTCGTTTCGGTCGGCCTGCTGGCTTGGGCGCTGATCTCCTCGGGTCCGCCAGTCGTGAGCGGACTCGCACTTGCCGCGCTTGCCCTTGCCTCAGTGCGGCTGGTGGTCACAATGATCGACTTGCGGCGGGCCGGTGAAGGCTACGAGCAAGCCCGCCAGGACTATCTCACGGGTTTGGTGAACCGACGCGGATTCACCGAATTGGTCGACGCCTGGTTCACTACCGTCAACGAAGACCAGCAGCCTCAGCAACCTGCCCAGCATCAGCAGCCATCGATGACTGAGACCTCAGGAGGTTTGGTGTTGATCGGCGTTGAGGGGGTCAATGAGGTCGTCGAAGGTTTGGGCCGCAGCGCTGGAGACGAGTTGCTGCGTGCCATCGGCAAACGGCTCCGGCCAGCCACTCAGCCGTTCCCACTGGCCCGGCTTGAAGGCACTGAATTCGCAATCTTGGTGACCTCGAATGCGAATGCTCGTGAGGTTGCACAGGCCGCAGTCGCGGCGCTCGATGCCCCGCTTGCCATCTCGGCCATGTCGATTCGAGTCGGCGTCGCCGTGGGTGTCGCGCGCCCGACAGAAGGGACGCGCAACGTCGAATCATTGCTCCGGGGGGCGGATGTGGCCCTCACCCAGGCGCGCAAACGTGGACATCCCATCGTGGAGTTCGACCCCGCCGACGACCCTGCGGCTGAACGGAACGTGGGGCTGATGGCGGAGCTACACAATGGGCTGGAACACGACGAACTCGTGATGTTCTTCCAACCTCTGGTGCGCGTCCGTGACCAGCAGGTGATCGGCGCGGAGGCCCTAGTGCGATGGGAGCACCCAACCAGGGGGTTGCTCCCACCTGTCGCTTTCATTCACCCGGCCGAGCAGGCCGGCCTGATCGGCCGGGTAACCCGAACAGTGCTTGCGAAGTCATGCGCCGCCTTGCGGGATTGGCTCGATTCCGGGCTCGACCTCACAGTCAGTGTGAATATCTCCGGGATCGACCTGATGGACGACGGCCTGCCCGACGCCGTAGCCGCGGCGCTCGCAGCACACTCGCTGCCAGCGGGTCGGCTGATCCTGGAAATCACCGAAACTGCAATCGGATTCGATCAAGAGCGCGGACTGCACACGGTGGCTGCTTTGCGTTCGCAGGGCGTCGGAATCGCGATCGACGACTTCGGAGTTGGCTACAGTTCCCTGGCTCAACTCATGGAGACGCCCGTCGACGAAATCAAACTCGATGGTCGCTTCCTGCGCACGTCTGACAACGCCAAACGTGAGGCTGCTGTGATTTCAGCCCGACATCTGGCTGCTGCGATTGGTGCCACCATGGTGGCTGAAGGAGTCGAAGACGCAGCCGACTTCGAGTTGCTCAAACAACTCGGTTGCGAGCTCGCTCAGGGGTACTACTTCTCGCGTCCACAACCTGCGGACGAGTTCGCGCGCGATGTTCGGCGGGCACTCAGTCGATCCAAGTGAAGCGGAGCGCACGAGCCCCACTAACGGCAGGTCGCCAAGCCATGTGGCGGGTCAGGCGGCAGCCGTTTTGGCCCGTCAGGCCAGCGATACCAACCGGGAGCGATCGTCAACGGGAAGGTCGGACTTGGTTGTGACGGTGAGGTCGTGCGATAACTTGGTGATGCGTCCCCCCGCTGGGGTGAGCAGGGCAGTGTCTGCAGCGTCTCGTCCGGTGGCAATGCGCACCAGACTCTGTCGCGGTGCCAGCCTGGTGCCATCGAACACCCACCATCGTCCGTCGAGGGCAACCTCGTACACCGCGTGAAAGTCCATCGGGTCCAGCCCCGGTGCGTAAGCCGCAACGTATCGGGCCGGCAGTCCCAGCGCGCGGCAGATGGCTACCCCAAGGTGGGCATAGTCCCGGCACACACCGGTACGGGTCAGCAGCGGGTGCAGCGCATCATCTGTGGAGTCCGTGGCGCCGGGCGAATAGGTCAAGGTGCTGTTCAGCCACCGCTCCACCGCGAAGGCTGCGTCACTTTCGCCGAGCCCACCGAACTCAGCGGCAGCCAGCCCAGCCAACTGATCGGCCGGACAGTACCGACTCGGGCGGCGGAAGACCAGCGCACTCAGCGGATCAACCTCGTGCGCCTCCGCCGGCGGGAGGGAGACTTCCGCGCGGTAGTTCAAAGAAACTGTGCCGTTGGGCAAGTCGACCAGGTGAAGGCGGCCACCATCGCTGGCAAGCACGGTGATTCGTGGGGTGTATCCGATGGCACTCACAGCGCTGATGGTTTCGGAAGCCGGCTGGGAAGCCACGCTGAAGCAGAGGGCAACCTCTCCAGGAGCCTCGACCTCGATGGTGAGGGAGGCGTCGATAGTCACTGCGAGAGTCATCATCGGACACTACTCGCCGAAAAACCGCGGTGGGCCCCCCGGGACTCGAACCCGGAACCTACGGATTAAAAGTCCGCAGCTCTGCCATTGAGCTAGAGGCCCCGGGGACACGGCGGAAATGCTGGCGGAAAAACGTGTCGTGCCCCGTGGGGTCGATGCTATCGGACGGCCAGCGCCGGTTGTTGTCGGCTGTGGATCTGAGCCGAAAAGCAGAGGTCGCCAGCTTGCCCCTACCCGGCGCCCGATCGAAATCGGCGCTCGCCGCAGGCTCCGGGCCAGTAGGGCGAAGCCCACATCACTAGGGTGACATTCATGGGCCTCTCACGTCGCAGCACAACCCTCACAGCCGTCGCGGCAACCTGGGTGCTAGCACTCTCCGGTTGTTCGTCAGCCGCTGAGACCGACGCCACGTCGACCGCTTCTGCAACAGCGTCCACGTCGCCCACAGTGGAGTCGCCCCCAACCGCCACGGGCCAGGTGCTCACGGTTGATTTCACCGAATCCCAGATCAATCGCGTGACCGAGGTCGCCAACAGCCTCAACGAAACCACCGGGTCAGCCGGCTGGTACCTGGGCGTGTGGGACCCACTGCGGGGCGAGATCGTGTTGTCCGAGCCGAACATGGATCCCGAGGGCTTCTTCCGGATCGGCAGCATCACCAAATCGATGACAGCCGTCACCTTGCTGAGGCTGGCGGAGCAGGGAACCTTGTCGCTGGCAGCACCCGTGTCCGACTTCGTTCCGGACCTGCCAAACGGTGATCAAATCACCCTCGCAATGCTGCTCAACATGACGGCAGGGCTGCCGGACATCACCGCAGCCCCAGATTTCCTCAGCAACTACTACGCAGATCCGAACCGGGCATGGACGGTGGAGGACTCCCTCAACACCATCCGGGGTTTGCCGCCGACCGGACAACCCGGGGTATCCCAGCAGTACAACAACAGCAACTACATCGTGCTCGGCGAGGTCCTGCGCGTGGCCACCGGAATCCCGGCGGAACAGGTCATGGCCGAACAGGTGCTGATGCCGGCCCGGCTCGGACGTACCGCGCTGCCTACCGATCCGGAACTCCCGCAGCCAGCGGTTCCCGGTGTGATGACCATCGACGGCGAGGAACGCAACGTCGACCTGCAGAACCCGCAAATCCCCTTCACTTCGGGCTTCGCCATTTCGACCGTCGAAGACCTGCGCAGCTGGGCATCCCAACTAACCTCTGGCGACTTGCTCAACGACGAGACGTTCGCCCTGCAACTGCCACCGCCGGCATCGGATGAACCCACCTACGGGATGGGCCTAGCCGACTTCGGTGGGTGGCTTGGCCACAACGGATCCGTCGCCGGCTACAGCACAATGATGCTTCGCGAACCGCAGTCCGGGGCCGTGCTCGTGGCAGTGTCGACGGGTGGCGGGCCGGTCAATGCAGCCCCGGATGCCGTCGCCTTCAACGCCATCGCCACGTTGTATTCAGGCCAGTTTCCCCTGGTGGAGAAGCTGGCCGCGGAATCCGAGGCGTCACTTGGTGACTGAGGCCGCCGGCGCGTCGCCTGAGGCTGAGGGCGGCTCCGTTTCGTCTTGACTGCCGTAGCCGTCTGGCCCCTTGCGATCCCGGGGCAGCCCGAACGACACCAGCAGGCCGAAGAACACGAACGCTGCGGCCAGATGGGCCGTGTCCCGCGCGGCCGTGGTGTAGCCGTCCTTGGCAGCAATAACTTCTGACTCCAGTCCTGGAACCTTTTCGAGCTGCGGGATTGCTTGGCCTGCCGACCCGCGCACCGCGTCGACGATCTGGGACTGCTGTTCAGCTGGCAGTTTGGACACACTTTCTATGTCCTGCGTGGTGAAGTAGCCCAAGCCCGCGAACAACGTGGCACCCAGAATCGCGCCTCCCAGCGCCGAACCGACTTGTCGGAAGGTAGAGGTCATCGCCGAGGCTCGGCCGGAAGCATCCGCGGGCACATCTTCGAGCACAACACTGGTCAACTGGGCTGAGGCAAGACCCAAACCGATGCCGTAGATGAACAGCGGAATCACCAGCCACCAAGGCGAACGGTTCGGATCCAGCACAAACGCGATCCCCAGGATGCCGACGATCTCCAGCACCATCCCGACCCGCACCACACGGGTGGCCCCAATGGCAGCCGCAAGGTGACGAGCCATCCCGCCCGAAACGAAAGCACCCAAAGCCAGCGCGGTGAGGATGACGCCGGTCTTCAGCGGGTCGTAACCGGCCACCGACTGAATCCACAACGGCATCACGAACAAGATGCCGAACTCGCCCAGGCTCACCACCAGCGCCACCAAGTTGCCGTAGCCATAGCGACGGATCTTGAACAACGGCAGATCCACCAAGGCGGTCTGCCCTCGGCCGATGCGCCAGTACGACCACAGCACCAGCGCGATGAGCGAGGCCAAACCAATCACCAGGGCATATGGCACCACCGACAGATGTCGGTCGATTGTGATCGGGCCCAAGACGAACGGCTTCAGCTGATTCCACCAACCGTAATCCGACCCTTCGATCAGGCCGAACACAATCAGGCCCAAACCCAGGACGCTCAACACCACACCGACCGGATCGAAACCTCGAACGTCGGGCACCCGGCTTTCCACCACGTACTTGGCCACCATCACCAGTGAGACGATCGCAACCGGAACGTTGATGTAGAAGGCCCAACGCCAGGAGAACTCCTGGGTCAACCAACCGCCGAGCAACGGGCCCAGCGCCGCAGCCCCTCCGAAGACCGCTCCCCAGAAGCCGAACGCCATCGCGCGGGAACGCCCAGTGAACATCACATTGATCACCGCGATGCTGCTCGGAAGCATCATCGCCGCGCCAAACGCCTGCACTGCCCGAAAACTGATCAGCATCTCGGGCCCCTGCGAGGCCCCGGACGCGAATGATCCAAGCAAGAAGATCACGGTGCCGATCATGAAAAGACGTTTGCGGCCGAACCGGTCTGCCACCAAACCGACAGTGATAAGCAGGGATGCAAAGATCAGCGAGTAGATCGAATTCACCCACAGCACATCGGTCGAGTTCAACCCGATGTCTTCGACCATGTCCGGCAACAAGATGTTCACGACGCTGCCATCGATCACGATCATCGACAGCCCAATGAGCAGGGCAGTGAGCGCCAACCAACGCCCCCGGCCGGCATCCGTCGATTCGGTTCCGGGGCTATCGTCCGAAGTTGCAGCCGTAACAGTCATGGTCACGACCCTATTGCTCATACGGTAGGAATGTCCCGACGTGAACTTTGTGCGCGTAAACAGACAATTTCGTCCCCGGCAGGGCACGATTGGGGGCAGTACCCACCTGGCGAGGAGCAACCATGGCGAAGAGTTATCCGGAGGCCGAATCCGTCCTGGAAATGGACGACCTCATCGCAAGCCTGCAGGATCTCGACGACGATCAGTTGCGGCTCAGCGGCCTTTCGGTGGAGGGGACCCTCGACGAGGTTGACGATCCCATCCTGCTCGGCCCCGACGGCACCCCCATCGACACCTGGAAACAGGGATACCCCTACACCGAGCGGATGTCGCGCAAGGAATACGAACTCACGAAGCGACTGCTGCAGATCGAACTGCTCAAGGTCCAGTCCTGGGTGAAAGAGACCGGTCAGCGCATCGTGATGGTGTTCGAGGGCCGAGACGCGGCTGGCAAGGGTGGCACCATCAAGCGATTCATGGAACACCTCAACCCGCGCGGTGCGAGGGTTGTGGCGCTCACCAAACCCACTGACGAAGAACGCGGTCAGTGGTACTTCCAGCGCTACATCAAACATCTGCCCACAGCAGGCGAAATCGTGATGTTCGACCGCTCCTGGTACAACCGCGCGGGTGTGGAACGGGTGATGGGTTTCTGCACCGACGCCGAGTACGAGGAGTTCATGCGGCAATGCCCCGAGTTCGAGCGGATGTTGGTGCGCGACGACATCATCCTGTTCAAGTTCTGGTTCTCGGTCTCCCGCAAGGAACAACTCACCCGGTTCACGATCCGTCGAATCGATCCGGTGCGGCAGTGGAAACTCTCACCGATGGACCTGGCATCGCTGGACAAGTGGGACGACTATTCGGCCGCGAAAGAGGCCATGATCGAGAACACCGACACCGAATGGGCCCCGTGGACTGTGGTCCGCAGCAACGACAAGAAGCGTGGCCGGCTAGCCGCCATCCGTTGGGTGCTGCACAACTTGGAGTATCCGGGCAAGGACTACGACATTGTCGGCCAGCCAGACCCGTTGATCGTTGGCCCGCCCGAGGTGGTCTACGAATCCGGTGAGGGTTCAGGCATACGGTATGAAAAGCAGCGCGAAGACGACTGACCCCGCCGCAACGCTGGGACAACGGCTAGCCGACGGCGAGGCCATACTTCTCGATGGCGGGTTGGCCACCCGGCTGGAAGACCGTGGCGTGGACCTGAGCGGGCACCTGTGGTCGGCCCGGATCATGCTCACCGATCCGGACGCCATCGTGGCCGCCCAGCGCGACTTCCTCGAAGCCGGCGCCCAGGTGGTGACCACAGTCAGTTACCAGGCATCCCACGTTGGCTTCGCCCAACTTGGTCTTGATCCGTCAGAAGTCGACCGGGTGCTGCGTGCCGATGCCCGCCGCGCCCGTGAGGTCTCCCAGCAGTGGCACGCGGAACACCCATCGGCCGGGCAGGCGCCACTCGTGGTCGGCTCGATAGGGCCCTACGGCGCGATGCTCAACGACGGCTCGGAGTACCGCGGTGACTACGACGTCTCGGTTGCCGTTTTGCGTGAGTTTCACGCCCGCCGGCTGGAAGTGCTAGCGGCCGAATGCGACCTGCTGGCCTTCGAAACCGTCCCCCAACTGCGGGAGGTAGAGGCGGTGCTGTCGTTGCTGGACGACGCGCCCCTCCCCGTGTGGCTGAGCGTCTCCGCGCATGGCCAGCAGCTGCGTTCCGGCGAGTCTGCAGAAACGGCCTTCCGCATGGCCGCCGAGGTCCCGGCCGTGATCGCGGTGGGGGTCAACTGCATTGATCCGGCCGACGCCGACGGGCTCGTCCGACTGGCCGCAGACGCAAGCGGCAAGCCTGCCGTGGTCTACCCCAACAGTGGCGAATCCTGGTTCGACGGCGAGTGGTCGGGCACGGCCACCGCGCCTGCGGACGTGCGCGACTGGGTGGCAGCCGGAGCCCGAATCGTCGGCGGCTGCTGTCGGGTGACCCCAACCCACATTCGCGCAATGGCCGCATCCCTGGGTCGCTAGCGCTGGTTGGGTCACTTCACCGCTGGCCCCGTTGGTCCGGTTAATCCAGTTGGTCCCGCTGGCGCCGTTGATGCCGCCTGTGGTGGTGAGGCTGCTGCACTGGCAAGTTGCTCATCGAGCCACCGGTGCACGTCATCCAACGGCAAGTCGTCGAGTCCCCCAAGGTTGACGAGTTCCACCGAGGTGACAGCAACTGCGAAGAGTTGACCGTCGAGGGTGGTCAGGTTAGCTAGATCATTCTCGTAACAGGCGACGACCTCTGCGTCCGTGACCAGCGCGAGGTCGGTGCGCAGGTTGGAGGCCGCCCTGGCTACTGCCGATTGGCCAACGGCCAGGTCGATGGTCGAGACCTGATCCGCAGAGTCGATTCGGCGACCCACGAGTGTGGAGAAACGCTCGAGCGCAGCGACGAGTTCGGTCCGCCGATATGCCAGGCGAGGACGGACCGGAAACACCAGCCGGGCAATCAGCGCCGCGAGCACGCCCCCGATCAACACATCGACGGCACGCATCCCGGCGTACTGGACGACCTTGTCCGTAGGTGCCCCGTACAACAGCACCACGCCGAACCCAGCCGCCATGGCAGTGATCGCGTAGTTGCGCTGCATCCAGGCGAAGCCGGCAATCAAAGCCAACACCGCCACATACGGCACCAAGATGGCGGTTGGCACCACGAACGAGACAGCCATCGCCAACCCCACCCCCGCCAAGGTGCCCACTGTCCGCCGAGCGACTTTGGCCGCAGTCGAAGGCGCGTTCGCCTGCAGCACCGCAGCCAGGGTCAGCACCACCCAGAACGCGTTTTCGCCACCGCCTGAGGCCACAAGCACGGCGAGGCCGAAGCCGAGAGCGAGGGCTCGCTGCACGCCGTAGCGAAACACCGACACATCTGGATGCAGCAACGATCGCACCAGACTTCCCCCCAACAAGCCGTACGGATGGATCGTTGGTAGGTCGGCAACACCTACCTCCATAATCTGCACCGAGCGCAGTTGGGAGGCCCGCCAAAGCCGCCAGCCCGCCATCCGGGCGCGGGAAGCTTCCGTTGCAATCTGCGAATCCATCGCAGTAGTGGAGATCTGCACCGCACGTGGAGGTAGTGGCCCGGGGGGGACGATCGCCGCCGAAATGAGCTCGGCGTTGTGTTCGGCCTCCGCGGTGGCCGCAGCGTCCGGAGGCTCAGCGGCTGGCGAATTCGAAGCGTCCGCCGCTTGAGTTTTGGGCTCCAGCCACGTGCGGGCGATCAGGCTGAAGTACCCGTATGCCCCCAGGTGCAGCAACGGAGCCGGCGCAGCGTCCAGCATGAGCAGGCGCGAAATCATGCTCCGCTTCTCGCGCGGCACCTTCGGGTCCCAGAGTGCCGCGGTCATCTTGCGGTCGATTCGCCGCGGATCTCGCGCCGCCAAACCCCACGAGATCAGCGAAGGCGGCACCATCGCCACCACACCGGCCACGGCTACCAGCAGGATCGAGGCACCGCCGGAGAACTCGTCGCCCTTGGCCACCAGCAGCAAGAACACCGTCACCGGCAAACTGGAAAACAGCCCCCCAACGATGGGAATCCCGGTCCAGACAGCGGTTGCGAAAGCCAGGAGGGCCATCCCCACACCGGCCGAGATCGGGTCGTCCTTCACCGCCAGCGCCACCGCTGCGGATCCGATCATCAACGCGCCGACGAGGGGGATCAATCGCAACGCCAAGAAGAACGGAACCATGGCCACGATGAACCCGAGGATGGCGCCAATCAGCAGACTGAAGCCAACCACGCGTTGGTCAATGAGAGCCCCGGTGCCCGCTGCCAATGCGCCACTGACAATGCTCACGACGACGCCGGTGGAGAGCAAAGGCGCGTCTTGATTCGCAAGGACCCTGCGCAGGACCGTCATCAGAACAGTTAACCAGGACCATCCGTGTGGTGGCCGGTCGCGTCCAACCCCCAAGTGGAGCGAATTCAAGTACCGTTTCGCCCGTGATCCGCTTCTCGGCGAAAAAGACCATTGCCAGCCTGCTGCCGAAACTGCGTGCGGCGCCGTCACTGCCTTCGGTGCGCGCTGGCATCATCGGCGCTGCAGTATCCGTGGCGGGTTCGTACCCGCGCGGTCTACTGCCGCGTAGCGCCACTGACCAGGCGTTAGCCACCGGCGTCATTTCTTCGGTGCACTATTTCCTCACAGCGACGTCCTCGGCCGCCGCGGAGACACTGGCGCTCTACGCCTCCGGCGACCACACTGTCCACAACCGGCGCGCGCCGGTGAATGCTCAACTTTTCGCCGATCTCGCCTTCATCAGCGGCGGTCTTGCGGTGGAGCAAGTCTTGCCACCCCATCCAGATGAGCACATGCCTCGTTCGTTGGTGCGATTCGCGGCCCATTTCGCCTTGCTTGGCGGCGCGGCGAACGTACTTGTGACCGCCACCGACGTGCTGCTGGATAGCACCCCGTGGACGAAAGGGCTGCGAGACCGGACGCTCATCACCGATATGGCCCTTGGTTTCGGCCTCGCCACCGTTGGCGTCATCAGTCGTCGACGGCGGGCACACCGGTACGGCTTGGTCGATCCGGATCGCGTTGCCGTGGAGCGGGCACCGGTGGGCGACACCATCAAAGCCGCAGCCATGGGCACCGCCGCCGGGGTGGGTTTGCTGGTGGTGGTCGGCTCCGAGCAATTCCTGGCCAAGCACATCACCCGATTGCTCCACGGCCGGATCGGCCAGGTGGAGGTCGGCAGCCCTTGGCTTGGCCACGCGGTGACTCTAAGCCTCTTTTCGGGGGCGGGCTTGTGGGCGCTGATCCGCACCAAGCGACGCATCGAGGACCGCGACGACGTCGTCGAGGCCGCCTACCCCGAACCGCCGGTGAGTCCGCACGTCACCGCCGGGACGCGTTCGGAGATTCCATTCGAAATGATCGGCAAAGAAGGTCGGCGCTTCGTCTTGATGGCACTCACCGCCGATGAGATCAAGACGGTGACGGGGGTCGAGGAGGCGCTCGATCCGATCCGGGTGGTGGCGGGGTTTGAGGTCACAAGCAACACCGAAGAACGTGCCCAAGTCTGCCTGGCGGAGATGGAGCGGCTCGGCGCCTTTGACCGCGAGGTCATCTGCGTGGCCTCCCCCACCGGCGTCGGCTACGTCTCGTATGTGTTTGCCGAGGCACTCGAATATTTGACCCGGGGCGACTGCGCCATCGTGATGCCGCAGTATGCCCTAGTGCCCTCGGCGCTGGCGTTGGCCGACACCGGGGACGGCGCGAAACTGCAGCGCTTGGTGCTGGAAGGGATCCGCGACCGAATCGCCGCCATGCCCGACGACGCTCGCAAACCACGGCTAGTGCAGTTCGGCGAGAGCCTCGGCGCCCAGGTGGCCCTCGATATCGCCTACCCGTATGGTTCGCGGGTATTCGAAGAACTTGGGCTCGACGCGGGGCTCTACCTCGGTGTCCCCTTCCGAACCCTGACGTGGAACGCCTGGATCCAGGACAAAGAGGGTTTCGACCCCGCCGGCACCATGGTGGCACTATCCGAGCCGGGCTTCCTCACCGAGGAGTCCCCCATCGTGCAGGCTCGGATGCGCCACCTGATGACGGTTCATCACGACGATCCGGTGAACAAATTTGGCTACCGGATCGTGGTCCGACCACCGTGGTGGATGGGTCGCCCCGACACTCGGCCGCCGAAGGTTCCCAGGGAAGTGATGTGGCGTCCGATCAGCACCTTCGTGCTCACCCTGATTGATCTGAAGAACGGCATGAATTTCCAGCCGGGCAAGTTCGAACGCCGTGGCCATGACTACCGAATCGACACCCTCGACGCGGTGGTGGCCGCCTACCGGCTGCCGTGTTCGGACGACGAGAAAGCCCGCATCGAACTCGCACTGCGCAGCCGCGAAGTCGAATGGGCCAGACGCCGGTTGGTGGCGCGTAAGTTCGCCGCTGCGCGGGACTCGATCAACTCCACGCTCAGCAAGTGGGGGGTCAAAGCTTCCACCCTCGACTCGCTACCGGACGATGCCCAACTTGAGGCAATGCTGGACTCCTCGGTTTCCTTCACCGAAGCACCACAGCACGCCACGTTCATCGTGGCTGATCAGGACCCCGAGATCGACTCGACTGCGCCGAAGGAGTCGACCCCTTGGAAGCCCGGCTGAGCCTGTCCAGGATCGCGGCGCGCAACTCACCAGCAGCCGGTGGCACAGCCACGATGGTGGCCAACCCAGCGGTATCCGCCGCGCGCAGGGCGGCGTACAGCACCTCCGCATAGGCACTGTCCGTCGTTGGGGCCGCCAACCGCGTCCAGCCGTCCGGCGTCGGGACCTCGGCCGGAGCGAGCAAACCGACGGGAGGGACCAGTGTCAGCGACTCTGTTCCTGGGTTCGGGCCATGCGCGAGGATCACCCTGGCCCGAGGTGCGTAATGGGATGGAAGCGTCCCCGGTGCGCGGACAGTGGGGATGCTAGGTGGGGCCACTGCGGGTTCCGTTGAATCATTCAGTGTCACCGCTCCGGGCCGGAGCACAGTCAGTCGGCCGTCAAGCCAGGCGACGATCGTTGACTCCACCCCCACGGTGCACGGGCCACCATCCAACACCGCATCACCTGGCAGCAAACGTCCGGCGAGACCCTCGCAGACATGGTCCGCCGTGGTCGGGCTGACCTGACCAAAAAGATTCGCGCTGGGTGCAACGACTGCGGCGGGGCGTCCTTGGAGGGTGGCCAACTGTGCGATCACCTGTCGAGCCAACGGCGCTCCGGGGACCCGCACCGCCACGGTGTCAAGGCCGCCCGTGATCTCGGGGAGTACCCATGGCTGTTTGCTGGCGATGATCGTCAACGGACCGGGCCAGTGCCGTGCGGCGAACTCACGCAGCTGCGCCGGCACCGCGGTCACCCACTCATCCAGGTGGTCCACGTCGGCTAGGTGCACTATCACCGGATGATCCACCGGTCGGCCCTTGACCTGAAACACCCGGCGGATGGCGTCCCGGTTGCGCGCATCTGCGGCCAGCCCGTAGACCGTCTCGGTGGGTAATCCGACCAAGCCACCAGCCGCCAGCACGCCGGCCGCCTCGGCCGCGGTGCCAACTGTGCCCACCTGGTCGGTTGTCGCGCTCATCGATATACGAACACTGTGGTGCCGTTGTCGACCTGCGCAAACAACGCGGCGGTGGCGTCAAGGTCGCGGGTGTTCACGCAGCCCCGGGAGGCGCCCGTGTAGCCCTCCTGCTCGAAGAACTCCGAATAGTGAATCGCCTGTCCGCCGGAGAAGTACAGCGAATATTTCATCGGCACCCCGAAGGCGGTCGACCAGTCGTCGGCCCGTTTGTCGTAGACGCTGAAAGTCCCCTCGTCGGTGGCTGTGCCGAAAGATCCGAAGCGAGCATCCAGGGTGATCTCTGGGCTGCCGTCGACCACCAAGCGAACGACCTTCTGGGTTTTGTCTACGCACAACACGGTGCCTTGGAGGCATTCCGTGGGCAACGCCGGACCGCGTTCGGTGATCTGCAAAAGCGTGTTGAGGGTGTAGCGGTTCACCCGACCCGAACGATGCAGGTCGAACTTCTCCTGCAACCGCTCCACCGCAGCCGCCGTCGCCTCGTCGTATTGCGAGTTCTCGGGCGTTTCGACGCCGGCCATGTTGAGCCGCTGCTGAACGAACTTGACCGGCAGGCCGGTGTCCCCGGTGCGCAGCACAGTGCTGCCAGCAAGAACGTCCGCGAGGCGTTTGCTGGCAGGTGCCGACTCGGCACCGTCTGCTTCCGGCCCGGCGCCCGCGGCGTCAGTCGGCAACTGTGCCGTCGGAAGTGTCGCGTCACCGAGTTCGCCGGGGTTTGCCAACTCCGCGGAAGTGGGGCTGTCGATCAAGGCGAACGGGGCCTCGCTCGTCTCACCGCTCACGACCGGCTCCCGCAGGTCGTCCGGCAGCGCCAACGCAACAACCCCGGCCGCGACCCCCCACAGCCCCACTGCAGACACCAGCAGGGCAGCAGGCACCAGAAATCGAGGGCGATCCACGCCCTGCGCCCGATGCCTCACAGCCGTCACCTCCGCGGCCCATGGTAGTGCGCCGCAAGCGCGACGCCGACCCTCCGGCTGCGCCCAGGCGCCGGATGCGCTGCGGGACGACTAGCCTGGGATCGCCATGGATGACGAATCGGCGCTCGTCGCGCCCCCACCGACCCTGCTGGTGCCCCTTGGCCCAGCGATGTCAGCAGTTGCCGAAGTGCTGCGGACTCGGGTGCCCGCCATTGAGGTGGCCGAACCCGGCGACCTCCCCACCCCGCGACTCGACGCCACAGTGTGGCAGGCGACTTCGTTGGCCGTGGTGGTGCTGCTCTCAGAGCACACCGATCTCGCCGAAGTTCGCGAGAGTTTCGCTTCGTTGTCGAGTCAGCAGCTGCCACGACGGACCCGCATCTGGTTGGCCGCCGATTCGCGCTGTTCCCGAAGCCTGCTGGCCGAGATAGACGCGCTGCTAGATACGCCTGCCGCGCCACGGGTCGACTCCGTGGTCATTCTTCCCTCAGCCCGTCCGGCGGCGATGGCCATCGCGCTGCAGGCCTGGTTGTGGCTGCGTCACGATGCGCCGTCGAGCGCCTTTGTGGACCTGCGTGATGCCGGTGGTGCCTGTCGATTCGCTGCAGTCAGCGCCGTAGCACCCGCCTCGCCCCCACCTGCCCACGCCACCGTTGCCGGGACCACGGGCAGCACCGGCGAGCACGCTCTGATGGTGCTGCGGGCCGAACTGGATCGCCGCGCAGGTGAGGCCCGCGAGGCCGCGCTGAAACGTAGCCGTCGGGTGGTGGAAGCCGCCGGCGGCGAAAGCGCCCTGACCGCAGCGGAGCTAGGGGCGCCCACGCCGGTCGTACCGCACGAAGACGTCGTGGCGATCGTGAACACCTTGGGACGCCACGACGTCTCAGGGTTGCGAGCCGCCGAGCAAGCGTGTCGGGAGATTGCGGCGACTTCGCAGGCGGCGGACACCTCCGAGTCCGAACTTTCGGAAGCCGCCTTGGCGTTTGTCCAGGCAGATACCGCGATTCGGCTGGAACAGCAGCGCACCGGCTTGACGGCGAAGATCGGCCGTCGAAAGCGGCTGGCCGCGGCGGTCGCGAAACGCGCAGAAGTGGCAGCGGTCTGGGCGGGGTTGCAGGCCGAGCGTGCAGCGGAATTGGTCCGGACGGCCACCGCGGGCGAACTCGAGGGTGCCTTGGCGGTGGCGGTCGACGACGAAGAACGCGCCCGGCAGCAACAGCAGGCCACCACCGTCCAGCAGGCTCAAGCGAGTTGGCTAGATGATGCGCGGGCCGCTGCTATGGGCGCGAAACCCGCTGTCCAACTCAATCCCACCGGGTTTTCGCGCGCTTGGGGCAGGGCCGCACCGATCGTGCGCCGATACGTCTTGGTGCCGCAGGGATTCGGCGGTGAACCGTCGGCCGCCGAGCCCGGCGATGTTCAGGTGCGCATCGCCGACGGCCTCGAATCGCCCATCGCCGTGGCACTGCTGATGGGACTTCCGCTGAGCGGGCTACGGCTTATGACCGACCAGCCCGAGGAGCCTTCGGCTCCGGCGGGATAACACCCATCCGGCCCGCTTGGAAGTCCTCGACCGCCTGCACGACCTCGTCCCGGGTGTTCATGACGAAGGGCCCGTAGTGGAAGATCGGCTCCCGAATCGGTTGACCGCCCAGCAGCAGCACGTCGAGTTTGGGTGACCGCACGCTCTGCCCCGCATCGGCGGCAACCACCAGGTGATCGCCCGCCCCGAGCACCGCCATCTGGCCCTCCCGAACCGGGCGACGCTCGGCCCCGACACTGCCGGACCCGCTGAGCACATAAACCATCGAGTTGTAGTCGGTCCGCCAGGGGATCGACATCTCGGCACCGGGTTCGATTGTGGCGTGGGCGTAGGTGATGGGGGTATACGTCAGACCCGGACCGGAGTGGCCATCGAGTTCACCGGCAATGAGCCGAATCAAGGCACCGCCATCGTCAGATGAAAGCAACACGGTGTCGCCACGGGACAGGTCTTGGTAGCGCGGAGCGGTCATTTTCTCGGTTCGCGGAAGGTTGACCCACAGTTGCACGCCGTGGAAGAGTCCACCGCTGACCACAAGTTCCTCGGGTGGCGTCTCGATGTGAAGTAGGCCCGAACCGGCGGTCATCCACTGGGTGTCGCCATCGGTGATGAGTCCGCCGCCACCAGTTGAATCCCGGTGGGCGAAGGCGCCATCCATGATGTAGGTGACAGTTTCGAAACCCCGATGCGGATGCCATGGGGTGCCCTTCGGCTCGCCAGGTGCATATTCGACCGCGCCCATCTGATCGAGCAACAGGAACGGGTCGGTGTCCACCAGTGAAAGCTGCCCGGGGAAGGGCCGACGAACTGGGAATCCCTCGCCTTCGAAGGTCGATATGGCGGTCACGACTTGGGCCACCGGCCTCGCCTTGGACACCGCCGGGTCTGGTCGGTGTACCCGCGGCAGTACCAAAATGTCATCGACGGTCACAGCAGGCATGGGGCCTCCTTTGGTTGAGCGTTCAACTATCTTAGCGTCTCAACGACCGAACGCTCGTTGGTATTCCCCGCCGGCAGGGAATTGCCCTATCTCGACACGTCGAACCTCGCCCGTGCGGCGAGTCGTGGACCTAGGCCCTGGCCTCGAACATCCCAAGCGCAGCAGCGAATCCCAGCACCGAACGCGGCTCGTAGCCGGTGGTCCACAACCCACCATGATTGGCCGCAGCGGAGAACAGGTCCATCGGGTTGCCCAACTCCACCGCCGGGTTTGCGGCCGCTGCGGGGTTGCGCAGATCGTGCACCAGCATCGCCGCCATCAAGGTGTTGGCCGTGCTGGGATCGAATACCCGGATCCCGAAGCGGTGCGCGCCCGCATAGGCCGCGGCCAACGCGCGGTTCTTCACCACTGAACGGGTGCGCGTGGCTGGAGCCACATTCAGCGACACCCTGGTCCCGGCGTCTCGGGCCACCACCGAACGCCAGCGCTGCAAACGTTTGGCCAATGCGTAGTTCGGCCCCTGTTGCGGCACCAGGCAATCGGCGATGCCGTAGGTGGTTCCGTCCTGGGAAGTCACCGTGTGGGAGTAATTCTTGGTGAACGCCCCGAGCACGTGCAGCGGCGGCTGAATCAGTTTGGTCCGCCGGTGCGCCCAGTTCTCCTTGGAGATTTCGACGTCCCGCCAGGGCACCGCAAAAGCGTCCGTGGGGGTGGCCAAGTAGGCCAGCATCAGGTCATCACCGCGATCGGCCAGACCAATTGCGAGGGCGTCCGCGGCCATTGAGACGCGTACGTGCAGGCCACCGTCGGCGTAGAGGTAGTTGCCGAGCACCATGGGCCCATCGATCGTCTTCAGTAAGGCGAGCACATCCGGAGTGCCAGCGATTAGGTCCGTCCCGGCCGATTCGACAATTTCGGAGTCGGTGGCCCCATCCGGCATCGTCGTCGGCACCGGAATCTCCAGAGTGCCCGCAGACTCTCGAGCAGATCCGATCAATCGCTTCCAGATAGCAGGATTGGGAAGGTCCACCCCGACCACTCGCCCACCCCAGCGAAGCAACGAGAATGCCGGACCCATTTCGGCACCCACACCGAGCACCACCACCGCGGTGTCAGACGTGTCGAGCCACTCGGGGTTTTCGGAAACCAGACCCACCGCCGCGGCGAATCCAGGCTCGACGATGCCGTCAGCAACCCAACTGTCCAGCTGCCGGCGTAGTTCGTCGCCAGCCAGTCGCTTGCCCTCGAAAGGCACCACGAGTTCGGTGACCGGTCGGCCGCTGCCGCTGATGGACACGGTGCGCAGGGCCTCGGACTCCGCGTTCGGCATGGCCTTGATCGGAACCGAAACTCCGTCCCGGGTGAACTCGATGGTGTCGTAGAGGTAGTCCAAGCCGGCCGCGCTGAGGGCCACCGCGGAATCGTATGACTCCGCAGCAGCCTCCGTGAGACGGCGGAATGGAGACAGATAGCCCGAGCGCCAATTCGCGACGGCTCCGATTTGGGCGGCCAACTTCGTGTCCACCGCCTCGGCGGCCGCGGCACAGGCCCGACGGCCCACCACAGTGGTGCTGGCGTTGCCGTCCGAATCAATCGGAAAGGCGATCCCCCGGTTGGGGTCGCGAGGGTCTTTGGTTCCCATGGGTACCTGCTAACTTCCGAGGAGTTTGGCTTTGGCTGTGGCGAATTCCTCGTCGGTCAGCACACCGGAGGACTTCAACTCGCCGAGTTGCTTGAGCTTCTCGATCGTGTCTTCGCTGATTGCACTGGCTTCGCCGGCGGTTGGGGACTGCTGCGCCGGTTGCTGTTGAGACGTGACCTGTGCCGGTTGCTGTTGTTCGGCAGCGGCTTCTTGTTTCATCTGTTTGTTTGCTTGGTGGTTACCGACCGCGTTCACCGTGGCGGTAGCAGTGCCTGCCACAACCGCGGTTCGGGCCACCGTTCCGAGTAGGCCGGGCCGACCTATTCGACGTCCACGCATTCGTTCACTCCTTCGTATCGAGTGGGGCGGCGGTCAGCCGTCGCAGCGGGACCAACGCGTGAGCCGCGTCAGTCCTCGTCGTCGACGGAGTCCAGGGCCGCCTCCACCACATCTGCGGGGATGCGCTCCGCTAGCACTATCTCCCCCTTGGAGCCACGCACTGCCGACGCCAACCGAGCGGCCCAGGCATGTTCGAAGACCACCGCGACCGCCGAGGACCCCACTTCCAACTCGTCGGAGATGAAGTCAAGATCGTCGTCGCTCAGGAGGTCCACCACCGAGCCCGTGCCCTCGCTGAGGTCGTCAATGTCCTCGTCGTCCAGATCGTCAAGTTCGATGATCTCGATCTCTTCCTCTGACGTCCGAACCACAAACACCAGGTCAAGCACCCGAATGTCGCCCTGCGCGACGATGTCAGCAAGAGCGGGACCAATCTCCCCGTTGAACTCGCTCCCGGGGAACTTCATGACAATGACCTCAACTGGTCCCACGACCATGACTGCCTCCTGTGTGCGTGACGCGGCTAACCCTAGAGCCTGGACTGCTCCTGGTGCGACTCCTGCGGACGTCAGCCCCGGGCACCCGCAGCGCGGTACACGTCCACAGTTCGCTCAGCGATTGCGTGCCAGCCGAACTCGTTGACCGCCCGGGATCTGCCGGCCTTGCCCATCTCGGCAGCGCGCACCGGATCGGCGGCAACCTCATTCACGGCCGCCGCAATTCGGGCTTCGAAGCCTGCCGTGTCATCTGGGGTGTAGTCGACCAATAGCCCGGTCTCCCCGTCGACCACAACCTCCGGAATGCCGCCAACGGCGCTCGCCACAACGGGAGTCTCGCAGGCCATCGCCTCCAGGTTCACAATCCCGAGTGGCTCGTACACCGACGGGCAGGCGAATAGCAGCGCATGGCTCAGAAGTTCAATCACATCTGAACGCTGCAGTTGGGTGTCGAGCCAGTAGACCCCGCCCCGGCTGGCGTTGAGCGCATCAACGGCATCGGCCACCTCCTGGCCCATCTCCGGAGTGTCCGGCGATGATGCGGCCAGCACTAGTGGGATCCCGGGATCGAAGTCCTTGGCAGCTGCGAGCAGGTGGTTGATGCCCTTCTGCCTGGTGATCCGCCCCACGAATAGAACGTAGGGCTGGTCGGTGGGGACGCCAAGGCGCTCGAGTGCGGCAGTCGACTCCATCGGACGATATTGATCCGTGTCGATGCCGTTGTGGACCACGTGGACCTTGGCTGGATCGACATTGGGGTAGCAATCCAAGACGTCGGCACGCATACCGTGACTCACCGCGATGATCGCGGTGGCGTTCTCGTACGCCGTCCGCTCGACCCACGACGAAACGCGGTATCCACCCCCGAGTTGCTCTTCTTTCCACGGCCGCCGCGGCTCGAGCGAGTGGGCGGTGATGACATGCGGCACACCCTGCATGAGGCCACCGATATGCCCGGCAAGGTTGGCGTACCACGTGTGACTGTGCACGACATCCACGTCCGCAAGACCAGCCACGATGTCGAGGTCCACCCCGAGCGTCTCAAGCGCGGGATTGGCACCGGCGAGGTTCGCGGGGACAGCGTGCGCTGTGGCGTCCGGTCTTGGTTCACCGAAGCAGTGCACGTCCACATCGATCAACGTGCGCAACTCGCGCACGAGGTACTCGACATGTACTCCAGCGCCGCCGTAGTTGTCCGGCGGCCATTCCTTAGTTATCACGGCTGCTTTCACGTGGCCCAGAGTAGGGGGTTGATCCTGCTGATGGGGCTGCGAAGAAGGCATGCGGGACGATACTTTGAGCAGGTGCGTCAGAATCCGAGAGTCCTGGGAATTGTCCTCGCCGGCGGAGAAGGCAAGCGGCTCATGCCACTTACCGCCGATCGCGCCAAACCAGCCGTGCCGTTTGGTGGTTCCTATCGGCTGATTGACTTCGTCCTGTCCAACCTCGTCAATGCGGGCTTCTTGCGGATCGCCGTGCTGACGCAATACAAGTCGCATTCGCTGGACCGTCACATCACGACCACCTGGCGGATGTCGAACATGTTGGGTGACTACGTCACGCCGGTGCCCGCCCAGCAACGCCTCGGTCCGCGCTGGTTCACCGGCTCGGCCGACGCCATCTTCCAAAGCCTGAACCTGGTGTACGACGAGCATCCCGACTATGTCGTCGTCTTCGGCGCCGACAACGTCTACCGGATGGACCCGCGCCAGATGCTGGAGCATCACATCGCCACCGGTGCGGGTGTCACGGTGGCTGGCATTCGGATGCCGCGCGACACCGCCCATCAATTTGGGGTGATCCAGACCGAGGACGACGGCGTGGGTATCAAGGCTTTCCTAGAGAAGCCGTCCGACCCGCCCGGGATCCCCGACGACCCGACTATGTCCTACGTGTCGATGGGCAACTACATCTTCTCTGCCGACGTGCTCATCGAATCGCTGAAGATAGACGCCGGTGACGAAGGCTCGGTACACGACATGGGGGGCAACATCATCCCGATGCTCACCGAGCAGGGACGGGCTGCGGTGTACGACTTCAACGCAAACATCGTTCCCGGCGAAACCGAACGCGATCACGGGTACTGGCGCGACGTTGGGACCCTCGACGCCTACCACGATGCCCACATGGATCTGGTGAGCGTCCACCCCGTCTTCAACCTGTACAACCGGCAGTGGCCGATCCTCACCCACCTGCAACCATTGCCGCCAGCCAAGTTCGTCTACGGCGGCAACGCCCACGAGTCGATGGTGGGGGCGGGAACCATCATTTCCGGTGCACATGTGCGCAACTCGGTGATCGCGCCGAACGTCCGGATTGCTCAGGGCGCCTATCTCGAGGGCTGCGTAGTGATGCCTGGAGTGCGCATCGGCGAGGGCGCCGTGGTGCGCAACGCGGTGATCGACAAGTTCGTCACGGTGGAGGATCACGCACAACTCGGCGTGGACGTGGATGGCGACCGGCAACGCTACACCGTCTCTGACGCGGGCATTGTGGTGATTGGCAAGGGCGTCAACGTCAGCCCCATATGAGTCCGTGGGGGTCGCTGGTGATTGCGACCCCTTGGTCCGGCGCCTTCCCGCCGCTGGCGAACGTGGCCCCAACCCCGTCGCCGGCGCCGACGTCGAGTGCGCTGGCAAGGCTGCTGCGTGAGAATCCAGAACTCGCTGAGGAACTCGCCTCCCAGGCGACGCAGTCACAGGCGAACACGGCTTTGTTCTGGAGCCTGTTGGTGGCGTTCACCACCATGGTGTGGTTCGCGCTGAAGCATCGGGCCAGGTCGAGGCAGGACCCGCCTCGGGGGTTTGCCGCCGCCGCATACCAGCGACTCGATCCGTGGGTCCAGGCGCTGCGGGTGTGGATCGCTGCGGCCCCGGTGACGTTCGTCTATGTGACCACTTGGACGGTCACCACCATCATCCTGCAGGGCACCCCGACGATGCTGGCGGGAGCGCTCAGCCGATTCAACAGCACAAACATCCTCGGCATCGTGTCAGAGCCGGTCCGGGTGCTCTTCACGAGCGCGTTCATCGTCGCGGACAACGGGTACTTCTTCCTCGGCTACGTCGCAGCGTTCCTGCTTGCCGTCGCCAGACTGGAGCAACGGATCGGCTCCGCCCGAGTGGTGCTCGTGGGGGCTGGCTCGCACGTGTTCGGATCACTGATCATCGTGGCGCTGGAGACCGCGTTGATCCGCGCCGATGTGCTTTCGAAGTCAACGGCAATCACTCAGGACGTCGGAGTCAGCTACGTGATGGTCGGATGCGGCGGGGCGTACCTGTTCCTTGTGAGCAGACCATGGCTGTGGTGGTACGCCGCCGGACTGTTCCTGGGGGTAGTGGCACCGCTGCTGGCATTTCAAACGATCTGGAATCTCGGCCACTTCGTCGCGACTTTGATAGGTATGGGGATTTTCCTCGTGGTGCGTAGGTGGGGAATGCGACCGCGCATCACCTGGCGGGCCCTCACCGCGCAACGTGAACCTCGGCGACTACCCACGTGGGTGCCTTCCGGATCGGGATCGGCGTAGCGCCAGTCCCGATACGCTTGCTCGACAGCTGAATGGAGCATCGAATGACCGCAACACAGTCGGAATCCGTCGCAATCGTGGAGGTTGCCCCCCGGGACGGGCTGCAGAATGATCCAGCGCGGCTTTCGACCGAGCAAAAGATCGAACTGATCAACCGGTGTGTTGGGGCGGGGGTCAGGCGCATTGAGGTGGCCAGTTTCGTCAATCCGAAGCGGGTGCCACAGATGGCCGACGCCGAGGACGTTATTGCTGGGCTGCCAGCCCATGGGGAGGCCTCCTACATCGGTCTGGTGCTCAACGACCGGGGCTTCGTCCGCGCGACTCAAACCTCGCTGCAAGAGATCAACTTGGTGGTGATGGTCACTGACGAGTTCTCGCAACGCAACCAGGGCATGAGCACGCGTGACGCCATTGCGACAGTGGCCGCCGTGGCACCGCGGGCTCGGGCCACCGGGCTGCGCACGTCCGTCACGATGTCGGCCTCCTTCGGTTGCCCCTACACCGGTGAAGTGCCGGTGTCGTTGGTCGCCGACATCGCCGCCGAGTTGGCTGCGACCGGCGTTGACGAGATCGCCATCGCGGACACAATCGGCGTGGCCGTTCCGCGTGACGTCCACGCCCGGGTCGCTGCCGTGAGTTCGGCTGTTGCCGACGCAACGGCCACCCTCAGGGTCCACGTGCATAACACCCGCAATACCGGCTACGCCAGCGCATTGGCGGCATACGAAGCTGGAGTGCCAGTGCTCGATTCGTCGCTGGGTGGCATCGGTGGCTGTCCGTTCGCCCCAAACGCCACGGGCAACATCGCCACCGAGGACCTCGTGTATGCGTTGGAGCGCTCCGGGGTCGACACCGGGCTGGACCTTGATGCGCTTTGCCGAGCTTCGGAGTGGCTCTCCGGCGTGCTGGACCGCTCGCTGCCAAGCCTGCTACCCAAGGCTGGACCTTTCCCTGCTGCGCAGCAGACCAATGTCTGAGCAGTCCGATCCGGAGGCAGCGCTTCGCCCCGCTCCAGACGACGTGGCCACCTCCACACAACTGCATGAGTGGTACTGGACCCGCGCGCAATTGAATCTCATTGCCCGCCGGCTTGGTGTGCGCCAAGTGGGCAACAAAGCCGAACTCACGCAACGCATCGCGCGCAGACTCGACGGGCTGCCCGATGAGCTTCCCGATGCGCACAGCGAGCGGCCGACGTCTGCTACCCGGCTGGCGCCGCCCTTTCATCCGGACGATGTTGTTCCACCTGGGCAGCCCATGTCGCGGGCGTTGCGTTACTGGTTTCTGGAGCACGTGGACGACAGCTTCCGATTCGACTCGCATATGCGGGCGTTCTTCCGTGACCCGGCCGGGGGCACGCTCGCCGACGCCATTGAGTTGTGGCACGCCACCCGAAACGCGCCTGCCCCGACGGTGAGCGCTCAATTCGAGTACAACCGCTTCACACGGTCGTTTCGCGCGTCCCACCCGGAGGCCACTCGCGACCAACTACTCGAAGCGTGGCAGCGCTACAAAGACACCCCGACGGATCGACGTCCTCGGGCCTAGTGGGCAAGCGTGGAACGGGCCGCACCCCCGGAAAACCTGCTCTTCGCAAGGCACCCAAAGTAGTGTAATGTTCAACTATCCGGATCCGTTGATCTAGGAAAACACTGCGCGACGCCGCAACTGAACCGCCTCATCGTCTGGCCGAGGAATCACCGCGACGGCCAGCACGGGGAGGCGCGCAAGCAGCGCACCCCAATCCATCAATCAACCCGTAGGAGAAGAAGATGCCGGACCAGAAGATCATTGCCGTTGTCGGCGCCACCGGAGCACAGGGTGGAGGGCTGGTGCGCGCCATCCTCGACGACCCCGAGCGGCGGTTCAAGGTGCGCGCGATCACGCGCAACCCGGAATCGGACAAGGCGCGCGCGCTCGCAGCGGCAGGTGCCGAGGTTGTGGCCGGCGACGCCGACGTACCGGAAAGTCTCGAGTCGGCCTTCGCCGGAGCCTACGGCGCGTTCCTGGTGACCAACTTCTGGGAGCACATGTCCACGGAGCGTGAGATCGCCCAGGCAACCGCATTGGCCCGCGCCACCAAAGCGGCCGGAGTCGAACATGTCATCTGGTCCACACTCGAGGACACCCGCACGTGGGTCCCGATCTCCGACGAGCGGATGCCGACCCTGCGGGGCAAGTACAACGTGCCGCACTTCGACGCAAAGGGCGAGGCCGACGCGGTCTTCGAGGCCGAGCAGGTGCCGGTGACCCGGCTGAAGGTCGCCTTCTACTGGGAGAACTTCATCTACTTCGGCCAAGGTCCCCACACCGGACCGGACGGCGCCTTGGTCCTGGCCTTGCCGCTCGGCGGCGGCAAGCTGCCCGGCATCGCGGCCGCGGACATTGGCAAGGTCGCCTTGGGCATCTTCGCCCAGGGCCCGAGCATGGTCGGTGAGACGGTCGGGATCGCCGGTGAGATCCTGTCGGGCCCCGAGCTCGCCAACGCGTTCACCAAGCACCTCGGGCGGCCCGTCACGTTCTACGACATACCCTTCGACGACTACCGCGCCCTCGGCTTCCCCGGCGCTGACGACATGGGAAACATGTACCAGTGGCAGGCGATCATGGGTGAGGAGTTCCTCGGCTACCGCTCGGCGGACACCGCCCGCGAGCTCAACCCCGAGCTGATCGACTTCGACGCCTGGCTCGAGGTCAATGCGCCACAGATCCCGACCGAATAAGCCGACCGATGCGGGAAAGCGCGGCCGAATTGACTGGGACCACGCGCTAGCCTGTGAGGTATGGGCTCTGAGGCCGAGCGGTTGACGCACCAAGAGTTGACGCTGCTGGCGGAGGCAGCCTCCGACGTGACCTTCACGGGCGACCTCAACGGTGTCATCAGCTGGGTCAGTTCCGGCGTCGTGAACCTTGTCGGCTGGGCTCCTGACGAGATGGTCGGGCGGCCCTTCTTCGACTTCGTGCACCCTGACGATCAGCAAGCGGTCACGGACGGGCGAGCAACTGCGGATGCGACTGGGACCGTTCGCTTCCGGGCGCGGGTGCGGCGGCGGGATGGCAGCTACCGATGGGTCGACGTCCTGCTACGAACGAGGTGCGACGCCGCCGGAGAACCGTTGGGGCGTTTCGGCTCGTGGCGCGATGCGGACGGAGGAGGTGCGCCTGAAAGCCGCGCTGGAGGAGGAACTCCGCGTCACCGCACGCTATGCCAAGCGGCTACGGGCAACGCTGGACTCGATGCTCGACCCGCATGTGCTCCTCGAGGCTGTTCGGGACGACGTCGGCACAATAATCGACTTCGTGTTCGTCGATGCCAACACAGCAGCAGCGGAGTTCAACGGGGTAAGCCTCGAGGAACTCATCGGGGTGCGCCTGCTCGGCAAGCACCCGGCCGCAGCCGCAACCACGTTATTCGAGGACTACGTGCACCTCGTCGAGACTGGTGAGCCGCTGATCCGCGACGACTGGTCGTATCCGCAGGACATGCTGGACGGGGAGTTACGTCGCTACGACGTGCGTGCGGCCAAGATCGGGGACGGACTGTCCCAGACGTGGCGCGACGTGACGGATCGCTACGAAGCCACGCATCGGATAGCCGAATCGGAGGAGCATTTTCGGCTGCTGGCCCACAACGCCAGCGAGATGGTCGCCCTGTTGCGGGACGGCAAGATCGTATGGGCCTCCCCATCGACTATCGCCGCGCTAGGAAGGGATCCCGACTCGGTCATCGGGACAGAAGTTCGCGGCAACGTCGTGTCCGAGGATCGTCGACCGCTACGAGGAGGCCTACGCGGCGGCCGAGGCAGGGCAGACGCGCATCGTGCGGCTGCGGATGAGGGGACCGCACGGGAACCCGCACTGGCTTGAAGTCCATATCGGCCCGTACCGGAACCCGGACGGGTCACTCGGCGCGGTACTGACGTCCTCACGAATCATCGACGACCTCATGGCCGCAGAACAGGAACTCAAACGACAGGCACGGTTCGACCTACTCACTGGCCTGATGAACCGCCCCGAGTTCCATCGCACCCTGGCCCGCGTGTCGGCTCAGCGCCCCCGAGTCGGCGGGCAGACCGCCATCCTGTTCTGCGACATCGACCGGTTCAAGGACATCAACGACGCCCACGGCCACGCCGCAGGGGACGAGGTCCTACGCACGCTCGGCGAGCGGCTGAGCGCCACCATCCGCTCCGACGACTTCGCGGCCCGCATCGGCGGCGACGAATTCGTCGTCGTGCTCGCCGACGTCGACAACCTCGACGACGCCGTCGCCATCGCCGAAAAGATCCGCACGACTGCCTCGGCACCCATCGCCTTGAAGGGCGGGGTGTGCATCGCACCCAGCCTCAGCATCGGCGTCACTCTCGCCCGCCCGGGCGAGACGACCGACACCCTCCTCGACCGCGCCGACAAGGCGATGTACCAGGCCAAGAGCGCCGGACAAGGCCAAGTCAGCGCCCTGCTTGATCAGCCGAATCGGCCAGAGATGTAGTCCTCAGTCTGCTTCTCCCGCGGGCTGGAGAAAATCTCTTGTGTCGGGCCGTACTCGATCAGCTTGCCCGGCTGGCCGATTCCTGCAAGGTTGTAGAAGGCGGTGGTGTCGGACACGCGCGCCGCCTGCTGCATGTTGTGCGTGACAATCACGATCGTGAACTCGGTCTTGAGTTCGTGCACGAGATCCTCGATCGCCAACGTGGAGATCGGGTCCAGCGCCGATGCTGGCTCGTCCATGAGCAACACCTCGGGCTCCACCGCGATGGCGCGTGCAATGCACAGGCGCTGCTGTTGCCCACCAGACAGTCCTGCGCCAGGCGCCTTGAGCCGGTCCTTTACTTCGTTCCAAAGGTTCGCGCCACGCAGCGAGCGCTCCACCACCACATCGGTCTCAGACTTACGGATCCGCCGTCCCCGCTCCAATTTCAGGCCGGCGATGACGTTGTCGTAGATGCTCATGGTCGGGAAGGGGTTCGGCCGCTGGAAGACCATACCGACCGTGCGCCGAACATTCACGGGATCAACGTTGGCCGCATAGATGTCCTGACCGTCGAGCAGCACTTCACCCTTGACGTACGCACCCGGAATGACTTCGTGCATGCGGTTCAATGCCCGCAAGACGGTTGACTTTCCACAGCCGGACGGCCCAATGAAAGCCGTCACAGAACGGGGCTCAATCGGCAGATTCACGCCCTCAACGGCCAAGAACTTGCCGTAGTAGATATCGACGTCATTGAGGTCCATGCGTTTGGCACGCGAACGCGTAGACACATCATGAACCTTTTGTGCCTCCACTTTACCCTCCGCTGACGACCCACCTGCCGATTGGACACTGAGTGTAACCGGGGCCTTGATCTCTGAACCCATGAATGACTCCAAATCCTACGATGTCTTCGGCGCGAAGAAACGGGCGACGATCCGGGCGCCAAGATAGAGGATCATCACGAGCAAAATAAGGACCAACGCTCCAGCCCAGGCCCGATCAAGTGAGGCATTCGTGCCGCTGGCGATCTGGTCCCAGACAAACGTCGGCAACGACGCCTGCGGGCCAGCGAACGGGTTCCAGTTCATGCTCTGCGACAAGAAGGTCGTGAGCAGCAGCGGCGCCGTCTCGCCGGCCACTCGCGCCACAGCCAGCATCACACCAGTGATGATGCCACCCAGCGCGGTGGGAATCACGATTTTCAAAATCGTCTTCCACTTCGGAATGCCCAAGGCCAGCGACGCTTCCCGTAGGTCGTTGGGCACGATCCGGAGCATCTCCTCGGTGGCCCGCACCACAGTGGGGATCATCAGGATCGTCAACGCCAGGGACGCGGCAAAACCTGAGCGTTCGAAGCCCAACGTCAACACCCAGAACGTGAAGATGAAAAGGCCCGCGATAATCGACGGAATACCCGTCATGACATCGACGAAGAAGCTGATCGCACTTCGCCAGCCGCTTTCCGGCCCCGTATTCGACCAGGTAGACCGCCGTCATCACCCCAACCGGCACCGAGATAGCAGCGGCGATCAACACCTGCTCGAGTGTCCCGACGAGGGCGTGGGCAATTCCACCGCCCTCCCGTCGGGGGCTCACGTTACGCATAGTCTCGGTGAAGAACTCAGCGCTTAGCGCAGCTACACCCTTGCCAATCGTCACCGTAAGGATTGCGATCAGCGCCGCCAGCGCCGCCACGAAAGTCGCGTAGATCAGGGTTGTCGCCAACCTGTCGACAGCGTGCCGTTTGCCCTCGACCGCAAAAGACCAGGCGGTCTGCAAAGCAACGAACAACAGTGCCGCGACCACCGCAGTTCCCGCCACGCCCTGAACCGAGGTGACCGCGTTGAGGACCAGGGCCAGCACGATCGCACCGGCCGCCGAGTACAGCGGCGCAAGCCGCGGCAGCGTCTTTCCGGTCAGGTCCACACCGCGCGATTCCGAAGGTGCCGGTGGGCGGGTCATTGTGGTGCTCATGAGTTGGCTCCTGAGAACGCAGCCCTGCGGGCGATAATCCACCGGGCCGTCATGTTGACAACCATCGTGATGACGAACAGCACCAGACCCGATGCCACCAAGGCGCTCAAACCGTTGGGACCGGACTCATTCCATTTCAGCGCGATATTCGCCGCGAATGTGTTGCCACCCGGCTCGGTGATCTGCCAGTTGACCGTGAACAGCGCCGAAAGAATCAAAGCGACTGCGATCGTTTCGCCTAAGGCTCGACCCAACGCCAGCATGGCGCCGGAAATCATCCCCGGCCGCGCAAAGGGGAACACTGCAACGCGAATCATTTCCCACCGGGTGGCGCCTAGTGCGAGCGCCGCCTCACGATGGGCCTGGGGCACTTGGGTGAACACTTCGCGGGTGATCGCCGACATGGTCGGCAGAATCATGATGGCCAGCACTACGGAGGCAATGAAGATTGACTTGGTGTAGATCCCCTCGTCGTTCCTGAACAAGGGGATGAAGCCGAGGTAGTCGTTCATCCACTTGGTGAGGCCGAACATGTTGGGCATCAGGAATTGCAGGCCCCAGAGACCAAAGATGATGGAGGGCACGGCCGCCAGCACGTCCATGATGAATGCCATCGTGGCGGCAAGGCGCCTCGGCGCATAGAAGGCGATGAAAAGCGCCGCACCGATGCCCACGGGCAGAGCAATGATCATCGCGATGATGGCCGTCATGAACGTTCCGAAAGCCAAAGCCGCGATGCCGAAGGTCGGCGGATTGTCGTCTGGGAACCACGCCTGGTAGGAAAAGAAGTTGACCGAGTTGGTGGACAGCGACGGGATGGACCGCCAGACGAGGAACACGGCGATGGCACCCAAAACCACGAGCACTCCCACGCCCGCGTACAACGCCGCGCCTCGGAAGATGCGGTCGCCCTTGCGGACCGCTGCTCCGGTGATCGCTGCCGGCGGCGCGTCGTCCTCCGGCGGCTTGGTGATGGTGGCCATTGTTCGCCTCTCCTAGATCCTCCGCGAACGCAGCGGGTGAGCGCAGTATCGCCCACCCGCTGCCTTCACTGACGGAACTTTGACTAACTCAGCGCCTGGACGGCGGTTTGAACTTTGGTCAGCAACTCTTCCGGCAGCGGGACGTACCCGATTTCCGGAAGGATCTCTTGCGCTGCCGGAGTGGCGGTGTACTCGAGGAAGGCCTTGGTGAGGTCCAAGTCGGCCGCGGGAAGCCCGGCGGAGCAGGTGATCTCATAGGCGATCAGCACCACGGGGTAAGCGCTCGGGTCGGTAGTGGTGTAGTCGAGCTCCAGGGCCAGGTCATTGCCGGTGCCAACCACTTGCGCGGTGGCCAGGCCGTTGCTGGCGTTCTCGGTGTTCAACTCCACCGCTCCGCCACCGTTATCGATCTTCGCGGGCAGTGCGTTTGCCTGCTCAAGGAAGGATTCTTCGATGTAGCCGATCGAGTTAGGGGTCGACTTCAGTGACGACGCCACACCATCATTGCCCTTGGAGCCCTGACCGCCGGGGGCCTTCCACTCCTTGTTGTCGCCGAAGGTCCAGGCGCCACCAGAGGCTTGGTCAAGCCAGGCGGTGAAGTTCTGGGTGGTGCCGGAACCGTCCGAACGGTGGTACTGCGCGATCGGTGCATCCGGCAGGGTCACACCGGGGTTCAAGTCGGCGATCGCGGGATCGTTCCAGGTCTTGATCTCGTCGGCGAAGATCTTGGACGTGACCTCTGGGGTGAGGGTCAGTTCTTCGACCCCTTCGACGTTGTACGCCACCGCAATGGCTCCACCCACCATGGGGAGGTTCCAGGCGGGGTTGTTTTCGCACCGGGCAGCCGCCTGGGTGGCCTGCTCCTCGTTGAGTGGCGCGTCCGAACCCGCGAAGGCTGTCTGGTTGTTGATGAAGTCCTGAATGCCAGCGCTCGATCCCGACGGGGTGTAGTCGATGGTCGCGTCGGGGCATGCAATCTGGTACTCGTTGATCCACTCGGTGATGGCGTTCTTCTGAGCCGACGAGCCGGAAGCCTTGATGGAGCCGGAGACGCAGCGGATATCTCCGGAGCCGCCTGCCGCGGAATCCCCACCCGAAGCGTCATCCGACGACGATCCGCCACAGGCGGCGAGAGCAAGTGCGCCAGCGAAGCCAAGGGCCACGAGTCGCGATGTACGGGTGACGTTCACCCTGGTCCTCCAAGAAGTATGCGAATTTGACAGTCGCAAACTATTGGGCAACGGTTACCGACCGCGAACAGGCAATCAACGAAAAGGTGAACTGTCTGGGAACGACTGGCCATGAATGCGTTTGGGCGACTGTCGAATCGACGTGCTGGAAGCCAACCCCCCGAGGCGGCAAACCGTCTGAACCGCAACGACTCCGGGCTCAACGTCCAACGTTAGAAGTCGTCGTAGCGCTCCACCGCGATCACGCGACCGGTCAGACGATCCCTTGCGTCTAGTTCACGATGCAGCACCACGAACCCACCTGGGTCCAGGTCGGGCCGCAACCGCGACGACCGAGCTTTGAGTCCAAACTCCGAGGCCAAGCCGCCCAACACACTCGGGAGGACCGGCCGGTGCGTGCACAGCACCACCGGGACGGTTCGGCTGGCGAGGTCGGCCAGCCGACCCTGGGCAACTTTGGGGCGCCTGGCGAAACTCTCCTCGCTGAACAGTGGCTCCTCCACGATCTGCTGCCGCACCCTCGCAGCCAACGGTTCCACGGTCTGCATACAACGTCTCGAATCGGAACTGTGGACCCGTAGCTCGCCGAAAGCGACGATCGGATCAACGATTGCGCGCGCTTGGGCCCGCCCGCGGCTGGTGATCGGGCGACGGGAGTCGTTGCTGCCCTTGAAGTCGCTGCGCTTCATGGCCTCGGTGTGGCGTAGCACCACGAAAGGGGAGGTATGCGAGGTGGCGATCGCCTCCAGCACCAGATGCTGATCCCGCGGATAGGTCAGTTTGGCGCGGGCCTTCTGCACCGTCATCCACTCGATGCGGTCGACTTCCCTGTTCGGCCGAAATCCTGGCCCACCTGGGCGAACGTGGGCAACCCAGTAGTCAACGGTCTTCGGTCGGCCGTCAACTTTGTACCGTTGTTGGGCCAGTGGGGCCCCAAGCACCACGTCGGTACCGGTCTCCTCGAGGGTTTCCCGCCGAGCCGTGCTCGGCAGCGCCTCACCCGGATCGGCTTTGCCTTTCGGCAGCGACCAATCGCCGTGCCGGGGCCGATGGACCATGCAGATCTGGATGCCACTCTTGGCTCGCCGAACCAGTACTACTCCTGCGGCCGTAATCGTGCCCGCCACGTCTCACACCAGCCGAGTGTGCCGCTGAACTCGCTTGGCGGTCGCCCAGATCTCCCGGAACTGCACCCGGTTGTGAATCTCCTCTTCGAACTCGTGCTCGTGCAGCAGACCTAGCGCAAAGCCGGTTTCGCCGTCCACATCGCGGAGCGCTGCAATCTCCCGGATCACGTCCTGCGCGACACACGCATCCTGATGCTCGCCGAGCACCTCGGTGACCTCGCTCAGCGCCTCCTCCAGCTCCTCGGCGGGCGTCCCAAAGACCGGAATCACCGCTCCGGCCGCATAACGCGCTCGCTTGGCCGCGATGCGTGCTTGATGCCAGGTTTCCGAGGGCCCCTCCAGCGCCAGACCCTTCACCGAGCGACGCAGCCGACGCCAGGCTTTGTCCACCAGCGGCGGCAGCACCTCCTCGCACGGGCGTTCCGCCAGTTCGGTGAGTTGCGGGTTGGCCGCGCCTTCAGTCAACATCTCCAGCAGCGCTGCATGCCGTTCGCTGCGCATGGCATTCAGGGCATGGTCTCTGGCCCCTGCGAGCCGATCCCGCAGTACCGGATCCATCACGGCGCGCACCAGCATGGCTTCTCGCTCGCCCAAGTCGTCGGCGTGGTTATCCAGCCGTTCGAGCAGTACCTCGGTGTCCCTCGCGTGCCCCAATTCCCCGGCGACCCACTTCAACTCCTCGCGCAAGGTGTCGGCCCACTCGGAGTCCACCAGCGGCGCAAATGTCTTCAACCCGCTGCGCAGGCGTCGGGCGGCGACACGCATCTGGTGCACGGCGTCAGGCAGATCCCTGCGTACCCGCAGATCCTGGGTGAGGAACGCCCGAGCATGTTTGCGCAGGTAGGCCGTCACCGCGTCGCCGGCGGCGTCCTGCGGACCCACCGACTCGTGTTTGGGGATGTCCGGCGGAAGTGAGGCCGCCGGGCCCAAGGCACTGGCGGCCTTGGACTCCACACTGGGCTCGCCGCCAGCGGCCACCAACGTGTCGACCACGTCCGCCAGATCCGCGGCTTCGACGAGATCGGCCACTTCGATCTCGCGGAACATCGACACCACGCGGTCGCCATCGAGAATCGACACCCGGTCGTCCACCAGTTCGATGATGGCCGTGCCTTCGTCGTCGTACAGCAGATACGGAGTCCGCTCGGTCCGCAACTCCACCACCGGCACCAGGGGCTCGGACCGGATATAGGCGGTCACCACATCCCGCAGCGCATCGGGAACATGGCCAGCCACACCATCGGCCAGCGGCACCCGCAACTCATCCCGCACTCCGGCCTCTTCCCCGTCCACCGGGAGCTTCAGGTGCCAGCCGGCGTCGTCGCCCCCCTCCCGCCGTCGAAGGGTCACGCCCCAGCGGAACAGCTTCAAGTCTTCGGTGTCGTAGTAGACCGCGGCCAACTCCCGAGTGCTCTGCTCGGCCACCCGGTCGACGTCGGCCAAGGCGCCGAGGTCGGGGAGTCGGAATAGCCCGTGCACGCGCAGTTTGCGAGCCACCTCTCGGATCTCCTCCGGATGCGGGTGTTCCGGGCTCGGGTCCGCGGTGGGAGGATCGTCCCGCCGGACGTCGGGGGGCGTCGGGTCCTCGGCGTCTGCGGATGTCATAGGACAGTCCCTCCACGGTGGGTCACGTTGTAGATCAACTGGCTCTGAAGGTCAACAAGTGGTTCGCCCTCCGGATCGACCGTGCGCCGGTGCCACATGCCGTCCGAATCTAGATCCCAGGCCGCGGTGTTGTCCGCGAATGCCATGTCGAATAGCGCATTCGTGGTGGCGACATGGCCTGGGTCACTCAACGACACCAGCGTCTCCACTCGGCGATCCAGATTGCGATGCATGAGATCCGCAGATCCGATCCAAACTTCCGGATTGCCACCATTGGCGAATTCATAGACCCGAGAGTGTTCCAGGAAACGCCCAAGAATGCTTCGCACCCGAATCGTTTCGCTCATACCGGCCACGCCGGGGCGGATCGCACAGATTCCGCGGACCCACACGTCCACCGGCACTCCCTCTTGGGAGGCGCGGTACAGCGCATCAATAACCCGCTCGTCGACGATCGAATTGCACTTGAAGCGAACCCTGGCGGGACGGCCTTCCCGGTGATGCACAATCTCGCGTTCGATGCGCTCAACGAGTCCGCTGCGGATGCTGTGCGGCGCCACCAGCAGGCGTTCATACGAGGTGTTCATGGAGTAGCCGGAAAGTTGGTTGAAAACGTTCGCCACGTCCACCCCAACCGCTGCGTCCGTGGTCAGGATGCCCATGTCCTCGTACAGGCGCGCCGTCTTCGGGTGGTAGTTGCCGGTACCGATGTGGCAGTAGCGGACCAGCCGCTCGCCCTCGTCGCGCACCACCATGCTGAGTTTGCAGTGCGTCTTCAAACCCACCAGGCCGTAGACCACGTGTACCCCGGCACGTTCCAACTTGCGCGCCCAGGTGATGTTGGCCTCTTCATCGAAGCGGGCCTTGATTTCCACCAACGCCAGCACCTGCTTGCCCGACTGGGCAGCATCGATGAGCGCATCCACAATCGGGGAGTCACCGGAGGTGCGATAGAGCGTCTGCTTGATGGCCAACACCTTGGGGTCTGCTGCGGCCTGCTCGAGGAAACGCTGCACCGAGGTGGAAAACGACTCATACGGGTGATGCAACAGCACCTCTTTGGTGCGCATGGCTTCTAGCACGTCGGGTGCCTTGGCTGATTCGACCTCGGCCAGTTCGCGACTCGTCTTGGGCACGAATGGGGGATCTTTCAGATCCTCACGGTCCAACTCCACAAGCGTCCACAACCCGCGCAAGTCCAGCGGCCACGGCAGCCGGAAGACCTCTGAGGCGGTGACACGCAATTCGCGCACCAACAGGTCGTAGACGTGCTCGGAGATGGTCTCCTCCACCTCAAGGCGGACCGGCGGGCCGAAGCGACGACGCATGAGCTCACGCTCCAGCGCCTTCAGCAGGTTCTCCGCGTCGTCCTCTTCAACCTCCACGTCCTCGTTGCGGGTCACCCGGAAGTTGTGATGCTCGATTATCTCCATCCCCGGGAACAGTTGGTCGAGGTGCGCTGCGATCACATCTTCGAGCGTCACGAAACGATGCCGACCGACGTGGACGTATCGAGCCAGCGAGGGCGGCACCTTGACCCGCGCGAAAAGTTCGTTGCCGGTGTGCGGATTACGCACCAGCACGGCGAGGTTCAGCGAAAGCCCGGAAATGTAGGGGAATGGATGCGCCGGGTCGACGGCAAGTGGGGTGAGGACCGGGTAAACCTTGTCGCTGAAGAAGACCGCCAGTTCCAGCCGCTCAGATTCGGCCAAGTCACCCCAGCGCACCACCTCAATGCCTTCCGCGGCCAAACCTGGCGACACCTCGTCGCGGAAACAGGCGGCCTGTCGGCGCATCAATTCCTGGCTTGCGGCCAACACCGCGTCGTGGACTTCCCGGGGCAGCAGACCGCTGGCGGCACGCACTGCGATGCCGGTTGCGATCCGGCGTTTCAAGCCCGCAACGCGCACCATGTAGAACTCGTCGAGGTTTGATCCGAAGATTGCGAGGAACTTCGCCCGTTCCAGCAGTGGCAGTGACCGATCCTCGGCAAGTTCGAGGACCCGCTGGTTGAATGCCAGCCAGGACAACTCGCGGTCAATGAATCGGCCAGTTGGGAGGTCCCCCTCCACTGGTGAGGTTTCCTCTGCCACCGCCATGTCGTTCATGTGCTCACCCTGCCAGACACCGCCTTGGTTAGCCGATAGAGGATGTCCTCGCGCGTCACCGTGAAGCCGAGCCGGTCGTACACCCGACGAGCAGAGGTGTTGCTGGCGTCCACGAACAACATCACCTGTGGGCAGCCGCGCTCCAGCAGATGCACCAACCCAGCCCGGACCAGCAACGTGCCCAAGCCCCGACCGAGGTATTCGGGTGCCAGCGCCACCACATAGATCTCCCCGATCCCACTGGGGTGAATCTTGGTCCAGTGAAATCCGGCAATGTGACCCGTGGCGTCGTCGGACAGGAGCAGGAGGTCCTCGGCGGAGAACCATGGTGCCCCGATGCGCGCCGCCAGATCGGACGCCGTCCACGAGCCCTGATCCGGCAGGTCGACGAAAGCATCCCGATTCACGTTGAGTATCGGCTGGTCGTCAGCGGATCCGAGATAACTCCGCAGCCGGAATCCCGCGGGGAGTTTCGGCGATGTGCCGTCGATATCGACGGCTGGTAGGCCCATCACAAGCAGCCTGCGCTCGGGTTCCGCGCCGAACTGCGCGGCGAGTCGCTGAGCCGCCGGCAAATTGGCGTGGGCCCAGGCCTGGCTCGCACCGAGTGCCCTCCCTGCCGCGACCAGTTCGCCACCGATCCCGCGTCCTCTGCGCTCCGGGCATACCGCACCCTCGGCAACCGGCCCGTCCACCACCGCATAGGCCCACAAATCGCCGGAATCGGCGCCTCGAACGAAGACGTGCGCAGCAGTCGACGAGGGCGCGAGCAAGTTGGCGTCAGACAACGGTTTCGCCGCATCATGCTCGGCGCATTTGGCCACCAACCGCCCCACCTCGGCCCGCTCACTCTCGTTGAGGGACCTTTCCAGAACGGTTGTTTGCCAGCTCACAGCCGCCAGCCTATGCGGGTCGTGCTGATTCCGGCAGCAGGCCGGGGTGGATCCCGCGTGGTAGGCGGAAACACCCACGGCAGGTATCCTGGGACCCTGTTGCAGCCGTTTGGGAGGTGTTGGGAACATGAGCCACCTCTTGCTGCTAACCAATTCCCGGCAGGCGAGCGTCGAAGTCCTACCAGCCCTGGGGTTGCTTTCGCATCGGATCAAAGTGGTCCACGCCGAGCCCAGCGCTCTGATCGACGCCCCGCCGGTGGACGCCCTCCTCGTAGATGGCCGCGCCGACTTGGTTGCGATCAAGGGGCTCTGCCGGGTGATTCGATCGACCGGGGTCGCGGTACCGGTGTTGCTCATCACCACCGAAGGCGGGCTCGCCGGCGTCAACTCCGAATGGGGAATCGATGACCTGGTCCTCGACTCCGCCGGACCTGCCGAACTCGACGCCAGGCTGCGACTGGCTTTGGCCCGCGGAACCGGCGATGCAGACGATGAGCCTGACCTGATTCGCAACGGCGACTTGGTGGTCGACGAATCGTCGTACACCGCGCGGCTGCGCAACCGACCGCTTGACCTAACGTTCAAAGAGTTCGAGTTGCTGAAGTTCCTGGCCCAGCATCCAGGTCGGGTTTTCACCCGTGCCCAACTGCTCCAGGAGGTGTGGGGGTACGACTTCTACGGCGGCACCCGCACCGTCGACGTCCATGTTCGGCGGCTCCGGGCCAAACTCGGTCCCGAGTTTGAGCACCTGATCGGCACTGTCCGCAACGTGGGCTATCGGTTCGTCGCACCACACGAGTACGAAGTGGTGAGCGAGCAGTAGTCGGGAACCAGTTGACCCGCTCTACACCCGGTTGGCCCGGTCCACGATGAATGTCCCCCAACCTCCGACCCCGATCGTTATCACCGGGGCGCGTTGCGGATCCATCGCGCGCAAGATAGCCGCCATGTCCGCCAACGGCACCGAGATGCAACCCCCAGTGGGCCCATTCGTGGACACGTGCAGGAAGAAAGCCGACCCCTTGGCGGGATTCTGCTCCGGGTTGTAGTTGAAGGCAGCTGCGTAGTAGTAGGCGTAGCCGTAGTTGATCAGTCGTTCCGAACCCAATCCGGGGACCCAGTCGGCGCGCACATGCGTGTTGAAGGTGGGGCTGTCCGGGTTGCCGTCCCACCAGTCATAGCGGTCCACTTTGAAGTAGGGCATCTGGGTGCCAGGGTTGCTGAGGATCCCGAAAGTCTCCGTGAACGCGAAGGCGCCCTCCGGAGTTCGGGCCACGTTGAATTGTCCGTCGCCGGTGCCCTGCTCCCCCACCCAACCCAGAACCGGGCCGCGGACCGGGGCGTACGTCCCATCCTCACCGCGCTGCCACATGGCGATGGTGGCCCGAGTTGTGGTGTGGTTCTCCACTCGAACCGTCACCACCTGCCCCGGGCCAGACCAGTCGATGCGGCTGTCGGTCTTTCGCACCGGTGCCGACGCAGGTACCGCATCCGAGGCGATGACCCCATCAAAGACCGCGTGCGCGCTTCCTGAGGAGTAGATGCAGAAGCGCCCATCCGAATCCGTCCGCACCGCAACCAGGTTGGCCACCGATTGCCCCGGGGAATAGTTCACGTTGGAGGACTGCGGCGGCGGGCTGTCGCAGGGGTAGGCCACGGCCCAACCCGATGCCGACCCAGCGGGGATCGTGAGCGTCCCCCACACCGTCGAACGCGCAGGCGCCCCGGTGACGACAGCCACACTGCCCTGGATCGGCAAGGGTGCCCCACCGAACTCAGGCAGCCGGGTGTCGAGGAGTCGCGTTGGTGGGGCCGCCACGATCGCAGCAGAGGCTGCCACCTGATCGAACACCACATGCGCGCCGGCGGAGCTGGAAACACAGAACGCGCCCTGCGGGTCTACCTGCACCGCGACGAACCCGGCCCGGGTCGACCCCGCGGCATAGTTGATATTCGACGCCAACGGACGAGGTTGATCACACGGGTAGGCGACCGCCCAGCCACCGCCCGCCGGGTTGACCACGGTGAGGTTTCCCCAGACGGTACTGCCCGCTGCCGCGCCGGTCTGGACCGCGAGCACGCCGCGCGCTGGAAGTGGCGTACCGGTACCAAACTGAAGTTCCCTGGTGTCCATGATGCGCACCGGGGAGGTGGCTGGCACCACATCGGACGCGGCAACGAGGTCAAACACCACATGGGTGTCCGCGGTGGAGTACAAGCAGATAGCACCGCGTGAATCGGTGCGCACACCGACGAAGTTGGCCACCGTCTGGTCAGCGGCAAAATTGACGTTTGAGGCCAGCGGGCGTGGCGCATCGCAGGGATAAGCCACCGCCCAACCGGCGGCCACTGGCCTGGTGATCGTCAGGTTGCCCCAAACCGTGGCTCCTGGTGCTGCACCCGTCGCCATCCGCATCACGTCGCGCCCGGGCAGCCGAGGCGCCTGCGGAGCCGACCCGTCTGCTGCCGGGAGCACCTGACTAGGCACGGCACCGAAATCCGCGCTTGGTGCGGCACCGAACGCAGAGGCAGGTGCCGTCGTCAACAGCATCGAGAGCAGCACGGCAACCCCTGCGACTCCGGACAGCCGGCCCAACCATCTCATCCTGCACACCTCCGAGCGCACCTTGACCAGGCGCCCCAAGAGGCACCACAGAGTCTCTGTCAATCTACGCATGGCATGGCGGCGCGACACGTCGAATCCCAAAGATCCCAGACCAAATGGGGGACAAACTCTACAGTTGGCCGCATGTCTGCTCGGAGCGCCGCCATGATTGATCCCCGCGAATCTAGGTTTATCGCATCCATCACGGCCCTGGTCTTGGGCGGTGCAATGTTGCTGGGGCCTTCCAGTGGGCTGATCCTGCTGGCCATCCAAACGCTGGTGTTCGCCTTCGGTGCGGTGCTCGGCCTGCATTTCCACCCCTACGCCGCGATCTACCGGGCACTCGTCGAGTCCCGGATGAAGCCGAGTCCGCGTCGGGAATCTGAGCGCCCGCTGCGGTTTGGGCAAGCCCTCGGGATGCTCATTTCGGTGATCGCTCTGCTGGCTGGCACCATAGGCCTGTCGAGCGTGTTCTACGTCCTCACCGCGGTCATCTTGGTCGCGGCCCTCTCACACGCAGTGCTCAACCGCTGCCTCGGGTGTATTGCCTACGGCATGCTGCTCGGTGGGACAGTCGTGACAGCGGACTTGACCGACACCACCTCTCCCGCGCCGCGCGAAGCCCCGATCGGCTGACAACCGCCGCCGATGCCGCCAGCTGCGCACCTGGTCGTCAAACTGACCTGGGGGGTTGAATCGGCTGAACGCGTCTCGCAGGCTCTGACCGTGGCCGCCACCGCAACAACCGCGGGGGTCGAAGTATCACTCTGGCTCACCGGCGACGCGGTTGCATTGGCGTCACCCGGCGTGCTGGAAGACGTGGTACTCCCCTTTGCGCCGCCCCTGGCTGAACTTCTGGGAACCCTCCTGGACGTTGGAACGGTCACGGTGTGCAGCCAGTGCGCAGCCCGGCGAAACCTCACCGAACACGACCTCCGGCCAGGGGTTCGGATAGCCGGATCGGCGACTTTCGTGGAGGAGATCCTTTCCCCGGAAACCACCTCGCTGGTCTACTAGGCCTTCAGCGGACCAGTGCGCCGAACCACAGAGGCGCTAGGATGGCGGGCGTGGTCGAACATTTCTTCACAGCCCTGCTGGTCTTGGCCAGCATCGTCATCGTGTGGTTCGCAGGCTACGTCGTATACCGAATCCTGAAGGAGTAGCAGATTGTCTGCTGCCGAACAGCCGCCTCCGACGCTGCCCGTGGAATTGACCCACCTGTCGTGGTTGCTGGGTTCGTGGGCCGGTGTTGGTCTCGGGCAGTACCCAACCATTGAGGATTTTCGGTTCTACCAGGAAGTGGCCTTCAGTAACGACGGTCGACCTTTCATCTCCTACGTGAGCCGCTCCTGGATCATCGACGATGAGGGATCGAAGGTCCGCCCGAGCGGAACCGAGAGTGGCTACTTCCGGCCCTTGCCAAACAATGAATGCGAACTGCTCCTGCAGCATCCAACGGGCATCTCGGAACTGTGGTTCGGCAAGGTCGAGGTCACCGGAATCGAAAATGCCGTGATCACCGGTGCCCGGATGGAACTGACCACCGACGGAGTGATGCGGGCGCCCTCGGCCAAAGAAGTCAACGCCGGCCAGCGCCTCTACGGCCTGGTGGCCGGGGAACTCCTGTGGACCTACGACATGGCCGCCATGGGCCAGCCGTTGGTGAACCACCTGTCCGCACGCCTCCAGCCGTTGGCGCAGTGAGCCTGGACGGCGCACAGGTCCTGCGCGACCACGGCTACCGGGCGACACCGCAGCGGTTGCTTGTCTTCGCCGCGGTATCGGAATTGCGTCATGCGACGCCAGAGCAAATTTTGGGTTGGATTCACCAGTCGTCCCCCGCGGTGAATCTGTCGACCGTGTATCGGGTGCTAGACGTGCTAGAGGTAGTTGGACTGGTCAGCCACGCCCACATCGGAACCGGATCCCCCACCTACCATGCGGCGGACAGCCCGGCGCATCTCCATTTCCGCTGTGTGGAGTGTGGCAAGGTGCAGAGCCTTCCGGCCGACGTCGCCGCCGGATTCTCACAGACAGTCCTCGATCGACTCGGATTCGTCGCCGATGTTGCGCACACAGGGATCTACGGACGCTGCGCAGACTGCGCGGCAGACTCACCCTCGTCCTCAACGACAACTGGAGCCCCGACGTGACCTACGAATCTCCCAGGCTCTCGTGCCCTGGCGCTGTCCCGGCCCCGCCGGAGTCCCCCGACCTCGGAGTGCCCTGGCACTACGGCGATCCACACTCCGAGCAACGGAAGTTGGCCGCCGGGCGGGGAGCGGTGGACCTCTCCCACTTGGCCGTGATCGCCGTGACCGGTGCGGATCGGCTGACGTGGCTGCACTCGCTATCGACTGCCGATCTGAATCACCTGGCCCCCGGCGAATCGGCCACCACCTTGATCCTGGATCCTCACGGGCACGTCGAACACGAACTACACCTGGTCGACGATGGCGTCACCACCTGGTTGGTAGTGGAACCTGGCAGTGCCCAATCGCTAGTGGACTACCTGGAGTCGATGAAGTTCATGCTCCGGGTGGACGTCCGTGACGCCACATCGGACCGGGCAGTGGTGTGGTTGCCTAGACGAGCAGCCGACCCCGACCACCCGACGTGGCTGGTCCCATCCGAATTCGCCGGCACCGGCGTCACACCTTCGGGCTCCGACCGTGGTGGCGATGCCTCGAAGTACGTGCGCGAACGGCCCGGAGTGTTCGCCGGCGCGCAAGTGCTGGTGCCCCGCGGGGAATTGGATGCCTACCTTGATGCCGCGGGAGATCCCGCTGGCAGTTGGGCCTACGAAGCGCTCCGAGTGGCCGCGGGAATGCCCCGGTTGGGCCCGGAGACTGACCACAAAACCATCCCGCACGAGGTTGGTTGGATCGGCCCGGCGGTGCATCTGGCCAAGGGTTGTTACCGCGGGCAGGAGACGGTCGCGCGAGTGCACAACATGGGCCGCCCACCTCGGCGTTTGGTGCTGCTGCACATCGATGGTTCCACCGGGGCCTTCCCGGCCCACGGCGATCCGGTGACGCTTAACGAGCGGACCATCGGCTGGGTCGGAACCGCGGCACGGCACTATGAGTTGGGCCCGATCGCCACCGCTTTGGTGAAGCGGACCACCCCTGACGATGCCATCGTGACCGTGGCCGGGGCGCCCGCCAGCATCGAGCCCGTGGTGGTGAATTAATGCGGGCCCTCGTGCAGCGGGTGGACTCCGCAGCGGTGCGGGTCGCTGGCGAGATTGTCGGCGAGATCTCCGGGCCTGGTCTGCTCACGTTTGTGGGCGCGACTCATACCGACACGCCAGCTGCTGCGCGCAAGCTCGCTTCCAAGGTGTACGGCCTACGAATCTTCGACGTCACCCGATTTCCGCTGTGCCAGTTGCCCAGCAGCGCTCGAGAGGTGTCTGCAGCAGACCTCTCCTTGCCAGTCTTGGTGGTCAGCCAGTTCACGCTCTACGGATCAACGTCGAAGGGCCGCCGACCGACCTGGGAAGCTGCCGCCCCGGGCGAGGTCGCCGAGCCGCTGGTTGCTGCCTTCAGCTCGGCTCTGCGCGACCTCGGTGCCACCGTTGCCGAGGGGGAGTTCGGCGCGGATATGCGCGTGGCACTCACCAACGACGGGCCCTTCACGCTGCTCGTTGAGGTATAGCGCCGCACCTGTTCACGCGGCGGCTACCACCGTGGTTTCTGTCGCTATTCGGTGCCGGAGCCGCGGTTGAGCGCGGAGAGCTCCTTCAGCAAAGCGGCCGTGTCCACGCTCGCGCGACGTCGGGCATCTGCATCGCTTTCGGCCGGGGCTTCTGAGACGGACTCCGACGTCGGCCGTGGGGGGCCAGCAGCGGCCGGACGCTGCTGCGCCGGACGCGCCGAAGGAGCGGGAGGCTCAGGAGGCCCAGAACGGGCAGGAGGCCCAGGAGCCGGGAGCACGACCAATCCGACGTTGGCCAGCGCGTCGACGATTTGCGCCGTCTCGTACATACTCAAGCCGCAATCAGCTGCGAGGACCTCCAACGTGCGTACTCCGTCGACCTTCATCAGAACGGCCCAGTCGTAGGGTCCCAGCAGCAGATTCGCCCGCGGCGCCGCCAACATGGACGGCCGCAGGACTCCTTGGGCACCGCCCAGGCGGTTGACCAGCATCTCCCACACTTCCCGCCGGGCTCGCGCCAGCCGGATCACTTCATCCACCGGCATCGCCTGATCCAGTGCAGCGGAAGGGCGATCCCCGCTGAACTGTGCCGCCCCGACCAGTTCCCAGCCGAGGAGGTCGGCGACCTGATCGACGAGTTGGATCCGTGCGACATGGTCGACTTCGGTCCGGTCAATTGCACCTCGGCGGACCAACATGACACCTAGTGGCTCCGCACTGGCCTGCGTGGCCTGCTCCTTCAGCGCCGCATCAAGGTCCTCTGGTTGCAGCAGCCCAGCCGACAACAGACGGACCCCCAGCCGGGGTCGCGGACCCGGCACAGCCGCGGCCAACACAAAACCGTCGGCAAACCAGACTCGGGCCAACTCACCTCCTACCGAGGTCATGTCGACCCGACCGGTGAAGCGGGTGGCAACCGTCGCTCGCAGAACCTCCTCGGCCGCCCTGCGGCCGTGATGGAGGTTGGCTGCGATAGTCACGAGGACATGCTGACACGTCCGCTCCTGTCTCGCGCTATGGTCACGGCGGAACGGTGCCAGTTCGCAGACGCACGCAAACTCAAGGATTGGGGATGGTATGGGCTTCGTCGGAGACGGCGCCGCGGCACCCATCGCTGTCGAAGTGCTCCGCGGTGGCATCGTCGAATCGGTGCATCGAGCCGACATCGCTGTGGTTTCCGGTGACGGCGAACTGATCGCCTGGGCAGGTGACCCGAATACCGCTGCGTTTGCCCGATCTTCACTCAAACCGATCCTGGCCCAGGGCATGGTTGAGCTTGGCTTTCGTCCGGCGTCCCAAGTGTCCGCGGCGCTGGCCGCGTCCTCCCACTCGGGTGAGCCGATGCATGTGGCAGGGGTGCAGGCGGTTCTGGAGTCCGTCGGCTTGGACGAGTCCGCGCTGGCAAACACACCCGACTGGCCGTTCGATGAGCAGGAGAAGGTCGCCTGGATTGCCGCTGGCGGCGGCAAGACTTCCATCCGGGCAAACTGCTCCGGCAAACACGCAGCCATGCTCGCCACCTGCCAGGCCAACGGCTGGCCAATCCGCGGCTACCTGGACCCGTCCCACCCGCTGCCGAGTGCCCTGAGCGACATCGTCGCTGCCACAACCGGAGCCGACCCTGCAGCCCGCGCAGTGGACGGTTGCGGGGCCATGATCTGGGCAGTCCCGCTCGTGGGGCTCGCACGGGCATTCTCGGGGCTGGTGCAGGGACCTCCCGGATCGGCGGCGTCGGTGATCGCAGACGGTATGCGCGCGGCCCCGGAATACGTCGCGGGGACCCGACGGGAAGCGACGGCGCTGATGACGATGTTCCCCGGTTTGATCGCCAAGGACGGAGCCGACGGGATGTACGCCGCAGCCCTTCCCGATGGCCGTGGTCTGGCTTTGAAAATTTCCGACGGTGGCGCGCGAGCTCGCCCGGCTGCCATCGCCGGCACGCTGGCAGCGCTCGGCTTCGACCAGGCGGCGTTGGAGCCGATCGCAGACTGGGAGAAGGTGCTCGGCGGTGGCCGGCCGGCCGGGCAGATGCGCCCGGTGGTCACATTGCAGGGCCTCTAGCGGCGGCTTGTGCTTGCTGGAGTGATGCAGTTCTCACCATGGCGGTTGCTGAAGTGATGGACATCACCGCTAACTACGCGCAAATAGTGTTTGCAATTGCAAGCACTTGGGGCACCATAGAGGTGTGTCCAAACTAGATGTCGGAACCCTCGGCGAGTACATCAGGGAGCAGCGCAATGCCGCGCAAATGTCCCTGCGCCAACTCGCCAAGAGTGCCGGCGTCTCGAACCCCTACCTGAGCCAGGTGGAGCGGGGTCTGCGCAAACCCAGCGCGGAGATCCTGACCCAGATCGCAGCGGCGCTGCGCATCTCTGCCGAAACGTTGTATGTGCGAGCAGGGTTGCTGGAATCGCACGACGACAGCCTGGTTCGAACCGCCATAGCTCGAGATCCTTCACTGACGGAACGACAGCGCCGAGCGATGTTTGAGATCTACTCGGCATTCGTGGCGGAGAACACCCCAGCCGTGCCGGAAGGAGCTGTTGATGCCAGCACCTCCGACGACACCTCGGCCACGCACGATCCCGACGACAGCGGCGGCAACCTCGATCAACCAGTGATCGAATCGGAGTCGCCAACGTCGGAAATACCGACCCAGACCACCACCTGATGAGAAGAGGATGACCATGGAGAACACCCCAGAGACTGTCGAAGCGAAGGCGGACCAGGCCGCAGCGGCCGTCACCGACCAAGTCGACAACGCCACAGACGCTGTGACTGAAGCAGCGGACACGGTGAAGAAGACCGCCACCAAGAAGGCCGCCACTGCGAAGAAGGCTGCCACCAAGAAGGCAACCGCCGCGAAGAAGACGACCGCCAAGAAGGCGACCGCGGCGAAGAAGGCGACCACCGAAAAGGCCACCGAGGCGAAGAAGGCGACCGCCGAGAAGGCCAAGGTCGCCAAGGAGACCGTCACCGAAGCCGTCAGCGGCGACAAGGCCGACAAGGGCTTCCTGGACGGCCTCAAGGACTTCGAACTGCCCAAGTTTGAGTTGCCGAAGGTGGACCTGCCCAAGTTCGACCTCTCGAAGGTGGAGATGCCGAAGGTGGACCTGCCCAAGGTAGACCTGCCGAAGGTGGAGATGCCGAAGGTGGACCTGCCCAAGGTGGACGAAGTCCGCTCCGACCTGGTCGAGTTCATCGAGAGCGTGCCAGGCAAATTGAACGACTTCTTTGTCGACCTTCGGGGTCATGTCGATTCACACGCCCAGGACCTGAAAGAGCGGACCGACGAGGCCGTGAAGTCAGTGCGCGAGCGCATCGGTCGCTGATCCACCACACGCACCCGAGCGCGACACCCCCCGCTCGACGGGCGACGGCTGGTACCGGATGGGATAGCCCCCGGTACCAGCCGTCTTTGCGTCTCTGGCGTCAGCACTTACCCTTATGACATGCCCGGACTCGTAGACCTCGTCGTCACTGCCCTTCAGATCGGCCTCACGATCGCCACTTTGGTGGCGCTTGTCGACTGCATCCGCAGGCCTGCCAGCGCGTTCAACTACATCGGCCGGCTGAGCAAGCCAATGTGGATCGGTCTGCTGGTGATCGCCGCAGCGTTCGTGTTCATCGCGCCGGTGTCGATTCTGGGTCTGGCAGGGGTGGTGGCCATGGGGGTCTACTTCGCCGACGTGCGGCCCAAGATCAAGGAACTCACCGGCACCTGACGCTCATCGGCGCTCGTAGGGCGCGCGAGGTGCCCCGCACCGGGGGAGGCGGAAAGCGCCCCGCTTGGCTAGGGCGTTTGTCCGTAGGCAAAGTCAGCGTGCGCTTTTTGCCTTTACGCCTGCGCGGGGCGCTTTCCGCCTCCCCCGGGCCAGGGACCCGTCGCTAGACCGGATTCACGACGAGTTCGCCGGCGTCGGCTCCGTCGGGCGCGTCAACCAACACGGTCGAACCATCCCGCACCACCCCGCCGAGGATCTGCCGGGCCAACTGGTCGCCGACCGCGGTCTGCACCAAACGCCGAAGCGGCCGTGCTCCGTAGATCGGATCGAAACCGCGTCTGGCCAGCCAAGCCTTGGCGCTGTCGGTGACATCGAGGGTGATCCGCCGATCGGCTAGGCGGTCTCCGAGGGCGTCAAGCTGCAGCCCGACGATGCGCTCCAGGTTGGCCTCGCTGAGTGGGTGGAACATCACGATGTCGTCGAGCCGGTTGAGGAACTCGGGCTTGAACGCCGCCCGCACGACCTCCATGACCTCGTCTGCGCGTTGCTCGAACGGTTTCGAAGTATCGATGAGGAACTGCGAACCGAGGTTGGACGTGAGGATCAGGATGACGTTCCGGAAGTCCACCGTGCGGCCTTGACCATCGGTGAGCCGACCATCGTCGAACACCTGAAGCAGGATGTTGAATACCTCCGGGTGAGCCTTCTCCACCTCGTCGAGCAAGACCACCGCATAGGGCCGACGGCGCACAGCTTCGGTGAGCTGCCCGCCCTCTTCGTAGCCGACATAGCCGGGAGGGGCACCGACCAGGCGAGCGACGGAGTGTTTCTCCCCGTACTCGCTCATGTCGATTCGGATCATGGCCCGTTCGTCGTCGAACAGAAACTCTGCCAACGCTTTGGCCAACTCTGTTTTGCCCACGCCGGTGGGCCCGAGGAAGAGGAACGACCCGGTGGGTCGATCCGGATCCGAAATGCCAGCACGACTGCGGCGTACCGCGTCCGAGACCGTGCGTACTGCGTCGTCCTGGCCGATGACCCGGTCGGAGAGGTAATCCTCCATCCGCAGCAGTTTCTCGGTTTCGCCCTCCAGCAAACGTCCGGCCGGGATGCCGGTCCAAGCCGACACGACCTCGGCCACATCGTCGGCCCCGACTTCTTCGCCGACCATTCCCTCCCGGTCGTTTGCGGCCGCGGCCGCTGCCTCCAACTCGGCTTCTTTGGCCGGGATCTCGGCGTAGACCAAGCGAGATGCAGCCTCAAAGTCGCCGTCGCGTTGGGCGCGATCGGCACGTACCCGCAACTCATCGATCTCGATCTTGAGGTCACCGATCCGGTCGAGAGCGCCCTTCTCCTGCTCCCACCGGGCTTTGAGCCCGCGCAGCGCCTCGTCCTTGTCGGCGATGTCCGCCTGCAACTTCTTGAGCCGCTCCTTGGACGCTTCGTCGGATTCATTGGCCAAGGCCAACTCTTCCATCCGCATCCGGTCGACCTGCCGTTGCAGGGTGTCGATCTCCTCTGGCGAAGAGTCGATGGCCATGCGCAGGCGGCTGGAGGCCTCGTCGACCAGGTCGATCGCCTTGTCCGGCAGGAACCGGGAGGTGATGTAACGGTCGGACAGCGTCGCTGCTGCCACCACCGCGGCATCCGAGATCGCTACCTTGTGGTGTGCCTCGTATTTCTCCTTCAGCCCGCGCAGGATTCCGATTGTGTCCTCCACACTCGGCTCACCCACGAAGACCTGTTGAAACCGCCGCTCCAGAGCAGGGTCCTTTTCCACGTATTCGCGGTATTCGTCGAGAGTCGTGGCACCGATCATCCGAAGCTCACCTCGGGCAAGCATCGGCTTGAGCATGTTTCCGGCGTCCATCGCACCTTCGCCGGAGGCTCCGGCTCCCACCACGGTGTGCAACTCATCGATGAAAGTGATCACCTGGCCATCGCTGGCGGCAATCTCCTCCAGCACCGCCTTGAGCCGTTCTTCGAACTCGCCGCGGTATTTCGCACCGGCCACCATGCTGCCGAGGTCGAGCGCGATCAGCTTCTTCCCGCGCAACGATTCGGGCACGTCACCGGCAACGATCCGCCGCGCCAGTCCTTCGACCACGGCGGTCTTTCCCACCCCGGGTTCCCCGATCAGCACCGGGTTGTTCTTCGTCCGACGCGACAGCACTTGGATGACTCGGCGGATTTCGGAGTCGCGTCCGATGACCGGGTCGATCTTGCCTTCCGCGGCTCGTTTGGTGAGGTCGACGCCGAACTTCTCCAGCGCCTGGAATGTCTCCTCTGGATCGCGGCTGGTGACGCGGTCCGCGCCACGCACATCGGAGAGCGCTGCCACAAGTGCCTCGGTGGTTGCGCCGGCGCTGGCCAGCAGATCCGACACCCCAGTGCCACCGGCCGACGATAGCCCTACGAGCAGGTGTTCGGTGGAAACGTAGTCGTCTCCGCGGGACTTGGCCAGATCTTGGGCGGCTTGAAGTACCGCGTACATGGCACGGGACAACTGCGGTGTTCCCACCGAACTGCCCGATGCCGAGGGCAATCGAGACAGTTCCGCAGAGACCGCGGCGGCAAGCACCCGCCGGTCAACACCGACTTGGTCGAGCAGGGCGGTGGCGATACCCTCGCCCTGCCCCAACAGCGCATCAAGCAGATGTATCGGCTGCACTTCGGCATTGCCGTTGGCCGCGGCCCTCCTGACCGCGGCGCCCAAGGCATCTTGCGCCTTGGTAGTGAATTCGATGTCCATTTCGAAAAGTCCTTTGTGATCCGTAAGTTTGGTTTGCGGGTCAGGCCCGCCAGCGCCGACGCCGCACTGGTTCGCTCAGCGGCGTCGGGGCGGGCGCCACACCACCAGCGCAGTAGATGAGTCGCGAGCCTCGTAGCGCGCAAGCCGCGTTTCCAGTTCGGCGAGTCGCTCCTCCAGGTCCAACACGCGCTTGATCCCGATGAGGTTCATTCCTTCGCCGGCAAGTTCTTGCACTTGGCGCAACCGGCGCACGTCTCGCATCGAGTAGAGCCGGTACTTCCCGCCGGCTCGGCTCGGGCGCACGATGTCCAGCCGGTCGTATTGCCGCAGGGTTTGCGGATGCAACCCAGCCAGTTCCGCTGCCACCGAGATGACATACACGGGAGCGTCCTCGGGAATCATGTCGTTCTGAGCTTGACTCATCAGGAACCCCCAGCCCGCGCCATCAGATTTGACCGAGGGTCATGCGCTCCGGTGGCGTCCCGATAGGCGGCCAATGCAGAGCGGGCCGCGTCGTTGAGTTGCGACTCCTCCGGCACCGACACCTTGACGGTCACCAACATGTCGCCCTTGGTGCCGTCTCGCCGTGCGGCGCCTTTGCCGCGCACCCGGAAGGTCCGGCCATTTGCCGTTCCGGCGGGCAATTTCAACGTGACTAGCCCACCGCCCAGGATGGGCACCTTGATGTTGGCACCCAACGCCGCCTCGTCGAACGTCACCGGCACCGTCAATTCGAGATTGTCGCCGTTGCGGGCGAACACAGGATGAGAATCGACGTGCACCATGATGTAGAGGTCTCCGTCGGGACCGCCAGATTCGCCCGGGCCACCTTTGCCCTTGAGCTTGATCCGTTGGCCGTCCTTGACACCGGCGGGCACCCGGGCGTGCACGGTACGTGAGCTCTGGGCACGGCCCGAGCCGTAGCAGGTCGGGCACGGATCATCCACGACGAGTCCTCGTCCGAGGCACTCGTCGCACGGCTCGGCGAAGGCAAACCCACCGAGGTTTTGGGCCCGCTGGCCAGTCCCCTCACATGTCGGGCACACCCTCGGCGTGGTGCCAGCCCTGGCGCCGGTGCCGTGGCAGGTGCCGCAAGCGCCTTCGGTGGCCAAACGAAGCGGCAGCGTCACCCCGTCCAAGGCCTCGGTGAACGAGATATTGACCTCGGACTCGATGTCTTGGCCGCGCCGGGCACGGGTCCGAGGGGTACCCGGTCCCGTGCCGCCACCGCGATTGAAGAGTCCCGAGAACACATCCGAGAAACCTCCGGCGGCTGATCCAGCCTTGCCGAAGAGGTCGCCCAAGTCGCCGGTGGAGAATCCGCCCGGTGACGGCCCACCTGGACCACCACCGGGGAATCCGAACCGTCCGGAACCGCCCAACTTGCGAAACTCGTCGTACTCTTTGCGCTTCTCGGCATCACCGACGATGTCGTACGCCTCGCTGACTGCCTTGAAACGGTCTTCCGCTTTGGGATCCGGGTTGGTGTCCGGGTGCAGTTCGCGGGCCAGTTTGCGATACGCCTTCTTGATCTCGGCGGAATCCGCAGTCTTGGAGACGCCAAGGATCTTGTAGTAGTCCTTGTCCAGCCAATCGGCTTGCGACATGGCGTACCTCCCTACCGTGTGTTCTCAGTTGTCATTCGGCAACAGCCACCCGGGCCGCTCGGATGACTCGTTCACCCATCATGTAGCCGGGCTGGTAGACCGCGGTGACCGTGGGTCCCTCGAGGCCTTCGCCTTCGGCGTGGGTCATGGCCTCATGGATCATCGGGTCGAACGGCTCCCCAGGTGTTCCAAACCGTTCCACACCGAGTCGACCAAGTGCTGCAGCCAGATTGTCGGCCAACGCCTTCACCGGACCTGCAAGGTCACCGTGCTCGGCTGCCCGGTCGAGGTCGTCCAGCGTCGGGATCAACTCGTTGACCACGTCCATCCGGCCGCGGTTCGTCGCTTCGCCCAGTTCACGTTGCACTCGGTCGCGATAGTTCTTGTACTCCGCGGCCAAACGCTGCAGATCTGTGGTGAGCTCGACGACTCTGGCTTCGGCAATCGCAGCTTCCTCGCCGGCCACTGTGGCTTCTGCCTCAGCCAGTGCATCGGCCGCGTCCGAGGACAGCGGCGCCTCCTTCGATCCGTCACCTGGGGCGGCGGCGTGGGACGGATCGGCGCCCGATCCCGACGCGCCCCCCGTCGGCGGCCGGACCGCCCCTGTTTCGGGGTCGATCCGGCGCCGGTCGGTGACCCGCACACCTTCGTCTTCGGGGTGAGCCCCGTGCTCGGGGTGCTGGTCTGAAATCACTTCTTCTCGTCCTCGTCCACGATCTCGGCGTCCACAACATCGTCGTCGCTGTTCGCGTCTTCGGAAGCTGATCCGCCATCAGCTGACCCGGCATCGCCGGAACTGGCAGCCTGCGCGGCGGCGTAGATCGCGGCCCCAGCAGCCTGGCTCACCTGGGCGAGGCGCTCGGAGGCGGACTTCATGCGATCCACATCGTTGCCTTCGATAGCGGACTTCAACTCGTCGAGGGCACCCTGAACTTCGTCCTTGTTGGTCGACGGCAACTTGTCGCCGTTCTCGTTGAGGAACTTCTCAGTGCCGTAGACCGCGGACTCCGCAGCGTTGCGGACGTCGACCTCTTCGCGCCGCATGCGGTCTTCTTCCGCGTGCTCTTCGGCCTCGCGCATCATCCGCTCGATGTCGTCCTTCGGCAGCGAAGATCCGCCGGAAATCGTCATCGACTGCTCCTTGCCGGTACCGAGGTCCTTGGCAGAAACGTGCACGATGCCGTTTGCGTCGATGTCGAAGGTCACTTCGATTTGCGGCACTCCACGCGGCGCAGGCAGGATTCCGGTGAGTTCGAAGGTGCCGAGCTTCTTGTTGTAGGCGGCCATCTCGCGCTCGCCCTGGTACACCTGAATCTGCACGCTCGGCTGGTTGTCTTCGGCCGTGGTGAAGGTCTCGCTGCGCTTGGTGGGGATGGTGGTGTTGCGCTCAATGAGTTTGGTCATCACGCCGCCCTTGGTCTCGATGCCCAGGCTCAGCGGGGTCACGTCGAGCAGCAGGACATCCTTGACCTCTCCGGACAGCACGCCGGCCTGCAAGCTGGCGCCGATCGCCACAACCTCATCCGGGTTCACACCCTTGTTCGGCTCCTTGCCACCGGTCATCTCCTTGACCAAGTTGCCCACTGCGGGCATCCGGGTGGAACCTCCGACCAGCACCACGTGGTCGATGTCGGAAAGGTTGATGCCGGCGTCTTTGATGACCGAGTGGAACGGCGCCTTGCAGCGGTCCAGCAGGTCTGAGGTGAGCTGCTCGAACTGCGCCCGGGTGAGGGACTCGTCGAGGTGCAGCGGGCCTTCGGCACTGGCCGTGATGTAGGGGAGGTTGATGGTGGTCTGGGCGGAGGATGAGAGCTCGATCTTTGCCTTCTCAGCCGCCTCGCGCAGCCGCTGCATGGCCATCTTGTCCTTGCTCAGGTCCACGCCGTGGGCGTTTTTGAAGTTCTTCACCAGGGTGTCGACGACGCGTTGATCCCAGTCGTCACCACCGAGGTTGTTGTCGCCACTGGTGGCCTTGACCTCCACGACGCCCTCGCCGATCTCCAGCAATGAGACGTCGAACGTCCCGCCACCGAGGTCGAACACCAGGATCGTCTCTTCTTTGTCGCCGCGGTCCAGCCCGTAAGCCAGTGCAGCGGCGGTGGGCTCGTTGATGATGCGCTTGACGTTGAGTCCGGCGATCTCACCGGCCTCCTTGGTGGCCTGACGCTGCGCGTCGCTGAAGTACGCCGGAACGGTGATGACGGCGTCGCTCACCTTGTCGCCGAGGTAGGCCTCAGCGTCGGCCTTGAGCTTGCCCAAGATGCGGGCGCTGATCTCCTGCGGGGTGTACTTCTTACCGTCGATGTCCACAGACCAGTTGGTGCCGATGTGGCGCTTGACGGACCTGATCGTGCGGTCGACGTTGGTGACCGCCTGCCGCTTGGCGACCTCACCCACGAGCACCTCGCCGTTCTTGGCGAAAGCGACGATGCTGGGGGTGGTGCGGGCGCCTTCTGCGTTCGGGATGACCGTCGGGTCGCCGCCTTCCAGGACAGCGACAACAGAGTTGGTGGTGCCGAGGTCGATACCGACTGCTCGTGCCATGTGTGGATTCCTCCTGTGCTGATCGGCTGCTCGTGCAGCCGGATTGGTGAATTGGGTTGTCTTGAGTTGCTCGCTTGCCTCATCGAATCACGTTCGACCGCGCTTGGGAAACGGAATTTCACCGTGAACCCAAGAAGGTTGAGTCGATCTGACGCAAGGTACGTTAGTGCAACGGAGCTGACTAGGGCATTGTTCCAGCCAATCCAAGAATTTTCGACTCGAGGATGTGATCTGCACCACATCGGAGTTGGGCCGTTCGGTGATTGCCTGAAACGCCCCGGCTTCAGGCCTATGGCAGGCTGGCGGGCGTGTATGACAGATACGGCCGCGACGTGCTTTCGACTCCGCAGCGAACCCGCTCCACCCCTGAGGTAGCGGCAACGGTCGGCCTGGTGGTGGAGTGCGCTTCCACTGGATATTGCGGTGCGGTGGTGGCACTCGAGAAGACCTCGGCAGGCTGGGCCGCGTCATTGGAGGATCGCCATGGCACCCGGCGACTCTTCCCGTTGACCCCGGCAGCGTTCCTGATCGATGGCCAGCCGGCCACACTGGTCCGCCCGCCGACTCAACCCGACCAGCGAGCCGCACCACGGCGCTCCGCATCGGGGTCCCGCTACGTGGAAGGCGCCCAGGCACGAGTGGCTCGGGGCAGTCGGATCTGGGTGGAAGGACTCCACGACGCCGAGTTAGTCGAGCGCGTGTGGGGCCACGACCTACGGGTGGAAGGGGTCGTGGTCGAACCGCTGCATGGCGCAGACGACCTGGCGGGGCTACTCACCGACTTCTCCCCCGGTCCGGGACGTCGGGTGGGGGTGCTGCTGGATCACCTGGTGCCCGGGTCCAAAGAGAGTCGCATCGCAACTGAGGTGACCGCGCGGTTTGCACCTGATGTCGAGGTGGCGGGACACCCATTTGTGGATATCTGGGCAGCCGTGAAGCCCGTTGCGGTCGGCATTGAGTCCTGGCCCGAGGTCCCCCGCGGGCTGCCGTGGAAGCGTGGCGTCATGGACGCCCTGGGCTGGGAGGGTTCCGAACGCGATTCCTGGCAGCGGATCCTGGCCGCGGTGAACAGCTACGCCGACCTCGAGCCAGCGTTGCTTGGCCGAGTTGAGCAACTGATCGACTTCGTCACCTCGCCAGAGAGCCGATGACGTCCGGCCACCGGCGTTCTACGCTGATCCCATGGCCCGCTACTTCGATGTGCATCCGGTCAACCCGCAACCGAGGTTGATCTCCCAGATCGCGGAGATGCTCCGCAAGGACGCCTTGATCGCCTACCCGACTGATTCGTGTTACGCCCTCGGGGCGCGGTTGGGCAACCAGGCCGCGGTCGAACGGATTCGGGCGATTCGCAAACTCGACGAATCCCACCACTACACCCTGGTGTGTGCGGACTTGGAGCAAGTTGGTCAATTCGTGCGGATGGACAATGCGATGTTCCGGGCGGTGAAGGCCTCCACCCCCGGCCCGTACACGTTCATCCTGCCGGCCACAAAAGAGGTGCCGCGCCGCACCGCTCACACGAAGAAGAAGACCGTGGGCGTGCGGATCCCGGATCACCGAGTGGCGCAAGCCCTGGTGACCGAGCTAGGCGAACCGCTGGTCTCGTCCACCCTGCTGTTGCCAGGGGAGGAGATCCCGATGCTTGAGGGATGGATGGTGAAGGAGGAACTCGACGCCGCCGTCGATGCGGTGATCGATTCCGGCGAATGTGGGACCGAACCCACCACTGTGATCGACTGGTCTCACGGATTCCCGGACGTGGTACGGGTCGGCGCGGGGGATCCAGAACCCTTCGAGTGAGCGCCCGCCTGGAGTTCGGTCAGGCTCATGGGGCGCTGCGGCAAACCGGCGGCAACCGACTCCGGGCCTTGCTCGTCGGCGAGGCCTGCGGTCCCGGATTGGCCTGAGGGAATCCCGCAACTGGACTCCCGGTTGAGCCGAAACAGCAGCGCGAAGGCGAGCAGACCAATGCCGACTGCCCCCAGATAAGGCTGGATCGGGGCGAAAAACTGGACAGCCCCAGTGGATCCAAGTGCGATCAGCACGATCTTGTTACACACCGGGCAACCGATTGCCAGGTAGGCCAGCAGGCCACCTGCAGTGCCGATCCGGCTGCCCTTGTCGGCCTTCTCGAGTGACGCGGCGGCTCCGCTTGCCGCTAGTGACTCATTGCGCACATAAGTAGCGAACAGCAACCCGCTGAGGACGCTGGTGATCACCAGCACCTCCATCGCCCAGTCGGTCGGGGCAATTGAGCGGCCGAACACCGGATTCGCGATCACCGCAGTGCTTGCGCCCAGGATCAGGAACGAAGCGAGTCCGCCGAGAATGGCGGCAATCCACCGCCGGGGTCGCCAGGTCAACAGCGCGGAAAGAGGGCACATGTGCAGAATGATAGCCCATACCCAGGGGGGTATGGGCTGGTGCGACTAGTCCCCCTGCGTGCACCCTGGCCCGAACGTTCACCACGAGTGAGCCACGTGGCCAATCAAGTAGGGACTTTAGTCCCTACATTTGTTGCAGGAGTGGGCATACGCTGCTGTGTATGCAGACGGAGGCACTTGGGACACCTCGCCTGCTGACTGTGCGACAAGTGCAGGAACTCCTGCATATTGACCGCTCAACCATTTACCGCATGGCTGCCGACGGCAGACTGCCCTCGATCCGGGTGGGTCGCCAATTGCGCTTCCCAGCCAGCGACATCCAGACGTTGGTGTCGCCAACCGAATCCGGCGCCGACCGTTACCCAACGTCCACGGCCCCGAAAGGCGTGGGCCCGCAGATCGACCCAGCCGCCGCTACTGCCGCAATCGAAGTGGCATCCAACCTGCTCGACGTGATGATGGTCGTCACCGACATGTCTGGCGCCCCCGTGACGCCGATCGTCAACCCCTGCCCCGGGTTCGCGCTGGCTACCGAAGGCGATGACACCTTGCAGCGGTGCCTGGACGAGTGGCGCGACTTGGCTTCCGACACCGACCTCGCCCCGAGGTTTCGCCGCGGCCAGTTTGGCTTCGAGTGCGCCCGCGCTTTCGTTCGTGATGGATCCAACCTCATTGGGATGGTGCTGGTCGGGGGGATCGCGCCAGCCGACGATCCGACCAGCGATCGTGCGGGACTCACTCATCTCAGTGGAACAGAGCGGGCACAAATACTTGACTCGTTACCACTGGTGGCGCGGGCCATCTCTGCTGCCCGGATCACCGACCACCAACCGAATCAGCCACAGGCCAACCAAAGCCCCGCTTCCGTCGGGGCCTAATCAACTAGGGAGAACCGTGAAGAGGTTGCTCGTACTTGGGGCAGGCACAGCCGGCACCATGGCAGTAAACAAATTGCGCCCGCTGCTGCCGCGGGATGAATGGAACATCACCGTCGTCGACCACGACGAAACCCACTATTACCAGCCCGGCTACCTCTTCGTGCCCTTCGGAATCTACCGACCTGAAGAGATCGTCAAACCCAAAGAGCGGTTCATCCCCACCGGAGTCGACTTCGTGAACGCCGAAGTCGACAAGGTCGAGCCCGAAGCGAACAAGGTGCTGCTCGCAGACGGCACCGAACTGCCGTACGACTACCTGATCATCGCCTCTGGCACCACGCCGCGCCCAGAAGAGACGCCGGGCATGGACGGCGAGGAGTTCCGCAAGTCGGTGCACGAGTTCTACACCTACGAAGGTGCGGTCGCGCTCGGCGAGAAGCTTCGCGATTGGGAGGGCGGCAAACTCGTCATCCACATCACCGACATGCCCATCAAGTGCCCGGTGGCCCCGCTGGAGTTCACCTTCCTAGCCGACGCCTTCTTCGCCGAACAAGGCATGCGCGACAAGGTCGAGATCACCTACGTCACCCCGCTGGAAGGGGCCTTCACCAAGCCGGTGGCGTCGAAGTACCTCGGCGACATGCTGGAGACCCGCAACATCCAGCTCGAACCCGACTTCATGATCGAAAGTGTCGACGACGAGGCCAAGAAGATCGTCTCCTACGACGAGCGCGAAGTGCCCTTCGACCTGCTGGTGACCATCCCGCTGAACATGGGTGCGGACTTCGTCGGCCGCTCCGGGCTCGGTGACGACCTCAACTACGTCCCAGTGGACAAGGAAACCCTGCTCAGCACGCAATACGACAACATCTTCGCGATCGGTGATGCCTCGAACATCCCGGCGTCGAAGGCCGGTTCGGTGGCCCACTTCGCGATGGACCTCTTCCCGGAGAACTTCCTGCGCCACATCAACGGGTTGAAGATGACCGAACCGTTCGATGGTCACGCCAACTGCTTCATCGAGACTGGCCACGGCAAGGGCCTGCTGATCGACTTCAACTACGAGACCGAGCCACTTCCGGGCAAGTACCCGCTACCTGGCATTGGGCCGTTCTCGCTGCTGAAGGAGACGGAGATGAACCACTGGGGCAAGGTGATGTTCCGCTGGATGTACTGGAACATCTTGCTGCCGGGTAAGGAACTGCCGCTGCCCGCGCTGATGTCCATGGCTGGCAAAGAGACCGCGGACCTGTCATGACCGAAGTAGTGGAAGTATCCGAAATCGTTGATTCGGTAGCCGCCGTGCCACCCGACCCGATCGCCATGCAGAAGCAGCTGGATCGGCTCACCACCCAGATGGACTGGATTGTCGAGCAGATGCAGGCCCAAGCCGCTGCCCGGGAGCAGTGGTCGGAGCTTGCGGAAACCATGGTCCCGGTCACCCGTGGAATGATGGACGCGGCCACGCGGGAGCTCGAGAATCTGGGCCAGGACGTCAGCATTGAGGACGTCACCCGGTTTGCGCGAACGCTCGTGCGCTCGCTGCCGCAACTCGAGTCGCTGCTGGCGCAACTCGACTCATTGACCGAATTGGCCTCAACGGCCAACTCCCTCAGCGGTGCCGGTATGGCCAAACTCACCGAGGTGCTGCAGACCGCCGAGGACAAGGGCTACTTCATGTTCGCCCAGCAGGGTGCGGCAATCGTCGACAAAGTCGTCACCGAGTTCGACGAGGACGACGTGGTCGCACTTGGAGACAACGTGGTCACGATCCTGAACGCGGTCAAGGAGATGACCCAGCCCGAAGTGATGGGCTTGGTCCGCCGCACCGCTGTGACTATTCAGGACGAAGAGATCAGTGCGCAGCCACCTTCGCTCTTTGCGCTGTTGAAGACGATGCGCGACCCACAGACTCGCCGTGGTCTGGCCCGTGTGATGGCCATGCTGCACACCGTTGGCGAGGAACCCACCATGCTCGAAGCGCCCGCGACCCTCCGCAAGTAGCGATTCGACGCCACCGCAACACCGGTGTACGCAGAATCAACGGACGCTTTGCGCCACAATCGGTTCTGCGTACACCGACCAAGACGAAAACCAACCCACTAACGAAAGGCGACCCATGCCCACCGCAACGATCGCGGGCCACGAGGTTCACATCAACGACGAAGGTTTCCTCACCGAATACGACGAGTGGAATGAGGATGTCGGCGCCGAGTTGGCCCAGAACATCGGCATCGAGATGACCGACGAGCACTGGAAGTTGATCAAGTGGCTCCGGGATGACTACAAGGAAAAGGGCGAGACCGCGACCACCCGCCGCGTGCAGACGGCCGGCGGGTTCCCCACCAAGGTCCAGTTCCAACTCTTCCCGAAGAAGCCGGCCCGCAAGATGTCCTACGTCGCCGGCCTGCCCAAGCCGCACGGCTGCGTCTGATCCACCCGAACAACGGAGACCAACACTCATGACAATCATTCCCGACTTCGGCGACGACGACGAAACCGACCGCAAGTTCGTGCTCATCTGCTCCAAGGGCAACCTGGACATGGCCTACCCGGCCCTCGTCCTCGCCAACGCTGCCCTCGGCGAAGGCATCGAGACGCACCTGTTCTTCACCTTCTGGGGCTTCGACATGATCACGAAGTCGCGGATGAATGACCTGCAGTTCTCGCCGGTGGGCAACACCGCGATGCACCTTCCCGGTCGAGACACCAAAGTGCCGCAGGCATTGGCACCCCTGCCTGGGATGACATCGGTCGCGACCAAGATGATGAAAAAGCAGATCGCGGACCTGGGTATCCCGGACGTCCCCGACTTCCTCGATCAGGTCGTCGCCTCCGGCGGCCACCTGTGGGCCTGCCGGATGTCGGCCGACATGAACAACCTGACCGAATCGGATCTACGCGACGACCTCGACGGCATCATCAACGCCACCGACTTCATCGAAATGACCGACGGAGCCCAAATGCTCTTCATCTGAGCCAACCGGAGCTTGATCACCGTGGGTTCGTGCCCCTTTTTGGGCCTCGAACCCACGGTGGTTGCATTTGGGAGGGTTGCGCCAGCTTCCGGGCCGGCTCTCGGCGCGCCCCCGCCTAGTCCAGGCCGACGCGTTCTAGTAGCTCAGCGGCGTTCTCCCCCGCGGGCCTGCGTCCGTCCAGGTGGATGTCCGGATGCGTCGGGGGTTCGTAGTCTTGACCCACCCCCGACATGTTGGGCAGAGTCCCGGCCGAGGCTTTGGCGTACAGCCCCTTCGGGTCGCGTTCGATGCACACCTCCAGCGGCGTGTCCACGAACACCTCAAGGAAATCGCCCTCGTCGAACAGGGCCCGCGCAGCGCGGCGGTCCCCTCGGAACGGAGAGACCAGCGAGACCAGCACCACCAGGCCCGCGTCCACCATCAGCTTCGCGACTTCGGCCACGCGGCGTACGTTCTCCGCGCGGTCTTCGGGGGTGAAGCCGAGGTCTTTGGTCAGCCCATGGCGCACCGAGTCGCCGTCCAAGATGAACGTCCGGATACCCAGAGCGTGCAGCGTTCGGGCTACTTCGTTGGCCACTGTGGATTTGCCGGATCCGGAAAGTCCGGTGAACCACAGGACTCGGCCCGGATGGCCGTTGAGCGTCTCCCGGGCGGCGCGATCGATGGTGAAGTCATGCTCGACCACGTTCGCCGAACGCCGCAGCGCAAAGCGCGTGAGCCCAGCCGCCAGGGTGTCCCCGGTCACGCGGTCACACAGTAGGAAGCCGCCGGTGTCGTGGAAGTCCTTGTAGGCCTCCAATGGGATCGACCGGCCGGTGGCAACCTCGACCCGCCCCACGTCGTTCATGCCTAACGTCCGCGCGGCGAGTTCCACACCCGTGCTCACGTCGAGGCGGTGGCGCACGGCGGTGACGGTGGCGGGCACCTCGATCGGGCCAGCGCGCAACGTATAGGAACGTCCGTGTGCCAGTGGCTCTTCCCCGAGCCACACCATGTCCGCTGAGAAGCGGTCGGCTGGTGCCGGCGCGCTGTCCACGTCCGCAAGCACATCACCGCGGGTGATGTCGAGGTCGCGATCCAACTCAATGGCCGCACTCATGCCCGCGGGCACCGACTCCAAGTCACGCGACTCTTCACCGCGCATCCCGACCAGCCGGGTCACTACCGCGGTCTGACCCGAGTCCGCGACCCGAAGTTTGCTGCCCACACGGACCGTTCCCGATGCCACCAAACCCCCGTAGCCCCGGAAGTCCGCCGAACGCAGGATGATCTGGACCGGCATCCGGAAGGGCGCGTCGACCGGCGAAGGGATGCCCAGACCATCGAGTGCTTCCAGCATGGACGGCCCGTCGTACCAGGGGATATCCGTGGCACGTTCGGTCACGTTCACACCAGTCAGTGCGCTCACCGGAACCGAGATCACGTCGTGCACATCGTGCCGGGCCGCTGATTCGCGCACCTCGGCAGTGATTGAGTCGTAGATCGTCTGGTCCCAGTCCACGCCGTCCATCTTGTTGACCGCCAGCAGTACGTGGCGCACACCCATCAGAGCCGAGACTGCGAGGTGACGGTGCGTTTGGGTGCGGGTGCCGCGCATCGCGTCGGTCAGCAGAATCGCGACATCCGCGGTTGAGGCCGCCACCGCCATGTTGCGGGTGTACTGCTCGTGCCCCGGGGCGTCGGCCAGCACGGCTCGCCGACCAGACGGCAGGTAGAGGTGCCGGTAGGCCACATCGATCGTGATTCCCTGATCCCGCTCTGCTTCCAGACCGTCAGTGACCAGGGAGTAGTCGATTTCGCCCACCGGCACTGCCGAGCCGGTGCGCCGGGTGAATCGGGCCGCCTCCACGATGTCGTGCGGCAGTGAGTCGGTCTCGGCGAGCATCCGGCCGAGCAGCGTGGATTTGCCGTCGTCAACCGAACCGCACGTCACCACCCGGATCAATGCCTTGTCCTTTTCGGCCACTTCCCCGCCGCCGTGTTGCCCAGGGCCCATCAGAAGTACCCCTCAACCTTCTTGCGCTCCATCGATCCGGATCCTTCCCCGTCGATCAGCCGCCCTGCTCGCTCGGAGAGGTTGTTCACCTGCAGCTCCGCGATGAGCTCGTCGACTGTGTAGGCCGGCGATGCCACCCCGCCGGTGAGGGGGTAGCAGCCCAGAGTGCGGAAGCGCACTTCGCGGATTTCCGGCACTTCACCGGGCTCCAACGGGATTCGATCATCGTCGACCATCACCAACACACCCTCCCGCTCCACCACCGGGCGTGGTGCCGAGTAGTACAGCGGGACGACGTCGAGCTGCTCGGAGGCCACATAACGCCACACGTCCAACTCGGTCCAGTTCGAGATCGGGAAGGCACGCATCGTCTGGCCGCCGACCAGCGAGGAGTTGACGGTGTGCCAGAACTCGGGACGCTGCTTTCGCGGCTCCCAACGGTGCCCCTGCTCGCGCAGCGAAAAGATCCGCTCCTTCGCCCGCGATTTCTCCTCATCCCGGCGTGATCCGCCGATGGCAACATCGAAGCCGCCCGCGTCCAGGCCTTCCCGCAGCGCGACGGTCTTCATGATCCGGGTGTATTCCTGGGTGCCGTGGGTGAAGGGAGTCACGCCCTCATCGCGGCCCTGCTGGTTGGTCGCGATCCGCAGGTCAAGTCCAAGCCGCTGCGCGGTCGCGTCCCGAAAGGCGATCATTTCCCGAAACTTCCAACCGGTGTCAATGTGCATCACCGGGAAGGGAATCGGACCGGGGTGAAACGCCTTGCGGGCCAGGTGGAGCAACACGGTGGAGTCCTTGCCGATGCTGTAGAGCAGGACTGGCCGGCTGAATGCCGCCGCGGTTTCCCGAATCACCCAGATGGCTTCGGCTTCCAGATCTGCAAGCACCCGCCCCTCATCCACCGGCGTTGCTGATGTCAACGTCATGGGAGCAGTCTAGGCGTGACTGGCGACAGGCCGTGATTGCCCATACGCCACTATGGAAGAGGCAGTGCGTCGCAACAGGTATGCCCTGCACCTGCGGCGATGTTACTCGCGAGTAGTATCGACCAAGGTTCAGAGTGCGTAATGCATGTGAAAAGTTGTCCTGCGAACTCACGGGAGGTACGTCGTGGACGAGAGCACCTTGATGCTCATCCGAATGGTGGGGGGCCTGCTCCTCTTCGTCGTGCTGTTGGCGTTCGCCGCCAAGCGCGCGCTGGTGCTCTACCGGTTGATCCGCACCGGCCAGCCCGCCGTGGATCGGCCCCAGAAGATCGAAGGTGCCGTCGGCGCCGAAGCCACCGAGGTCCTCGGCCAGAAGAAGCTGCTGAAGTGGACGATTCCCGGAATCGCCCACGTGTTCGCCTTCTGGGGCTTCCTGGTGCTTGGCACCGCCTTGCTGGAGGCGACCGGAGCGCTCTTCGTCCCCACCTTTGCGATCCCGATCGTCGGACGCTGGGCGATCCTCGGGTTCGCCCAAGACCTGTTCGCCGTGCTCGTGCTGGTTGGCATCGTGATCTTCGCGATCATCCGGATCGTCCACAACCCAGCCAAGGACGGCCGCAAGAGCCGCTTCTTCGGCTCGCACACCGGCGCGGCCTGGCTCGTGCTCTTCATGATCTTCAACGTCATCTGGACGCTGTTCTTCTACCGCGGCGCGCAGTGGGCCGCCACTGAGCAGAGTTTCGCCGAGGGGGCGGACAAGCTCTACTTCCCGTTCTACGAGTCAGGTGGCGCCTTCGCCTCAACCTGGGTGGGTCAGCTGTTCACCTCCTTCAGCGAGACCACGCTGCAGTGGATGGAGACCATCGGGATCTGGCTGCACCTCGGCGTGGTGCTGGTATTCCTGCTCATCGTGCTGCACAGCAAGCACCTCCACATCTTCACCGCCCCGATCAACGTCTACTTCTCACGCCGCCCGAATGGCCTGGGTCCGCTGCTGCCGATGACCTCGAACGGCGAGAAGATCGACTTCGAGGACCCCGCGGAAGACGCCACCTTCGGCGCCGGCCGGATCGAGGACTTCACCTGGAAGGACATGCTCGACCTGGCCACCTGCACCGAGTGCGGGCGTTGCCAGTCGCAATGTCCGGCCTGGAACACCGAAAAGCCGCTGTCGCCGAAGTTGATGATCATGGATCTGCGTGATCACCTGTTCGCAGCCGCGCCGTACCTGCTGGCTACCGCAGGTGACGGCAAACGCGACGAGATGGGCGAGCGCAACGAAGAGGTGCTGGCGTCCGTTGGGACCCTGGTCGCCGACGAGATCCAACGGCCGCTGGTGGGTCCGCGCGACGATGACCCCCGCCGCGCCGACGACGGCTACGACGCCGCCGGCCACCGCAGCCACGAAGGGCCAGTCATCGACACCGATGCACTGTGGTCCTGCACCACCTGCGGTGCCTGCGTCGAGCAGTGCCCGGTCGACATCGAACACATCGACCACTTCATCGACATGCGCCGCAACCAGGTGATGATCGAATCGGAGTTCCCAGCCGAACTCAACGGGCTGTTCAAGAACGTTGAACAGAAGGGCAACCCATGGGGCATGAACGCCTCGATGCGCAACGCCTGGATCGAAGAAGTTGACTTCGAGGTGCGGGTGTTCGGGATGGACGGCGAGGACGTCATCCCCGACGACGTCGAATACCTGTTCTGGGTGGGCTGTGCCGGCGCATACGAGGACCGCGCCAAGGCAACCACCAAGTCCGTGGCCGAGTTGCTGAACATCGCGGGCGTGGAATTCATGGTGCTCGGCGAGGGCGAGACCTGCACCGGTGACCCGGTGCGTCGGGCCGGCAACGAGTTCGTCTACCAAATGCAGGCGATGCAGAACGTCGAGATGCTCAACGAGGTCAAGGCCAAGAAGATCGTCGTCACTTGCCCGCACTGCCTCAACACCATCGGCCGGGAGTACCCGCAGATCGGCGGCGACTACGAAGTTGTGCACCACACCCAACTGCTGTCGCAACTGGTGAAAGCCGGCAAGCTCACGCCGGTGGAATCGGTGAACGAGACCATCACCTACCACGACCCGTGCTACCTCGGCCGCCACAACAAGGTGTACGTGCCTCCGCGCGAACTGGTGCAGAGCGTGCCGGGTGTGAACTACGTGGAGATGGAACGTTCCGGCAGCAAGTCCTTCTGCTGCGGCGCCGGCGGTGCCCGCATGTGGATGGAGGAGAAGCTGGGCGAGCGGGTGAACGTCAACCGATCCGATGAAGCCCTCGGCACCGGCGCCGAGAAGATCGCTGTCGGCTGCCCGTTCTGCAACGTGATGCTCAACGACGGGGTGACCCAGCGTAAGCAAGAGGGTTCCGCTGCCGAGAGCATCGAGGTGCTCGACGTCGCAACGCTGCTGCTGGAGTCGGTCAAGAAGTAACCGACGCCTGCGCTCTGGGCGCCGACTCTGCGCCCAGAGCGGCGATCAGCGCCGCATTGTTCGCGATCATCAGATCGACCTCAGCGAGCCAGCCCACCGTCCAGTACAACTCGACGGTGGGCTCGGCCATGTCTACCCGACGGTGCTCCGCCCACCGGGTCACTGCCGCGTCGACCTGCGCCAATGCCTCGTCGATGGCGGCCGTGAACTCGCCTGTGTTGGGGTAGTCCGGCAGATCCGTAGAATCCACGGCGAGATCAGCAGCGGCCAACAGCTGGCGGGCGTCTTCGGCAAGCCGCGGCCGCAGGTTCGCCGTCGCCGCGCGCAGACTCGGGCCCACTTTGGCCGCTGGCAGATCAGCGGCGTAAACCGTGCCCACCGTCGCCATGACTTCAGATATGTAGGTGACGTATTCGACCATGCCCAGCAGGCGTTGCCACAGCAGGGTGCGCGTCCCCTGGGGGACTCCTTGTGCCAGCGCCAGATCGATCGTCTCAGCTGCCCGCTCAGCGGCTTTGCGCGCAGCCGCCCCGTCGGGGGGTGGCACGTTCGGCGCACCCTCGGCGCCGGCCGCAACCGCCTGGGTGGCCGCCACCAGGAAGTCCGCCGCGGCCTCGGTCGCCGCAAGCAGCGAATCACGAACCCGCGGCACGAGCCCTCGGGGAAACACCAGCAAGCTGACCACCACCGCGATCAACATCCCGAGCGCTACGTCTTCCAACCGCAGCAGGGCGATGTCACGGGAAGGGGCGCTCAGACTGATCAGCGTCACTAGCAGCAGCGTGAAGCCCACCTGCTGCCACACCACGCTGACGTTGTTCGCCATGTAGCCCTGGGCAGCGGCGATCACTGGCAACAGCACCCACGCCAACCACGGTCGGTCGATAAACACCCCCAGCAGCAGGAAGCCGGCAACGAAGCCGATGAGTTGCCCCTGAATCACCTGCCAGGCGCTTTTCCCGGTGCCGCGCAGATCCATTCGCAGCACACTGAGCGTGCCCAGCACCACCCAATAGCCGCGGTCAACACCGGTGAGATGCACGGCCAGCAGCGCGACCGCCACCGCAATCCCAACGCGCAGCGCGTTGCGCATCCAGGGCGCCCGCAGCGACAGTTCAGCCTTGATTCGTTGCCCCGGTTCCACCTGCTGGACCACAGTCGGCAGCCTGCGACCTTTCAGCGTCAGGTGTGGCACCCGTTCCGAGGAGTGCATGACGCCGGCATCGCGCACCATCGTCTCCGCCAGGAGACTCAACACTCGGGGGCGGAACGCCGAAGTGGCGTCTTCCTGCACGGTCGCGGCATCTCCGGCCGCGAGCCGTTCGGATACCGCGTCGACTACCGCCCTCCGGTGCGCAGCACGCGCTGAATCCAAGCGGCGAAACGGTTCCAAGTCACCCCTTGACGCTGCTGCCGCGTCAGCGGCATCGTCCATCGCCTGCGCCGCCGCCGACACCAGCGTCGGGTCCCCTGGTGCTGGGATCAAGGGAAGCCGGCGATACGCCATCCGCAGGCCGATGCGCAGTCTCTTGGACTCCTCCACCAGCCTGATCAGGAAGCGCTCGCGTCGATACGCACTGCCGGGTCGGCGCAACTGCCCGGAATACAACTCCGTGGTGCGGCTCACCTGCGCGTCGGCATGGGCAAACTCCTCGGCCACGCTCTGCCGAGTCGCGTCGGGACGCCACAGCGCCCGCATCAGCCGGGCCTGCGCGTGCATCGACTCGGTGATCGACTCCAGGATCACCCGACGCGGAAAGTAGGGCCACATAGTGACCGCGGCAATGATCGACACCACCGAGCCGAAACACCACCCGGCCACCATCTGCATCTCATCGGGCCAGGTCGGTGAGCTGGTAGCCGCGATCACGAACGGCAGCAGGATCGGCACTGTGCCCTGCGACAAAAATCCGCGCAACGCCCCGACAAGTGCAACTGCGGTGCCGAGGATCAGCGCCACCGGCAGCACCACCCAGATTCGTCCGTGCACGGCAAGTCCAAGGATCAGGGCACCGCAGCCGGCCGCGGCGATCACCGCCATCGAAACTGCCCGTTCCCGCCGCGGGCCGGAGATATCCGAGGTGATCAGCAAGGTCGTGGTGGCAAACGCAGCCAGGAATGCTCCGCGCGGATATCCCAGCCCCATCATGGTGGCCAGCACCAATGGCAGCACGATCGCCACCCGCACGCCGCGTCCCACCGCCCGGGACCGCTGCAGCCGAGCGACGCTCAGTGACTCGGTCCAGTTTCGATCACGGAACCACTGCGTGGCCCGCTGGAGCTTGGATTCGCGGGCCAAATCGGCCGCGTCACCACCAGGCTCCTTCACCCGCCCGAGGCTACCGGGGACCGAGCGGGAAGACCCGGCTGAACGAAGTAGCGAACGCGGAACCCGCGGCTGCGTCACACCATGCGCCACACGTACCCAGGGCGGCTGCGCCACACCATGCGCCACACGTACCCAGGGCGGCTGCGCCACAATGGACCCCGTGACCACCAACCCCCGGGTACGTATGTCCGGCTCCGAACGCCGCGAGCAATTGATCCGGGTGGGTCGCGGTCTCTTCGCCGAGAAGGGCTTCGAAGCAGTGACGGTGGAGGAGGTCGCGGCCGAAGCGGGGGTGTCCAAACCTGTTGTCTACGAACACTTTGGCGGCAAGGAGGGCCTCTACGCGGTGGTGGTCGACCGCGAGATGAGTGACCTGCTCACTCGGGTGCAGGCCGCCCTCACCCCGGATCGACCCAAGGTGATGCTGCAGTCGGTGGTGCTGGCGTGGCTGGACTACATCGCCGACGAGACTGAAGGCTTTCGGCTACTCGTGCGCGACTCCGCACCAGGGGTTGTCGAAGGCTCCTTCGCCTCGCTGCTGCGCGACGTCGCGGCACGGGTGGCCGGGCGTCTTGCGGCCGAATTCGACCGTCGCGGATACAACCCGAAACAGGCCGACATGTACGCCCAGATGCTGGTCGGAATGGTCACCAGCACCGGCATCTGGTGGGTCGACGTGCGTAAACCCAAACGGGAGGAACTCGCCGCTCACCTGGTGAACCTCGCCTGGAACGGGCTGGCCGGTTTGGAAGAGAAACCCCGCCTGGCCAAGTAGGCCACACAGGCTCGAGGCGCGAACAGCCGCACCGGCCTAAGATCGGCACATGACTCGTGAAGGATTCTCAGCGTTGGACGCCGGCGGGCTCGACTGGGACTCGCTGCCGTTGCGGCTGTGGCGCAAGGGCAACGCGATGTTCTGGGACGCCGCCGATATCGATCTGTCCGAGGAAGCCGCCGGGTGGGCGACGCTGGAGGGTGAGGATCTTGAAGCTGCCGCCCGGCTGAGTGCGATGTTCCTCGCCGGCGAAGAAGCCGTCACCCACGACATCCAACCCTTCATGGCGGCGATGTCCGCCGAAGGACGCCTCGGCGACGAGATGTACCTCGCGCAGTTCTGTTTCGAGGAGGCGCGCCACACCGAGGCCTTTCGCCGCTGGTTCGACGCCGTTGGCATCACCGAGAATCTCAACCCGTTGGTGGACGACAACCCGGGCTACCGGGCGATCTTCTACGATGCTCTGCCCGCGGCGCTGGGCGCTCTGCACGACGATCCGTCACCAGCGAATCAGATCCGTGCTTCGGTCACCTACAACCACATTGTGGAAGGAGTGCTGGCCCTCACCGGGTATCACGCCTGGAACACCGTGTGCCGGGAGCGCGGGATCCTGCCGGGCATGCAGTCCATCGTCCGGCACATCGGCCAGGATGAACGTCGACACATGGCCTGGGGCACCTTCACTTGCCGACGGCATGTGGCGGCTGATCCGGCGCTGTGGGAGGTGGTCGAGGAGACCATGGGTGAGTTGCTGCCCCAGGCCCTCGAAGCGATCAACTTCCTCGACAAGTACGACCGGCCACTCGGTCTGGACGTCGCCGACTTCGTGGCCTACGCCGGTGAGCGGGCCACCAGGCGGCTGGGTGCGATTTCTTCGGCGATGGGCCAAGACGTGACGCTGGTCGAGACCGACGATGCGCCGGTGGCATTGGAAGATGAACTGGCAAGCGGCTGAGCCCTACCTCAGCGGCTCCAACAGGCCGGCTGCTTCCAACGCCTCCAGGAACTCCAGCGTTTCGTTGCGGATCACACCCTCAGGCGCGTCGTAGGACGATTCCAGCTCGGCAACGATGGCACCGACCGTCCGTTCGCCATCAATCAACTCCCACACCGGCCCGCCGGTGCCCGCCGCGCCAAAATATGAGAAGTCCGTGGGGCTCAGGAGAATAACTTCCCCGTCGACCTCAGCCTGCACCGCTCCAGTCTTGCGGACCGGCACGGCATCGTCGGCGATGTGAGTCTGCTCAGCATTCATGGCGCCATGGTAGGCGTGCGCCGAGATGGAATGCGTCGCGACCGTCACGCCCAAGCACTACGGTGGCGCATATGAGCGAGCACGATTCAAGCGATACCAATGTGGAACAGACTGGTGACATCACCTTCGCGATGGCGCGCAAGGATTATCCGGAAGTGATTCGGCTGGTCCGGGAAGCCGTTGTTGCCGATCCGCAGGCGGCCCTGAATGATCCCGTGATCAACGAATGGCTAGGACGTCGCTACCGGAACATCTTCATCACCGAGGCGATGGCCAACCCGGACGCGGTGAAGAACTCCCAGGCACCCTTCCCGATCAACCTGGTGGATCCGCGCAGCACGCGGGAGAAGGTCGCCAAGAGGATGATCTCGAACGTCAGCGACGAGGAGGTGTTCGAGGAGTTGCCGCTGGCCGAGCCGAGCGGGTTCGCCAACACCACGTTGGTGTTCGCTCCCGGGCTGCTCACAGGGCTACTGCCCAATTTGGCCTTTCAATCGGTGTGGCCGAAGGTGATGAACCGCTTCCGGGTGAAGATCGCCATTGCCGACTCGCACCCGATGCGCTCCAGCGAGGCCAACGTGGCTGACTTGGAGAACGTCTTGGAGCGCGGCATCGGCGTATCACCCATCGACGCCTCGTTCATCACCGCCGAGCACAACCCGACACCCCCCGGGGACGTGATCCTCATGGGCTATTCCAAGGGTTCCCCGGACATCCTCACGCTGCTCGCCCGCCGACCCGACCTTGCTGGGCGGATCAGGGCCGTGATCGGCTGGGCTGGAGCGGTGAAGGGCTCCTACCTCGCCAACGACATCTACCGCCAGATCAAGGACCTCCCCGCCTTCGACACCGTCGAGGCACTATCCGGTGACATCGGAAAGCTGATGCTGCGCCTTGCCCCGGTGATCCAGATCAACAACGTCAACCGTCGGCTCGACGAGTACGACATCAAGGGCGCGTTGGAAAGCCTCACCACCACCGCTCGGATGAGTTTCCTGGAGGAACACGGCGAGGACATCAACTCCCTCGGCATTCCGATGTTCAACTTCACCGGCTCCACCCACCTGATGGAGGTCCCCTACTACCAGCGCCAGGGCACCTTGGAGTTGCTCAAGTACGACAAGTACAACGACATGCAGTTGACGCAGGATCAAGCCCGACTGCCCGCGCCCAATGCGCCGCTGTTATCCATGTTCCACGCCAACCACTGGGACCTTTCCTACGACACCTTCCCCTGGTACACCACGCTGGGCTCCACCAAGTTGAAGGATCCTTTCGCGCGCGAGGCCGCCCTGGCCTCGATCCTGTTGTTCATGAGCGAGATCGGGTTGATGGACTAGCAGCCCGCAGCGCCAACTGGCACCAGCCGCAACGTAGATTCGCGGCATGCGAAGGCCATCTGCCACCGGCGTCATCGCCGCCTCGGCGGCGTGGCTTGTGGCCTGGACGCCGTCCTTGTTGCCCAACGGGTCGCTGTTTCAGGGTGTCACCCTCGGGGTACTGGCCGCGGTTGGCTATGCCCTCGGGGCCATCGCAGGCTCGCTAGGCCGCAGGTGGTGGTGGTCTCGCAAGCAGCTGGCCCGGCCGACCCCTCGCTGGTACGTGCTGAGCGCCGCCGCGGTAGCGACCATCGCTGTGCTGTCTGGCTTGCGGCTCGGTTCGTGGGAGGCGGCGCAGGCGGCTAGCATCGGGGCGCCGCAATTCACCGCACGGTGGCTGGTGGCCACGGCCGTTGGGTTGGCAGTTCTGGTGCTGTTGGTCGCCGCTGCTCGGGGGTTACGGCTGCTGACGCAGTGGGTGGCGCGGGCCAGCCTTCGCCTGCTGGGTCGACGCGGTTCGGCAGGGCTCGCCCAGGGGATCGCTGTGGTCGTCATGTGTGCTGCTGGTCTGGCTTTGGTGGTGGGGGCTGGGCAGGCGATGCGACTGGCGTTCGACCGAATCGATGCCTCGGTTGCCGGGCAGGTGGCGCCCTCATCAGCGGCGAGATCGGGTTCGCCTACCTCGTTGGTGGCATGGGAATCCCTTGGGGCGCAAGGCCGCGCCTTCGTGGCTGGCGGCCGCGACAATGCCACCATTCGCGCCTTCGCGGGTCTGGCGTCAGCCTCTGATGCGCAAGCACGGGCCGAGTTGGCGGTGGCTGACATGCTCCGCGCCGGTGGCGCAAACTCAGACGTCTGGATCGGGATTACCACCACCGGCAACGGCTACATCGATCCGGTCGCGGCCGAGACCGCCGATGAGGTGAGCGCCGGCAAAGCCGCCCTGGTGGCGATCCAATATTCGACGCTGCCGAGTTGGCTGTCGTTCCTGGTCAACCAATCGGCGGCAGCCGACGCGGGTACCGCCCTGTATGAGGCGTTGGCCGCTGCCCGAGAGTCGCTGCCACCGGACCAGCGGCCCAAGCTGGTGCTGTACGGAGAGAGCCTGGGGGCATATGGCTCACCGGCGCCTTTCGCTGGGCTGGAGCCGGAGCAGGTGAGCGAGCGAATCGACGGCGCGCTGTGGGTCGGTCCGCCGGCGGCCACCGATCCCATCACCGCATGGACCTACTCGGGGGCGGCGCCGGTGTGGCAGCCGGTGCTGGATTCGGGCCGGGTGGCACGGTATGCGGCCACCCTTCCCGCCGCCACCGCTCCGCCGCCGGCTGCGTCGCCCTGGCCGAATCCGCGCATCTTGGTGCTGCAGAACCCCACCGATCCGGTGGTGTGGTTCTCGCCGGGGCTGGTGTGGCGGGATCCGGCCTGGCTGGCCGACCCCCGCGGGCCCGGAGTGCCACCGCAGACGCGCTGGACCCCGGTGCTGTTCTTTCTGCAGGTGGCACTGGATCTGCCACAGGCGGTGGACTATCCCAGCGGATATGGCCACAACTACGCCGACGCCCTTCGACCGGCGTGGGAGCAGATACTTGCCCCATGACGAGACTTCCTCGGCTGGTGCTCAAATTTGATCTACTCGACGGCTAGGTGATGCGCCTGCTCGGCGCGGCACCCTACGGCGGCGCCGACACCCCACGAGCGACGCTGATCACGATGGGTGGCTACAACGTGCTGACTTTCGACGGTCCTGGACAGGGCACTGTGCTCCTGGATCAGGGTCTGCCGATGCGGGCAGATTGGGAGTCTGGGTGCCTATCCTGGCCCCGCGTGCTGCCAGCGCTGAGCATCGGATCGCCAGCCATCAGCGCCAGCGCACCGGACTTGGTGGCAGCGCTGAAGTGCCCCCATGAATTCGTGACATTCACCGCGGCCGAGGGCGCGGACCTGCACTGCGAATCCGGCGCGCGGCTGCTGTTTCATGCTCGCATGTTCGCCTGGCTAGATCAGGTGCTCGGCGATCGCACGGGCGACTGAGAGCCCGGCGGCTCCGGGCTGATGCTCGGCGGCTTGGGCTGGCCCTTGCTAGTGCGCGGCGGCCACGTGAGTACCGCAGCCACCAGGAAGCCCAGCGCGCCCAAGAAAGTGCCGGCGTTGTTCCACAACGCGCTGCGCAATTCTTCAGGTCCCTCGGCTAGGGAAGCGGCCGCCGACACCGCAAACAGGATCGACCCAGCCATGTTGCTCCGCGCGATCGCCATGCTGCGCCGCGGGATGATGGCGTGCCGGCGCAGCCGAGTGATTGGCCGCAGCGCGATGGCGCTGGAGAGCAGGAACGCGATGGATCCGAACACGTCGGGGCGCCACACCTCCGTGGTGTAGGCCGTCGGATTCGACAGGCTCACGGTGAGGGCCCTGGTGGTCATGACATTGAACTCCAACGTGCCGAAGAGTTGAATCACGGCCGACTGCCAGTCCGGGCTTGCCAGGTCGAATTCGGCGCGACGTCGCAACCTTCGTTCACTGTGGTGAACGGCCGTGCGCCACTGCACCGTGGCCGCCGCCGTGAAGCACCAGGCCCCCACGACAAACACCGAGTTGGCAACTGCCGCTCCCACCGTCGACAGCACGGCACCGGTGGCGAAGAGAGCCGAGCCGATTCCGAAGCCCAGCGCCATGAGCCGCAGGGCGAGGCGCTCCTCGTGCAGGTGTAGCTTCCGGCCCACAGCGACCAAGTTACTCGGTTGCGGTACCCGCGTCACCCGACGGTGAACCGGCGAGGCATAATCGGCGCTTGCAGGGTTTCGTCGCCATTCGGCGCAGCGCAGCAGGCGACTCCCCCGCGCGCGGGTGTAGTTCAATGGCAGAACATCAGCTTCCCAAGCTGACAGTGCGGGTTCGATTCCCGTCACCCGCTCCGATTCCCGTCACCCGCTCCACTGAATACCGGGGCGTGGCCCACGACCCTGTCTGTCTGACACGCCGTCGGCCATCCGCTGCTACGTACGCATCAGTAGCGCTGCAACAGCACCAACCGGCGCTGATGCGGATCAAGTTGCGAAAGCGCGGAATCCTCGAAGCGTTTCACCGTCAAGTACGCGCGATGCAGTTGCTCGCCCATGGCCGCGCGCAGCACCTTGTTGGCTTCGAATGCAGCTAGCGGGCCGGCCAGGTGGGTCGGCAGCGGCCGAGCCCCGACCCGCGCCCGCTCGGCATCATCAAGTAGCCCCGGATCGCCTGCCAGCGGCGCGGGCGGCTCCATGCCGTTGCGCACCCCGTCGAGTCCGGCGGCCAGCACCGCCCCGATGGCCAGGTAGGGGTTGGCGGTGGCGTCAATGGCCTTGAATTCGAAGTCTCGCGGCCGGCCGGCAGGGGTCTGGGTCACACGAATCGGCGCCTCCTTGTTCTCCAACCCCCAACCTTCAAACGCGCCCACCCAGAAGTGCGGCCGGAACCGCTCATACGACATCGCCGTCGGCGCCGTCACGGCCAGCAGGGCCTCGAAGTTCGCCAACAGGCCTGCGATCGCGGGCAGTCCTGAGGCTCCCAGGCCGTCCTCGCTGTCGCCGGTGAGCGACACGTGCAGGTGCATACCTGATCCGCCGACGCTGGGATCGACCACCGGCAGGAAACTCGCAGCCAGACCATGGGCTGCGGCCACGGCGTGCACTGTCTGACGAACGGAGATCACCGCATCTGCGGCCGCCAGCGGTGGCAGATGCCACAGCGACAACTCGATCTGCCCTGGGGCGGCTTCGGCGTGGAGTTGCGCCACCTCGATGTGCTGGGCCACGAGGGCCGCAGTGAGGTCGACCAGGAAGCGGTGATGTGTGTCCAGCGCCTGTTCCTGAGCGAACATAGCGGCATCGGCGGGGGTCGGTGACGTCGGCGCATGGGGTGCGGGCGGCTGATGCTGCGCTCCAACAGACGCCCCCGACTGGGTCCCGGCGAGCAGCATGAACTCCAGTTCCACCCCGACGCGTACCTGGAGGCCCAGTGCGCGGGCGTCAGTGTCGATCCGGCGCAGGAATCCGCGGGGACACAACGCCGAAGGCTCCCCGTGGTCGAACACCTCACAGGCAACCGCCGCCGACCCGGGGGAGTAGATCAGCGGAGTAATCGTGTCGAGGTCAGGCACGAGGGTGAGGTCGCGCGTCGGCAGCAGCCCGGTTTCGACGATCACTGCGTCGGCAGTGACCGGGATCGCGAATTGGGCTTGCGAAATCGACACCGAAGTGGCCAGCAAGTGCCGCAGCAACGCGTCATTGGGCCCAGATTCGGCTGACTGCCCGGTTGGATCCGCACCACGCAACCGGCGGTCAACGGTGGGCATGAAGAGCGCCTTGGCTCGCACCACATTGGCGAAGTCAACCCAACGAAACCGCAGACTTTCGACATCGCGCAGCGACTCACCGACCACCATGCTCCGACGGTAGCAACTTGGCGCTGCGATGACGTCCGCCATCGCCCGCCCTACGCTGGGGCGCATGTCCGAATCTGACATGGCAGCGGATCTGCCCGCCAGCCGTGGCCGACTGCGGAGTTTCTCATCGGCGAACCGCTACGGCATCGCGCTGCTCTTCCTCATGGTTTCGTACGTTCAAGCGCTGTACGTCTCCAGCAACATCGTCGGCTCAGCGAGCCTGATGTTCCTCCAACTCTCCACGGTGTATCTGGTACTCAGCGTCTCAGAGTCCGACCGGATCCGCCGGGTGGCTGGGGTCGCGTTTCTAGTCGCCGCAGCCGTGCTGGGCATCACCCTGCTGTCGGGGCCGAAGGCGGACAGCGACAGCATTCTGCTCGCACTGTCGATCGTCAACGTGCTGCTCTACGCGGCGGCTCCCGTCGCCATCCTCCGACACATCTTCCTCCGGAACGTTGTCGACCTACAGACGCTTCTCGGTGCGGTGTGCGCATACCTGATGATCGGGATGTTCTTCGCCTTCACCTTCAGTCTCATGACGCTACTTACCGGCGATCCCTTCTTCACCGACCCGGCAGCGGATCAGTTGTCCGACTACCTGTTCTTCTCCTTCGTCACCATCACCACCACCGGCTACGGCGATCTGGTTCCGGCAAGCTCCGCAGGTCAGACCCTCGCTGTCTGGGAGGCAATCCTTGGCCAGTTCTTCTTGGCTGCGGTGGTCGCGAAGATCGTGAGTTCGTGGCGGCCGGTCTTGCGAGCACGTGAGGCAATGACTGACTCGTCGGACTCGCCCAATACACCCGATTCGTCTGGCCCCGCGGAATAGCCCAACTGCGACTAGACGGCCGCGCCACAATAATCCTGTCCTATTGTGTGCCGCGCCAGTAGCGGGGCACACTGCCACATGTGGAACTACCCCCGGTCGAGGCGCCGCCGCTGACGCTGTTCCGGCAGTTGGCCGACCATGCACGCGACATTGTGTTGATCACGGAAGCGGAACCGCTCGAGGAACCCGGGCCCCGGATCGTGTACGTCAATGAAGCGTTCACCAAACTCACCGGCTACACGCCGGCGGAAGTGATCGGGCGCAGCCCTCGATTCCTGCAGCGGCCGGGCGAAACCGACCCCAAGACCACCTCCCGGATCGGTCAATTGCTGCGGATGAATGACGACTTTCACGGCGCGATCTTGAACTTCGCCAAAGATGACACCCCGTATTGGCTGGACATCCGGATCTTCCCCCTGAAGGACGCCGATGGGAACACAACCCATTTCGCCGCGATCGAGCGCGACATCACCTCACGCACATTGGCTGAGCTTGAGTTGCGCAAGGAGGCGATGCAGGATCCGCTGACAGGCCTGCTGAACCGACGGGGATTCGACCGCGTGGTGGCGCGGGCTTGGAACTCTTCCGAATCGCCCGACGGCGCGGTGGCAATTATCGATATCGACAAGTTCAAGATTGTCAACGACACTGCCGGGCACCCGGTTGGCGATGAGGTGTTGGCCGGGGTTGGCAGTGCGCTGCTTTCGTCGATGCGCACGACGGACTATGCCGCGCGGATCGGCGGCGATGAATTCGCGCTGGTGCTCCCAGGAGCTTCCGCGCGCGTGGCGCTCAAGGTGGCGCACCGCGTCCAACGCACGATCCGGGAAACCAAGTGGATTACGGCACTCGCGCAGCCGGTGACCGTCAGCGTGGGTGTCGCTATCCGGCACTCGTATGCCGACCTCGATGCGATGCTTGCCGAAGGCGACAAGGCCCTCTACCGAGCCAAGTCAGCGGGCGGGGATCGGGTAGTGCTGGCCACCGGTAAGTGAGGGGCACCCCGCGGCGGTCCCAGCCCCAGCCCCGCACCAGCCCCAGCCCCAGCCCCAGCCCCGCAAAATCGACCAAGACACGCAAAATCGACCACGTTTCTTGGTCGATTTTGCGTGCGGTGGTCGATTTTGCCCCGCGCCTGCCCCGCGCCGACCCCGCGCCGGCCCCGCGCCGACCCCGCGCCGACCCCGCGCCGACCGCCGCCGATCCCGCCCAGAGCCCGGCGGCCCCACAACCACCGGCCCGTGAGCGCCCTTGGGCCCCAAGTGCGAGACTCGTGCCATGAGTTCGGACGTCGCTGGGACTTCGCAACAGGTTCGGCCTGACGTCGAGGCTGCCGCCCCGGCGGCGGCCCCGAAGCCGGTGGTCCCGATTCTGGGCGGGCTGCTGGTACTGGTGCTCGTCGCCACGGCGATCGGCCTGGTACTCGGCGGTGGCGCGTACACCCCACCTGCGGTGGGGATCGTTGATTCGGGGCCCGTGGTCGGCTGGTTGCTGCCGCTGCTGCGGGCCGTGGCGCTTGCTGCAGGCATCGCATCGTTCGGCTGGCTGGGCTACGCGGCCTTCATCGGTGCCCAACAGCGGGGAGGGTTGCTGGGTACCGGGGCGCTGGCGGACGTGAAGCGGGCCGGAGCCGCCGCTGGGGTGTGGGCGCTGGCGTCGCTGGTCACCGCCCTGTTCAGCCTGGCGAACGTACTCGGTACGCCGCTGGCTGAGGCTATTCGTCCAGCGGTGATCGGTCAGTATGCCTGGGCGATCCCCACCACCCGGGCCTACCTGATGGCGGCGCTGTTCGCGGGGGGCATTTGGGTCGGTGTCCGCTATGCCAGGTCGCTGGCGGCGGCCGCGGGCTGGTTCGTGTTGGCGGCCGCGGCGCTGGCTTTCGCACCCCTGGCCGGGCACTCGGCTGGCTACGGCAACCACGACCTGGCTTTGACCTCCGGGGTCGCGCACACCTGGGCCGCAGCGGTGTGGGCTGGCGGATTGTTGGCGCTGGCCGTGCATGCCTGGCGGCATGATCCGGGAGTCACCCAGGCGGCCGGGCGCTACAGCAACATCGCCCTGATCGCGGTTGGTTTTCTGGCCCTGACTGGGGTCGGCAATGCCTACACCCGGATGGACACGGTGTCGGATCTGTGGAACTCCGGCTACGGCCGGCTGGTGTTCATCAAGACCGCGATCCTGCTGGTGCTCATGGCTCTTGCCGCAGTGGTGCGGCGACGGTTGGCGCCGCGGCTGGGTGAGCAACGGCGGTTGGTGGCGGGGCTGGTGGCCATGGAGTTGGCCCTGCTGGCGGTGGCCGGCGGCCTGGCGGTGGCACTGACCCAGACGCCGTATCCGAGCGTGGAGAGTTCGCCGCTGACGGTTGCCGAGCAGTTGCTGGGCCGCGAGATGCCGGATGCTCCCACCTGGTCGTCGCTGATTCTGGGCTGGCAGTTCGAGCCACTGTTCCTGATCGGCGGGGTGATCGCCGCCGCGCTGTACATCGCTGGGGTGATGCGCCTGCGGGCACGTGGCGACTCGTGGCATCCGGGTCGCACGATCTCGTGGCTGCTGGGGGTGAGCGCCATCATCTGGGCCACCAACTCTGGTGTCGCCATCTACTCCGAGGTGACGTTCAGCGCCCACATGTTTGGCCACATGCTGCTGTCGATGATCGCGCCGATCCTGCTGGTCATGGGCACCCCGATCACGTTGGCGCTGCGGGCGTTGCGGCCCGCGCCAGACGGTCGGCGAGGCCCGCGCGAGTGGATCGTGTGGGGCATCAACTCCCCACTTGCGAAGTTCATCACCCACCCAATCTGGGTGCTGCTTGTGTTCACCGTCGGCTTGTATGGGCTCTATTACACGCCGCTATTCGGTTGGCTCATGGGATCGCACATGGGGCACCTGGCCATGCAGTTGCACTTCCTGTTCGCCGGCTACCTGTTCGCCTACGTGATTCTTGGACTCGATCCAGCGCCGCGCGTGCTTGCGCCGTGGCTGCGGCTGCTGATGCTGCTGGTGGCGATGGGCCTGCATGCGTTTTTTGCGGTGCCGATCATGATGAGCGACATCGTGTTCGCTGGCGAGTGGTACACCCTGGTGCAGCCGCCGTGGGTGGACGATCTGGTGGGCGACACTCGGCTGGCCGGTGGCATCGCCTGGGGTATCGCGGAGGTTCCCGCGCTGCTGTTGATGGTGGTGCTGGGTGTGCAGTGGGCGCGCAGTTCGGAGCGGGAGGCTCGTCGATTCGACCGTCAGTCCGAACGCGATGGCGGGGCCGAGATGGCTGCGTACAACGAGCGGCTGAAGGCGATGAACGAGGCAGCTTCCCGACGCGGGGAGTAGCGCCGCCGGCGGTCGGGCCGCGGCTGCGCGCTGGCCCATCGCTCGCCTCGCCGCTGCCTTTTCGCAGGGTCACTGAGACAGCACCTATCCTGTGACGGTGACACAGGAACCTCGGCACTCGCTGGTGTCGGATGCCCGCATCCTCGTCGGCGTTGCGTGGCACCTCAACCGGCGGCGGCTCATTCTGCAGGTCATCTTCTTGCTCACCAATGGTGTTGTGGGCGGGGTGAGCCTGCTGCTGCTGGTGCCAATCGTGAACTCGATCGCGAATCCGGAGTCGAGCCTGAATGTGCCACTCTTCGGCGAGGTCAACTTGGCGTCGGTGCCGTTGGCGGTGCTGTTGGCGGTGTTTGTGCTGCTCAGTGTCGTGTCAGCGCTGATCACCCGGGCGTCGTCGATCAATTCGACCGCGCTGCAGCAGACCATCGTCGACGACCTTCGCCAGGAGGCGTTCGAGGCGATCCTGGCAGCCAAGTGGACTTTCGTGCTGGGGCGCCGCAAGAGCGACATCATCGAGGTAGTGACGTCCGGGGCCTCACGCTCCGGAATGGCGTTCTTCCAGTTGCTGCAACTGTCGGTGTCAGTGGTGCTGTTCGTCGTGACATCGATCGTGGCGCTGATCGTGTCGCCGCTGGTGGGAGCCGTGGCGCTGGTGGGCGTGATCTTGGTGGCGGTGGCGCAGAGCACCGCGATCCGCCCGGCATACCGGATGGGGCGCGAGTTCGGCACCCGGAACCGGGGGCTGCAAGCGGTAATGATGGATTCGATGGATTCGCTGCGACTGGTGCGTGCTCATGGCGCCGATGCGGTCTGGGCCCAGCGGCTGGCCGAATCGTTCAGCAGCACCAGGGCGATTCAGGTCGCGAACACTCGGCGCACCTCCACAGTGAATGCTGGCACGTCTGTGGGTCTGGCAGTGTCGGCGTCCGCGTTGGTGCTGGTGTCGGTATGGGTGGGCATGTCGCCGGCGGCCATCGTGGTGATTTTGCTGCTGGTGGCGCGGATGGCTCGGACCGCGCAGTCGATTGCGACGAATACGGCGATGCTGGCCAACGCGCTACCGGCGGTGCGCGACCTGACGGTGCTGACTGCACAGGCGCACGCGGCGGTGGAGATCCCACCGGCTGGCGCAACGGCCCGCGGTGCGATCGATCCGGCCTCGCCGGAGCCGCTGGTGGAGTTTCGAGACGTAACCTTCTGCTACCCGGATAGTTCAAGCGGGGTGCACGGGATCTCGTTCGATGTATCCCGTGGCCAGATCACGGTGTTGACGGGGCATTCCGGCTCGGGCAAGTCGACCACGGCAGACCTCGCGTTGGGGCTGCTGGAACCCGAGCAAGGCCAAATCCTGGTGGATGGTGAAGTGCTGACGTCGGCGGATCTGCGCTGGTGGCGGGCGCATGTGGCCTACGTCCCGCAGGAGACGGTGTTGATTCCCGGGACGCTGCGGGAGAACTTGTCGTGGTCCACCGAGGGTCCGCCTGCCGACGAACAATGCTGGGAAGCCCTCGACCGAGCAGCGGCAGATTTCGCCAGATCTTTGCCGGAGGGCCTCGACACAATGCTGGGTGACCGTGGGGTGCGGGTGTCGGGTGGGGAACGCCAGCGGGTGGCGATTGCCCGGGCGCTGCTGCGGAACCCAACCCTGTTGGTCTTGGACGAGGCAACGTCGTCGCTGGATGATGCGACCGAGGCGCGGGTGCTGGACCTGATGACCTCGCTGGTGCCAGCGATCACGGTGCTGGTCATCGCGCACCGGCGGTCGACCGTGGACGCGGCACACCATGTGGTGCGGCTAGAGGCAGGGCGGGTGGTTGGAGTGGTGGGGGCGTGATCCTTGAGCGTGGCATTCGATCGCTAGGACCGGCCTAGGTCACGCTAGACCCGGTGAACGTCCGTGTGGATGAAATCATCCCCCTTGAACAGCAGCGGCTCACTCAGCGACGCCGCGAGAGCATAGGTGCAGCAGTCACCGAAGTTCAGGTTGGCTCGGTGTCCGCTGCCACGTCCGAAATCCGCAAAGGCGGCCCGCGCGAGGGCTGCCTGGTGCTCGTCGAATGGGGTGATGGTCGCCCCGATCAATTCGAGCAACTCATCGAACCGCCGGCTCAGGACTGGATCACCTAGGCGATCGATCACCGCAGCGGCCTCCACGTAGGCGACTGCCGACATGCGAACGTCTTCGGCCTGGACCAATAACTGAATGAAGTCGTCACATTCCGGCTCTCCGCGCAGGATTGCGATGACCGCAGACGTATCGACGATCACGCGGGCATTCCGGACTCGTCATAGAGCACCGCCGTGAGGTCAGGGAAGCGACCGGACGAGTCCGCACCAGCGCCAGCCGCAGCGAACCTCGGCGTGCAATCCGCAACCAGTGCGCGAGCTCGCGCCAGCCGCGCGGAGGGTGTCTCAGTGGCTGCCTCCCGTTCCGCCAGAAGCCGGGCCAACCGCTCCTCCACAGCGGTTGCCACCGCCTCCGACTTTCCCTCACCCGCGAGTTCGGAGAGTTCGTCGACGGCGGCGAGTGTCTTGGGGTTCTTGAGATTGAGTGCCATAGCGGTACCTCCCGAAGTGAACAGGGTACCATGGGTACCTTTGCAGGCACCACCTCGCGAACCCCAGACGCGCACCTCCCCCACGCCGCTTACCATGGCCAGGTGATGCGCCTCACCACTCGCCTCCTCGCCGTCCTTGGGATCCTCGTCGCAC
>CAWJIH010000003.1:0-138555 GCA_963842975.1 uncultured Actinomycetes bacterium | reverse complement strand
TTCCTGCTCGGCGAGCTGCTAGGGCAGGTGACCCGCCACCTGCTGCTGATGACCGCGACCCCGCACTCGGGCAAAGAGGAGGACTTCCAGCTCTTCCTGACCCTGCTTGACCGTGACCGCTTCGAGGGCAGGCAGAAGAAGTGGTCGACGTCCTCGGGGATCATGCGCCGCATGGTCAAAGAGGATCTACTCACCTTCGAGGGAAAAGGGCTCTTCCCTGAGCGCATCGCGGAGACCGTCCCCTATGAACTGACCGAGGGGGCAAGACTCTACCAAGGGTCACCCCCTACGTCCGCGAGGGGATGAACCGCGCCGACCGGATCGGTGGCAAGCGCGAGAACACCATCGGCTTCGCGCTCACCGTCCTGCAACGCCGGCTCGCCTCGTCAGCCCCGAAGCGATCGACCCGAGCCTGGTGCGCCGTATGGAACGGCTGGAGCGCAAGAAGCAAGAGATCCAGACGGCACCTACCGGGACGCCGAGCCCGGCCTCGACCTGCCGAGTCTTGAGGGAGACGACTTCAACGCCGAGGAGACTTGAGCAACTCGAAGAGGAGCTGATGGACGCGGCGACAGCGGCGCAGACGGTCGAGGAACTCAACGCCGAACTCCTCGAACTGGCCGACCTGGTGGGCCGCCGAAGGAGGTCCGCGACGCGGGCACGGATCGCAAATGGACCGAACTGTCGACGATCCTGCAGGACAACGCTATCACTGCCGATGCCAACGGTTGGCCGCGCAAGCTGATCATCTTCACCGAGCACCGCGACACCCTCGACTACCTCCAAGCAAGATCGGCTCCCTGCTGGGCGGCCCGAAGCGGTCGAGGCGATCCACGGCGGCATACGCCGAGGCGAACGCCGGGTGATCACCGGGAGTTCCCAAGAACCGCGACGTCCAGATCCTCCTCGCCACCGATGCTGCCGGCGAGGGCGTGAATCTGCAGGCTGCGCACCTGATGGTCAACTACGACCTGCCGTGGAACCCCAACCGCATCGAGCAGCGCTTCGGCCGCATCCACCGCATCGGCCAGGAAGAGGTCTGCCGCCTCTGGAACCTGGTCGCCCACGAACACCCGCGAGGGCGAGGTGTTCGCGCGCCTGCTCGAGAAGATCGAGCAGAGCGCAAGGCCTACGGCGGCAAAGTCTTCGACGTCCTCGGCGAGGCGTTCACCGAGACCCCGCTGCGCGACCTGCTGATGGAGGCTATCCAGTACGGCGAACGCCCCGATGTGAGGCCAAGATGTACGAGGTCATCGACCCATCGTCGGCGATGGGCTCAAGGAACTGCTCGACGATCGCGCCCTGGCTTCCGAGCACCTTGCCGAAGCCGACCTGCACGCGCTTCGGGCCGCCATGGACGAGGCACGCGCCCGTCGCCTCCAACCGCACTACATCGAGCTGGCGTTCAAGGCAGCGTTCACCAAGCTCGGTGGCCGCATCGTCAAGCGGGAGCAGGGCCGCTACGAGATCGCCAACGTCCCGCAGAATGTCCGCGCGGCAGGCAAGGGCCGATCGCCACCAAGTACGACCGGGTCACCTTCGAGTTGGGCAAGGTCCACTCCGACGAACTCAGTCGCGCCGACCTCCTCGCGCCCGGACACCCGCTCCACGATGCCGTGATGAATGAGGCAGTTCGCCAGTTTGGCGGAGCACTCAATCGAGGCACTGTCCTGGTGTCCTCAACTTTGGAGGAACCCCACCTGCTTGTCGGCGTTGTCGAGGAGATCTCCGACGCGACCGGCGGCACCGTCGCCCGCAGGTTCAGCTATGCATTCGTCGACAGCTTCGGCACCGTCAGCCCAGCCGGACCCGCGCCCTATCTGGACTGTGTCGCGGCCCCTGAGAACGCCGTCACCGAGGCCGCACGCAAACTTCCTTGGCTGGCGGAGTCAGAGGACAAGGCGACGAGCTGGATCATCGCCAACCAACTACCCGAGTACCTCGCCGAGGTCCAGCCCCGCCGCCTTTCGGAGTTGAGCAAAGCCCGCGATCTGGTCACCAAGCGGCTCGAAGGCGAACGCGACCGACTCCTCCTCGACGCCGCCATCGCCTCAGAGAATCAGCAGGCAGGCGGTAAGCCTAAGGAGTCCTCGGAGAGCCTGAACCGCAAGGCCGTCGAACTCGACGTCCGCCTGCGCAAGCGCCTGGACCTGCTCGACCAACAGAGCCTGATGTCGACCAAGCCACCGCGCATCGTCACCGCTGCCCTCGTGCTCCCGATCGGGATGCTCGAAGGCGATCTGCCCGCCAACGCGCCCATCCACGCCAAGGAGACCAAAGAAGTCGAACGCCGAGGCGTCGACCTGGTTATGGCGCGCGAGCGCGAGTTGGGTCGCAAGCCCGTTGAGCAGGCTTTCAACAACAAGGGCTTCGACATCCTCTCCAGCGACGCGGCCGGCGACACCTATCGGATCGAGGTCAAGGCCCGGATCGAAGGTGCAACCGACTTCTTCGTCACCCACAACGTGGACTTCAAGAACATGGCGGATGAGGTCCTCTCTCATCTCCGCGCCGACGAAGGCACCCAACTGACGGTTCGCATCGAGATCGAAGCTACGAATGAGAGTGGCTTCCAGGAGGGCAAGGTTCGCACAGTCTCGGAGAACGCCAATACGCTGAAGTTCGACCAGTCGGGCTTCGAGGAGAGCTAAACGGGGAATGGACAAGGACACGCTGGCAACCCAGTCAGATGACGCTGGAGCCGAAACCTTCGATCCACGCGCGATGCTCGCTCAATGGGCGAACAACAGTTTTGAGTGGGTCCGTCTCCTCGTCGCCAAGGTGTTGTCGACAGGGAAGCCGGTTGGAGAATCGGCCATTGAGACGGCGTACATGCTGTTCCGCCAGGAGAATGCTCTCGACCCGCGCGAAATCGATACAGTCCAGAAGCTGAGTACCGAGGCCCGTCAGGACGAGGCAGCGCCTCCGCTAAATCTCGTGAGACTTTCGGAAGTCCGGGGCGTCAACGCGCTTGTCACTGGCGCAGAGATCGAACCCCATGAAGGGCTCACAATTCTCTACGGCGAAAACGGGACGGGCAAGACTGGCTACTCCCGCATCTTCAAGGCGTTGGCAGACAGTCGAACAGCCGACGTGATCCTGGGCAACGTAGACGCCGACGAGAAGATTGGCCAGTCCGCCAAGCTGGACTACCAACTCGGCGATGACGAGCACGAATTGCAGTGGCAAGGCGACCGTGGCGTCTCGCCGTTCACGCGAATATCGATCTTCGACAGCCCTTCAGTGTCCACCCACGTTGATGACGATCTGGACTACGTTTACGTGCCTGCCGCGCTCGCGCTGTTCAACCACGTTATCGCTGCAATCCAGGGCGTGACGGCACAGATCGAAGCCACGATTTCCACTCGCGGCAGTGGGTCGAATGGCATGCTGTCGCGATTCCAAGTGGGCTCGTCGGTGTACCCACTGATCGAGACTCTCGGCGCCTCTACAGACCTCGCTGTGCTAAAGGCGAAGGCATCAACTGACCCGGATGTCAAAGGCAAGATTGACGCGCTGACGCAGACAGTCGCCGCGCTCCGCGCAAACACAATCGCAAATCAACTCAGTGAACGTCGCCGTGAGCATCGCGCCATCCAGCAGGCGGCGGATGCAGCCGCCGCACTTTCCACGCTAAACGTCGCCAAGTACAACTCTGCACTGATCAAGCGTACGCAGTTGGCAGCCGACTACGGAGCGTTCCGCTCGGAGCTCTTCGCGGCAGCGGAACTGCCCGCCGAGCCAGAGGAGACGTGGAGCGCCTTCATCGAGGCTGGTGGCTCTTATCGCCAGCATCTCGTCGAGGCCGGAGCACACGACGCCGACCGATGCTTGTACTGCCGCCAGCCGGTATCCGACACCGCGCGCGACCTGTTGGCGAAGTACTCGACGTACCTCGAAGACAAGATCTCGGGGGATATTCGCGCCAACGACACCGCCATCGCCACCTTCAAGCAGCAGGTTGACGAGATCGCGACAGGGAATGCCGCTGGGCTCGTGCACGAGCTAGCGGACGATGAGTCGAAGCCCGCCTACTTTGGTGGGCTAAACAACATCCTCGATGCGGTGACGGCCGCGGCCTCCGCAGTGCAGGCAGGCGACCCCATTGCGACTGACCTCGCGACCACCTTGGCAAAGCCCAGCGCAGACAGCGTGTCTGAGGCGGAAGCGGCCTCAGCAGACGTTGCCCTGCTAGAGGAGCAGTCGCGGAACAGGTCAAAGGCACTTGAGGACAAGCAGGCAGAACTCGGCGAGCTCAAAGATGCTGCGGAACTCGCCAACTCCTGGGCCGTAATCGAGGCGCAGGTGAAGGCTGCCAAGGAGGCAGACCAACTTCGGGCCCTAAAGCGCCCGCTCTCGCAGTTGACACGAGGCGTCACCGAACTATCCAAGACGGCGAGCGATCAGTTGATCAACCAGAGCTTCGATGCACTCTTCATTGAAGAGTGCGAGGCCCTTCGCGCGCCCCCTCTCAAGGTCCAATTCGTCGGCCGAGAGGGACGCGCGCAACGGCGCAAAGTCCTAAGCGGACGGCACAAGCCATCCAAGGTGCTGTCCGAGGGAGAGCAGAAGGTGCTCGCGCTGGCCGACTTTCTTGCCGAGGCACGGCTCGCCGGCATCACCGCGCCTGTAATCTTCGATGATCCAGTGTCGAGTTTGGACCACCGTCGCGTTCGCGAAGTCGCCGAGCGGATCGTGCGTCTGGCAGAGGACAACCAGGTCCTCGTGTTCACCCATGACATTCTTTTCGCGACGACGCTGTTGGCGCTGTCAGAAAAGTCGAAGCGGTGCACGTACTTCCAGATCACGGATGACGACGGCAAGGGCAAGGTGACCCGAGCCACGCATCCACGATGGGACACGCTAAGCGGGATCAAGGGTAAGATTATTGCCACAATCAACGCGGCGAAGAGCGAGGAAGGCGAGACCCGCGATGCGCTGGTTCGAGTCGGGTACGGCTGGATTCGTTCATGGTGCGAGGTGTTCACGGAGACGGAGTTACTCCAAGGCGTCTCGCAGCGCTACCAGCCCAACATCGGCATGACGCGCTTGACGAAGATCAACACGGAGAAGCTGGGCGAGATAATTCCCAAGATCAACAAGATCTTCGAGGACGCCTGCCGCTACATCGACGGGCACTCGCAGCCACTTGTCACCCTCGGCGTCGGCCCGACGTTAGCGGGTCTCGAACAGCACTGGGCGGAGTTGCAGGAGCTGAAGAAGGTCAACGGAAGCCGAGCCTGACTCACAACCACCCGAGGGCTGTGGCTGTTGGGCATGCGTGGTGCATACAGGTAGTCCTGGTTGTCGGTGCGGTCGTCTGGCTAGTTGGCCCCAGTCCTGGTTTGCGATGTGACCACGACCAGCCGACAAGTGCCCGTGCCGCGAGACCATTGCCCACAGTCAGTTGATCAAGGGCGCCACGTTCTGCCGATCTCGTCTCTTTCAGTCGAGAACCCAGGCGCGCGGCGCATCTACACATTCAATTCCTCTGTCATGATCCCTATGCCAAACTACACATCATGAATGACTCGGGGGCGGGCAGCAAACCTCATCGCCCAAATGTCATCGCGCCCGCCATCACCCCAGCTCCCCTCACCCCAGGGTTGTACGAGGACCTCCTGACGCCGGACCTTGCCGCCCGGTTGGCGGCTACCTCCGCCCACGACCCCGACGTCAGCGACCTTCGCGTCGCTGAGGCCGGGGACCGTCTATCGCTGCATATGTCGACCCTGATCCGCCGAGCCATCGATGGCATCCCCGAAGCCGACCGGGTGGAGCGCGGGGCAGCCATCACCCGTGCCCTCGGCGAGCAGCTCATCGCAGCCGCAGACCGAGCCGATCTCAAGCGCGATCTCATGACCGACAATGCCGAGGTCCTTCGCGGAGTCCACCCCCGCCTACCCGACGGCTCCACGCATAGCGTCGACCAGCCCCTCACCCCGCTCCTCGACACGGTCTTGCTGACCAACCCCCGAGGGGAACCTGCGCTGAGCAAACAGTTGCTCTCGGAAATCCCTAGCGCCGACCGCATTGACCTCATCATCGCTTTCATCCGCTACAGCGGTATCCGCCCAATGCTCGACGCGTTGCGCCGACACGTCGATGAGGGTCGGGAGCTGCGCATCCTGACCACCACGTACACGGGCTCCACTGAGGCCCGCGCGCTGGAGGTCCTCGCCGAACTTGGCGCCAAGATCCGCGTCTCCTACGACACGACCACGACGCGGCTGCACGCCAAGTCCTGGCTGTTTCACCGTCGCTCCGGGGCCTCCACCGCCTACATCGGCTCGTCAAACCTCACACACTCTGCCCAGGTCGCCGGCCTCGAGTGGAACGTGCGCATTAGCGGCCGGCGCAACCCCGACGTCATCGCCAGCACGTCGGCAGTCTTCGAGAGCTACTGGGCGTCGGCCGATTTCGTCGACTACGACCCCGCCGCGTTTGCGCAGGCCCTGGCCACTGACCTCCCCGACCACCGCACGGACCTGCCGCCGTTCGAGCTCACACCCCATCCCTTCCAGGAGCGCCTCCTCGAACGCATCGAGGTGGCCCGCGCCCACGGCCGCCACCGCAATCTCCTCGTTGCCGCCACGGGCACAGGAAAGACCGTCATGGCCGCGCTTGACTATGCCCGCCTGCGCCATCGACTCCCCCGCGCACGCCTGCTATTTGTGGCCCACCGCAAGGAACTGCTCCAGCAGTCATTGGCCACTTTCCGTCATGCCCTGCGAGAGCCGGCATTCGGCGAACTGTGGGTCGACGGAAAGCGCCCAACCAGGTACGAGCATGTGTTCGCCTCAATCCAGAGCATGCGAACCAACGGAGTGGAGTCAATAGACCCGGCCCACTTCGACGTTGTAGTGGTCGACGAGTTCCACCATGCCGCGGCCGACTCCTACGATGCAATGCTGCAACAACTGCAACCAGTTGAACTGCTGGGTCTCACAGCCACCCCCGAGCGCGCAGACGGTATGCCGATCCTGCACTGGTTCGACGACCGCATCGCCGCGGAACTGCGCTTGTGGGACGCGATCGATCAGCATCGGCTGGTGCCGTTCGCCTACTACGGCATCCACGACGGTACCGACCTGTCAAACGTCGCCTGGCGACGCGGCCGCGGCTACGACGACACCGAGCTGACCAATCTCTACACGGGCGATGACGCCTACGCTCGACGCGTCGTGCACCAACTAACCAAGCATGTCGGCGATCCCACCACCATGCGCGCCCTGGGTTTCTGCGTGAGCAAGGACCATGCCCGATTCATGGCCAGACATTTCACAGCGGCCGGCATCGCGGCAGTGGCCGTGACCGCTGATACTCCGCGGGCCGAACGCGAGACGGCGCTGGCGCACCTGCGTAGTGGCGATGTGCAGGCGCTGTTCAGCGTCGATCTGTTCAGCGAAGGCGTGGACGTGCCATCCGTGGACACGGTGCTCATGCTGCGCCCCACTGAGAGCGGCACGGTGTTCCTGCAACAACTCGGACGGGGGCTGCGCAAGTCCCCGGACACGGGCAAGGCAGTGTGCACGGTGCTGGACTTCGTGGGTCACCATCGAAAGGAGTTCCGCTTCGACCTGCGCTATTCGGCATTACTGGGAGGCACGCGCCTGAGGGTCAAGCAGGAGGTGACCAAAGACTTCCCGTACTTGCCGAGCGGCTGTCACATGCAGCTCGATCCCGTGGCGCGTGAGGTTGTGCTGGAAAGCATCCGATCTGCGATTCCATCCAACTGGCCGGCGCGAGTTGCGGAATTGCGCCGGTACGCGGCCAGCCAGCGCGGCGCGGCGGTGACGCTGTCGGGATACCTGGCCGAGACCGGATTGGACCTCGGGGATGTCTACCTCGACGATCGGCGTTCGCGTCCCAAGGGCCAAGCGAGCTGGACAGACATGAAGTCGGCAGCCGGGCTAGCGGTCGCGCCGGCGGGGCCGTTCGAACCGACGTTGCGCCATGCGGTAGGGCGGATGACACACGTGGATGATGAGGTGCGTCTGGCGGCGTACCGACGATTTGCGCGATCGTCGACGGTGCCAGATGTTGCCTCGATCGGAGCAGCGGATCGGGCGCTGCTGCGCATGCTAGTAGCGTCGCTGATGGATCAGGTGTTGAAAGGTGACCGGCGCGATCTGACCCTGCAGGAGGCCGCCGAACTGCTGTGGCAGCACCCTGCGGTGCTCGCCGAGGTCGCCGAGCTGATGGACTTGCTCCGCGAGCGGGTGGACCACTTGCATCGCCCGCTGGACGGGCGCGCACACGTACCCCTTCAAGTCCATGCGCAGTACACCCGCGGTGAGATCCTCGCTGCGATGCACCAAGAGGCAAAATCCAGTGGTAGCCACGGTGCCGCTCGGGTGCCCGAATGGCGCGAGGGCGTGCGCTGGTGCGCCGATCAACAGACCGACCTGTTCCTAGTCACGTTCGACAAGTCCGCTGACCACTTCTCCCCTACGACCCGATACCGCGACTACGCCATTGGACCCAAGCTGCTGCACTGGGAGAGCCAGTCAACGACGTCTTCCACAAGCCCGACCGGCCAGAGGTACCAGAACCACGCGGCGCGCGGCTCGCACATCTACATCTTTGCCCGGCAGGACAACACCGCCCGATCGTTCTACTTCCTCGGCCCTGCCACCTATGCAAGCCATGAAGATGATCGGCCGATGGCAATCACCTGGGAATTAATGCACTCGCTGCCCGGAGACTTGCTGGCGGCGTTTGCCGCCGCGGCGTGAGCACAGCAGATAGGAGACTGCTGACTGAACAGGTGGTTGTCTGAGTACTGGCGATAGGTGATGGTCGGTGCTACGGGCGCTGGGCTGGTTGCTGGTGGTGGTCATTGCGCGGCTTCGGGGGCAGATAGGGCACGGTTCATGACGCAACTGCGGCCAGTTGTCAAGAGTGGTCCGCGTTCAACGCCTTCCAGCCAGCGATGGCGCTCAAGGCCGCCGCAGCGCCTTTAGCACGTGAGTCCATCGTCATCTCCTCCTCGAGCGCAAGACCGTCGTCGGCTGACCGATTGGCCGCCACCTGCACATCGGCCGTGGTCTGTGCGGTCGCGAGTTCAGCGAGCGCAGATTCCACCTTGCCCGTGGCCTTCTTTGCGGCTTCGCCACGCTGGCGCTGCTCATCCTCACCCTGCGGGCCGAGCGAAGTGTCCTCGACAAGGCGGGACTGTTGTCGTCGCCTAGGACCTCCGTCACCTCGGTATCCGATTCGTTCGCTTGATCGATGGAATCCGCCCTGGTCGCCGTCAGTCTCCGGGGAAAACTCGCGTAGTGCCGCTCCACAGCCGGGACAGAATGAAGACCCCACGGAAGTGACTGACCGCAATTTGGACAGTAATGCAGATCCGACCCCGACATCTTTCGCCTCCCGCGAATCACTCAATGCCAGGCTGCTCCCGGGCATGACCCATTCCGCCCCCGGCAGTTGTGTTGGAACCTCGTTGGAGGTTCCAACCACGGCGTGATGGAGTGCGGGAGCCAGTCCCGAATCGATTCGCCCCCAACGTGTTCGACCGCCTGCCGGTGGCCGATTGATGGATTCGTGGTGGCCAGCCCGTCGGAGTGCTGTGTCACCATGACAAGGATTCGTGATTCGGGGAGAGGTGACGGGGCGGATGCCAAAGCGCAAACGGAGCCGTGAGCGAAGGAAGGCTGCCAGATCGGTGCCAGCAGCCATGCCCACGCTTGAGCACACGGAATCGAGTCGTTCGGGCAGCAGCCATCCCCGGACTGGATTCACCCGCTTGCGAACTCCCGACGAGGGCAAATCGCTGGCGGCGCACCTACTCGGCGCCTCCCGCACTCAGGCGGCGGTCGCGGTGTCAATACACCCAGACGCTGAGGATCCCTGGATCGATTTGAACCGCCTGTCGGCTGAGTTGAACGGATACACCGAGCTCTATCTGCTCGACGCGGAGGCCACTTTCGGGCTGACCGACGGCTTGGGCAACAGACAGTTGTCGGTTTTCTACGGCGCCGGCCGGGTCTACCCGCTGGGGGATGAGTGGACGCGCGACATGTATCAAGCGCCGTTGCACATGTGCCTCAGCGCCGCCCGCGGAGAGCGGACCACTCGCGAACTGGTCGACAGCGCCTTGAATGCCGCCCAAAGCTCAGGCGCGTTCGCTCCCCCGCCGCCGGAACCTGAAGACCGCCCCGCCATGGCCGTCGTTCGCTCCCTGCTGGGCCATCAGGCGATGCTGGCCACCGACGGTGGCGAAACCGCGGCTATGACAGTTTCTAGGCTCCGCACTGGGATTGAGCCCGACCGCTTGGTATGTCCTGGGATGAAGTTGCGGGGGCGCCTGCGCGGATCAGGGGCGCTTGTTGAGTTCCTGCCCGATGTGCCGAAGCAGGACGTGGCAGAGCGCATCGGGCAGACCTACCGCGATGGCGACGTAGTGCTGGCCCAGGTGTGTCAGAGGTCCGACAACAGTGCAAACGTCCTCCTGCACCCTGACCTAGCTGTCGAAGTCGTGGGAACTCTCGGCACCGAGTTGGAGGCCATGGTGGCTCCTGGCGACGTGCTCCCCGTGGAGATCACCCAGCTCGACGGGAGGTGGCTCGCTACCCTCGCGGAAGGCGAGAGTGCCACGACGAGCATCTCGATACTGCCCGATGGCCCTCCGTGGCTGCGCGCAGCCGACTTGGCAGCGTCTACCTCATCGAACTCCGACCAGCCGAGACCCGATCGCCAACCCAGCAATCCAGAGATCAGCCACGAAACCTCCGTGCCAACCGACATCCGGCAGCTCCAAAGGGCTCTGGCCCAGGCTCTCGACACGATCGAGCAGGTCGACCAGCGCGCCAGCCGACTGGAATCCGAACTACTGGCCGCACGCGAACAAGCCCGAATCGACCGGGCGAATCGGCGAAGAGCCGAACGCGCCAAACTCCGAGTTCCGGTCGTGCACGACGACCCGGTCGAGCAGTTGCGCCTGGAGGTGCGCTGGGCCTACCTCCTGCGGTTCCGGGGTCCCGACCGTGATGCCTACCCGTGGACTGGGGATTACCGAATTGGCGACGACTTCGAATCAAGCATCAGCAACTTGCAAGGAGTCTCAAGAGACAAGATCACGGATGTCATGGCCGAGATCGTCTGCGGCTTGGTGGACAAACAAGCCAGCAGGGAGCTGCATCCCTGGCTCGACCGACGCGGTGGCAAGCAAGAGTCCCGCACAGACGGCTCCACGGCCTGGCGCGTCTCGCTACAGGCAAACACCCCGGGCGCCCGACGACTCAAGTTCTGGCGTAACCCCGACGGAACCATTGAGTTTGACTCTGTCGGCCACCACGACCACGGCATCAGGTAAGCCGCGGGAAACGTCGCGGTGAAGGGGGAAGGAGGCAGCACGGTGCGGTCGGTCGGGCGGGTGTCATGGGCGAGCAAATCCGCAGTGATGCCACCAGCGCCGCAAGTGCTCCTATCGCGACTGCGCACGGGACTGCTGTACTGAACCGTCCCGGGACGGTTCACGGCCGACGGGCCTGGCCGCCATCGTCCTGGCTGTCCATGAACCCATTGCCCCCGCCGTCGGGTGTCGGCAAGACCTGCGAATCCCGCATGACCGAGATCATCACAACCTGCCCCTAGATCGTGCCCCGGTCGCCGTCTTGAGATCTGCTTGCGCAGCCTTGCTGTACAGCGCCGCAAACGCCAAGCGATGACTTGGGACTCAGGACTGTGACCCGCACGATTCCGTCGCGGCTTGTGAAGGAGCGCTCTCCCACATGGAAGGACCGACTATGGAGGAACCAAGGACCGTTCGACACGCAAACCGCGGCCGTTGGCGAAGGTATCTGACCCCTGAGGTGATAATGCCAGGAATGGAACTTGACGAAATCCTCGATGGGGTAACCCTCATTATCGATCGGGGCTCTGCCAATTCCACCATGAAGTGGGTACTCCTTTGGTCACTGCTGGATGCGGCGCCGCTACTTATCCAGCAGGAACACGAGATGGGTTCTTGGCCGTTGGGCGTGGTCGCTGATGCCGCTATCAAGGCTCTAGGGCCACAGCTTCGATCGTTCCACGGGAACGTTCTGCGGCAGACACACCGAGAAGTCAACAAGCCCATTCTCTTTCGCGCCGATGCCAGTCGGTCAGAAGCTGCCTGGGCACTTGCTCAGTGGCCGGTTCCGCGACTTCAAATCGTTTCCGGCAGCGAGGTCCCCGTGTTCTGGCAGATACCCGAGGTCTGGCTGAACCGGCTCAGAGATCCGCGCACGAGTAACAAGCCGATGCCGAAGAGCACCTTTGCGACGGACGCTGACGGGCTCCCTGTCTTGTCGCCGTTTCCTGGGGCGGCAAACGCGCTGCTTCGTCTCTCACCTCTTCTGAAGCCTGCCATTGAAGTCCGTTGGCGAGACGAGATCTACGTTCGTAACCAGTTCCTCCTCGCCGAACACGACCGCGAGGGATCCTTGGAGCGGTTCCTCTTTCCCCACTCGCGCCCAAGTTTCCCGCCAGAGTTCCGCAGCGGACTTCGCGACATTCAGGATGGTCGCTGCTTCTGGTGCAGCCGCAAGTCTGGTGTCGACGTAGTCGACCATGTCGTACCGTGGTCACGCACCCATAACGACGCTGTTCAGAACCTTGTCCTGACTGACGCAGAATGCAACGCCGTAAAGTCTGACTTGCCCATAAGTGCTGCTCTGGCTCGGCGTTGGCGTAAACACCTCGACCAGAACCGCAAAGCTCTACAAGATGTGGCCATGCGCTCTGGAAGGCCCTCGGACGAGAGACTCAGTCGCGCTTGGGCTTCTGCCCTTACGCCGAGCGGCACACTGGAGTCGGTCCTAGTATTCGATGTAGAGCAGGCCCTGCCGCTGCGTCGACACATGCCCCGCGCTTCTCTAGACATAACCTGGTCGAGTGCTGATTAGTCCGCCTGTCGGGAGGATGAGCCAGGGGCCAACCTATGACTTGGATCAGCTCGTCGTTGGTCGCTGACGTTCACTTGTGTCGGAGGTGGAAACAACACTGCTGGGTGTCAAAATCATCTGAGGAGCCAGATTGAGCGCCATCTATCTCGACAACAACGCCACCACACACCCCGACCCGACAGTGGTCGAAGCGGTCTGTGCGGCGATGGTCGACCTCGCCGGAAACCCATCAAGCAGCCACAGCGAAGGCAGACGCGCCCAGGCGGCCGTCGACACAGCCCGCGAACAGGTCGCTGAGGCCATAGGTGCCAGCCCGAGTCGGGTGCTGTTCACCGCAGGGGCCACCGAAGCCAACAACATCGCTATCTGCGGGGCCTGGCGTGCCGCACAGGCCGCCGGATCGTCACGGCGCACAATCATTGTCGGAGCCACCGAACACCCGTCCGTGCTCGAAGCCGCCCGATCGTTGGCCGCCGACGGTGCCATCATTGTCGAACTGCCCGTGACCCCCGAGGGCCTACCGGACCTGCACGCCCTCGCCCAGCTCGTTGACGACACCACCTTGCTGGTGTCGATGATGGGGGCCAACAACGACACCGGTGTGCTCGCCCCACTCGCTCGCGGCCGCCGAAATTACCCACGCCGGCGGTGCCCTGTTTCACAGCGACCTGACCCAAATGGTGGGCCGCGTACCCGTCGACGTGCACGAGTTCGGGGCGGACCTCGCCTCCATTTCGGGGCACAAGTTTCACGGCCCGAAAGGGGCCGGCGCCCTGTTCGTTGACACCGGCGTGCACCTAGCGGGCGTCTATCGCGGAGGCGGGCAAGAGAAAGGGCTGCGCCCAGGAACACTCAACGTGCCCGGAATCGCAGGACTTGGGCAGGCCTGCGTGCGCGTGCCCACTTTCCTCGCACAGTCCGCACACGTGGAACACCTTCGCGACCTGCTCGTGGCAGGCATTGAGCAGGGCTTCGGGCAAGCCACTGTCAACGGGGCAGATGCCCCGCGGCTACCGAACACGGCCAACATGCGCCTGCCCGGCATCGACGGCGAAGCACTCGTCGCCAGCACCCCGGAGGTGGCGTTCTCCACCGGTTCGGCCTGCTCCTCTGCCACACCGGCGCCCTCCCACGTACTGACCGCGATGGGCCTCACCCGAGCCGAAGCCTCCGAATCGGTCCGGTTCAGCCTGTCGGTCCACACCAAGGAGGTCGATGTCGTGCATGCTTGCGATGCGATACTGGCATCCGCGCGCCGCGTGCGCGAGCTGACAGGTGAGGGGGCAGCGTGAGTACCGAACGTTTGACAGACGCGTGCGAGAAAGCGTTCGCGCGGCACGAAACCTTTCATCCCCGCTACGGCTGGCTACGCAAATCGGTTAAAGCCGCCAGCGACGACCCCGGCGTTTTCGTCGCCGAAGACGCCACCGTCACCCTCGGTGTCGGCAAAAACATGGTCCGCGCAATCCGCTACTGGGGGCAAGCCGCCCACCTACTCACCCACGCACCCGGCACAGACACCCGATCCGGGCACATGGTGCCCACCCGCACCGGGCTTGCCCTGTTCGGAGACGACGGAGCCGACCCCTACCTGGAAGACCCCGGCACGCTATGGCTCGTGCATTGGAACCTGCTGCGACCCACCTGCGAAGTACCCGCCTGGTGGCTGCTGTTCCACCGGATGACCGCAGTGGAATTCACCGAAGATGAGGCCAGCGAATTCATCACCGAAGAAGTGCGCAGGTCGGCCTGGGAGTTGCCGCACCCGTCATCGATCACCAAAGACGTGTCCTGCTTGGCCCGCACCTACGCCGCAGTGTCGCGGGGCCGCGCCTCCATCGACGACATCTTCGACTGCCCACTGCGCCACCTCGGCCTTCTTGAAGAAACCGGACGCGGCCGGTTCCGATTCAACACCGGACGTAAAGCCACCCTGCCACCCGAAGTGGTGCTCTACGCCTGCCTGGACTGGATGAGCATGCAAGACGGGGCCGCATCGTCGGCCAGCCTCGGCCGCCTCGTCCACGAACCAGGAAGCCCGGGGCGGGCCTTTCGGCTCGCCGAGCCGGCCATGCGCGACGCCATCGAATCGGCGGTGCTCCTCACAGGTGCGGCCACCCTCGCCTCGTCGGCCGGCACCACACAGCTCGTCGTCGACGGCAACCTCGACGACGCCAAATTTGGCGCACTCGCCAGCTACTACACCCGGCAGCGGCGACAGCTTCCCTTCCCCGCTATCCGACGAACCCGCCGAGCGCGCAGGGGTTACCTCATGATGACCGGCGATGACACCCGCGTACGAATCAATTCCCACTTCGCACGCTCAGCGAACCTGGAACGCGACGCCGACGCGGAAATGTTCGACTATCGGGTGACCAGCCGCGCCCGAGAAGTGATCCGCCGCATCACCGCCGGTGTCACCGACCCCCGAGAAGGACGGGCACTGTCCATCACCGGCACCTACGGTTCCGGCAAGTCCAGCCTGGCAGTCTTTCTCAGCGCACTGCTCGGCCCGAACCCGAAACGCAACGCACAAGCCCGCCGGATACTCGCCGCCGCCGACCCCGACCTCGCCGCCGCCGTCGCCGACACACTCAAAGAGTTGCCCGGCAGACACCTGCTCGTGTGCGCGGCCACAGCCGACCGCGAACCCGTCGCCGCCACCCTGCTGCGCGCCCTACGTAACGGGGTGACCTGCCTGCCGGCGAAAGCCCGCCACAGCGCAGCGGTGCGCGCCGTCACCGACACCGACACCGCCTCCCCGTCCGAACTGCTGAACCTAGTCGACGGGTTGTCGCAGCATTACGGGCTGCTCATCGTCGTCGACGAGTTCGGCAAGAACATTGAAGAGTTCCTCACCAGCGGAACGGCAAACTCGGACCTGTACCTGCTTCAGCAGATAGCCGAAGCAACCGTACGCAAAAACCGGCAACCGGTGATCCTCACCCTGCTTCAACACCTCGCATTCGCCGACTACGACCCCAGCGGCGCCCACGGCCGTGAATGGTCCAAAATTCAAGGCCGGTTCACCGACGTTCCCTACGTCGAATCCCGCGGCGAATCACAAGCCCTCATGGCGTCCGTCTTCGACACCGACACCGACCTCGACGACTGGGCAGCCCACCAGACGCAAGACGCTGTCGCCGCCGGGCTTGCCGAACAACTCGACGTGCCGCTCGCCGACCTGTACCCGCTGCACCCCGCCACCGCCGCGGCCCTGCCCGACCTGTGCCGCATGTACGGCCAAAACGAGCGCACACTGTTCAGTTTCCTTGCCGGCCCCGACTCCGGCGCGCTTCCTGAACTGCTCACCGACGGCACCATCGGCGGCGCCGCCCACGCCACGGTGCGCCTGCACCACGCCTACGACTTCTTCCTCGCCTCCGCGTCCACCATGGCCACAAGTTCCCCCCACGCGTCACGCTGGATCGAAATTGAAACCCGCCTGCGCGACACGTTCGGGCTCACACCGGCACACCTGCGAGTCCTCAAAACGGTCGGCGTACTCAACCTCATCTCCAGCGGCGGCCCCCTGCGCGCCAGCCGCACCGTTGTGGCCTACGCCGCAGCCGACGGAGCCGAAGGCACCGAAACCCTGGACGCGGTGCACAACGCACTTGACGCGCTGACCGACCAGGGGCTCGTCACGTTCCGCGAATTCGCCGACGAATACCGCATCTGGCAAGGCACCGACTTCGACTTCAAATCCGTCGTCGACACCGCCCGCCGCGAACTGCTCACCGAATCGGTTGCCGACCTCATCACCGCCGACCGGCCCCAACCGCCTGTAGTGGCCGCACGGCATTCACAAGAAACCGGGGTGCTGCGCGTCTTCACCCGCTGGTTCATCGACGACAGCAGCCACCTCACCCTCGGCGAACCCACCCAGGATGTCGACGGCGTCGTCCTGATCAACCTTGGCACACCCATGTCGGGGCGCACCAACACTGACACCGACGCCATGGCCACACTTGCCGCCTCACGCCCGGTGCTGATAGGCGAACCTGACGCTGCGGACCACATTCGCGAAGCCGCCATCGAACTTGGCGCCTACAAAACCGCCGTCACCCGCGCCGAAGCATCCAAAGCCGACTGGGTGGCCGTACGCGAACTGCGCGAACGGGCCGCCATGGCAGGTCAAGCGCTCGACAGCCTGCTCGACGACCTCTATGCGGGCGCGGGCACCCGTTGGTTCAGCGTCGACGCCGACGCCGGCGTCCACCCGATCGACCCGTCCGGGCCCACCTCAATTTCGGCGGTCCTGTCCGATATTTGTGACGCCCGTTTCCCCCACACCCCCCTGCTGCGCAACGAGATGCTGTCCCGGCGCGTCCTGACCAGCCAGGGCGCCAAAGCCCGACGCAACCTGCTCGATGCGATGATCAGCCACACCGGTGAGCCCCGCTGCGGCATCGAAGGGTACCCGCCAGAACGCGCCATGTACGAATCGTTACTCGGCGCCACCGGCATTCACCGCACACGCGGAGGACACCTCAGCTTCGGGCCCCCCGACAAGGCCGACCATTACAAATACGCCAACGCCTGGTCCGCGCTGAACGCTTTCCTCGACACGACCGCCGACGAAGCCGCAACCGTCGAAGCTCTCTACACCCACATGATGGCCCCACCGGTCGGGCTGAAAGAGGGCCCCATCCCGGTGCTGCTCGTCGCCGCCCTCATCGCTAGGGCCGACGATGTTGCCTTGTACGAAACAGGTTCGTTCGTTCCCCGCCTCGACGTGCCCACCATGGAACGCCTCATCCGCAACCCTGACCTGTTCACGTTGCGCAGCTTCAACCTGCGCGGCCCACGCCAAGAACTCGCCGAACGGCTCGCCGAAGCGCTCGGAGGCACGCACCACACCCCGCGCGGGCTGCGCGTCCCGTCCGTCGTCACCGCCATGAGCCCACTGGTGGCCCGCATCAGGGCCGTGCCCAAATACGCGTTGAAAACACGCACCCTCGACCCGGCCACCCGGGCAGTACGCGACGCCATCACCACCGCAACCGAACCTGACACCCTGCTGTTCGAAACGATTCCCGAATGTTTCGGCCTTCCCGCGTTCGGGGAGAAACGCACCCGCGGCTGGGCCGAAAGGGTCGACACCGTCGTGGCCGGAACCGTGCAAGCACTCGACAACCTCGAGGCAGTGCTGCCAACCCTGCTGAACTCGTTCGCCGCCACCATCAGCGACACCGTCGGCGCAAACCCGGGCACCCTGCGTGAAGAACTGCGCGAACGGTTCGGCCCCCTGCGCGCCACCCTGTCAGACCGTTCGCTGCTGCCTTTCGTGTCCGCCCTCACCGACGAATACCTTCCCGACGACGAATGGCTCACCTACGTTGCCATGATCGTGCACGGCAACGCCCCGGCCGGTTGGAGCGACGACGACGCAGCCGCCGCACAGCGCCGCCTCGACGACCTGCTCGCGAAGGTGCGCAACCTGGAACAGATGCCCCACGACGTACCCGACGGGGTGCGGGTGCTGCGAGTAGGCGTCACCTCACCCACAGGGGCCGACACGGCACGCACCCTATGGCTGTCAGACAACGACGCAACCTACCTTGACGAACAGGCCGCAAAAATGCTTGCGTTCGCCACAAACAAGCTCGGATCCCGCGGTGCCGAGGCGCTGCTGGCAACACTCACCCTTGCCGTGCTCGGTGACCCAGACACAGTTGAGGCCGAACCTGCAGACAAGGACACCGCATGACCCCCACCCCACCCGCGCCCGGCCTTGACGGCCTCGACCCGAACCGGCCAACCGTCCACATCGTCGGACTGTCCGGCGGCAAAGACTCCTCAGCCTTGGCCATCCATCTCAGTCGCAGCAGCGAACTGCAAGGCCAACGGGTCGAATACTTCTTCTGCGACACCGGCGCGGAACTCCCCGAAACGTACGAATACCTCGCCATCCTCGAAGCGACGTTCGGCAAACCCATTCACCGGCTGAACTCCGGACGCGACTTCGACCACTGGATGGACGTCTACCGGGGAACCCTGCCAAGCCCGACCGTGCGCTGGTGCACCCGAATGATGAAAATCAAACCGCTCGAAGATTGGATTGACGACAACTTCGCCGACCACAACGTCATCTCCTACGTCGCCATCCGCGCCGACGAACCCAACCGGGAGGGCTACCTCTCGACGAAAAGCAATGTGTTCGTCCGCTACCCGTTCCGTCGAGGCCGGCATCGACAAAGAAGGCGTCATGCGGATCCTCGACGAGTCCGGCGTCGGCCTGCCCAAATATTACGAATGGCGCACCAGGTCAGGCTGCTACTTCTGCTTCTTCCAACGCAAAGCCGAATGGGTCGGCCTCGCCGAACGCCACCCCGACCTGTTCGAACAAGTCCCAGGCGTACGAAGACAAAGTCGGCAAGAACCACGCCGGCTACGGCCAGCAAGGCACCAAATTCACCTGGTCGCAAGGTGAATCATTATCCGAACTGATCGACCGACGCGACGAAATCATGGCCAAACACGCCGCATCCATGGAACGCGCAGCTAAGAAACGCACCAACCTACCCATCGTCGAAATCCTGGGACAGGCACTTGACGAAGACGACGACACCGCGCCTTGCCAGGTGTGCTCGCTATGAGCACCAGGGGGGTTAGGTACGAAGGTGTGGGGAGTCCCGGAGCGCGGCTCAGTGATGTGCTCAGCCTCATGGATCCTGAACAACTGCTCGGGTACATGCCTGAAGTCGTCGCGGCTACCATCAGGGCAGAGGATGACCTTCCATCGTCAGGTGAACTCGCCCAGGTCCTAGTCGCGGTGAATGGTGCGGAAGGACTCTTCGACCAGTTCGCGACGTCGCACATCAGTATTCGACACTTTGTCGGACGAAAAACAACGCGGAGCTCCTGCCCGAATGGGTCTGCACGGACTCATCTTCTCTGCCGAAGAGATCTCACCTACTGCCGTGCCGACAACTGTTGGGTTCTTTGGTGTCTCGGCTGACGTCCACACCGAGCCCGACGAGCCATTCCTCAGCACCTGCGGTGGGACCTACGAACTCTTCCCTCACCAGGAGCGCGCCCTGCGGGCTGCAAGCCGACAACTCTATGGCTTCAGCCGCCGCGTCATGCTCCATTTACCGACTGGGACGGGAAAGACCCGAACCGCGATGCGCGCGGTGGCTCACCATCTACTGACGCATGGTCCGACGGTAGTTGTCTGGCTGGCAAGTTCAAGCGAACTTCTTGACCAGGCGGCAGCCGAGTTCGAGCGACTCTGGGACCGGGTTGGGACCAGAGCTGTTCAGGTGGCGCGCTACTGGGGTTCACGTCCCGGGGACGCCAATGACGTCTCCGACGGGCTCATCCTCGCCGGGTTCGCGAAGCTGCACGCCCTCAATCGTCGGGATGATACAGCCCTAGTTCGGGTAGCCGACCGCACCACACTCGTTGTCGTCGATGAAGCACACCAAGCACTTGCGCCCACCAGACAGGGCGTAGTCCACCTCCTGTCTTCGAAGAACCACAAGGCGGCCTTGCTCGGCCTCACTGCCACGCCCGGCCGGACATGGAGTGACATCGCCCAGGACGCTGACTTGCCCAGATGTTCGGAAGCAACAAGGTCACCCTGGAGATTCCCGACTTCACCAACCCTGTAGAGGGCCTCATGGACGAGGGTTATCTGGCCCGGCCCACCTTCGTGCGCGTCGACCGTCACTTCGATACACACCAGCGCCGACAACATCCGACTAGATCCAGATGGGGATCTCTCCGCCGACTACCTCGACAAGCTGGGCAACGACGCCGCTCGAACACGTGCAGTCGTGGGCCAGACGATCGACCTATGCGCCCGGCACAGCCGGGTCATTGTCTTCGCGCCGTCCGCCAAGTCTTCCGCCTACGTGGCAGGCCTATTGACTGCCAGAGGTCTCCCCGCCAGAGCCGTCACCGCCAAGACGCCTGCGAGGCAGAGGAGCAGCGCTATCAGGTGGTTTCTTGAGCCCGGTGATGAGCCCCGGGTGTTGGTCAACTTCGGGGTGTTAACAACCGGCTTTGATGCCCCAAGGACGAGTGCCGCACTCATAGCGAGGCCGACCCTATCTCTTGTGCTGTACAGCCAGATGGTTGGAAGGGTCTTGCGAGGACCCAAGGCCGGCGGTGCACCAACATGCGAAATCGCCACAGTCGTGGACGTTGCATTACCAGGCTTCGGCGACATCGCTGCAAGCCTTCAACAATTGGGAGGACGTGTGGTGACGCAGTGAAGCAGATGCATACGAGATCGTCAGTTCCGTTTGACGGTCGAGGCGCTGCGGGACAGCGGATACAGCTCAACGACTGCACGCGGTCGCGGAACTCGTGGACAATGCCGTGGAAGCGGGTGCGAGCACAATCGACGTCTTCTGTTGTGAAGCCTCACCAGATCCGGGCAACAGGTACGCCCGCCCGCGATGGAGCAGATCGCTGTAGCGGACAACGGCGCGGCATGGACAGCGGGACGCTTAGCCGTGGATTGAAGTTCGGCGACGGGAGTCGGCTTGACGAACCCGACTGGCATCGGACGGTTCGGCGTTGGGCTGCCAGCCTCATCGGTTTCCCAGGCAAGACGAGTCGACGTGTGGACGTGGCAGAACGGGGCCACCAACGCTCTCGCATTCCTATCTAGATCTCGACGAGGTCACTGAAGGTCGAACAACCGTTCCCGCGCCCATCTTGTGAACCGCCCGAGGAACTACTCGATGCTCACACGCGTCGCCGACTCTCCGTCTGGGACCCTCGTCGTTTGGACCAAACTCGACCGTGTTATGTACAAGGCAGCCAACACGATCATCAAACACTCGAGTCCTCTCGTTGGCCGCATCTACCGCAACTTCATCACAGATGGTACGGTGTCGATCCATCTCGTGCGCTGCCTGGACGGCGAGCCGAGAGGGCTCACGTGGTACTCCCGCAATGATCCCCTGTTCCTGACCGCCCCTTCTGGCACCCCCGAGCCGTTCCACGACACCCCCATGTTTGAAGCCTATGGTGAACCCCAGACCATCGACATCGAGTACGAAGAGGACGGCACCCCAAGACAGGCAAAGTCACTGTCCGCTGTGCCCACGCCCGAAAGGAAGCCCGAGTCCAGGACAAGGACGTACTCCCATGGCCACCAAATACTCGTGACTCCAGACGCTGGTGGCACACCCTGGGGAAAGGTGGCCGACCGAGATAGGGGAGTCTCTCTCGTGCGCGCCGGACGGGAAATCCTTCTCGATACCTCGTGGACGAGCAGTTCTGACCCCACCGATCGCTGGTGGTCCATTGAGGTCAGCTTCGATCCCGAACTCGATTCGGTATTCGGCACAGTCACGAACAAGCAGACGGCAACCATCTTCGCTCGGGGGCTCGTCCTGGAGCAGTTCGCGCCGAGAAGGAAGACGGCGAGGATGACGAGGCTTACATCATTCGTCTGCGGGAGGAAGGTGACCGTCGAGCCCCACTGCTGCCAATCTGGGAGCACATCCTCCGCCAACGGACCGGATGAGGAACCTCCAGAAGGGCCGGGGGAAGGCTAGGGGGCGTCGGCGGCACCCCGAACCGCAGGAAGGCCCAGTACCCACACCAGTGGACGATGTTGCCTCCGCGTTCGTGAAGACAGTGGCGGTAGACGGTGTCGCCTCCTCCGCATCCGAGAAGCAAGGTGAGAACCTCACCCCAGAAGAGCGGGGGGAACAGATCCTCGACAACCTCACGAATCTGCACCGGATGGACCCACTTGAGGCTCGTCGACGCCTTGAGGAGATCGTCGTAAACAACCGGCGGGCGACCATCTTCACAGTGCATGACCCCAACTCGGTGCACTTCTTCACAGTTGAGACACTGCCCGACCTCGTGCAGGTCGTACTCAACGAGGCCCACCCGGCATACGGGACTATCTCGGCAGCACTTGACGATGCCCCGGAAGATGCCTCTGTGGAAGACCTCCAAGTGCGCTTGTACGAGGCCTCCGACGCCGTCAAACTTCTCCTGTTCGCGTGGGCCTTCATGGAGGACCGCAAAGCGTTGCACTCTCCACGGGATCCTCTCGTTGATCTCAGGATCGACTGGGGGAAGGCCGCGAGAGACCTCTTCAACCTGTACCGCGGAAACGAAAGCTAGTAGCAATGGCGCCGCTAGGCGATCGCGTGCTTGCAGCGTTCTCAGATGCACAGGCTGAGGTTGTGATCGTGTCCCCGTTCATCAAGCGGGCCACCCTGGAAAAGCTGCTGGCTCCGCTTAGAGATGGTCTCCCAGTCCACATCTACACCCGCTGGAACCCCATCGAAGTCGCGCAGGGCGTGTCGGACACATCGGTGCTCGACTTCGTCTCCCAGCGAGCGTCTGCGACGCTTTCCCTTCTGGACAACCTCCATGCCAAAGCCTTCATTGCGGATGAGCGAGCGCTTGTTGGCTCGGCCAACGCCACCGGCGCCGGCCTCGGGTGGTCAGCCCTCCCGAACATCGAAACCCTTGTCGAGGTGGGTGCTGATCACCCTGACGTTCAGCGCCTGATGGCAGACCTGGGTGCTTCCCACCTTGCCACCGAGTTCGAGCGGAGGGAAGTCGACCTCCAGGCGTCGATGCTCGCCCCCCTGGTGCTCCACTACCCGACCGTCGATTCTCCCAACGAGCATTGGATCCCTGCCGCGACACCGACAGCCGTTGAATCCGGGTACCTCGACAGTGGGGACACAGACTTCTCAGCTTCGGCGGACGTGGAGACCCTTGCGGTGCCTCCTGGCCTCGACCACGAAACGCTCAATACCTACCTGAAGGCGGTTGTTCCACTCACCCCGTACTTCACGGCTGTCGTCCAAGCCATCGCCGCTGGGGAGGACATGCGAGCCTCAACAATCGCCCTGGTTGTCGAAAGCCTAACCGGTTCTCCGCCGCTCGACTCCAGGGCGCTCTGGCAAATCACCTACGAATGGCTCAACTACCTGTTCCCAGGGCAGTACCGAAGTCAGGCCACAGACTTCAAGATTGTCCGAGGACGCGTATACCCCTGAGAAACCCAGTCACACACCCCTGGTGCGCAAGTGAGCGCGGCGGAGCTCCCAGTACCATTTCGAAGCCAGATCGACGACCAACTTGGATGTCCCGACGCCACACAAACCGCCACACGACCACGTGAATACCAAGGGGAAGACCAGTATTCCAGCCGCCCGAAGGTCTGCCTGACCGCCCCGGACTGTCCCACTCCGGAGCGGCCATAGGTCAGGTTCTAAGGGGCTGCTGCTGAAGGCTGGCTTATGCGACCAGCCACGGTTGGGGTCGCAACCCGCACACCTCCCGTCCGGCTCCTGCATCATGTGCCAGCCTCGACCTGTCCGGACCGTGACAGTTACTGAGTGCGGTCGCAATTCCTCGAGCAATTGTCAAGACCTGTGGATCGCATGTTTCATGCGGCTTGAGTTTGGCCTCCTGATTCCTCGGGGCGTTCGACGAGTTGATCGTTGTCGAACACCGCTCCTGCTCGTACCAGGAAGACCAGATGGGGGGCGTTCACGGTGCGCCAGCGGTGTTGCCCGGACTCCATCAGTTTGAACGCCATCGCCACGCCGGCCGCGCGTGAGCCGGGACCTTTGGTGACGCGTTTGCGCAGCCGGACGGAGGCGAAGGTGGACTAGATGGGGTTCGTGGTGCGCAGGTGGATCCAGTGCTCGGCGGGGTAGACGTAGAACGTCAACGAGACGCCGAGGTCCTCGGTGATCTTCGCCGCGGCCTTGGCCACTGGGCCCCGTATTGGGCGGCGAACATTTTCGCAGCAGCTTCGGCATGGGCCTTGTCCTCGGCGCCGGTAATCTCGCGGATCGCGGCCTTCGCCCCGGCTAGGCGGACTTGGGCAGCGCGGCCAGCACGTTCCCGGTCTTGTGGAACCAGCAGCACTGCTCGCGGGTTTCGGGGAACACGTCGCGCAGCGCCTTCCAGAACCCGAGCGCGCCGTCGCCCACCGCGAGCACCGGCGCGCGCATCCGCGGCGGGCACAGTCGCGCAACAGGTCCGCCCACGACTCCGACGATGCGCGGACCCGTCGGTGAGGGCGATGAGCTCCTTGCGGATTCCCCGAGACGGTGGCGGGGGGTCACGAGTGATTGCCCGCGAAGGCGAATCCATGGTGGCTTTGGATGGGGGCTGGCACCGAACTCGCAAGTGCGCAACACTGCTTGTTGTTGGCATGTGTCTTGCGGCTCCTATCCTGTCCCGGAGGCATGCCGGTCCTGACACCGTAGTTTTGGAGGGTTCATGAATGGTCGTGACGACCTTGTGATCGTGGCCGTGTCGCGATACGCAGACGCCTGTCCCGAGGACTTGCACGTGGATTGCCCATTCGCTGAACCCTCGCTGGACGGTGGGCGCAAATGCGACGAGCAGTGCCGTTCAGTCGCACGCTCCTACACCAGAGCCGGGCGCTCCGAACCCACCGCCAACTTCGACGCCGGCCTCATCCTGATGCAGGACATGGATGGCGCACAGGAACCAAGCGCCTCGTGGCAACTGGCCTCGCTGCTCCTCGTGCTCCGGCGGGTCGCGGAGTCACGGCCCTTCGACTTGGAGTCGGGGACCACACTTCATAGGCGGAAGGTCGATGCGACGAGCGCCCTGGCCGCCCTCAACAACCTCGGATGGGACTTCGATGCCCTCTTGCGAGCAGGTTTGGGTCCGGTCATCAGCAGCCGACTTACGACCCTTCTGATGCCTGAGGTGCGTGCCACTCTCCGGGCACGAGGATTCAACGACCACACTCGATTGCGGGCTTGGGATGATGTCGTGGATACCACGGACAGCGCCAGCGTTCGCGAGTATCTGGACAACTGGCTGCAGTTCTCTACTCTTGACGACATCCTCGAGTGGCGCGCACCCCGGGTGACGGAATTCCTTGGCGAGACGCCAGCGCTTCAACCCGACCAGGCAAACGCCTACCTGTGGGTCGTTGATCGGCTCACTCAGACATACCTATCCGACTGGTCAATGGTGGCGCTGCAATCTGAGTACAGTTTTCGTTTTGAGGGATGGAGGCCAGACTGGATTCCCCTTGAGCAGGTCGCGGCCCAGCGGGAGGTTCCTGAAGGGACGTTGGCCAAGGAACTTGGCAGCCGCCTTCTAGGGAAGCGTTGGGGTACTCCCATCGGGCTGAGTCGCAGCGACCCCGAAGCCCTGTCCGAGCTAATCAGAGATGCGTTGGCTTGGATCAGTGAAGGGCGCCCCGACGTCGCGGCGGCCAGTTTCGAAGGGGCCCTTCGGATTTCACCGGATGACGCCGATCTCGCGAACAACTTGGCATTCTGCCTCATCCCCTCTGATCCCGGCCGCGCCATTGACCTGCTCGACCGGGCTGCTGTATCGGGCTATGCCCGATCGGACGTCCTTTCCTGCAACAGAGCGCTGGCCCAAGGACTGTGCGGTGAGTACGAAGCCAGTTTGGAAACCATCGAAGGGGCGCTCGCGGCCTTGGGCCCGGAGGCCAGCCAACTGTCGGCCTACCTCTGGTCGCTCAGCGGACTGCCGACCAACTGGGAAGTGGTGGAGGTCGTGCCTTCGGTGTATCTGTGGGAACTGAAGGGGTGGCTGCAGGAGAAACGGCCCAGTGGTAGTCAAGCGAACCAATAGGTCCTTGAACTCGTGACTGCCTGCCACCGCCGGGGTGTGGGCCTTCTTGAGGAGACCGCCTCGACCGCACGGCAGCCGCCCAAGCGTTGTCTCCTACCGCCTGGTGATGAGTTTGAGGTCCTTCATGAGCAGCTGCAGGTTCATCGGGTCGGTCGGTGACTGCTCAAACTCCGCAAAGGACAGGTAGAACCGGCGGGCCGACTCGTCCTTGGCGTGGATCACCAGGCAGCGTATCCCTGCGGGCTCTGTGGCCCTATCGACTCTGATCATCGCATCGCGCAGGATGGCGCGACCCAGGCCTTTGCCCTTCTCCTCCTGGCAGACCGCCATCCGCGCGAGGATGATCACAGGGATTTCATGACGTGGAATCCCTTTCTTCACCCTTGCTGACGCCGACTCGTGGGACAGGCCACCGAACGCGAGCGCGTAGTAGGCGAGCACGGCACCAGTCTCGGCGTCGACGCAGACGTACGTTGAACTCATTCCCGCCTGCTGGTTGCCGAAGGCGTACTTCCGGAGCCAATCGTCTAGGACCGCATTGCCACAAGTGAAGTCCGCAAGAGCATCCCCACGCTCAAGTTTGCGTGGGCGGGGCCAAGACTCTCGCACGTCAGTCGGTGAAGGGGTCTGGAGCCTCAAGGAGGGCTGCCAAACGCGGCTTGAATACAGCAGGGCGGTCTAGGGTCGCGAGGAATTCTTCCCACTCGGCATCGTTCAGTGAGAACCACCGTCGATCGGCGAGCACCTGGTCAGCGGCCTGCACGGCGCTGGCGAGGATAAAGTCGGTCATGGTGGTGTCAGTGGACTCAGCAGCCTGCCGAATCTTCTCCATCTGAGCGGTTGACGCCCGCAGGTTGACACGTTCATCGCGAATCGCGCGAGTAGCCATTGTCGTTCTCCTATCCCGTCTCTGATCCCACTATACACAGCGCGGCGCACGTTGTACATACGACCAGGTCAAGCGAGATTGTCCCGCAGGCCCGTGTGCGTGCCAAGCGTCCAGATTCGCGGATCGTCGAACTCGCCCATGGGCGGGACTCGGCCCCCTACCTGAAGGACAGACTCACCGCACCCCAGTCAGAGGGTCGGAGGAACCCCGTGTCAATCACGTAAAGCACTATTTGACTTACCATCGGAACGCGGAATGCGACTTTCTGCTACAGTTCAGTCATGCATCTTGTGCGAAACGTCGACATCGACGACCGCCTCATCGCAGAGCTCGTCGAATGCGGACGGCAAGGACACAACATCGCGCTTGACCACAGCGACGACCCCGGCTCCAACGGGTTCACCTTCGGCGTCGACCGATACCAGCGATCCACTGAACTGTCCCTTGACGTTCTCGTCGGCGCCGGCTTCGAAGTGAGGCGCGTCGGGGCGGGGCTCATGGCTTCGCGGCCGGAGTTCGAACTCCACTTCGCCGTTGCCCGCGGCAGTGACCTGCGCGACCCCGCAGCCTTCGACGCCGCCTCATCACCGGCACGTTTGAGGGCCGCCGCCGCAAACAGCGCGCAGGCCACGATCCCGGGGCTGCCCCTGCCGGACATCCGCCCGGTCGTCCACTTCGTGTGGAGCGGGGACCCGGCCAACGGCTTGACCGCCGCCCACCTTGGGTGTCTGGTCGAAGCCTCCGGCGGACGCCTGGACTGGGACCCACTTGTGCAAGTCCGCGACGAGCACACCCGCCACGGCTCGGACGGCGGTGCATCGGAGCGTCCGAAGGTGACGTTCGTCGACCAACCCATGCCCGAACTGAAGCTTCGCCCTCGCCCAGTGGAGCGCTCCGATGCGGGCTGAGGAAGTCGCCGTAGCGTTCAGCGGGGAGCGCCTACGTCTGGCGAGGCTCAAGTCCGGGCGGAGCATGAAGGAGGTCTCGGAGTTGGCCGAGGTCAGTCCTGCCGCGATCTCGCAGTTCGAAGCCGAAATCAACCGGCCAAACCCGACAACCGTTGCCAAGTTGGCGATAGGCCTGGGCGTACCCCCGGAGTTCCTCGCCTACGGCCGGCGCCGCGTGTCCCCAGGCGGGCCCGACGGCACCCACTTCCGAAGCCTGCGCTCCACCACGAAGCGGGTACGCGCAACAGCCTGGAGCTGGTCCGAACTCGCCCTCGACCTGGCCACAGCCCTCGAACGATACGTGCAACTACCACGCATCAGCGTCCCCCGCATACCCGTGTCCGCCGATGCGCCGATCCTGGAGATGGAGCGCGCGGCCGACGAGGTTCGCCGGGTGTGGGCGCTACCCACCGGGCCGGTGGGGCACATGGTGGGGCACTTGGAGGCGCACGGCGTGGTCGTGACTCGCCTGGCCCTGGCCCGTGACACTGGCGCAAGAGTCGACGCGTTCGGCCACTGGCAGGGCGAGCGCCCGGTCGTCGTGTTGACGTCGGACAAGGGTGACGCTGCTCGGGGCCGCTTCGACGCCGCCCACGAGCTGGCGCACCTGGTCTGCCACCCCATCGCGGAACCGGGCGCCGGGCGCGAGCGCCAGGCCAACGCGTTCGCAGCCGAGCTGCTGATGCCTCGCAAAACGATGCTTGACGTGCTGCCGAGACGGTTCGACCTTGGAGCCTACGCCCGGTTGAAGCACGACTGGGGAGTGTCGATCGCCGCCCTGCTCTACCGGGCGAAAACGTTGGAAGTCATGAGCGAGGCCGCCTACCGGCGCTCTGTCGTGGTGATGAGCCAGCGCTACGGGAAACGGGACGAGCCGTACCCGCTCACACACTTCGAAGCCCCGCGCATGCTCTCCGAGGCCATCAAAGTCGCCGGGAAGTACGGCACCCCTGTCGAGCAGATCGCCGCAGACGCCTGCCTCACCCTGGACGAAGTCGACCTGCTGGCCGGTGTCGGCGAGCAGAAGCCGCAGGTCAAGCTCTGATGGCCCGCCCCCACCCGGCCGAACGGGAGCCCGGCGATCCCAAAGGGGCAACGACGCCCGCGACGAAGAGGGCTGCGCGCGGGAGCCACAGCACGAAGCAACACGCAGGACACCTTCGACAACGACGACTGGAGTTTGACCATTGGGAGTAGTCCGCGACACACTGGATGACATTCGGCGACAGCTCGCCCCCGACGACGCGACCCTTAGAGAGGCGCGCGCGCGACGCGATACCGTCCTCGCCTCCGCACGCACCTTCCCCGGCCGGCTGCGCGACTTTCGGTCCGGTTCGCTGGCCCACGGCACCGCCAACTGCCCCATCCATCGGCGCGACGCCGGGCTGGACGCGGACTGCGGCACCGTTCTGGACCGCCGGTCGTGGCCGGCGCTCGGACCCGACTCGCCCGACCGCGGGGGCCCGCTCAGGGCCGTCTGGGACTTGCGCGACCACGTCGGCAGCATCGTCCGAAAGAAGTACCCCCAGGCGAGGTGCACGGTCACCAAGCGAGCCATCTACGTCACGTTCGGCGAACCGCTGCCCGAGGGTGAGGACCCCACCGTCGACTTGGTGCTGGGGCTCACCCGCCGGGATGCCCGGGGCCTATGGATCCCCAACACCGATGGTGACAGCTGGGACGCCTCGGACCCGGAGACACATACCCGCCTGCTCACCGCAGAACCGGCCGGCCTGCGTCGAGTGAGGGCCAGGGCAATTCGCCTGGCGAAGGCGGAGATCAAGCGGACCGGGCGGCCGCCGCTGTGCTCGTTCAACGTCGAAGCACTTGGCCTGGCATTCGTCGAAGACGGCATGGATGAGGTGCGGGCCCTCATGGCAATCTGGGAAGGCGGCGCCGCCCAACTTGCCGCCGGTCTCACCGCCGATCCTGCAGGCGTGTCGACGGCCATCAGGTGTGACGACCGCGTTGCCGCCGGAGACCACCTGCGCCGTGCCGCGCACCACCTGCAACGGGCCGTGGCAGCCGAAAGCGACCCCGAAGTGGTGGCGCGTGAACTCTCCGCGTTGTGGCCGGAATTCGTCTCGCAACGCCCGGGCGAAGCTTCTCGAGCCAGCCTGGTCGCCAGCTACCGCACGAGTCGCCCCACGTCCGTTACAGCCCAGGGCTTGCTCGCCGTGGGTGGCGCGGCCAGTACAGTCCTGAAGCAGCCCCGGTCCTTCGGGGCGGGGGCAGTGTGAGCCGATGAGGCCCCGTACAGGGCGCCCATCGAACTGGCTGGCCGACATTGGCAGGCGCGACCGCGCGATTAGCTCGGCGAAGCGTGCCTACCCGACGCTGACCTACCGGCGAATACACGCCCGCCGGCGCAGGCACTGCTTCGCAGCCGAGGTACCCGTGCCCAGCTACGAGAACCGGCACGTGCAGATCGAGTTCCATGAGGACCTCCCAGACTTCCCAGTTTGTACGCGGACGGCCCGACCTCGTCGCCGCATCGATTCGCGGATCGCGGACGCACCCGCCTGTGCGTCTGGTACCCCTCCGACCCCGCCGACCTGCGCTGGGTGTCCGACGACGGACTAGTGAAACTCTTTGCGATGGTTCAGGGTCACCTGTTCAAGGAAGCGTGGTGGCGCGAGACGGGTGAATGGCTCGGCCCTGAAGCCCCTCATTCACCTCCCGCGGAACCAGTGAGGGTGGGCCCGAAATGATGTCGTCGACGCAGCCCTCGGTGGACCTTGCGCTGACCCTCGGACGGGCTTGCGCCACAGCCGCCGGGAACGATCCAGGGTCGGAATCGTCGGTCTGGGTTGGCCAGCTCCTGGCAAGCGCGCTGGTCGCGGCCCTCGTCAGCGGACTCATTGGCGTCTATCTGGCCGTTCGGGCGGGTCGGCTGGAGGAACGGGCGCGCGTCCGCACCGCTCTTGCGGAAGCCTTCCAGGCCTGCTCCGAGTACAAGGAGTTCCCTTACGCCATCCGCCGACGCCGGGCGGATGAGCCGGGGGCCGAACGAGTGAGGCTCTCGGAGGAGTTGCGAGCGGTTCAGGCTCGTCTGACCTACCACACGGCGTGGACGCGCAGCGAGTGCGCACACGTGGGGAACGCGTACACGGAGCTGGTGACTCAGGTGCGGAAGGTGGCCGGAACCGGTATGAAAGACGCCTGGCAGGGGCCGGCGCTCGACAGCGACCCCGGCATGAACATCAGCCGCGACCAGCTGGACCTGAGCACTCTGCAGAGCGTCGAGGACGACTACGTCATGGCCGTCGGCGAGCATGTTCGCCGGATCGGGTCAATGTGGCGGCTGCGCGGATGCGGGTGCAAGTAGGGCGCCGACCCTTTCCACAGCGCTGCAAACGTGACTCGGGTTGCGTCCGGCGCCTCGTCCCTCTCGTTGCCAGACATCCACTCGCCTTTACCGTTGGCCCATCTCACGGTGGCAGACCGCCGGTACACGACGCCCAGAGCCCCGGGCCCTGCGCCCGCCCGTTGGCCAGCTGGGGAGAACGGGCGGTTGATGCCGACACTTCCGGGGAGGTCTCCCGTGACTGTCTGCACCGACAACTGGCTGCGCACCTGAGGGGAGACCGCGCCATCGGTAGGTAAAGACCCAGACATTCGCTTCTCGATGGCATAGAGTCATTTGACCGAAGTCCACTGGGAGGGTCGCCGTGACCATTGTCGTAATGGTTAGGGTTCAGGAGGGGATCGTCTTGGCCTCGGATAGCGCCGTCACTCTAGGGGATGGAGCCACCGGGGGAGTTTTGAATGTCTACAACAACGCCAACAAGATAGTGAACCTTCACCGGGACCTGCCCCTAGGCGTGGCCACTTGGGGTGGCGCCGCGATCGGTGACCGTTCAATCACGACCGTCCTCAAAGACCTCCGACATGAGTTCACGTCGGGCGACGATTCCTTGCGGATCGACCCCAACGCCTACACAGTCCGGGATGTGGCTCGACGTGTCGATGATTACGTTCGCGAACAGTACGTGAAGGCCAACGAGTCTCCTCAAGAGACGGGCATGCTGATAGTTGGCTTCGACCGGCCCGGCGAGCGGCCGGAGCAGTACCAACTCATCTTCTCGGGCAGCAACAGTCAGGGTCCGCAGCGGCTAGACGCCCCCCTGTTTGCAGCCGGACAACCACAAGCGTTCAGCCGATTGGCTCTGGGAGTGGATCCCCTCTTGCCCGACTTGTTTGAGTCTGCATTGGGGGTTCCTAGACAAGAGGCACGTCAAGCTGTGGACGTCCTTCGCCAGCATCTTGAAGCTCCCATCGTCACCCCGGCGATGCCGTTCCAGGATGCCATCGACTTGGCGGAGTTCCTCGTGAACCTCACCATCCAATGGTCACGCTTCTGCACAGGGCCCGCGACTGTTGGAGGCCCTGTCGAAGTTGCTGGCATCTCGAAGCATGAAGGCTTCAATTGGATTAGACGAAAGCACTACTATGGAGAAACACTCAACCCACGGAGACGTGATGAAGGCGACTAGTCGACTGGCCACCGTCGTTGCGGAGGAGAAGCCCGGCGCTGGCGCGTACGCGTACCCGGAACCCAGCACTGAAACTGCCCAATCGCGGGCAGGAACGCCAACCGACGAGGCGCCGCACGCAATACGCCTGATCCTGCGCATTCAGCCAGACACCGGAAAAGACCGATAGCGCTCCGCCCCGTTTCTGACCCCAGGGTCAGTTCGGCAAATACCGAATTCGTAGAGGGGGCGGTAGCTGCCTACGGATCGAAACGGACATCGATGACCTGCGCCGGCGAGCCGTACACCACCGCGACACGCAAACGTGGCACCGAGACGTGCGGCCAGGGGCCGCACGTCTCGGTGCCATTGAGGCCGAAGGCAGCCGTGGGCAGAGGACAGTGCGGAGGTTGTGGGCCGTGATGCGCCAAACTTCTTATCATCCCCTCGTCGGTGCGCGGCATGCGTTGGTGGGCCTACGGGCCTGCTTTGCGCACCCTGGAAAGCATCTGGGCCAAGATGTTCAGGTCCTTGCGCAGGTCCTCAAGCGCTGCCAGCCCACGCTCAGCGTGGGAGGAAGCAACATCTGCTGTCTCAGCAGTTATCGGTGAGGCCAAGAGGATAGGTGAAATGTTCTCGACTTCCCCCTCTGCCTCTCCGAGGTGAAGGAGGGCGGTGTCAACGCCGGCCTGTAGAACAGTGAGGGCATCCGGTTTCACCTTGGCAGTATGGCCTACTTCGACCTTCCCATTCGACGGATTCGGTCTGCCCGCACCGCTAATTTGTAGGTTTGGACGTCCTCCACCGTTAGGCCCGCGTAGGCAGCCACCGCAGACACGTCAAGTGGGTGGACACCCTCTTCCCGTGCCCCACCAGACAGCCCGATCACCATCCGCCAAAGGGCGCAGTGCGAAGCTCCGCTTAGTCTGTCAGGATAGGGGAATTGCCGCATACTCTGTTGACGGTTTTGTTCAGCCACGCTGACTTGCGCATACTCGGCCCGTAACCGTTCGAACTCTGCCTGCGCGGCAGCCGCCACTTGTGTCTCCATACTCGCCACTGTGCGGCGGTTGCGGGACGAGGCAGGCCTTTGCGACGCGGGCGGCGCAAGAAACTGTGCGTGCTCTCACATAGGTACACGCCACAGACCGGCCGCGGCCGGCAAACCAATGTGAGACCTGAGCACGAAACCGTGCCGATTGCTCCCATGTTCACTGGCGCCCTACAATAGTTGTTGTTGTGGCGGGCCAAGAAACATTGCAGTAGGACACCAAACATTGCAGTGGAGTTTGCAGTAGTGCCATCAACTTTGCAGTAGCCCGGATCTTGTCCGGCGCGCCTGGGCAGCTGCGGGCGCCGCGGGGAGCAGTGTGAAGGTATGGCCGCGGTCGGTCAAATGTCGACGTTGCGGCGACTGGCCTACCCTGGCGTGCCAGCCGCCGGAGAATCGTTGACCTCTTGGCTGGACCGCGCCGCCGCCGACCACCTACTCACCCGGCGCAGACTGCTGATGTCCTGCGGGCTGATCACCACCGCCGACAGATTCCCCCTGTGGTTCGGCATCGACCTCACCGCTGGCGAAAAGTCCGGCCTGACCACCGCCACCGGTGTGATCGACTTCGACCCGATGTTGCTCGGGTGCAGCCCGGCGGCGTCGTTCAGCGGCACCGACCGGACCCGCTATGCGACCGCCGCCCGCTGGTCGGCCGCCCAATGGGTTCGCCCCTACGCCTCGTGGGTGTGCCCGCACTGCCTGGACGAGGACGGCTACTGGCGACGCAACTGGCAGCTGCCCTGGCTGCCGGTATGCCTGCGTCACCGCTGCTACCTGGTTGGGGAGTGCCCCCAATGTTTGAAGCCGCCGGCCAGGCGAATCAGCGGCGTGCCCCGCCTGACGGTATGCCAGCGCCACCCCAAGAAGCGTTCCCGCGGCGGGCAACGCACGCTGGCCGGGGGACGCAAACCGGCCCGGCGGCGCAGACGTCGGCGCGGCAGCGTGTGTGGAGCGGACCTGACCGCCGCACCGACCCAGCCGGTGCGCGACCAAACCCTCATCGACCTGTGCACCTGCATCGAGAAAGCCCTCGACGGCGGCGACGCGGTGTTTGGCGGGTTCGCCGATCTGCGGGCGGTGACCGTGTTGGCGCTGCAGCTGGCGGGCACCCACATGATCGACGGCGCCGACGAGTGCGTGCGTGCCGTTTTCGACGCCCACACCCGTGAGCGCGATGCCGACACCACACGCAAGGGCGAGAACTCCGACGGCGCCTACCGCTCCTACCGGCAGACACCCACCAGCCCGGAACTGATGGCCGCAGCACTGCGCGCCGGCGCACCGCTGGTCCTCCCAGGGGATGAGCGGACGGCGCTGTCAACTTTCGCTGAGGCCGCCGACGTGCCGCCGATCCGTTGGACGCATGTGCGCAAGTTCTGGACACCCCCGAAACGACTCGCCCCCCACCTGGACATGGCGCTGCTGCGCCACCGCCGCGGCGCCGGCTGGTATAGCGATGGGCGTAGCAGCCACAAAACCGGTGAGTCCGAGAACTCGCTGGGCGCAGGGGCGGTTCCGCAACTGCTGTGGCCCGACCCCACCGCCTGGGTGCTCGCCAACGTTCCACAAATGGGCCAGGGTTGGCGGCGAACCGCGCCGCGGGTGCTGGCCGGCATGCTGGCCAGACGGTGCGAACCCCAACTGTCCAGTTGGGAACAGACCTGTGAGGCCCTCGACACTCCCGGCGGTGCTTCCGGCACCCGGCAACGTGTCGCCGCCATGCGCGAGGCAGGCACCCTGGAACGGGCAGAGGAGTGCCTGCGCACGATCGAAAGGCGCCTCGCCGGGCGCACCGACCGGATCGACTACCAGGCACGGCGGACCACCTTGGCCCAGTTCGACGTCGACGAGGCCACGTGGGAGGCGCTGCGCCGCGCCGCCGGCGTGCCCAGCACCGTGCGAACCAGGGCCTGGCGGCCCCGGGTGGGTGCCTGGATCTGGTGCCTGCTCACCGGCGGGGACTTCCACTTCGCCCCCGGCCTCGGACTGGCCGGCATGGAACCCCAGGCGCGCCGCGTCGCCACCAACGCCTACGTCATCTACTTCTGCGGCAACTCGCTTCCCGGCATCGAGCCACTGCTGCGTGACTACGCCCGCGACGTGCTCGCCGGACACGGACTTGGCGGCCCGCTAGAGATGACCTGGGACCCCGGGGAGTTCACCTCATGAACGCCTCAACCGGCGGAGGAACTGTCGCACTTGGGGGACGTTCCCGCCGCATCGCGGCGGCACCGTCGCAGGCGTGGAGGAGCCCCTGCGCCGGCTGGCCTACACGATCGAACCGGCGCCATCCGAACACTTCCCGTCGTGGATCCGCCGCGCCGCCTTCGACCTGCTGCTCCCGCCTGGAAGGCTGGCGGCCAACCTCGGCTTCGGGACATCACCGGCGCCTCCGACGTGCGTCCGCGCGGCCTCGGCCTCGGCCTCGCTGTCAAACATTGTTCCCCCGCCACATACAGGTGAAGGCTACTCAAGCTGGCAGTCCCGCGCAATCACCCTGACAATCGGCGAATGCCCCGCGGGTGGGTTGTGTCTGCCTTGGCGACATCAAGGCACGCCCTGGCAATGCGCGTCAAACCGAGCCGATCGAAGCCTCGCGTTGTGCTTCGGGTGTGGAGTGAAAGCGCGCACACTTAAACCCATGGGTGCCAGAGCAGCGTTGGACGCCGAACATGTGCAGGTGTTGAAATGGGTGGCCGACGGCTGCCCACCGGACCGCTACACCGACGGGCACACCCACAAACTTCGCGCCCGTGCCCTGGCCGGGCGCGGCCTGGTCACCGTACGGCGCAGCAAAGGCGTATGGACGGCCGGCATCACCGACGCCGGCCGCTCCTTCCTCGCCACCGGAAACCTGCCCACCAGCGGTCCAACACGCAGCCGCCGAAAGACGCAGGCGGCCGCAGCCCCCACCCCCGCAACGCGGCCACCCGGTAAGCGGCCGGTGGCCCGAACTGCGCCGAGCCGAGGCGAGCCGAAGGCTGCCGGAGGAAGAACCTCTCCGACCGCCGAGCTGGTAGCCGACGTTGTCGCTGCCGGCGGCGACCTGACCATCACCGGGGCCAGCCGCTGGCACGGGCACAACCTGACCAGCATGGTCACCGCCTCCCGGCGGCACGCCACAACCCCGCCCGGGGCCCGCCTGTACCTGTACACCGATGTGGACGGCATTCACATACGTCTCCTGCACGTGCCCGGCTGGATACCACAACACGATCAGCCGCTAGCCGTGCCGGCCACCACCGGCCGGCTCCATCCGGTGCTGCGCCGCTTCCACACCACACCCCACACCCGCCGTGACCTCACCCGGAACGTGGCGGTACGCGCGGTGCGGCTCCTGCAAGCATTAGCCGACGAAGCCGCCCGCCGCGGCCACCACGTTTCAGGCCCGCACCATGGTCCCGTCGACGGGCGCACACCCCGCGTTCCTGCTCTGACGCTCACCGTCCACAGTCAGCAGGTGCATGTTCGCATCACACAGGTGCACCTCCGCCGCCCTCACCAGCCGACGAAAGCTGAGCGTGACCGGCAGGCGCGGTATGAATGGGCCACCCCACCGAAATGGGACACCGTCGTCACCGACCGGCTTCGACTTCACATCTCCAGCACCCACCCCTACCCGGACACGCACTTCACCGACGGCGCCGCCGCGCTGGAACAACACCTGCACCTGGCCATGTTCGGACATTGAAACCCGTGCCCAAATCTGTGCCCTGCACAGCCAGGTGGCGGCCAGGCGGGCAGCGCAAGCCGAAGCGTGCCGGGTGGCAGAAATCGACCGTCAGGCCCAAGCGGCGCTGCATACGCACCGGATGGCGGCCTTGAACGCCCAAGTGGTTGCGTGGCGGAACCATCACGACGCTGTCGCCTACGCGGACGCGCTACGGGAACACCTGGCCACCGTCGACCCCGAACACCACGACACCGACGCCCACCAATGGCTGGCCTGGATCGACCAGCACCTCGCGCCCGGCCCTTTCGCCGAGCCTGTCCACCTGCCGAGCGAACCTCTACAGCAGCACAACACACGGCGCGGCACCACGCCGTGACCGGCACCCGAGGGCGCAGACAGTCCGGCCACGCACGCAGACCCCTGCGGCTTGTGTGCAGCCTCAACTAAGGAAGAACCGCCGTCGTGGGTGAGGACGGTGACCGTCGGGCGGCCCTGGCGCAATGGTGCGTCTTGAGCAGTTGCCGCGGGCGATCAGGACCTTCGGTTGCAGAGCATTAGTGCGGCGGCTGCCGCCTTCTACTGTCGAGACGGGCCGCTGGCCCACACAACGAGTCGGGTGCAGATTCGGGCATCTGGTATAAACGGCCTTCAAGAACTGGCAGGTGCCGCAGGGGGATCGCCGACATTCCTAATGCTTCGTACTCATTGTGGTACACGAAGCCGTCTAGGTGTCCCAAGTCTGACCCTTTGAGGACAGCTGTGAGCAACTCGCCCAAGGCATCCCTGCCACGCTCAGTGTTGGCTTCGGGACTCTTTGCTGCGTGAATAAGGCTGTCCTTGTCACCCTGCGAGAGTTGGAGAACCTCAGCTACCCGATTCGCGAGAGCCCCCGGCAGCGTGCTGCCCCAATCACCACCCAGGTCCAGCATTTTCAGGCTCTCCACTGAAACCTTGTGAAGCCACCATCCGTCGGGTCTCCCTGTAGGCCAGAGGCTTCGCCAACGGCAAAGTGCGGCCTCTTGGCTACCAACGTGAGTTACCGGCCAAAGGTCTCCGGACAGTTCCTCACCAGACCCGTGATACCAATCACCGCCGGAAACTTCATGCGTCTCCCCAACCACCCGTTGATGCTACTGGACGAGGGGCAGGCCGGGCGCACTGTACAAAAATGTGACTGGTAGCGCGTTTCCGCCCTTGGTGATCATCGACACGAGAGTCCCTGAACCGTCGGACATTTGTGTCCCGCACGGCAACACGATCGTGTTTCACGCCGCTACCCCGGAGAAATTGCGCTACCTGCTCGGTGCGTCGTTTCACATGGCCAAGAATGTTGGGGTCCTGCTGGTCCACTCCGAAACTACGGGGGCCATGGCCTCCGCGATAGCTGAACAACTGGCCTACTTTCGTCTGGTAGGTGAAGCTATCGAGGACGTGTTCGTTGAGCCGGGCGCGACCATCGCAGAAGATCAGTGGTCTCGGGCGCTCGCGCCACTTCTAGTGCCTTCCCGTCGAAGTTTCACGACATCTCGGCAGGGGTGAAAACAGGCAGGGTCGGCGGAGTCCCGCTTGGCCACGCCTTCGCCCCAGCCCACCGGCCACCGTGTCCACCCGACGACTGCTGCTACCTCTTCAAACCGCCCCCGGGTGGAGGTCCCACCACGGTAAGCCACCGTGAAGGCATAACCGCGGCGGCTACCGCTGGTGGAAACCCCAGCCGACGGCGAATCGTTCACCGGAGGTCGCACCCGCTACGCAGCCGCCCACACCCCCGTCGGCGCACGCGTCGAAGCCTTGGACGCCCCACCCGAACCCCCAGCGTCGACGCTCGCCCCGTACTGACCTACTACCCCTCACCGCCGACACCCCCATTGGGCGCCGCTCAGAGATGCTCGCCGGGGCGTTCCTGCCTTCGTTCGACGCACGGCTGGTCGGTCTGCGCGCACTCAACCGTCAGATGAGACCACATTGCGCCTGGTCGCAACAGGCCAGTGGCTACTCACAGGATGCAGCCGCGCCTGCCCAGACTGCATGGACCCCGACAGCATCTGACGCACATGGCGGCACCTCGGCATGGCCGCGGTCTGCCCCACCCACATCAAGGTGCTCACAGACACATGCCGCATGTGCGGGCACCAGCTCGCCTCCGGGGTGCGCCTTTCAAGGCACGCACTGCCTGGCCGACGTGCGCCACCAAGGACGCGTCCCGGCTCTGGCCGGAGCCGTCGCCGCTCAGAAAGCACTGCTGGACGCCACTTGCGGCACCACGCGCCTGGCCGGGTAGAACATCAGCACGCCGGGCTACATCCAGGAGTGGAAAGCCGTCATGAACCTGGCGCGCGGCGCGAACCCACCCGGCGGGCACCGGTTGGCACGCGTCGCTCACCGAAGCCTGGACCCGCGACACCGCGCGACTCGCGAACGCGGCCGGCGCCCTGATGGACACACGCTGGCCACTGCTGCCATCTCACGTCCCCGACCAAGAAGCAGCCGCCCGCGCCGCCACCGCACCCTGACGCGCACAGAAAAGCCGTTGGAAGGCCCGCGGAGCGCCTCCCAGTGCTAGGACTCTCCCCCATTTGCACTACTTTTGGCCCATGGGTGGGGAGGGGGCATCACGCAAAGCCAGGTTTCCCAACAAGTGGCAGTGGACAGTTCTCATCCTTGAAGTGCTAAGCGCTGTTGGTGTTGCGTTCCTTGTGCCGGAACCTGCAGCTTTTTCTGCCGCTGCTGTTGCCGTAATTGTGGCAACCTTGATGGGCTTTGCTGCGGAGGCCTCAACCACAGCCACGCAAGAACTGGTCGAGAGCTTTCGGGATCTTATCCCGACGGTGCATGACGCGCCTACGGGAGCCCGGATCGAAGACGTGGTGCTGCCCATGCTTGGTGGGCCTTTCGCTTGCGACGACGATGGCCCTATCTGGGCGCGTCTGGGTAGAGGTGGCTTCCTTCGGTCGGGGCTTGAGGCGTCGGTCACTGTGACATTCGCTCGGCACCGACGTGATAGCCGTGAAGATTGCGGGAGTGTCGAGCTGCGTCAAAAAGCAGCACTTGGTGTGCTTGAAGTTCAACATGTGTCAGTAGAGGTAGGATGCCGAGGGCTAGGAAAGCACGCTCTTAGCACGCTTAGGGACCTAGCCTGCGTTGCTGGGTTTTCAGAGATCGCGGGTACGGCTGTTGGCGCCACAGGCGGGGGCTTTTGGGCAACATTCCCCGATTGCCAGTTCGCCCAACCAGAGGATCTCTCAAACGTGCTCTGGAACTTGACTACGCAAAGTGCTTCAAGCGTTGACCGGGAGGCGCTCATCAACGCACTCAACGATGTATGGCCAAAAATTGAACGCCCTTTCCTACTGGTCGAGGACAAAGTGTGCTTCAGGGGGAGCTATGCGCCCGGAGTGGACACCCCCACAGCCGCCACACTCATGAAACTTGGTGTCACTCCCAGTTGGTTTCTCGAAAACGGCGTGAGTTTCGCAACCATGACGCAGTGCAGGTACGACTTCGTGCTGCCCGCGTCTACTGGCTGGAAGATGACCGGTGCGGAACTGTAAGTGCCTATGCCACAGTTGCTCATCGTCGCGAACATGCTGACCAGCAGCCGCGGTGTCTTCAGAAACCCCGACCTCGCAGCATCCCTAACCGAACTGACAGAAGACACTCACTGGGTGGTGCTGCTTCTTCCGGACGGTGTCACCACCGCCAGAAGTCACCCTGGCCTTTTTCGTCAGGCGCACGGCGTCGCTGTCCTATCCGACACCGAAGCACTCGGCCCAACCCACGCCGCCTACACCGCCGGGGACGCCCCCGCCGCCGCCCCCGTCCTGTGGATTCAATACGGCAACCATGCCGCCACCGCACCGGAAGGGCGTCGGGTGCGCACCCACTTCATCCAAGCGACGCCTGAGCATGGACAGATCAGCAAGAGGTACGGTTCCTCCCAGCAGGTGCTGTCGGCTATCCGCGGCGCTATCGCCGAGTTCCTCATCATCGGCGAACCAAGCGAGGACTCACACAAAGACAGAAGCTGGCCATGAAGTGGCAGTCGGGAGGGGTTGCTCGAAGAACTTCCAAAACTCGTTTTGTGCGCTCTCTCAGATAGGTCATCGCCAAGATCACCCCCGCACCCGGAAACCTATCTGAGAGTGGCCAGGTCAAAGCACGGTCCCTCTCTCACTTTGAATGGAAACCGACAGCGGGTGTGGCACCCTGCATGCCAATTCCGCGGCCGACGTGCCGGCTCGGCTCGAAGCACTGGCACTGGCGGCGGGTCTGCCGCGGGAAGCACTGCATGCACAGGTGGCTGCCGGGCTTGACGCCGTGATCCATGTGGATCGTGTTCCGGGCGGCCTGCGGGTGGTGAAGGAAATCTGCGTGCTCGCGCCCGGGGATGACCATCTGGTGCGCTCGGTGCCGGCCTTGCGGTTCGATCAGGGCGACGTTGCTGAGGGTCCCGGGTTGCCCTGGTTGGCCGGGCGGGTTCAGGGGACGGGTCCATGAGTCTTGCCGCGGCCTTTGCCTTGCTTGTCGCTGCCGCCGCCCTGTGGGGGGTGTCGAGTTCGCATCGGCTACGCCCACCGGGTTGGCGCGGACCGTTTGCGCGGACCGGTCGTTGGGCGGCCGCCACGATCCGTGATTCGTGGCGACGGCAGGCGCGGGCGACCATCCGCCGACGCGCGGCGGCCGATGTTGTGCTGAGCCTTTCTGCCGAACTGGCCACCGGGGTGCCGCCGGAAACCGCCCTCCTGCGCGCTGCCGAGGACCGAAACTTCATGCGCAACTCAATCGGAGCCGTCCGAGTGGGGGGAGAAGTGGCCGCCGGGCTGCGGGCAGATGCCGAGCAATGGGATCTGCCGGTGCTGACCGCAGTAGCTGCTGTCTGGCAGGTATCTGAAGGCTCGGGGGCCGGGCTTTCGGACGCGACCCATCGGCTTGGCACAGCGGCCCTGCAGCGGGAGCGTCTGCGCCGCGATCTGGCCTCCCAGATGGCCGGCCCCAAGGCAACTGCGCGGGTGTTGGCATTGTTGCCAGCGGTGGGTCTGTTGCTGGGTTCGGGGTTGGGTGGATCCCCGGTGGCGTGGCTATTCGGCACGCCACTGGGATGGCTCATGCTCGCGTTGGGGCTCGGTTTGGAAACTGTTGGTCTGTGGTGGGTCACGCGGTTGGTGCGTGGCGTGGAGAAGCATCTATGAGCGTTCTGGCAGCGCTGCTCGTCGCAGCCGCTGTGGCGATCGTGCTGCCCGCCATCCCGACCTCGAGGCTGCGCAACGATCCGGATTCCATCGCGGCGGCGGTGGTCCAGCCTGCTGAATCCCGGGTGAGGTCACCGCTCGCCACTGCGGCGGCCAGTGCTGCTGTGGGCCTGGCGATCTGGGTGTTCGTAGGCGGTTGGCTAGGCGGCGTTCTGGGAGCGGTGGCGACGGCCCTGGCGTTCCGAGTTCTGGGATCCCTCGCCGCCACCGATCAGGGTGCAGCCGAAGACCAGTTGGCGGCACAGGCCGCGGATATGGCCGACATGTTGGGTGCGTGCGTTGCCAGCGGCGCGCCTTTGGCACGCGCAACAGCGCAGGTGGCGCTCGCTATCGAAGCACCGGCCCAGGAACTCCTCGCTGAGGCCGCTGCCAGGCAGGCGCTCGGGGCACATCCGGGTGTCGCCTGGGCGCAGTTGAGTCAGCACGAATCGACCGCCCCAATCGCCCGCGCGATTATCCGGTCGCTGGAGTCCGGGGCTCCGATGGCAGACGCCCTGACGTCATGCGCCTCCGAGCTGCGCGATATTCGTCGTGCGCGGATCGAGGCGATGGCTCAGTCGGTCGCGGTGAAGTCAGTTGGGCCGCTCGGCCTGTGTTTCCTGCCGGCGTTTCTGTTGATAGGTGTGGTGCCTCTGGTGGCGGGGCTGATCGAAGAATCCATCGACCTGTTCTGAGTGTCCACAGATGCCCCGCGGCCTCTTCCGTGAGGTCCCGGCCCGGACGCACGCTGGCAACGCGTCGGAGTCACCGGCGTCCGCGCAAGGCGCGGCATTTCGCTCGGTCTGAACCGGGCGCTACGGGGAGGTTCATTCATGTCGGGAGAACTGGTTAGGCGGATTCACGCCGACGAGCAGGGAATGTCCACGGCTGAATACGCGGTGGGCACGGTGGCCGCAGTCGGATTCGGCGGCATCCTGGTCAAGCTGCTCACCAGCCCGGAAGTCCAGGAGTTGCTCTTCGCCATCATCCAGAAGGCCCTGACCTGGCTGTTCGGATAGTCCTGTGCTTGCTGGATTCACCTGGTGGGTCCGGTGGTGTCGGCGGCTGGTGCCGCCGGCACCACCGGCCAGCGAGGCCAGGCAACGGCTGAATTGGCAGTGGCAATCATCGCGCTGGTGGCGGCGATGGTGCCGCTGCTGTCGGGTGTGCATGTGGTGATGACGGCGGCCAGGGCCCAAGAGGGCGCCCGAGCGATCGCACGGGAGGTGGCCAGGGGAGAGTCCGCCGACGCGGCCACCACCCGCGTCACGGCCGGGCTCCCGGGCAGTGCGGTGCGGATCGAATCCGTAGCCGGAGATGCCGTGGTGACGGTCACGGTGCCGGTGTCGTTGCCTTTCGGGACCTCGTTGGACGTCACGCGGACCGCGCATACGGTCACGGAGCAGTCGTGAGGCGCCCGGCGGGACGGCCCGCGGCCCGCGGCTCTGCCACCGTCGGCGTGGTGATGGCGATCCTCGCACTGACGTTTGGGGTAGGGATTGTGCTGGTGGTGGGTGCCATGATCGCGGCCCAGGTGCGGGTTTCGCAGGCGGCAGACCTGGGCGCCCTAGCTGGCGCGCGAGTGGCGTGGTCGGGGACCGAGTTGGCGTGTGCCGAAGCCGAGCGGATCGTCTCAGCGCAAGGGGCGAAGTTGGAATCCTGTGAACGACGGGGCCTCGACGTCCAAGTGGCAGCGGCCCTTCAGCCTCCGGTGCCGTGGTTGGCGGGCGGCACATCAGACGATCCGGACACAGCCGCGGTGGTCCTACGCGCGGTGGCCCGGGCGGGTCCCCCCGATTCACTTGGGCTGCTCAGCCCCTAGCGGTTTCAGGTACGAGCAGACTCAACAGAGCCACCGCCCCGACTTTGTCGAGCGGGTTGTTGCCGTTGCCACACTTGGGGCTTTGCACGCATTTGGGGCACCCGTCCAGACACGGGCACGCAAGAATCGCATCGCGGGTGGCGCCCAGCCATTCGTGCGCCATCTCGTAACCGCGCGCCGCATAGCCCACCCCACCGGGGTACCCGTCATAGACGAACGCGGTCACCTCCCCGGTGGCCGGGTGGTGGGTCGTCGAGATTCCGCCGATGTCCCATCGGTCGCAGGTGGCGAAGTGCGGGAGTAGCCCGATTGCTGCGTGTTCGGCTGCGTGGGCCGACCCGGCAAGGTCAACCTGCGCCAGTTGGTCAACCACGTCGGACGGCCACCACCACCACACCGCAACGGTGGAAAGGGTCTGCTCCGGTGAGTCCAAAGGATGACTCGACAGCACTTCGCCGGTTCCCCTTCGGCGGCGTTGATAGGCGACTACCTGCGAAGTAACGGCCACCTGACCGGTACCCAAACGGCCCAGGCCCAGTGGACGTTCGGCGTTGAGCGCAGCAACGTCCAGGTTTCGCCGACTGCGTGCCACGGTGAAGATGTCGTCGTTCGTTGGCGTCACCAGGGCAACTGAATCGTCCAAGTCGAGGTGCTCGACCTGGAAGTAGTCGCCCTGATGCACGTACACCGCACCGGTATGCATTGTGGCAGGCGCAGCAGCGGGGTCGACTGTGCCGAGGAGTCGACCGGTTCGAGTTTCGACTATTCGCACCGCCGAACCGCCAATCCCGCGGATGTCACCGATTGGCTCTGGCCCCCTGGTATGCGGCCAGAACAACCCGCGTGGTCGCCGGCGAAGCACCCCGTCGGCGACCAGGGATTCGCTGATCGCCGAACTGGCGGGTCCGAAGCGGGCCAGGTCGTCGTCTGTGAGAGCGGCTTCAGCCGCCGCGGCCGTCAAGTGTTGACGCACGATCCGATCATTCGAAAGGTCGATCACCGTACGCTCAGTCACCGGTCCGGTGATCTCGCCGGGATGCGCCAGCAGGTAGTGGTCAAGCGGATCATCATCTGCGACGAGCACCGCCACCGCCGGTTGCCCGGAACGCCCAGCGCGGCCCACCTGCTGCCAAAACGACGACTGCCGACCCGGCCACCCGGCGAGCACCACGGCATCGAGGCCGGAGATGTCCATACCGAGTTCGAGGGCGTTGGTGCTGGCCACGCCCAGCAAAGCCCCAGACCGAAGCTCAGTTTCGATCGCCCGACGCTCCTCCGCCAGCAACCCGGCTCGGTAGGCGACGACTGCGTCTGGCGGCACGCCACTGGACAGTTCCTTGGCTTGCGCAGCCATGGTCTCGGCGCCCACTCGGGAAGGGACGAACGCCAGGGTCCGCAGGTGGTCGGACACAAGCGCAGCCAGCAACTCGGCCGCCTCCTGCCGGCTCCCCTTGCGCGCCTCGGATGGATCACGAAGGATCACCTCCAGCGGCCCCCGCGGGGAACCGTCGTCGGTGATTTCCTGGGCGTCGCTGCCAATCAGCGCGCGCAGCGTCTCGCCGGGGGCCGCGGTAGTGGCCGACGCGGCCATCACTAGGGGGTCCGCACCTGCCGCCCGGGCCAGCCGCAGCAGGCGCCGAAGGATCATGGCGACATGGGCACCGAAAACCCCGCGGTAGTTGTGGCATTCGTCGATCACCACCAACTGGAGATTCCGCAACAGCCGCTGCCAGCGCCGGTGGCGTGGCAGCAATGAGACATTGAGCAGGTCCGGGTTGGTGATGACTACCTGAGCGTGCGCGGCGATCCACTCGCGTTCCTCGGAGGGGGTGTCGCCATCGAGGACCCCCACCCGCAGGCCCGTCCAGGCCATCGACTGCGCCTGATCGTGGCCCAGCGCCTTTGTCGGGCTCAAGTAGATGGTGGTCATCGCCGGATCGCGAGCCGCGAGGGTTGCTGCCGCGCTTTGGTACACGAGGGACTTCCCCGAAGCGGTGCCAGTCGCCACCACCACATGGCGGTGATCCACCAGCAGTGCCTGCACCGCAGCGGCTTGATGTAGATAAAGGCTGGCGATGCCGTGAGATCGCAACCGATCCGCCACGGTGGGATCCACACAGGCCGGAATGTCGAGGAGCCGAGCAGTGCGAGCTGGCAAGGCCACCCGACCAACTGCGTCACGGGTGACCCGATCCGGCAGCCTGGCGAGAAATTCGGCGCTCTGCACGCGATCATTCTCCCGTTCGGGCACGACAACGCCGCGGGCGCTATGCCACAGTTGGGGCGCGGAGCGTACTCGATGCGCCTGCATCTGTTGCCGACGGTAGAGCGCCGACGGTTGACCAGACAAGGAGTCACGTGGATCTGCGACTGGAAAACTCACAGGCAGGCGACGCGACGGTGGTTGCGGTCGTGGGAGAACTTGATGCGCTCTCGGCGCCACAACTCGACGAGCACCTGTCGGAGTTCTTGACCGATTCTCCGGTGCAGTTGGTGGTGGATCTCACCGACGTCGACTTTCTGGATTCCACCGGTCTCGGGGTGCTCATCAAGGCCCTCACCCACCTCCGGGAAAATGGCGGCGACCTTGCGCTCGTGGCCACCTCCCCACGGATCCTCAAAGTTTTGTCGATAACCGGGATGGACCAGATCATGACCGTCGGCGAATCTGTGTCCGCGGTGTCGCCCGGGACGGCATGAATGCGGGTCGCGACTCTGACCATCCCGCCGGGTCCGGCGTACGTACGAATCGCACGGCTGCTCGCCGCCGGGGTTGCCCGACAGGCCGGATTCGACGAGGAGGGTGTCGACGACATCCGCTTGGCGGTCACCGAAGCCTGCCTACTGCACATCGGCCTCGACGAGCCGGTCGAGGTGGAGTTCGACCTCACTTTCGACCAACTCTCAGTAGCAGTTGGTCCGAACGCAGCCCCTAGCGTGACCGAACCGGAAAGTCAGTTGGCCATGACCGTGCTGCGAGCCGTTGCTCCCCGATTCGACCTTGGCGACAGGGGCCTTGTGATGGCCTGGCCGCTCACCGCCGACTGAGCGGTCGAATAGCCAACTTCTCACCACCCACTGCGATACCTGCTGCGTGGTCAAGAACAACATTGGCGTGCTCCTGCGTAGACTCACGCCCATCTGAGGCACAACCCGCGACGCCGCAAGGGCACCCGTACCCGGTACTCGCGTTCAGTGAAGCCCCAGCCAACACGCCAAATGGGGCGTGAACAGTTAACTAAAGACTCAAGACCTGGGAGTGCGAATGTCGTTTGCCAGCGTGGCTACAGCCACCTCGGTGACAGTCTCCGGGGCCAACTACACGATCGTTCTGGTGGTGGCGCTGGTAGCGCTCATCGCCCTGGCTGTCGCAGGTGTTTTGGTCCGCGAGGTGCTGTCCGCCAATGAGGGCACCGAAAATATGAAGAGCATCGCCGCAGCGGTGCAAGAAGGTGCCTCCGCATACCTGTCTCGACAATTTAGAACCTTGTCGGTGTTTGCGGTCGTCGTCTTCTTCCTACTCTTCCTGCTGCCTGCGGAGACGACCAGCGAGCGCATCGGAAGGTCGATCTTCTTCGTCGTCGGGGCCGTGTTCTCCGGCATCACCGGTTATGTCGGCATGTGGCTGGCGGTGCGGGCCAACGTTCGGATGGCGGCGGCAGCCAACGACGCCGGTGAACAACCGGCGATGCGAATCGCCTTCCGGACCGGGGGCGTCGCTGGCATGTTCACCGTCGGTCTGGGACTACTCGGCGCTGCCGTTGTCGTGCTGGTCTACAAGGGCGAAGCGCCGAAGGTGCTCGAGGGCTTCGGCTTCGGAGCCGCCCTGCTGGCCATGTTCATGCGAGTCGGTGGCGGCATCTTCACCAAGGCCGCCGACGTCGGCGCCGACCTGGTAGGCAAGGTGGAGCAGGGCATCCCAGAAGACGATCCTCGCAATGCCGCGACGATCGCCGACAACGTCGGCGACAACGTTGGCGACTGTGCTGGTATGGCCGCGGACCTCTTCGAGTCCTACGCCGTGACGTTGGTCGCAGCGCTGATCCTGGGCAAAGCAGCGTTTGGCGAACTGGGTCTGGTGTTCCCACTGATCGTCCCCGCGATCGGCGTGCTGACCGCGATCATCGGAATCTTCGCGGTGTCCCCGCGGCCCTCGGATCGCTCGGGCATGCAGGCCATCAACCGGGGCTTCTTCATTTCCGCGATTGCTTCGGCAGTGCTGGTGACGATCGCCGCGTTCGTATTCCTGCCGTCGCGGATCGTGGAGTTTCGGGGCGTCGTCGTGGCGGATCTCGGCATCGTCGGCAGCGTTGAGGCATTCAACCCGCGGGTCCTGGCAATCGGCGCGGTGATCATCGGTATCGTGCTCGCCGCGGTAATCCAGCAGCTCACCGGCTACTTCACCGAGACCAACCGGCCGCCGGTGGACAACGTCGCGCGCACCTCACTCACCGGTCCGGCCACGGTGATCCTGTCCGGTATCTCGCTGGGGCTCGAATCGGCGGTCTACACCGCGTTGATCATCGCCGGAGCGGTCTTCGGTGCCTTCCTCCTCGGCGCCGGTTCGGTGACGCTCTCACTGTTCGCGGTGGCGTTGGCAGGCACCGGCCTGCTCACCACGGTGGGCGTGATTGTGGCGATGGACACCTTCGGTCCGGTTTCGGACAATGCCCAGGGCATCGCCGAAATGTCTGGCGACGTCAGCGAGTCCGGCGCGAAGGTGCTGCAGAACCTGGACGCCGTGGGCAACACCACCAAGGCCATCACCAAGGGAATCGCGATCGCTACTGCGGTGCTGGCGGCAACAGCCCTGTTCGGTTCGTACCAGGATGCGATCCGGGGAGCGGTCGCCTCCTCGGGGCTCTCCCTTGACACGCTCACCGAACAGCAGGGCCTGCAGTATCTCGGCGTGCTCAACGTGGCCAACCCGGCCAACCTGGTCGGGTTGATCATCGGTGCTGCGGTGGTGTTCCTGTTCTCCGGCCTCGCGATCAACGCGGTCACCCGGGCCGCGGGCGCCATCATCTTCGAGGTGCGCCGGCAGTTCCGCGAGCACCCCGGCATCATGAACTACACCGAGAAGCCCGAATACGGTCGAGTTGTGGACATCTGCACCCGTGACTCACTCCGCGAACTGGCCACCCCGGGTCTGCTAGCCATTTTGGCGCCGGTCGCGGTCGGGTTCGGACTGGGTGTCGGTGCGCTTGGCGCCTACCTCGCGGGAACCATCGCCACCGGTGTGCTGATGGCGGTGTTCCTGGCCAACTCCGGTGGGGCCTGGGACAACGCGAAGAAATTCGTCGAAGACGGTCACTTCGGTGGAAAAGGTTCCGAGGCCCACGCTGCAACTGTGATCGGCGACACCGTGGGTGACCCGTTCAAGGACACGGCTGGCCCGGCCATCAACCCGTTGATCAAGGTGATGAACCTGGTTGCGCTGCTCATCGCCCCGGCCGTGGTCGCGTTGTCCATCGGTGATGAGGCGAACAGCCCCTTGCGCTACGGCATCGCGCTGGTAGCCACGGCGATTGTGGTCGGTTCGGTGATCGTGTCGAAGCGCCGCGGTGGCGCAATCGAGGAAAGCGACATTGCTACCGCTGCTCCCGGGGCGTCATAGGTCGCGTTGAATGCGCGAATGAGCAGTGGAGTGCAGCGCCCGTTCGTTGCTGAGCAGGTCGAATTCGGTGACGTGATCGGCCTGGAGTGGTTGCAGCACCGACCGGATCCGGTGATCGTAGTTGCCGATCCGGTCGGTGACGCAGCGTTGCCGGCCGATCACGTCATGGGCGCCTCCGGCGCGTCTCGCACGCTGTTGACGCTCACCCCCAGAACGCACGTCAGGACCTCGCTCGACCTCGGTTCCGGTTGCGGCGTGGGGAGCGTGGCGCTGGCCGAACATTCGGAGTTCGTGGTTGCGTCCGACATCAGCGAAAGGGCGCTCAGCGCCACCAGAGCCAGTTGCCGGGCCAGCGCGGTGCGCCGGGACCAGGTGGCGTGCGTGCGCGGATCGTTCACTGAGGCGTTTGCGGCCGAATCGTTTGACCTCATCACGGCGAACCCGCCTTTCGTGATCGGTCCTCGGCGGCGGCACGCCTATCGAGACTCACCGGCCCCGGGTGATTCTGTGACTGCGCAGGTGCTGGCGGATGTGCGCCGGGTGCTCCGGCCTGGCGGTTGGGCGGTGATCGTGACGTCCTGGCTCCATCCTGATGCTGGTCGCTGGGAAGACCGGGTGAGCGCGTGGTTGCCGGCCGATTGCCTGGCGTGGGTGGCGCAGCGCGACGTGCTGGGACCTGCCGACTACGTCGACTTCTGGCTGCGGGACTCCAGGGAATCCGGCGCCGCGCAGCTTCGCGGCGAGTGGCTGTCCTATTTGGAGACGCTCTCCGCCGCCGCGGTCGGGTTCGGCTGGATTGTGCTGCATCGGCCAATCACGGGGAGCAACGTCGGCAGCGCGTCAGCAACGCCGTCAGCAGCGACGTCCCGGTCCATTGGGTGGAAGATGTGTCGACTGCCCAGCGCTTGCCCTTCGGCGCGGAGGTTGTGGCCGAGTGTGCCCGACGGATGGACGCTCCCACCGCGGTCGACCTGCTCGCTGGTGACGTTGCGCTCGCCGACGCGGTGAAGATCGTGGACTTCAATGGTGCCGACCTCGGCAACTGGTCTGGTTCCGCTGCAGCCGTCGTGCTCGTCTCCGAGTCCGGTTGGCGCGCGCCGGAACCGCTTGATCCGTGCCTGTCTTGGTTGCTGTTGGCGGATCGGGGCGTAGCCTTACAGCATCGACTTGCGGACTGTGCCGATGCGTTGGCCATGAGCGTCGAGGACGTGCTGCTGTCGTGGTTGCCAGGGGTCCGTGGTCTCATGGAGCGAGGGTTTGTCACGCTTGACCTTGGATGACATGTACTGCAAAGGTGGCCTCCCGACTCCGTGGTCGGCCCGTTGGCCATCGTGCATCGTGCACAGCCCACCCGCATAACCCGCAGTATCTGCGATGAAGGAGCACAGCACGTGAGTAGTGCCAGTGGAGTTCGCCTAGTCATCGTCGAATCGCCGGCGAAGGCCAAGACGATTCAGCGCTACCTTGGTCCCGGCTATCGGGTGGAGGCCAGCGTGGGTCACGTTCGGGACCTTCCCGAAGGCAGCGCTCAGGTGCCCGCGCAGTTTCGGGACCAAAGCTGGGCCAGGCTGGCAGTGGACGTTGAAGGCGATTTCACACCGATCTATGTCGTGGCGCCGTCGAAAAAGTCCAAGGTCGCCGAGTTGCGCTCCCACCTCAAGGACGCCGACGAGTTGTTGCTCGCCACCGATGAGGATCGAGAAGGCGAAGCCATCGCTTGGCATCTACTTGAGGTGCTCAAGCCAAAGGTCCCGGTCCGGCGCATGGTGTTCAACGAGATCACGCCCGAGGCCATCTCGTACGCCGCATCGAACACCCGGGAGTTGGACCAGGACCTCGTCGATGCCCAGGAGACGCGTCGGGTGATCGACCGCCTGTACGGCTACGAGGTATCGCCGGTGCTGTGGCGCAAGGTGCGCAGTCAACTGTCGGCCGGACGTGTGCAATCGGTGGCGGTGCGACTGCTGGTGCTCCGCGAACGCGAGCGCATCGCCTTCCGGGCCGCCGAATATTGGGGGATCGATGCGCTGGCCGGCCAGCCGCGACCCTTTTCCTCTGCCCTCACTGCAGTGGATGGCACCCGGATCGCCGTTGGCCGAGATTTCGGCCGGGACGGTCAATTGCGTGCCGATGATGTTCTTCGGCTTGACGCGGCGGCCGCCGAGCAGCTGGCTGCGGCCCTGCGGGGGCAGTCGCTGCGGGTCGCCGACGTGGTCGAAAAGCCCTCGAAGCGCAGTCCCGCTGCGCCTTTCACCACCTCAACGCTGCAGCAGGAAGCCTCGCGGAAGAAGAGTTGGGGCGCCCAGCGCACGATGCGGGTGGCCCAGTCGCTGTACGACCGCGGCTACATCACCTACATGCGAACGGATTCCACGACCCTGTCGGAAACCGCGATCACGGCGGCTCGCCAGCAGGCCGGAGACCTCTTCGGGGCCGACCATGTTGCGTCCGCACCGCGGCGCTACAAGAGCAAAGCCAAGAATGCCCAAGAGGCGCACGAGGCGGTGCGCCCAGCGGGAGACCATTTCCGCACCCCCGGGGAATTGGCCGGTGAACTTGTGGGCGACGAGTTTGCCCTGTACGAGCTGATCTGGCGGCGCACCCTCGCCTCGCAGATGGCTGATGCCCGGGTGGCCACCACCACGGTGACCTTGCACGCAACCGCTGGCGACGGCCGCGAGTGCACCTTCTCGGCGTCGGGCACGGTCGTGGTGTTCCCGGGCTTCTTGGCTGCCTACGAAGAAGGCACCGACGAGGAGGACAAGGACGGTCGCGGTTCGACCAGGCTGCCGCTACTCGCAGTGGGCGACCTTGTGAATCCGGAGTCGATCACCGCGAGCGGACATGCCACGAAACCGCCTGCGCGGTACACCGAGGCGAGTCTGGTGAAGCAACTGGAGGCCAAGGGAATCGGCCGTCCCTCCACCTACGCCGCAATCATCACCACCGTGATTGATCGGGGTTACGTGCGCAAACGAGGTAGCGCGTTGATCCCGACCTGGCTTGGATTTTCAGTGGTGCGGTTGCTCGAGGAGCACTTCTCGGCGCTGGTCGATTTCGATTTCACCGCCCGCATGGAGGAGATCCTCGACATGGTCTCCAGAGGAGAGCAACAGCGGGCGGCGGTGCTTCGACGCTTCTACTTCGGTGACGGTGAAGGCGGAGAGTTCCCCGGTCTGCACCCGCTGATTGTCAGCGGCGGCGATGACATCGACCCGCGCGCCAACGCCACCTTCCCGATCGCCGACTCCGAGGCGGTGGTGCGGGTGGGCAAGTTCGGCGCATTCGTTGAGTCCGGGGATCGGCGGCTCACGATTCCGGACGAGCTTGCTCCGGACGAACTGACGGCTGAAAAGGTGGCGGAACTTCTGGCAGTCCCGAGTGAACGGGAATTGGGGATCGCCGAGGACACCGGACGGAGGGTGGTGGTGAAGTCTGGGCGGTACGGCCCGTACGTCACCGAGGTCCTCACCGAGGCCGAGGCCGAACTCACTGCGCGCAAACGTCCCAAACCACGGACCTCGAGTCTGCTGGCCACCATGACGCCGGAATCGGTCACGCTGGACGAGGCTATGCCCCTGCTCAACTTGCCGCGAACAGTCGGCGAGCACCCAGCCGATGGCGAGCCCATCACCGCGCATAACGGACGATACGGCCCCTACATCACGCATGCCGGTGACTCCAGGTCGCTGCCGGATGAGGGGTCGATTTTCGCGATCACCCTGGATGAAGCGCTTGCGCTGCTGGCCCAGCCCAAACAACGCGGCCGCCGGGCAGCAGATCCGGGCGTCGTGGTGGGCACTGACCCGAACAGCAACGGGGAGATCCGGCTGAAGTCGGGCCGATACGGCCCCTACGTGACCGATGGTGAGACGAACGCATCGCTGCGCGCCGGAGACGATGCGCAGAGCCTGACGCTCGAGCGTGCAGTGGAGTTGCTGGCCGATCGCAGAGCGGCCGGACCGGCAAAGAAGACGGCTCGAAAGGCGGCGAAAAAGGCCCCCGCGAAGAAGGCGCCTGCGAAGAAGGCGGTTGCGAAAAAGGCCCCTGCGAAGAAGACGGCCGTCAAGAAGGCCCCCGCGAAAAAGGCCGCCGTCAAAAAGGCCCCCGCGAAGAAGGCTCCGGCGAAGAAGGCGGCGACCAAGAAAGCGGCCGTGCAGGAAACCGCGCCAGAGATCACCACGGCACCGGAGGTCGGGCAGGAGGCCATGGTGCCCACGGCGACCCCGGTCGGCGTGGACTAACTGCGGTGGACGGGGCCGAGCAGCGCAGCGGGGGCCAGCGCCGAACGCGCGGGCTGTTCGTGGTTTTCGAAGGTGGCGAGGGAGCAGGCAAGACCACGCAGGTGAGTCTGTTGGCGCAGCGGCTTCGGCAAGTGGGGTGTGAGGCACTACCACCCGCGAACCCGGGGGTACCCGCACAGCTGAGGAGATTCGCGCCGTGCTCCTCGTCCCGGTGGAAGATCCAATGTCTCCCCGATGTGAGGCGTTGCTGTTTGCAGCGGCGCGCGCCGATCACGTCGCAAAGGTCATCAATCCAGCTCTCGACGCAGGCACGTTGGTGATTTCGGACCGATTTGTCGACTCCTCCCTGGCCTACCAAGGGTTTGCCCGCGACCTCAACGTGGCCGAGATCGCCGCCATCAGCCGTTGGGCCACCGAGGACTTGATCCCGGACCTCACGGTGGTGCTGGACCTCGATCCACGGCAGGGTTTGGCCCGGGCAGTTGATGGCAATCGGATGGAAGCACAGTCTGCGGAGTTCCATGCGGCGGTGCGCGAGGGCCTGCTGACCTTGGCAGCCGCGGACCCCGACCGCTACCTCGTGCTCGACGCCACGGCTGATCCCACCTGGCTTTGCGACGAGGTGATCACCCGGCTGAAAAGTATGTGGCCTGCATTGAGCGGGGAGCCTCGGGTATGAGCGTGTGGGATCGCCTTGTGGGGCAGGAGCGTGCGTCTGCAGAGCTGCGACGGGCGGTCGCTGATGCGCATCGCACCGCCGGTCCCTCGGAGCTGTCCTCGGCCATGACCCACGCGTGGATGATCGTTGGACCGCCTGGTTCGGGGCGGTCCAACGCCGCCGTCGCCTTCGCAACAGCCCTGGTGTGCCCAGAGGCTGGTTGTGGTCAATGCCGGGTTTGCCGGGATGTCACCGCTGGCTTGCACCCAGATGTGACGATCGTCCGTCCAAGTGGGGTGATCATGGGCGTTGATCAAACCCGGGGGCTGGTGGGTCGGATCGGGGTGATGCCCACCCGCAGCGACTGGAACGTGGTGGTGATCGAGGACGCTGACAGACTCAACGAGCACGCCGACAACGCGCTGCTGAAGTCGTTGGAGGAACCGCCGCCCCACGGGGTCTGGGTGCTGTGCGCGCCGAGTTTGGACGACGTGCTCCCCACCATCCGATCCCGCTGCCGGGTGGTGCGGCTGCGAACCCCTCCAGTCGACGAAGTGGCCCGGTTCCTGCAGGACTCTGTAGGTGTCGATGCGGCGATGGCCTCCTACGCGGCGCGTGCGTCTCAGGGGCACATCGGGCGGGCGCGAGCGCTCGCCACAGATCCGGAGGTCCGACTGCGGCATCAACGCGTGATGGCGTTCCCGCAGCGGTTGGGATCGGTCGCACAATGCATGTCGGCGGCAGCCGAGGCGATCCACGATGCTCGAGAGCAAGTGGCCGAAGAATCGGAGCCACGTGAAGCCGAAGAGGTGGCCGAACTCCTGCGGGCCTATGGGGAGGGGGGCACAGGGGCAGGGAGCGCCCGAGCCCGCGCGTCGAGTGTGCTCAAGGACTTGGAGAAGGAGCAGCGCAACCGCCGGCGACGCATGCTCCGCGATGAGTTGGACCGAGTTCTGCTCGACCTTCTCGGGCTGTACCGCGATGTGCTGGCCGAGTTGTGCGGGGCGGACGTGGACTCGGTGAACTCCGAGGCGGCCGTCGAGATCGAACGGCTGGTCGCCAGGAGTAATCCGGCCACCGCCATGATGCACCTGGATGCCATCATGCACGCCCGGGAGGCGCTTGCCGCGGACGGCGCGGAGGACCTCGTTTTTGCGACCCTCGCCCTGCAACTCGGACGGGGGGCCACGGTGCCGGTGCGCAGTGGGCATTTGGGGTCTGAGCGCGTACCGTAGTGGCATGGCAAATTCTCCGGAGTGGGGCGAATTCGTCTCGAACGCTATCGCGTGGGGCAGAGGTCGGGTGGACGCTGCCAAAGAGGAGCGTCTGCGACGCTCTGATCCGGTGCAACTCGCGGCGCAGCGTCGGCAGGCCGCGATCCTGGAGCGGGCTCAGGTGCAGCAGGCCCACGCGGTTGCCGAACAGCGCTACACCGCGAGGCTGAAGCGGCTCTCGGTACGGTCGGCGACGGGCAACTACGTGGCAGCCGGAGCCGCCGGACTCGGTGTGGTCGACGTCGCCACCGGTATTACTCAGCCAATGGTGAATGGGGCTATCCCGGCATCGCCTGGTCTCTGGTTCGTCACCGCTGCCGTAGCCGCCCTGATCGGGGTGCGCGCCCGACTTCAGTTGACCCATGCCACCCCGCCTCCCGCGCCGGCTTTGCCGCCGGTCCCGCCTCCCGTGCTTCCCGCAACCGCCGTCGGGTCTGAGGAGTCCGCCGAGGTATTCCGGGCAGAGGCGCAACTCGTGGCGATGATTCCCGCGGTCGATCAGATCCACCCCGAAGCTGGGATGGCACTGCGGACCACCATGCACGCCGTGCAGCCACGCATGCATGGCCTGATCGAGCGGCTCGAGTTGCTTTCGAACGTCGACGCGATGAAAGCACCCCAAGCCGCTGAGGCAGCCGAAACCCTCAGACGGCGGCTGGCTGAGGGCGCCGAGGCGTATGACCGGTTGATCGCTGCCACCGTGACCTTGCTTGCTGCGCCAGATCCTGCGGGGGCGGCCAATGATTCATTGTCCATGGCGGTGTACGAGTTGGAGTCCTATGCGGCCGGGCTCGCGGCGGCTTCCGAGGCCATGGACGGGCGAATGCCCTATTGAGGCGTGGGCTCCGGCTTTTCCACCGTGGACGCCGGTGATGCAGGGTGGCGGGGGAAAACCGCCTCGGATGTCTTAGGGTGAAGCGGTGATCCGTGCTGCCCTCTCCGTCGTCCTTGCTGGTGCGGTACTCACTGGGTGTGTGGGGGTTGGCGGATCGGGCCCGGAGGGAGAGGGCTTCCGATCGCCCGAGGCCCGAAACGCCCCAGAGTCGGATTTGCAGCCGTTCTACGACCAAACACTTGAGTGGACCTCATGTGGCGGGGAAAACGAGTGCGCGACCCTCCAAGTGCCCTTGGACTATGCCGAGCCTGCCGCTGGCACAATCGAACTTGCGTTGCTGAGGAGCCCCGCCACCGGTCCGAGTCCGATCGGGCCATTGGTGGTGAACCCGGGCGGCCCAGGCGGCTCCGGAGTGCAGTACGCGGAGGCGGCCGACATCGTGATGTCCCCGCAGTTGCGTGAGGCCTACGACATCGTGGGTTTTGATCCCCGTGGGGTGGGGAAAAGCGATCCCCTGAATTGCCTCACTGATGCCGAACTCGACGAGTTGCTGGCTGCCGACGCCAGTCCGGACGACGAGGACGAGATTGCCGGGTTGGTCGCCGACGCAGAAGACTTCGCCGCTGGATGTATCGCTGACTCTGAGGCCCTGACTCGCCACATCGGTTCGGCCAATGTGGTCCGGGATATGGACATCCTCCGAGCGGCACTCAACCGGCCGGTGCTGGATTACCTCGGCTTTTCCTACGGAACCCTGCTTGGCGCCATGTATGCCGACGAATTCACTGATCGGGTGGGCCGGATGGTGCTCGACGGCGGAATCGATCCCACGCTGAGCAACACCGAGATCTCCAAGGGCCAGGCGCTTGGTTTCGAAGTGGCCCTGCAGCGTTACATCGAGGACTGCGTGGAACAGCCCGACTGCCCGCTGGGCACGGATCCCACGGCGGCAAAGCAGCGCCTGCTGGACTTCGTTGACTCGTTGGACGAAAACCCGCTGCCGACCGATGATCCGCAGCGTCCACTCACGCAGGCATTGGCGCTCAGTGCGATTGTCTACCCGCTATACCAGCCCGAATATGGCTGGCCGCTGCTCACAATCTCGCTGACGTTGGCGTTGGCCGGTGACGGCTCATCGATGTTGGGAACAGTCGACTTGTTCAATGAACGCGAGTTGGACGGCAGCTACGCCAGCAACGGCGTCGACGTCCTGTATGCAGTCAATTGCGTGGATCGCCCGGACCGACCTGATGTGGCGGAGACCGAGGCACTGGCGGAACGGTGGTCGGTCGAGGCGCCGATGTTCGGCTCCTACCTGGCCTGGGGGAACCTGCCCTGCTCGTACTGGTCGGTCCCGGCTACCAGTGAGCCTCGAGCCTTGGTTGCTGAGGGGAGCCCGGAGATTCTGGTGGTGGGCACCGAATACGACCCCGCCACGCCGTATGTGTGGTCGCAGGCGCTCGCGGCACAACTGGACAACGGAGTCCTGGTCACGTGGGTGGACGCTGATGGTCACACGGCCTACAACAATGGTTCGGCCTGCATTGATGAGGCGGTGGACGACTTCCTGATCAGCGGGGTGGTGCCGGAAGACGGGACTGAGTGCTCCTAGCCCGGTGGCGTCCAGCAGCGGCGCCTCGTGAGCCGAGGGCTGGCTAGTGCATTTGGAGGGTGGAGGTGGCGGCCGGTCCCCGACTCGGGGCCTGGGTCTGACTTCCACTGGCAGGGTCCTCAACTGTGACCCGGAGGAACGGCACATGCTGGGAGGCCCAGGGGAACACCACCAGCAGCAGCACTGCCAATGCTGCGATGAGCAGAACCGCGGACTGCAGCGCTTTCGCGGCCCCACCCCCTGGAAGCGTGCGCCAGAGCCATGCATACATCAGCCGTTCACCACCATCTCGGGAGCCTGCACACCGGGGGACTTTGGGGTTGACTCGACCAACTCGCCCCACCAGATCCAGCGGTGGCTGTTACCGAAGGTGGGGTGGCAGGTGGTCAATGTGATCAGCCGCTGTAGTGGGTCCGATCGGGTTTCGAATGGGTCGGGGCTGACGGTCCACACGGCATCCGGGAGCACGATCTCGGTCCGATTTAGACGGTAGGTGTACCAGTAGGTTTCGGTTTCCACATACACGTTGTCGCCGACTTCAAGGTTTTCCACGTAGCGCAGCGGTTCGCCGAGGGTGATGCGGTGGCCCGCCACCGCGAAATTTCCCTCCTGCCCCGGCATCGCACTGTCCGGGTAGTGCCCGAGGCCCTGCGCCAACTCGTCGAGGCCGACCCCGGAGAGGACCGGCTTGTCGTCCACGTTTGCGCCCAGCCGGGGAATCGTCATGAGCGCGAAGGGGGTGCCGATGGGTGGCGACTCGGTGACTTCCTCGGGGGCCTTGGCCGCAATGCTCCTAGGTTCAGGCTGCGGACCACGCCTGCTGGATTTCGGCGACGTTGCGTTCGGCGGCCCGATTCGCCTGCCAAGTGGTGAACCACAGTTGGTATCCCACAAACAGCAGGAGCACCACGCCCAGCGTGATCAGGACCTCGCCAAGGCCCCGCAAAGCTGCGCGCATGCAGAATCACCCTCCTTGAGTGAATTCCCCTCCGTTGATGTCACCACGGTACGCGGTCCCGGCTCCGTCCACCACCACCACGGTGCTTGCCTGTGCACCGATGCCCACGGGATCGCCGGAGCTGGCGGCGGCGGGGATGCAACTTGTGCGAACCCAGGTGGTGCCACCGTCATCAGAGCGGTGCACTGTCAGGCCGCTGCAATCGTCTGCAGTCGCAAGTGCGACCAAGCCGCTGCCGCCGCTGATTCGCGAAAGTGCCCGGCCTGCTGGAAGATTCCCGCGTGACTGCCATTCGGACTGATCAGCCACAAGCACAGCACCGTCGGAGCACAGCACCGCCGCCGATTGATTGTCGGGGGCGAAGGAGGCGATCTCGCACGGGAAAGGCACCGGTCCGCTGGGCATTGCTATCCCTGGGCCGCCCGGAAACATGTACCGGACTCCTTGCGGGCTGCCCTCGGGGGTCCATTCATCTTGCGCCGCTGCCTCGGTGAAGCGGAGTTCGCCCGTGCAGTCTGCGGATGTAGCCACCAGCTCAAGGTCGCCAGAGTCCATGGTGGTCAGTCGGCCCATCACTGCACCAGGCACCACAACAGGTCGAGTCGTCCCCGTTGTTGGAATCTCCAAGCCCGAGGAGCTCGCCTGGTCGCAGGCTCCGGTGAGCGCAGCCAGCGCCGATCCGTCCGGGCGCACGGCGACCAACCGGGCAGGCCCAGGCGCGGGGAAATCTTCGGCCGGAGCCTCTGCTGTTGCCTCACCGCCTGCTTCAGCAGGAGTGGACGTTTCCATCGGTGGGGTGACCGGCAGGGCAGCCGGATCAGGCGTTGGGGCCGGCCGCAGGGCCAGGGCGATGAGTACTACATCGACCACGATGAGCACTGCCAGCGCAGCGAGGCCAAGTGCGCGATTACTCATAGGGAACTGTCCTTGTCTGGGATCGGTACGGCACCACAGTAAAGGACCGCCGGGAATCCCGACGGTCCTTTACTGTGAAACTTGTCAGTGCTTAGGCGTTGCTGCCTTCGCGTCGACGCGCAACGACAACCGCTCCCACACCTGCAAGCAGCAGGCCAGCGCCCACAGCTGCGATGGTGAGGGTGTTGTTGCCACCGGTCTGAGCCAGGCCGCCGCCGGTGGTTCCGCCGGCTTGGCTACCGCCGCCGCCGGATGGCGCCGCCGCCCGTGGCGGTCGGGTGCGGCGTGGGCTTGCCGCGTCGGATGCACGGTGGACGTCGAGATCGAGGCCGGACCGAGTCCCGCCGGTGATGGTCACCGTCGAGAGCGTAACCTCGTAGGGCCCGTTGCGAGAAAGCAAGGTTAACCGCTCGATACCCCGTTCGGTCCGCGCTGGGACCGTCGAGGTCCACGAGGCTGAGACAGACGCAGCGCCACTAGCATCGCCGCCGACGTGGTCCCCGGACGTTTGCAGCTGGTCCAGTTGACCGTGCTGCCAGGGGTGAACGGATTGATGGTGCCACAGGTAAACGTGATCGGGGTCGCCAACCCACAGTCGTTGACTGGTGGAAGCCGCCAGCTGGATGGGTTGCGGGGGGTATGCCGCGTTTGCGACGCCAGCGCCCGCCCCGGCAATTGCCAAGCCAGCGATAGCGCCAGCCGCGATGGCCTTCTTCATCTGAAACTCCCTATTGTCTTGCACTGTGTTTGGACTTGAAAGTCATGTGGTTGCATGTGTTTGTAAGCCCGATGCCACCTGCAACGTAGCATAGGACCGGTCGAGCATGAAACCCCCACCTGCACCTTCGCAGCGCCAGAAGGCGAAGAAGTCCAACGGAATCAAGGTCTACCGCCCCTTTCCCGCCGAACGGGAGCGCTCTCGCTGGGTGGTCCGTTCCGTTGTGGTTGCTCGGCCTAGTTGTCAGCTTCGACTTTGGACACCGAATCGGCTTGGCTGGCTGCAGCTTCGGCATCGGCCTTGGGCTTGCTCTCCGTGTGACCATAACCATGGCCGTATCCGCCGTATCCGCCGTATCCGCCGTAGCCGTATCCGCCGTAGCCGTACCCGTAGCGGCCTGACTTGGTTGGAACAAAGTTCAGCACCGTACCGAGCAGGCGGGCACCAACGGCGTCAAGGACCTCAGCGGCCTTGTGGACCTGGTCCCGGCTCGTCTTGCCAAACCGAGTGACCACCAAGGCGCCGTCGGCCGTCCGGGCGAGGATGGCGGCGTCACTGACCGGTAGCAAGGGCGGGGCGTCGATCACGATGGTGTCGAAGCGCTCGCGCAACTCCTCGAGCAGGTGGGCCATCTGGCGGCTTCCGAGAATCTCCGACGGGTTGGGCGGGATCGGGCCGGAGGGAATCACCGACAGCAAACCGCGTTGCCAGGACACCAGCACATCGTCGGTGGTCTGCTGGCCGGTGAGGACATCCACTAGGCCGGTGCCGCCGTCGACTCCGAGGTACTCCGCCACCTTTGGCTTGCGCAAGTCGGCCTCCACCAGGCAGACATCGTTGCCGGCCTGGGCCAACGCGATTGCCAGGTTGCAGGCTGTGGTGGATTTGCCCTCATTCGGGAGCGCCGAGGTGATCACCACGGCCTTCGGTGGTTCGTCGACATCGACGTACTGCAGGTTGGTCCGAATGGTGCGGAAGCCCTCGGCCCGCACTGACTGTTGGTTCAGGGCGACCAGTGGGGTGGTCGTGGCTTCGGGATCGAACATGACCAGACCGAGGTTCGTCCGTCCGGTGATTTGGGACAGTTCGGATTCGCTCTTCACGCTGGTGTCGAGTTGTTCGCGAATAATCGCGTAGGCAACGCCGATGCCAAGGCCGAGCAACAGCCCAAGGGCAATGTTCACCCGGGTGTTGGGCGCGATCAGGCCGGCCCCCTGCGCCGGGTTCGTGACGGTCACCTTCACTGGGGATTCGGTTCTGCCCCTGCGGAGTCTCGATCATCTCGATCTGTCGGGCGAATGACGTCGCTACCGCGTTGGCGATCTCCTGCGCCGCGGTGGGATCGGAGTCGGTGACAGCGACGTTCAGCAGCACCGTCTGTGGGGGGTTGCTGGCCGAGACCTGGGAGGCCAGCTGCGGCACGGACATGCTCAGCCCCATCTGTTGGACTTCACCGGAGCGAGTACCTCCGGGGTGTCGACCAGGTCGACGTAACTCTTCACCCGCTGCAGCGCAAAACTCGACCCGGCAGTGGCGGCATTGCTGTTCGCTCATTCCCCCGATAGCGACGAAGTTTTGCGCGGTGGCTCGGTAAACGCTCGGGCTCATCAGGCTGTAGCCCGCGCCGATCGCAACACCAAGCGCGGTGATGATGGCGATAGACAGCCAACGTTTGCGAAGTATGCGGAGATAGTCGCGGAGATCCACTGATCGAAACCTTTCGACGGCTCAGGCCCGGCACATGGGCGAAGGGATCCCGCCGCTGTGTGCGTACGGTCCGTAGCCTACGGCATGGCTACAACGATGCCTAACGCCCGGATGACGTCGGCGGCCGACGCAAGAGACGTGGCGACCGCGAGTTCATGCAGTTCCCAACCCTCCACGTGCGGGTCGGGGATGTCATCTGGATGCCAGTTTGCCTTGTCAGGATCGTCGTCTGCGACGGGCGCAGTGCCGCGGGCGGCATCGAGTTCAGCGAATAGCCAAGCGACGCGATCTGCCGGCTTCGCTGGTAGTGCTGGCACCCCCAGCCGTGGATCAAACTCGTCAAGACCCGTTGGTTCGACCCCGCGAGCCCGATCGGCCGCGATGGTGAGTAGCCCGGAGTCTGTGGTGACCCAGGTCGCGAGGCGGGCGGCCTGCCGCAGCGTGAAGGTGCGCGACCGGGTTCGCGGTGCGAGCCGGCCGACTGCGCTGCGGTGACTCCGGTCCGCCGTGAGAATGAGGTCCGCGGAATCTGCGATGTCCTTGGTCAGCGGGGTGGAACGGTGCGGTCCGGCCGCTCCCAGTGCCGCCGCAGAGAGAGTGTCAGCCAGTTCGCACATCGGCAGATCTGCGATTGCGGCAACACCTGCGCTACTCACGCTCATGAGTTCTGGATCGACGCCCATTGATTCAATCCCGACGCTCAGTCCACGGGCAGCGGTCGGGGACCGACATATATTCGCGGTGCACACGGTAAGCAGGCGGAACGTCACAAGAGTCACCCTAAAGCGGCCAGGATCAGGGGAGAGCCGCGGGCGGCGAAGGTGCGTGGGGGTTCTTGGTGGTCGGCGGTTAGCGTCGTAACCACGATGTCGGCAACCGCGGTGAAAGGATCGTCGTCGTGGCCAAGCCCTCCGGACCAGTCCCCGTCGATCAGTTGCACACCTTCCAGCGGCGCGGTGGTCGCCTCGGTCCGGAGTTGCGCAAGGCGTTGGCCGAGGATTTGCCGGGCCTGGTCATGCCAGCGCAGGTGTGGGATCTCGCAGACGTGTTCCCCACCAGCCGGGCCGTGGTGTTGGAGATCGGCTCGGGCATGGGCGAGGCGACTTTGGAATGTGCCGCGGCTGACCCTGAAACCGCCATCATCGCCGCCGAGGTCATGGATCGCGGAGTCGCCGCGCTGACCCGCGGTGTGGCCCAGGCGCAGCTGCGGAACGTCCGAATCTGCCCGACCGACGCGGTCACAGCCCTGCGTTCCTGGGTTCCGGAGGCGAGTCTGGCGGGGATCCGGGTCTGGTTTCCGGACCCGTGGCCGAAAGCTCGGCACCACAAGCGGCGAATCATCCAGCCGACGGCGGTGGCACTGATGGCTTCAAGGCTGCAACCCGGCGGATTTGTGCACACCGCAACCGACGTGGCCGAATACGCCGACCAAATGGCGGAGGTCCTCGCAGGCGAGCCGACCTTGACCCCCCAACTTGTGCGCGGCCCGCGTCCCGACTGGCGTCCCTACACCAAGTTCGAACTGATGGCGCAGGGCGCCGGGCGTCAGGCGCAGGATTTCATCTTCACCCGCGCGAGTTGACCAGCCCAGGCTCCACGATCGCCACGCTGCCATTGCGACGGCGGTCGGCCACCGCTTCCACGGTCCCGTCGGGGCAGTGCTGGACCGCGTTGACCCCACCGAAGTAGAAGTCCCGGCGATCCCACACGTTGACAGTGTGTTTTTCGCGCAGTTGGGTGAGTGATTCCACCGACAGACCTTGCTCGACCTGCACCACACCAGAGTCCTCCTGGTGGGCGCGGGGCCCTGCGATGGCGGTATGCAATGGCTCGTCGCCGTCACGTAGGCGCACGATCACGGTGGAAATCGCCGACCGGATACGGGCCGAACCGCCGCTGCCCAGGGCTGTGGTCGTGCCGTCGGGGGCGATCAGAATCGTGGGTGCGCTCATGGAGCGCAGCCGCTCTCCGGGAGTCACCGATTCGAGGCCGCCGGGCAGGAGATCGTCCTCGCCCAGCATGTTGTTGAGGTGGATTCCGGTTCCCGGGATGAGGACTCCACCTCCGGCACCGTTGGTGGTGGTCATGGAGATCATCAGGCCGTCGGCGTCAACGATCGAGATCTGAGTTGTTCCGGTGGTCACGGCCAACTCGCCCTTGACGGTGGCGGTCGCCCTGGTGAGCGACTCCGTCAGAGCCGCATAGCTGTAGTCCGTGAGGTCATTCACTGCCCGAGTGATGATTTCGCCGCCATACGCCGGGCTCGGGTTCGTGATCACCGTCCAGCCGTGCCGGCTGCTGGCCAGCGGGCTGCGCCAGATTGCCTCGTAGGAAGCGAGATCGGCCTCGGTGATCGCGCATCCTTGCGCCGACATTCCCAACAGCGGCTCGGCGAAAGCCGTGCTCTGTGGGGAAGTGACCTGCCCACTCGCCACCGCCGCAAGGAATCCTGCGAACTCAAGGTCGTGCAGGACATCACCCTCGGAAAGGCGACGGCCACCTGGGGCATACACCCGGGCGGCGGATTCCGTGTGCCGCACGATCGGGTCGATGAGTTCCAAGATGTAGGCCTGTGCCGAGTCGATGGTGGCGCCGACCGCAGCGAGTTCCCGCGCCGGCTCCACCACGGTGCCAATGGGCAGGGTGCCGTGGCGCCGGTGCAACTCGAGCAGCCCACTCAACATCCCAGGGACGGCGGCAGCCGCCGGGCCCACTCGAAAGTCTTGTTGGGCGGACGGATAGACGACCGTGATGGTGGCGGGCTGCTGCGGTGCCGTGGTGCGGTTGAGCCCTGGCACGGCGGTGAAAAAATCGAGTGATTCGCTGGCGCCGTCTGGGTGCAACAGCGTCGCGAAACCGCCGCCGGCGATGCTGGTCAGGCCAGGTTCGGCGACGGTGGAAGCGAACCCCGCCGCCACCGCCGCGTCAACGGCGTTCCCTCCCGATTCGATGATGCGGACCGCGGCTGCGGTGGTCGCGGTGTTTCCCGTTGCGATGGCGGCCGAACCCGGCCCGCCGGTTGCACGTACAGAAATCCTCAGGCTCCTTCGATGCGTAGCCGCTCGCGCTCCATGGAGGCGAGCACTTCAGCCTCGGCCGCCTCGCGGCCAGCCCAACTGGCGCCTTCCACGGACTTACCTGGCTCGAGGTCCTTGTACACCTGGAAGAAGTGCTCGATTTCCAACCGCTCGAACTCGTCGATGTCGGTGATCTCCTGCAGGTGCGAGGCACGCGGGTCTCCGGCCACCACACAGAGCAATTTGTCGTCGCCGCCGGCTTCGTCGGTCATGCGGAACATGCCGATGGTGCGGCAACGGATCACGCAGCCGGGGAAGGTGCTCTCGCGCACGAGCACGAGCGCGTCGAGCGGATCGCTGTCAAGGCCCAGCGTGTCATCGACGAAGCCGTAGTCGTGTGGATAGCGGGTGGCGGTGAACAGCATGCGGTCGAGTCGGATGCGTCCGGTCTCGTGGTCCACCTCGTATTTGTTGCGGCTGCCCTTGGGGATCTCGATGGTGACGTCAAATTCCACTGCTGTCTCCTTGATCAATCGAGCTGTTGGTGATTCTGGTGCGCACGGAGCCGCCTGCAAAGGGGAACCGTGCCCGAGCCGTTGACGGTCAGTCTGTCCTAGTCTGCCCGCACATGCTTGGCAATCCACCGCCGCGGGGTGGCAATCGCCTAGAGTCTGATCCCGTGAGGAGCGCGCGGGTCAGTGCAGGCAGGGGGCAGCGGTTCCGATCGATGCAAGTGGCCGTGGGCGTTGTGGCCTGTGCACTGGCGGCGGGGGGATGGGCCGTGCCGAGTGTGTCCGGTGCCGACGGGGGCGGGGGCCGCCCGCTCGCCGCGGTCAACGCGACAGCGTCGCCGCAGCCAGACAACACATCCGGCCAAAGCCCGACGTCGGACGTGGTGGGTGTGCCCGCTGTGCGCATGGTGCCCACGCTCGCCGAGCTTGGCCCGCCCGCGAGTGGCGCGCCGACCGCCACCGCGCAAGGTGTGAGCGCTGCCCTGCTGCCGCTACTGGCCGGGCCGAGTTTGCCGCCACCGATGGGTGTGGTTGTCACCGAGCCTGCCACCGGCGACGTGCTTGTGGATCTCCAGGGTGAGACGCCGCTCACCCCCGCGTCGACGGTGAAACTGCTGACCGCCGCGGCTGCCCTCAACACCTTCGGCACGGAACACCGATTGACCACCACAGTGGTTGCCCCAACCTCCAGACTCCGTAGTCCTGGTGGGGGCTGGCGATCCGTTGCTCACCAGGGACCCGCAGCCGCGGTCTGGGGGCGCATCGCTGACCCAACTGGCTGCGGTGACCGCGGGTCAGTTGCGCGCCGACGGTGTGGAAGCTGTGTCGCTGGCAGTGGATGATTCGGTCTTCACTGGACCCGCGCAAGGTGAAGGCTGGGAAGCCGAAGACGTCGAACTGTGCCTGGTCACGCCGATCACAGCGCTCGCTGTGCATCGCACCACGCCAGCTGAGGTGTGTGTGCCGGACTACGATCCGGCAATCAGCGCCGGTCGCATCTTCGCCGAACTCCTGAACGGCTTCGGGATTCAGGTGCTTGGCGAGGTTGGGCGTGCAGCGGCTCCGGTCGGCGAATCGGAGGTGCTCGCCTCGGTTGAGTCGGCGCCGATGTCGGCGATGGTTGAGCAGATGGTCACTGATTCGGACAATGTCAGCGCGGAAATGCTCGCGCACCTGGTTGGCGGTGAAGTGGTCGGCGAAGCCTCCTTCCAGGGAGGGGCACGTGCGACGCTGGCCGCCCTGGCGGACCTCGGAGTCTCCTCGCAAGGCGTCACCTTGCTGGACGGATCAGGGCTCAGCCTGCTGGACTTGTTGCCCCCGCGCACCGCCAGCGAGCTCCTCAACGTCGCGCTCAACGGCGCAAATGACCAGCTCTGGCCGATGCTCACGGGGCTTCCCGTTGCCGGATCCACGGGCACGCTGATAGAACGATTCGCCACACCTCCGACCGAGCCTGGCCGAGGGGATGTGAGGGGGAAAACCGGCACCTTGACCGCGAGTCTCCGCCCTCAGCGGACAGGTCGTCACCGAATCTGGCCAACTCTTGAGTTACGTCATGATTTCCAACGGCGCCGAGGACATCCTCGCCTCTCGCGAGGCGTTGGATCAGGCCGCGACGCTGCTGGCGGAGTGCGGCTGCGGGGCAGACCCCGCATAGTCTTGGCCCATGGCCGAACCGATCGACTGGGATCTGGCGTTGGCAACGGGCGTGCGCACCGCACCCGGTGGCCCGAACGTGTCCATGAGCGCCGCCGCCGAGGAAGTTGACGCGCTGCGTGCTGCCGCGACGGACAGTCGTCGCGCCGGTGGCGGCCATCACCGGGTTGAGTGCGGAGGGGGCTGAACCTGCAGTGGTGGTGGATCGGGCCGAATGGGTGAGGTCCAACACCGAAGCGCTGCGCCGCCTAGTGGCGCCGCTGTCGGCACGCGACTCCGGCGGTGGTGGGCTGTTGGGTCCGGTGACCACCCGGGTGGCTGCGGTACAGGTGGGACTGGCTTTCGGTTGGCTGTCGAGCAAAGTACTGGGGCAGTTCGAGGTGCTCCCCGGCTCCGGCGAGGGCGAACAGCGGCTGCTGTTGGTGGCGCCGAACATCGTCGCAGCAGCAGATTCCATGGGGGTCGATGCACACGACTTCCGGCTCTGGGTGTGCATGCATGAAGAAACCCACCGGGTGCAATTCGGGGCGAACCCGTGGCTGAGTGACTACTTCACGGCCGAGGTCAGCGCAATCGTGGCTGATTTGGACATTTCTGCTGCCGAAGCGCTGACCCGGATCGTCAGTGGTCTGCGGCGGCGGGAAGCTGGCGGAGTCGCGGCCTGGGTGCAGTCCGACGAGATGCGCAGCCGAATGTCGGGGCTGGTGGCTTTGATGAGTCTGCTCGAAGGGCACGCAGATTGGGTGATGGACCAGTCCGCAGACGTCGTGCCATCGGCCGCGGCGTTGCGAGTGGCGTTCGAGCAGCGTCGCCGATCGGCCGGTTTGTTCGATTCGGTGATTCGCAGGCTGCTGGGGCTGGACGCCAAGATGGCGCAGTACCGAGACGGTGCGGCGTTTGTCCGCGCGGTTGTGGCGGCAGAAGGTGTGGGCGGCTTCAACCGGATCTGGACATCCCCGGCGACGTTGCCGCTCGCGAGTGAGATTCACGATCCACCGGCGTGGATCGCAAGGGTCCGAGCCCTTTGACCCGTTCCGGCCGCCACGGTTGTGAGTGCGCAGCGCCAACTCCGACGCGCGGTCGCCGGAGTGCTGGATGAACTGTCGGTGCGGCAGCCGTTGGTCGTGGTGGCCTGTTCTGGCGGGGCGGATTCGTTGGCCCTGGCAGCGGCCACCGCGCAGGTCGTCCGATCAGCTCGTTTTGCGCAGTACGGCGCCGGGGCCGTAGTCGTCGACCACGGACTGCAGCAGGACTCGGCGCAGGTCGCGGCGCGGGCCGCGGAACAGTGCCTCGCGCTGGGCCTTGATCCGGTACTGGTGCGCCGATCCGTACCCGCAGCAAACAGCCGCAGCGGGCCCGAGGCAGCCGCCCGGGAAGCGCGATATGGCGCGCTGGAGGCAGCCGCGGGTGAAGTGCAGGCGGCTGCGGTGTTACTCGGTCACACCGCGGACGACCAAGCCGAAACGGTGCTCCTGGGCCTTGCGAGGGGGTCTGGCCCTCGCGCCCTAGCCGGCATGCCTGCCACTCGCGGGATGTTTCGTCGACCGCTGTTGGACCTGCCCCGGGAGGTGGTCCGGTCGGCATATCCAGAACTGGAGTCTTGGGTTGATCCGCACAACGAGGATCCGCGCTTCACCCGCAGTCGGGTTCGCCACCGAGTGCTGCCGGTGCTGGAACGGGAACTCGGCCCGGGTGTGGCTGCGGCTCTCGCCCGAAGCGCTGCCCAGGTGCGCGCTGAGGTGGAAGCGGTCGATTTCTGGGCCGACCAACTGGCTGCTGCCTGCGTGGAGTCGGCACCTGATGGGACGGTCGCGGTGGATGCCAAAGCCCTCGTCGACACACCGGCGGCGGTCGTCACCAGGGTCATGCGCACCGCCGCGGTCCTCGCGGGCGCGAACGGATCACTCTTGACCTCGGTGCACCTTGGCGCGTTGACGGCGCTGGTCAGCCACTGGCGCGGCCAAGGTCCGGCATATCTGCCTGGGCATGTGATTGCGAGACGGTTGTCTGGCACAGTTGTGCTCGGGTCCGGAACCAGCCGCGACCTGAGTACCACCCCGAACCAGTGACGCCAGCCCCGTCCCAGCGCAAGCACCGGTCGCGCGAAGGGCGGCGAGGCTGTCACCGACGCCCAAAGGGAGAGTCGTGGACCCAGCCGACGTCAACTCCGACATCATCGAGGTCCTGCTGACGGCCGAGCAGATTGATGCTCGCATCAAGGAGGTAGCGGCCCAAATCGACGCGGATTATGCCGGCCAGGACTTGTTGCTTGTGGGGGTGCTCAAAGGCGCCATCATGGTGATGGCCGACCTCTCGCGGGCGCTGCGGTCCTCGGCGAGCATCGAGTGGATGGCCATCAGCTCATACGGCTCGCGCACCAGTTCCTCGGGGGTGCTGCGCATCATGAAGGACCTCGACCAGGACGTTGCCGGTCGGCACGTTTTGGTGGTTGAAGACGTGCTCGACTCAGGTTTGACGCTTGATTGGCTGCGTCGCACCCTCAAGGCCCGGGGTGCTGCTTCGCTGAAGGTGATGACGCTGCTGCGCAAACCTGAAGCGGTGGCGAACGGCGTGGAAGTCGAATATCTGGGCTTCGACATTCCCAATGAATTCGTCGTCGGCTACGGGTTGGACTATGCCGAGCGGTACCGCAATCTGCGATGCGTCGGTGTGCTGAACCCGGCTGTGGTGAATGGTCGGTGAGCACGTCGACGCCGAACCACATTGAGCGTACCGTTCGCTGCTCGCGAAGGCACAGCCTCGGCGTAGGCGAATCGAACGGACGCGTTATACCCTCGACGCAATGAAAGCCAAGAAGTTTTTCCGCGGACCCTTCTTCTGGATCCTGGTCGCCGTGCTCCTCGTGATGCTCGGCAGCAACCTTGTGGCCGGACTCAGCGGACCGAAGGACGTCACCACTGCCGAAGCGGTCGAATACATCCAAACCGACCAGGTGAAAGAGGCCACCCTGGTCGACCGCGAGCAGCGGCTCAGGCTCACGCTGCGCGACGACTCCAAGGTGCACGCAGACTTCATCACCGGTCAGGGTTTGGTCTTGCAGGAAGAACTGCAGGCCAAAGCTGATGCGGGGCAACTCCCGGACGGCTACGACGTCGAGGTGCCCAAAGACAACCCGCTGCTCACGCTGTTGGGAATCCTGCTGCCAGTGCTGCTCATCGGCGGTCTGCTGTTCTTCTTCCTCACCCAGATGCAAGGCGGTGGGTCGCGGATCATGAACTTCGGCAAGTCCAAGGCGAAGGCCGTCAACAAGGACATGCCGCAGACCACCTTCGCCGACGTCGCGGGAGCCGACGAAGCAGTGGAGGAGTTGCAGGAGATCAAGGAGTTCCTCGCCGATCCGACCCGATTCCAGGCAGTCGGCGCCAAAATCCCCAAGGGTGTGCTGCTGTATGGCCCGCCGGGCACGGGTAAGACGTTGCTGGCCCGTGCTGTGGCAGGGGAGGCGGCCGTACCCTTCTACTCAATCTCCGGATCTGATTTCGTGGAGATGTTTGTCGGAGTCGGTGCCTCACGCGTGCGTGACCTGTTCGAACAGGCCAAGAACAACGCCCCGGCCATCATCTTCATCGACGAAATCGACGCGGTCGGCCGGCACCGTGGCGCTGGCCTCGGTGGTGGCCACGACGAGCGTGAGCAGACCCTGAACCAGATGCTCGTGGAAATGGACGGTTTTGACGTCGCTGGCGGAGTGATCCTCATCGCGGCCACGAACCGGCCCGACATCCTCGACCCTGCGCTCTTGCGCCCAGGCCGATTCGATCGTCAGATCGCAGTCGAACGGCCAGATCTGGAAGGGCGCGAGCAGATCCTGAAGGTGCACGCCCGAGGGAAACCAATCGTGGAGGGCGTCGACCTGCGAGCGATCGCCCGGCGCACACCGGGGTTCACCGGTGCGGATCTGGCCAACGTGCTGAATGAGGCCGCCCTGTTGACCGCGCGGGAGGGCCGGCAGCAAGTTGACGACGCCGCCCTGGACGAGGCGATCGACCGGGTGCTGGCCGGGCCACAGAAGCGCACCCGGGTGATGCGGGACGCCGAGCGGCGGATCACGGCGTATCACGAGGGCGGCCACGCGCTGGTGGCAGCGGCGTTGCCCCACTCCGATCCGGTGCACAAGGTGACGATCCTGCCCCGTGGTCGGGCGTTGGGCTACACGATGGTGCTGCCGGACGAGGAGAAGTACTCCACCACCCGAAACGAGATGCTCGACCAGTTGGCCTACATGCTCGGCGGGCGCGCTGCCGAGGAGATGGTGTTCCACGACCCTACGACCGGTGCCGCCAACGACATTGAGAAGGCGACCGGGGTCGCACGGGCGATGGTCACCCAGTACGGGATGACCGAGCGGTTGGGAGCCATCCGCTATGGCAGCGACAACACCGAGGTGTTTCTCGGTCGGGACATGGGACACCAGCGTGACTACTCCGAGGAAGTCGCCGCGGCGATCGACGAAGAGGTGCGGAATCTGATCGAGGCCGCCCATCAGGACGCCTACGAGATCCTCTTCGACAACCGCGACATTCTCGACAACCTGGTCTCGGAGTTGTTGGCAAAAGAAACCCTCAACAAGGACGAGGTCGCGGAGATCTTCGCTGAGATCCGCAGGCGCCCGGCCCGGCCCGCGTGGACCGGCTCGGCTCGGCGGCAGCCTTCGATGGTCGGGCCGGTGGCGATCCCGGCTCGAGCAAATGGCGTGTCCCCGAATGGCGCTCATTCCTCGGAGCCACAAGTATCTACACCGATTGCACCTGCGACCGACTCGGAGGCGTCGCCGGACGCGGCCTCCGACGCGCCAGAAGCCGCCGCCGACTAAACAGATGAGGGGCCAGCCATGACCCTGCCCGAGTTCGACTACGCCCGAGCCGAGAACGCGATCCGCGAATTGCTGCTGGCCATCGGGGAAGATCCAGATCGCGACGGATTGCTGGACACTCCGGCCCGGGTGGCGCGGATGTATGCCGAGGTATTCGCCGGTCTGCGTCAGGATCCGGCCGACATCATGTCCACCACCTTCGACCTTGCCCATGACGAGATGGTGCTTGTGCGCGACATTGAGGTGTGGAGCATGTGCGAGCACCACCTGGTGCCCTTCTTCGGCCAGGCGCATGTGGGGTACATCCCGGAGGCGGACGGCAAAATCACCGGGCTGTCCAAGATGGCCCGGCTGGTGGACCTTTTCGCCAAGCGGCCGCAAGTCCAGGAGCGACTCACCACCCAAGTCGCGGACGCCATGGAGCAGTTTCTGAATCCGCAGGGCGTGATCGTGGTGCTCGAATGTGAGCACTTGTGTATGGCGATGCGTGGGGTCAAGAAGCCGGGAAGCCGCACAATCACGAGCGCCGTGCGCGGACAGCTACGCGATGGTGCCACCCGGGCGGAGGCCATGAGCCTCATCATCGGATCATGATTCGTCCCGCCGGACTGCCCGCCGCATTGGCCCGGCTGGAACGCACAGCGGTGTTCGGGGTGCTCAATGTGACCCCGGATTCGTTTTCCGATGGGGGGGCCTACCCAGACGTCTCGGCGGCCGTGGCCGCAGGTGTGCGGCTGCACGCAGACGGAGCCGACGTGGTGGATGTGGGTGGGGAATCGACCCGCCCAGGTGCGGCTCGGGTCGACGAATCGACTGAACGTGCGCGAGTGCTGCCGGTAGTGGAGGCCTTGGCGGCGGCTGGGGTGCCGGTGTCGGTGGACACGATGCGCCACGGCGTCGCCTTGGATGCTGTCGCGGCGGGTGCGGTGATCGTCAATGACGTCAGCGGCGGCCTGGCAGACCCAGAGATGCTCGCAGCTGTGGCCTCGCTTGAGGTGCCCTATGTGCTCATGCATTGGCGCGGCCATGGCTGGTACATGGAGTCCAAAGCGGTCTATGACGATGTGGTGGCGGATGTGCTCGCGGAACTGGCGGACCGGTTGGCTGCCTGTGCGGAGGCTGGGGTGGATTTAGGCCGGGTGGTGCTTGACCCGGGCCTGGGGTTCGCCAAACTTCCGGAACACAACTGGGCCCTGCTTCGAGCGCTGCCGGAACTAGCGGGCCTCGGTAGTCCAACCTTGCCGATCTTGGTGGGTGCTTCACGCAAGCGTTTTCTCGGTGCATTGTTAGCCGATGACGCCGGTCCGCGAGCTATCGCTGGCCGGGAAGCCGCCACCACGGCCGTCTCCGCGTTGGCTGCTGCGGCGGGGGCCTGGGCGGTGCGCGTGCACGCCGTGCGGGACAGTGCCGATGCCGTGCGTGTGGCGGCCGCGTGGGAAGGGGGCCGGAATGGCTGACCGGATTGAGGTGCGCGGCATCCGAGGTTTCGGCCACCACGGGTTGCTGCCCCACGAGACCGAATTCGGCCAGGAGTTCAGCGTTGATGTGGCGATCGACACCGACTTCGGCGCCGCGGCAGCCACCGACGATCTGGTGCACACAGTCGACTATGGGGCAGTGGCCACCCTGGTCCATCGCTGGATCGTCGGCGAGGCTTTCCTGCTCATCGAGACGTTGGCTGATCGGATCGCGGCCGAACTGGCGGCTCTGCCCGGTGTGGCGGCAGTCAGTGTGTCGGTGCACAAACCTCATGCGCCCATGCCGGTCGGGGTCTCGGACGTGATCGTCACTCGGCATCGTCGCGCGCCGTCTCGGGTGGTGCTGGGTTTGGGTTCGAATCTCGGGGACCGGTTGGCAGCCCTGCAAACCGCGGTCGACGCCCTGGGTGCCTCCGGTGTGCGAATCAATGCGGTGTCGCCGGTGATGCGCACCACCCCGGTGGGAGGCCCCCCGGGGCAGGACGACTTCTACAACGCGGTGGCTGTGGGCACCACTGACTTGCAGCCCTTCGAGTTGCTGCGGGTTTGCCAGCAGATCGAGAACGACGCGCAGCGGGATCGAAGCGTCCGATGGGGTCCCCGACCCATTGATGTGGACATCCTCGACTTCGCCGGACGTCGGATGGATGAGCCGGATCTTGTGCTGCCGCACCCTCGGGTCGCTAGTCGTGCTTTTGTTGCGGTGCCGTGGTCGCTGGTTGGCCCAGACGATCGACTAGGGGGACTCAGCGGGCCTCGGATCGCCGACGTGGCTGCTTCCTTGGATTCCGCTGACGTAGAGGTGGTTCCTGGGCTGGGGATTGTGTTGTGACCCCGACCCGGGTGACGATGCTGGCGGCAGTAGTTGGCATCTCCGGAGTGCTTGGGCTGGCCCTCGCCGACGTGGTCGACACGCTCTGGCAACGATCGTTGCCGGTGCCCTGGTCGTCGGTGATCACGGTGGGGGCCTGCGCGGTGGCGCTGGCCGGATGGGCGTTCAACTTTCGGCGCCGCATCAAGTTTGATCCGCTGCCGGTGGATCCCACCACAGCAGTGCGAACCGCCGCGTTGGCCATGGCCGCCTCGCGCGCAGGAGCCATCACCGCTGGCCTCTACGCCGGCATCGGGCTCTGGTTCGCCACCGACCTCTCGACTCCGATCGCCAGGGAACGAGTAGTGATCTGCGCGGCGGGCACCGTGGCCTCGTTGGCTCTGGTGGCCGTCGCGTATTGGTTGGAACGGATTTGTCGGCTGCCGGAGCCCGACGATGATCCGACGAACCAGCCACCACCCGACGACTCCTCCGCCGACTGGGTGCACCCACATCGATCCAACCGATAGTCCCAAGCGGCGCTAGGATCGTTCGCATGTCATATGAGGACTTGCCCTACGACGAACTCCGCGACAAAGCGTTCGCTTTGGCAGAGCATCGACACGACGTCAGCTTTTTCTATGACCTCTACCGGCACACGCCGGCGATGAACGCCATGGCCTCAGAGGGAGGATCCCTGGGTGAGACGTCCGGATCCATCATCGAGATGGTGAAGGCGGCTCGTGAGGCCTTCGGATCCGAGTCAGTGGGCGATATGCAGCCGCTGTTTGTCGCTCGATTCGCAACCTACCTGCGAGAGCACGGCGACGGCGAATAGTTTCGCTTCGTCTTGGTGGGGAACAACTCCTCGTCAGGCGGCCGCGTGCAGCGCGGCGTGCACCGAGTCGAGGGTCAGCAGTCGCCGCCCGTCCGAGCCGCTTTCGGCGACCACGGCAACCTCGCCAGTCGGTGATTCGAGCAGGGCCGTGAGAGCCTGTTGCAGCGTGGCTTCATCGGAGATCTCCGGCAGCCCCGCTGTTGCTGGGTCCGCCAACAGAGGTAGTGGCGTCACCGAGAGCCGCTTCAAGGTGCGATCTGCCCCGACGAAATCGGCCACGAAATCGCTGGCCGGGTGTGCGAGCAGTTCTGCCGGTGCGGCGTATTGCTCCAAGTAGCCGCCTTGCTTCATCACGGCGATCCGGTCGGCCATCCGCACGGCTTCATCAATGTCATGGGTCACCAGCACCACGGTCTTGTGGACCTTCTCCTGCAGTGCCAGGAACTGGGTTTGTAGGTTGTCTCGCGCGATCGGGTCGACTGCGCCAAACGGTTCGTCCATGAGGAGTACCGGCGGATCGGCGGCCAGGGCCCGAGCCACTCCCACCCGCTGCCGTTGCCCGCCCGACAACTGGTGCGGGTAGCGGCTTGCGTAGACCTCAGGATCCAGCCCGACGAGATCGAGTAACTCCTCCACCCGCGCGGTCGTGCGCGCAGCATCCCAACCCAGGAGGGAACACACTGTGGCCACATTTTTGCCGACGGTGTAGTGCGGAAAGAGCCCAACCGCCTGGATCACATATCCGATATGCCGGCGCAACTGCTTGACGTCAATCTGCGTGACGTCGACGCCGCCGACCAGCACCCTGCCGCCGGTGGGCTCAGCCAATCGATTGATCATGCGCATGGTTGTGGTCTTGCCGCAGCCGGACGGCCCCACCAGCGCGCAAATCTCCCCAGCGCGGACATCTAGGCTCAGCTCATGCACCGCGACGGTGCCGTCGGGGTATTGCTTGCTGGCATTCTCGAGCCGGATCATCGGATCTGCGTTGGGATCCATTGGCCTATGCCCCCTTCGGGCGGTTGCCGGCTGCGCCGGAAGGCGCGGCCATTGTGGAAAGTTCGCCAGGAGAACACGCTAGTGCACTTCGGACAATGCGCACCGGCTTCGCGAAAAGAAGATAACGCTTTGTAACAGTTCGCACACAACCGATATCTGCTCGGAGTAGCGTCGTGCTGGTGCGGACTCCACCAGCGACTGTGCTCGCAGATGCCTCCAATCCGTGGTTCTCCTGGAGCTACGTGACCGACTATTCCGAGGAGTTGATCACCGCCGGGCAGCAGCACGTATTCCTGACGGTGTCTGCGGTACTCCTGGCCCTGGTAGTCGCCTTCCCGCTCGCCGTTTTGGTGCGGCGCTATCGTCGGCTTGAGCCTGCAGTGTTGGGGCTGAGCGGTGTGGCCTACACAATCCCCGCACTGGCCCTGATTTCGTTGCTGTGGCCGATTTTCGGGCTCTCAGCTGCGACCGTGGTGATCGCGCTGGCTGTGTACGCCCTGCTGGTGGTCTTGCGGAACACCGTGGTGGGTCTGGATGGGGTCCCCGCCGAGGTCGTCGACGCCGCACGAGGCATGGGGATGGGCAGCAAGGAGACACTGGTGAAGGTGGAGCTGCCGATGGCGCTGCCGACCATCCTGGCCGGGATCCGGATCGCCACGGTTTCCACCGTCGGAATGGTGACGATCGGCGCTCTGGTGGGCTACGGCGGTTTCGGGCAACTGATCCTCACTGGTTTTCAGCAGAACTTCTTCCATGCCCAGATCGCCACGGCGACCATTTGTTGTGTCCTCCTGGCGATGATCCTTGAAGTGGCGCTGCTTGGGGTGCAACAGGTGCTCACCCCATGGGCGCGGGGGAGGGCCGCAGCATGAGCGTGTGGAGTTGGTTCACCGACCCGGCGAACTGGAGCGGGCCGAACGGCATTCCCCTACGCACCGTGCAGCACCTGGTCATCAGTGTCAGCGCGATGCTGATCGCGCTCGCCGTTGCGCTGCCGATCGGGCTATTGCTGGGCCACGCTCGTAAGGGAACCTTCCTGGCCACCAACATCGGCAACGTCGGACGTGCCGTTCCCACCCTTGGCGTGCTCATCATCCTGGCCTCCATCGCGGCTATCGGAGTTGGCGACCTCGCGGCGATTCTGGCGCTGGCGCTGTTTGCCATTCCACCGTTGCTCACCAACACCTTCACCGGCATCGCCGGGGTGGACGATGAGGTGCGGGGGGCAGCCGTGGGCATGGGAATGGGCAGCATCGAGGTGCTGTGGCGAGTCGAAATCCCGCTGGCAGTGCCGCTGCTGGCCGCAGGTATCCGCACCGCCACGGTCCAGGTGGTTGCTACTGCCTCACTGGCTGCAGTCGTTGGCTCTGGCGGGTTGGGCCGTTATGTGGTGGACGGGTTCGCGCTGCAGGACACGACATTGATCGTTGCCGGAGCCATCCTCACCGCGGCCATCTCACTTGCGGCCGAGGGCGTAATGGCGCTGGTCCAACGGGGTGTGACGCCCAGAGGCATGAAGACCGACAGCCTCACCGACCAACCTGCGATGGATGCCCCCGCCCGGTAGCCGCAACCGCTCAGGTGATCACAACTGCATAACGACATCACCTTCCTGAGTGGCCGCCGTAGTGCGGTGATGCAAGGCTGATGGCCATGAGACTTCGTCTGCTCGGTGCCGTCCTCGCCGTATCAACTCTTGCCCTTGCGGGTTGCGCATCGGATTCGTCGGAGTCGTCCGAGGGTTCGGAGTCGGTCACCATCGCGACCACCAACTTCTCGGAGACCACTCTGCTCGCCAACATGTATCAGCAAGTGCTCGAGGCCAACGGGGTGAGCGCGTCGGTGAAGGAACTCACCACTCGAGAGGTGATCATCCCGGCCTTGGAATCCGGCGAAATCCAAGCCACCCCGGAGTACCTGGGTAGTTTCGCCGAATTCATCAATCGGCAGGTCAATGGACCGGATGCGCCCCAGGTCGCCTCGGGCGACCCGGCGGCCACGTATGAGGCGATCGCTCCGGTAGCTGCAGAGCAGGGCATCACCTTGCTCACACCGTCCCCCGCCCAGGACCAAAATGCTTTCGCCGTCACCGCTGATTTCGCCAAGGCCAATAACTTGGAGACACTCACGGACCTGGCGGCCTACTCGCAGGCCAACCCGATCAGTTTGGGAGGCCCACCCGAGTGCCCGCAGCGGCCGTTCTGCCAACCCGGCTTGGAGGAGACGTACGGGGTCAATGTTGGATCATTCACCGCCCTGGATGCTGGCGGTCCGCTGACGGTTCAGGCAATGAACCAGGGGGTTATCAACGTGGGCCTGGTGTTCTCCTCCTCCGGTGCGATCACTTCCAACAACCTCGTGGTGCTGGTCGATGACAAGCAGTTGCAGACGGCCGAAAACGTGACTCCTGCGGTCAATTCGTCGGCAGCCAGCGAGACCGTGGTGTCGGCGTTGGACTCGGTGTCGGCGGCTCTTACGACTGCTGCGCTGCAGGACATGAACCGGCAGATCGAGGTGGATCGGGTTAACCCTCGTCGGGTGGCAGAGGAATTTTTGCAGTCTCAGGGGCTCATCGACTGAGCCATCGTGGGCTTTCGGCTTTAGGCTACGCACATAGGCTCAGTGCATTCTGCGGTCGTCAGGCGGTGTGCAGGGAGTAGGTAGCGGACGGGAACAGTCAATGGCCGAAACAGGCGAGCAGCAGAACGCTTGCTCCTGCGATCCCAGACGGCTGCACACAGGCTTGTTCTTCAAGTTGTCCACTGGGGTGGTGTACCACTCCCCCGATGGGGCCATTCGGGATGCCAACGGCGCGGCCGAGCGCATCCTGGGGCTCTCCCGCGACCAATTGCAGGGCCGCTCGTCGGTTGATCCGAGGTGGCGGGCGGTTCACGAGGACTTCTCCGAATTCCCAGGCCAGGATCACCCCGCCATGCGGGTGCTTGCCGACGGTCAACCTGTGCACGGAGTCACGATGGGTGTGTTCAACCCAGAGCAGGATGACTACCGATGGATCCTGATCGATGCTGATCCGGTGGCAGTGGCCGAGGAAACGTGGGTAGTCGCGACTTTCACCGACATCACCGATCTGCGGGCATCACACGAGGTCTCGCGGGCGCTGCTGGAGTCCATCGACCAGCACACGATCGTCTCGATGACCGATCTGGCTGGCACCATCACCTACGCAAACGATGCCTTCTGCGAACTGTCTGGGTATAGCCGAGACGAACTGCTCGGGCGCAACCATCGGATAGTCCGCTCGGGGCACCATCCGCCAGAGTTTTACGACGAGCTGTGGTCCACGATTAGCAGCGGTCGGGGGTGGCGTGGGGAAATCTGCAACCTGGCCAAAGACGGTTCCGTTTACTGGGTCGCTGCGTCGATCTCGCCGCTGTCGGACATGCTTGGCAAGACCACTGGGTATGTCTCGGTCCGCACGGACATCACGGCTCAGAAGACTGCCGAGGCCGAGGCCGAAAATCGCTCCCGGGAAGATCCTTTGACGGGCCTGGCAAATCGGCGCCACTTCGACGAGCGCTTGCGGTACATGCTGGCGGAGGCTGCCATCGCGGGTGAACCACTGGCGCTGGTGATCATCGACCTGGACCGCTTCAAGACCATCAATGATCGGTTTGGCCACGATGCCGGCGACGTTGTGCTGACCTCCTTCGCGAATTTTCTCACCGACCACGTGTCGGATGCCGACGGGCTGGTTGCACGGTGGGGCGGGGAGGAATTCGCAGTCCTGCTGAAGGGGCTCGATCGGGACTCAGCCGGTGCCTGGTTGGACCGTTTGATGCAGGCCTTGCGGGAGACATGCCTGTCTGGCGACGGAACTCTGGTCGGTTGCGGGGCAGGTCAACTGGCCCCAGGCTCCATCACCATGAGCGCCGGCCTCGCGGTGGCGCCACCCGGTTCGGCCATAACCCCCGAGGATCTTGTGCGATTGGGCGATTCCCTGATGTATGAGGCAAAGCGGGCTGGACGGAACCGCTGGGTGGGGCCAGACGGGCCGTAACTCCGCAGCCGGCAAGGGTGCGCAGGCCCCGGTGCGGGGTCGCGGTTCGGCCCGATCGCCCGCCCGCATCGCCCGACCGCGCTATTTGTCGATGTCGCCGGCGACCAGGAAGAAGCTGAACAGGGCTGCGGGCAGGTGCGCAATCGGCGTGCCCGGCAGGGCAACCTGGAGGGTTTGGGCGTTATTGAAGGATGCGGTTCGCAGTTTCAGACGGTGCGGATGGGTGCCCCCCTGTGATTCGAGATACCAACCATTGATGCCGCCGGGGTTCTCCGTCTCCGCGTAGCCGACGCCCTCCGGGAGCCGTATCGATCGTGGCAGTGGGACGTTGATTGCCGCCTTCGGGTCGCATTCCCCGAGTCGAGCGATGCATTCGCGGACGCAGTTCGCGCTGACATCGATCTGGTCGGCCAGCACGAGGAAGCGGGCCTGGGCGTCCCCGGCGTCGGCCACCACTCGACGTAGTGCTCCAGCCTCGGCCAACGCGCCGTAGCATTCATCGGCGCGATCGAGGCGTAGATCGAATCCTGCCCCCGATGCGCGCGCCACTGGTCCGGAGGCACCGTAGTCGCGCGCGGCGGATGCCGGTACTGGTGCCAAGCCTGCCAGTTGGTGGGGATCCAGGGTGTAGACCTCGCGTAGCAGCTCCGCCGCGGATGTAGCCGCCGCAAGCGTGTCGGAGACTTCGTCGAGCCACTCGGGATCGTAGTCCACCCGCAGGCCGCCGATGGCCGTCACCATGTGGTGCATGCGGGCTCCGGTGTAGGACTCAACCACGTCCAGAATGCCTCGTCGTGTGCGGCGGCCAGCGACTGTTGCGGTACTGATCAGCTCAGCGGTTGGTTCCGGTCCGCCGAGCCGCAGTCGCTGCCGCTCACCCTCGAGTGCCGCCAGCGATGCGGACAGCCACAGCAGGTGGTGGGCGATCCGGGTGTACTCCATGAGCAGGGTGCGCAGCCATCGTGCTCGGACGGGCACCTCGATCCCGAGGAACCGCTCCACCAGACTGGCCAGCCCAACTTCGCTGCTGAATGATCCGAACCAATCGTGGCGATTCGCCAGGGCGAGTGCCGAACGGTAGTCCCGTGATTCGAACAACTTTTCGGCGCCTCGGTGCAGTCGCCCGGCGATTGGCTCCGCCCTCCGGACCACCCCGTCGTCGATTTGTAGGTCGAGCATCGGCCCGCCATGTGCTGCGGGGTGGGATTCGGTCAACGGCAGCGACCATCGGATGCGCTCCATGGTCACCATCGTGGCCTAGATTGGGGGCATGGATTCCATCGACGACACATTCCGGCCGGAAACCGAGCATTGGGTGCGCCTGTCGGAGAAACTCGTGGCGGTCCGGCGGCTGACGCAGGGTTTGGTGAGCGCGCTACTGCTGGTTGTCCTGATCGTCCTCTGGGTGGTGTCGCCGATACCGAAGTGGTTGCTGGCGGTGCTGCTGGTGGTGCTGCTCGCGGTCACTGTCTGGTCGTTGTGGCTAATCGGCCGACGGGTGCGGTCGTACGGCTACGTGGAGCGTTCCGAGGATCTCCTGGTGACCAGCGGGATCCTGTTTCGTCGGCTCGTAGTGGTTCCCTACGGCAGGTTGCAGTTGGTGGACGTGGTCGCTGGCCCGCTTGATCGCGCCTTCGGAATCGCAACTGTGCGGTTGCATACGGCCGCGGCCACCACCGACGCCACGATTCCGGGGCTGACTCCCGAGGCAGCCTCCGGTCTGCGGGATCGATTGGCCGCCGCTGGTGAATCCCGCGGGGCGGGGATGTGACCGTGTCGGAGGACTCTGGGGCCACGGCGCGGCGGCGTACGGCACCGATCACGCCGCTGGTGAAGGCGGTTCAGGTGGGCGCGGTGATCGTGGCCATCGCGGCGCTGCAGTTCCTCGGGGCCATCGGTTCGATGGACCTGCGCGTGGTGCTCGTCGCTGCTGCGGTTGCGTTGCTCATTTTGTTGCTGATCGGTGGGGTCTCGTACCTTCAGTGGTCGCGGTTTGAGTTCTGGTTCGACGATGACGGCGACCTTCGGGTGGCCTCGGGGGTGCTTCAGCGGCGGGAACGAAGGCTGCAGCTGTCTCGCCTGCAGAGCGTGGATGTGGCTCAGCCGCTGCTCGCCCGGGTGTTCGGGATGGCAGTGGTGAAAGTCGAAGTCGCTGGTGGTGGAGATTCCCGGATTACCCTGTCGTACCTCACCGTGGACCACGCCAACGCGTTCCGGGCCGAGACTCTGGCGCGGGCTGCTGGGGTGCGGCCAGATGCTGGGGAAGCACCGGAGACGGTGTTGGTTCAGGTGCCAAACCCGGTTTTGGCCAAGGCGGGTCTGCTCAACACGGGGGCTTGGATTTCGCTGCTGGTGGTCGTGGCGACGATTGCGATCGCGTTCCTCACCGGGGGCTGGGTTGGTTTCGGGTTGATCTTCTTGTTGGTGATTCCGGTGGCGACCGCTTTCGGCTTCTTTGCCTCGTACTTCAACTTCACCGTCGCCGACAGCCCGGACGGGCTGCGAACGCGGTTCGGGCTGCTTGGCGTCCAAGCCCACACCGTTCCGCCTGGCCGGGTCGCCTCGATTGAGTTCGTGGAGCCTCTGCTGTGGCGCAAACTCAAGTGGGTGATGGTGCGCATCACGGTCGCCGGCACCCAGAGCTCGTCCGACGAAGACAATTCCGGATCGTCGGCAATGCTGCTTCCGGTGGCCACCTGGGACGTGGCGACCGAAGTTGTCGCGCGGGTGCTGCCCGGTGTGGATGTGCAGAACTTCCCGCTGGAGGGGGTCCCCCACCAGGCGCGCCGGCGCGCACCCTTCCAATGGCGCAACCTCGGTTTGGGAGCAGATTCGCGGGTGGTCGTCACCCGCCGCGGATGGCTCACCAGACGCACCAGCGTGACCCCACATGCCCGGGTGCAGTCAGTCCGGATGACGCAGGGCCCCTGGCAACGGGCCCTCGGTTTGGCCAGTGTCCACTTCGACATCGTGCCCGGTCCGGTCAGCCCGGTGGCGTTGCATCGCGGTATTGCCGAGGCCGGGCAGGTCATGGTTGCCGAAGTCGCACGGATGCGGAGCGCGGCGCTTTCGGATCGTTCGGTCCGTTGGGGTAGGCACGCCGGCGAACCAACCGTCACAATTGCGTCGCCGCCAACCGAGCCCGAACAGCCGGAATTGCCATTCGCAAACGCCGAGGACTTTGCTCCAGAGGATCCTGACGCAACAACCGCGATCCGCCCGGAACCGGACACGTCGCAGAGCCCGAACGCGGCCACCGAAGACGATTCGGAACAGATCGGCGACGCTGGACCGCAAGCCCGCTAACGTCAGAGTAGGTTGAGGCGAACCTGGTGGTGCTTTGACTACTCCGACTTCGACTTATTCGAAAGGTGCGTGGAATGGAGGCACCGCCTCGGCTCACGGTGGGGGTCGTTGGCGTCGGTCGCGCTGGCTCCGTGTTGGCCGCGGCGCTGGATCGTGCTGGCCACCGGGTAGTCGCGGCTCACGCGGTCTCTGATCTCAGCCGGTTGCGCGCCGAGGCCTTCATCCCGGCAGCCGAGTTGGTGAGTGTCCCCGAGGTGCTGCGCCGCGCCGAACTGGTGCTGCTCACGGTGCCCGACGATGTGCTCCCGGGGCTGGTGGAGGGACTTGCTGAGGCAGGGGATGTGCAGCCTGGCCAGTTCCTCGCTCACGCCAGCGGTCGCTTCGGTGCTGCGGTGCTAGCGCCAGCCACTCTCCTGGGGTCGCTGCCGTTGGCACTGCACCCAGTGATGACCCTCACCGGAACCAGCCTCGACCTCGACCGACTTGCCGGTTGCCCATTTGGGGTCACAGCGCCGGAGGTGCTGCGGCCGGTGGCGGAGGCACTGGTTGTGGAGATGGGCGGTGAACCTGTCTGGGTCGCCGAAGGTGATCGCGCCCTCTACCACGCAGCGCTGGCCAACGCTTCGAACCACCTTGTCACCCTGGTCGCGCAATCGATGGATCTGTTGACTCGGGCCGGGGTATCCGATCCGGCTCGGGTGCTGGGGCCGCTGATGTCGGCCAGCCTCGACAATGCGTTGCGGCACGGAGACCCGGCTTTGACCGGCCCGGTGGTGCGCGGTGACGCCGCCACGGTGGCGCGCCACCTCGAATCGCTGGCTGCGGTGTCTGGTGAGTCGCGGACTGCCTACCTTGCGATGGCGCGGCTCACAGCTGACCGTGCGTTGGCGGCGGGATTGCTGCCTGCGCATAAGGCCGAGGCTTTGCTGGAAGTGCTGGCGAAAGGTGACGCGCAATGAAGCCGACCGATGCGGAGGGTCAGGCGCCGTCGGCGGCGACCCCGACGCTGATTCACACCGTCGCCGAACTGCGCGCCCTGCCACGGCCTCGCCGTGCGGTGGTGATGACGATGGGTGCCCTTCATGCCGGCCACATGAGTTTGGTGGCCACAGCTCGGGAGTTGGTGGGACCTGCCGGGCAAGTCGTCGTGACGGTGTTCGTCAATCCGCTGCAGTTCGGTGTTGGGGAGGACTTCGAGGCGTATCCGCGCAGCCTCGACGCCGATGTGCAGGCGTGTGCCGCAGCGGGGGTAGACGTTGTGTTCGCGCCCGCTGGCACCGAGATGTATCCCTCGGGACCCCCGCAAACTCGGGTCATGCCCGGCCCGGCCGGCGAAGGTTTGGAATCCGATCAGCGGCCGGGGCACTTCTCCGGGATGCTCACCGTGGTGCTGAAGCTGCTCAACATCACGGATCCGGACGTCGCCATCTTCGGTGAGAAGGATTTCCAGCAGTTGGTCCTGATCCGGACGATGGTGGCCGACTTCAACCTTCCGGTTGCGGTGGTAGGTGGGCCCACGTCGCGGGAACCCGACGGCCTGGCCAGGTCCTCCCGCAACGTTTACCTCTCCGAGGCCCAGCGGCGTAGCGCCGCGGCCATCCCGCGCAGTCTGACGGCCGCGCAGGACGCCGCCGCAGCGGGGGCAGACGGCTCACAGGTGCTTGCCGCTGCACGGGCAGAGCTTGCTGGGCTGAAGGTCGACTATCTTGAGCTGCGGTCGGTGGAGTTGGGGCCGCCGCCGGTTTCCGGGGAGGCCAGACTGCTGGTGGCGGTGCAGCTGGGCTCGACCCGACTGCTGGACAATTGCGCGATCGAGTTGAGGCCCAGATGACGGTTGGATTCCGTGCTCCCCGAGCGCTGGTCGCACCCGAGCCGGGCTGGACGCGGACCGCAGATGTGATCATCGTGGGTTCGGGGATTGCTGGGTTGGCGGTGGCGATCCACGCTCGCCGGGCGGGCCTGTCGGTATTGGTCGTGACCAAGTCGTATGTGACGGCCGGTTCGACGGCTTGGGCTCAGGGGGGTATCGCGGCGGCGTTGGCGGACGACGATTCGCCCGCCGAGCATAGGCAGGACACCCTCGTTGCAGGGGCCGGGCTGTGCGATGTCGCGGCGGTGGACGTGCTGGTCAACGAGGGTCCGCGGGCAATCAACGACCTCGTCGGGTGGGGGACCGAGTTCGATCTTGACTCCGCCGGTGGCCTTGCGCTTACTCGCGAGGGCGGCCACCTTCGCCGTCGGATCGCACACGCCGGTGGCGATGCGACCGGCGCCGAGATTGTGCGCGCGATGGTTGCCGAAGTGGCTGAGAATCCTGGCATCACCGTGATTGAACATGCGCTGGCGCTTGACCTTCTCCTGGACGCTCGCGGCAATGCCGCCGGCCTCACGCTGCACGTCATTGGCGAGGGTCAGCAGGATGGGGTCGGTGCGGTTCTGGCGCCGGCTGTGGTGCTGGCCACCGGCGGGATCGGGCAAGTTTTCAGCGCCTCGACGAATCCGTCAGTGGCCACCGGCGACGGGGTGGCGTTGGGGATGCGCGCAGGTGCCGTGGCGGCCGATATGGAGTTCATCCAGTTTCATCCCACCGTGTTGTGGCTGGGCGGGGATGCCTCCGGCCAACAGCCGTTGGTCTCCGAAGCCGTACGGGGCGAGGGCGCCTACCTGGTGGACGACGACGGCGTGCGCTTCATGCTCGACGAGCACCCGATGGCGGAACTGGCACCGCGCGATGTGGTGGCCAAGGCGATCATGCGTCGGATGCGGCTCACTGGCTCCGAGCACGTATGGCTGGACGGCCGCCATCTCGGTGCGCAGATGTGGACCCACCGATTCCCGACCATCCAGGCGAGTGCCCGAAGTTTCGGCTTCGACCCGGTTGCCCAACTCGTGCCGGTGGGTCCGGCGCAGCACTACACCTCGGGCGGTTTGCGCACCGACACCTGGGGGCGCACGAACGTGGGCGGGTTGTTTGCCTGCGGCGAGTGTTCCTGCACCGGCGTTCACGGCGCGAACCGGTTGGCATCGAACTCACTCCTCGAAGGTCTGGTGTTTGCCGACCGGATTGGCCAAGCGCTGGCGGTTGGTCTGCCAGACCGAGCCGAACCGGTGGGTCCGCCGGATCCAACCCCACCAGGCTTGGTGGCGGCTGCGGCCCGACCTGCGCTGCAGCAGGCAATGACCGATGGGGTGGGTGTGCTGCGGTCGGCGGCATCCATTGACACTGCGATGGCCACCCTCTCGACGCTTGCCACTGGTGGTGATCCGACCACCGCATCGTGGGAGACGACGAATCTGCTGACAATCGCGGGGGCCATTGCGACCGCCGCCGAGCTGCGGGCGGAGACGCGCGGATCCCATTGGCGGGAAGACTTCGCCGACCGCGACGACACCCACTGGCGCCGTCGGATCTTGACCCGGTTGGAACCGGACGGTTCCCTTGCAGTCGACTTTGAGGCTGTGACGGTTCCGAACGACGAGAAGGGACAGCCCAGCAGACATGACACCTTCAACTGACGACGGCTGGCCGGAGGACAACACCGACGGTCCACCCGCGCCAACTGATCACGCTGCTGCGTTGGCGTCGCAAGGCATTCCAGCGGCGGAACTCGTTGCGCTGGCGGATCGGACGCTGGCAGAGGACCTCGGTGGCGGTATCGATGTCACCACCACGGCGACGGTGCCGGTTGCGCAGGTCAGTGTGCTTGACTTCGTGGCCCGCAGCCCCGGCACGATCGCCGGGCTTCCCGTGGCCGCGGTGGTGCTGGAACGATCCGGCGACGTTGCCGTGAGCCTCGCGGCCACCGACGGCGCGGCAGTGCGGCCCGGCCAGGTGGTGCTCACCGCGATCGGCCCCACCCACAGTTTGCTCACTGCCGAACGATCCGCATTGAACCTGCTCGGCCATCTTTCCGGGGTGGCCACGGCCACCGCGGCTTGGGCAGGTGCGCTGTCCGGCACCAACGCTCGGGTGCGCGACACCCGCAAGACCACCCCTGGTCTGCGCTTGCTGGAGAAGTATGCGGTGCGCTGTGGGGGCGGGGTCAACCATCGAATGTACTTGTCGGACGCAGCCTTGGTGAAGGACAACCATGTGGTGGCAGCGGGTGGGGTGGCTGCAGCCTTCCGGGCGGTGCGCGACCAGTTCCCCGGGGTGCCGGTGGAGATCGAGGTCGACTCGCTTGAGCAGTTGGCAGAGGCACTCGAGGCAGGCGCGGACCTTGTGCTGCTCGACAACTTCACGGTGCCCGAGCTGCGACGCGCAGTGGAGGTGACCGCCGCTCGGGCACGGTTGGAGGCCTCCGGCGGTTTGACGCTTCCGCAGGCGGCCGACGTCGGTGCCACCGGTGTGGACTACATTGCCGTCGGCGCCTTGACCCATTCCGCGCCGGTGCTCGACATCGGTGCCGATCTTCGGGAGATTTGATCGTCATGTTGCTTGCCATCGATGTCGGCAACACCAACACCGTGCTCGGTTTGTTCGAAGGTGACCGGTTGGTCGATTCTTTCCGAATCAAGACCGACCCGAGGTCAACAGCAGACGAAATGAGGCTGACCTTTCGGGGGCTTTTGGGCACCACCCCGATAACAGGGGTTTCCATGTGTTCCACCGTCCCAGCGGTGCTGCATGAGATGCGAACCATGTTGTCGAAGTATTACGGCGACTTTCCGCGCATTATTGTGGAACCCGGAGTCAAGACCGGTGTGCAAGTGCTGACGGATAACCCGAAAGAGGTTGGCGCGGACCGGATCGTGAACACCCTCGCCGCACACCACCTATACGGTGGCCCGTGTGTGGTCGTCGATTTCGGTACCTCCACCAATCTCGACGTGGTCTCGGCAACTGGTGATTTCTTGGGTGGCGCCTTAGCGCCGGGAATTCAGATATCGCTGGACGCGCTCTCGGCCCGTGCCGCGCAATTGCGGAAAGTCGAGTTGGTGCGGCCACGCAGCGTCATTGGGAAGAACACAGTTGAAGCCCTGCAGTCCGGGGCGCTATACGGCTTCGCTGGGCAGGTGGACGGTTTGGTCGACCGGATCAAGGAGGAGGTTCCGGGAATCTCCGACGTCGTGGCCACCGGTGGTCTGGCCGAGATCGTGGTAGCGGAGTCCCGCACGATCACCGCGCATCGGCCGGATTTGACCTTGGTTGGTCTGGCCCTAGTCTTCGCCAAGAACATGGCAGTCTCGTGAGCGATGGGGAGCTCGACGAGGACCGGCCGTTGTCGATCGGCCCGGTGGTGGGCCCGGGGTCGATCGGTCCTGATTCGATCGGTCCTGAGTCGATCGGGCCGCTGTTCGGCCCGGCGGTGATGATCCGACCTGCAGTGACGGCTGATGTGCCGGGAATCAAGGCCCTGGTGGACCGCTACACGCAGAGCAGACACCTGCTGGCAAAGGCCACCGTCACGTTGTACGAGGGCGTGCAGGAGTTTCAAGTCGCGCAGGCCGGTGACGAAATCGTCGGCTGCGGCGCCTTGCACGTGATGTGGGAGGATCTCGCGGAAGTCCGCACCCTGGCTGTGCATCCGTCGGTGGCTGGCCGCGGGGTGGGTGGTGCGTTATTGGAGGCCTTGCTGGGCCGGGCGGATGCTTTGGGGGTGGAGCGGGTGTTTTGCCTCACCTTTGAGCGCGAGTTTTTTTGCCGGCGGGGGTTCGTGGAGATCGAAGGTGCACCAGTGTCTCCCGATATCTTCCGCCAACTGCTTCAGTCCTACGACGAAGGTGTCGCCGAATTCTTGGATTTGGAACGGGTGAAGCCCAACACCTTGGGAAATCACCGAATGCTACGAGTCCGCCATCAGTGACGCGGCGTCCCATACCTGTTACTCACTGCGATCGTTGAGTTCACTGAACTCACCTACGGGCACATGCGGGGCTTTCTGATGCTGCCTTTGTTGCTGATTCAGCGTGGGGAAACTGGGGATTGCTCCACGGTGGCCTCCGGGTGGGGCTGACAAGTAACTTCGCTATTGTATATGATCATGATCAACTTTGTTGTTGATGGATTCAAACGAACAGTGCGGATGGCGGCACCGAAAACGCTTGAATCATTGTTCCAACCGCAACCCTCAGTAAGCTCGCACATCACTCCCAAGGAAGAGGCACAGATGGCAACTCGTACGCAGGTAATCGTGATCGACGATTTGGACGGATCAGAAGCAGACGAGACTTTGGCTTTCGGCCTTGATGGCGAGGCGTATGAAATCGACCTCAGCGAAGAGAACGCGGCAGTATTGCGGGAATTGCTCCAACCCTATGTCGGCGTTGCGCGCCGGGTCACGAACAAGAGGGGTGGTCGGGCCCGCCGCTCAGCTCGCAACTCGGACGGATCAGGTGCGGGCTCGCGGACCGCGCAAATCCGCGCGTGGGCAATCGAAAACGGTCACGAGGTGAACACTCGGGGTCGAATCCCCGCACACATCGTGGCTCTCTACGACGAAGCGCACGCCTGAGACGTCCCGCGCCGACGGGTCAGTCCCCGAGCGCGGCGTCGACGACCTCCTTGGCCGACTCCTGAATCTGGGCCAAGTGCTCGGGGCCTTTGAAACTCTCCGCGTAGATCTTGTAGACGTCCTCAGTGCCCGAGGGCCGGGCCGCGAACCAGCCGTTCTCGGTGGTCACTTTCAGCCCGCCGATTGGTGCATCGTTGCCAGGGGCGCGAGTGAGAATCGCGGTGATCGGCTCGCCGGCCAGTTCGGTTGAGGTGACGTCGGCTGGTGTGAGGTTTGCGAGTTTGGCCTTCTGTGGGCGCGTCGCCGGGGCGTCCACTCGCGCGTAGACCGGATCGCCGTACTGCTCGGTGAGGCGGGCGTAGTGCTCGCTGGGGCTTTTGCCCGTGCGCCCGCGGATCTCGGAGGCGAGCAAGGCCATGATCATGCCGTCCTTGTCGGTGGTCCACACCGAGCCATCCATCCGCAGGAAGGATGCCCCGGCAGATTCCTCGCCACCGAAGCCGATGGAGCCGTCGATCAGACCGGGCACGAACCATTTGAACCCCACTGGCACCTCCACCAGGCGTCGGCCCAAGCCTGCCGTCACGCGGTCGATCATGGACGAACTCACCAGCGTCTTGCCGACTCCCGCGTCCGGTGCCCAGCCTGCGCGGTTGGAGTACAGGTATTCGATGGCCACGGCCAAGAAGTGGTTCGGGTTCATCAAACCGTGATCCGGGGTGACGATGCCGTGCCGGTCGGCGTCGGTGTCGTTACCTGTGGCGATGTCGTAGGCGTCGCGCTTGCCGACCAGGGACGCCATCGCCGACGGAGATGAGCAGTCCATCCGGATTTTGCCGTCCCAGTCCAGGGTCATGAACCTGAACGTGGCGTCCACCAACGGGTTGACGACGGTCAGGTTGAGGTCGTACCGCTCTCCGATCGCCCCCCAGTATTCGACCGCAGCACCGCCCAGCGGATCCGCGCCGATCTTGACGGTCCGGATCACGTCCATGTCCAGCACTGTTCCGAGCGCTTCCACGTAGGCGCCCCGGAAGTCGTAGGTGCCGGTGGTGTCGGCGGCTTTGGCCGCGCTGAGGGTCGTGCGCTTGATGCCTGCCCCACCGTCGCGAAGGATGTCGTTGGCCCGGTCCTGGATCCACTTGGTGACGTCGGTGTCGGCCGGCCCGCCGTTGGGCGGGTTGTACTTGAAGCCGCCATCCCGTGGCGGGTTGTGGCTCGGGGTGATCACGATCCCGTCGGCTTTGCCTGGGTTCCCAGCCGAGTTGTACTCCAGAATCGCCAACGACAGGGCCGGGGTGGGCACGTATCCGTCGCCGGAGTCCACCAGCACGGTGACGTCGTTGGCAGCAAGCACCTCCAGGGCCGTCGCGTGGGCCGGTTCACTCAGCGCGTGCGTGTCCCGACCCAAGAACAGCGGACCGGTGTAGCCCTGCGCGGCGCGGTAGTCGCAAATGGCTTGCGTGGTTGCGGCGATGTGGTCGTCGTTGAAGGCCGCGTCGGAGGCGGAGCCGCGGTGGCCACTGGTGCCGAACAGCACCTGCTGCATCGGATCGTTGGGGTCCGGATGCAGGGTGTAGTAGTCGGTGACCAGTCGGCCAAGGTCGACAAGGTCGGATGAATCAGCGAGTTGGCCGGCACGTGGGTCGTTGCTCATGGCGTTCATCCTGCCGCGGCGAGTGGCTCGTGTCCCGCCGATCAGCCCATCGCTGGTGGCAACGCGTGCCCTCGGGGACCTCCGCCGCAACCGGAGATATCGCCGGGGTCATGGATCGCGAGCATGTGGATCACTGTCGCCGGGCAGGGAGGATGGCTTCTTCCCCCCGTTGCGTTCACCGTGGGCGAATCAGGGAAGCGCCACCACTGCCCGCGCGTTATCAGGACGATGCTGGAAGCCCACCTAGGGTTTACAGTCGTCCCCAAGGACCAACCCGGCCCCGCGCCGGCCGTACGCAGGGAGTCTGCCAATGTTCGAACGGTTCACCGACCGCGCCCGCAGAGTCGTCGTGCTCGCCCAGGAAGAGGCGCGCATGCTCAACCACAACTACATCGGCACCGAACACATCCTGCTCGGCCTGATCCACGAGGGCGAAGGAGTGGCGGCCAAGGCGCTGGAGTCACTCGGGATTTCGCTCGAGGCGGTGCGCAGCCAGGTTGAGGAGATCATCGGGCAGGGCCAGCAGGCCCCCAGCGGTCACATCCCTTTCACGCCGCGTGCGAAGAAGGTGCTGGAACTGTCGCTGCGGGAGGCGCTGCAGCTCGGGCACAACTACATCGGCACCGAACACATCCTGCTCGGTCTGATCCGCGAAGGGGAGGGTGTGGCCGCCCAGGTGCTGGTCAAGCTCGGTGCAGACCTCAACCGGGTGCGCCAGCAGGTGATTCAGTTGCTCGCCGGCTACCAGGGCAAGGAGCCAGCGTCCTCCGGCGCCCCGCAGGAAGGCACGCCCAGCACATCGCTGGTGCTCGACCAGTTCGGCCGGAACCTCACCCAAGCCGCTCGAGATGGCGGCCTCGATCCGGTGATAGGCAGGGAGAAGGAAATCGAGCGGGTGATGCAGGTGCTCAGCCGCCGCACGAAGAACAACCCGGTCCTCATCGGCGAACCAGGTGTGGGCAAGACCGCGGTGGTCGAGGGCCTCGCGCAGATGATCGTGCGCAACGAGGTCCCCGAAACCCTCAAGGACAAGCAGCTCTACACGCTCGACCTCGGCTCGCTGGTCGCCGGTTCACGCTACCGGGGTGACTTCGAAGAGCGGCTCAAGAAGGTTCTCAAGGAGATCCGCACCCGTGGCGACGTGATCCTGTTCATCGACGAGATGCACACGTTGGTGGGCGCCGGAGCCGCCGAGGGCGCAATCGATGCCGCGAGCATCCTCAAGCCAATGCTGGCCCGTGGCGAACTGCAGACCATCGGCGCCACCACGCTGGACGAATACCGCAAGTACGTGGAGAAGGACGCTGCGCTGGAGCGCCGCTTCCAGCCGATTCAAGTCAACGAGCCCTCGCTGGCGCACACCATCGAGATCCTCAAGGGCCTTCGCGACCGCTACGAATCGCACCACAAGGTCACCATCACCGACGCCGCGCTGGTGGGTGCCGCCACCATGGCGGATCGCTACATCAACGACCGCTACCTGCCGGACAAGGCCATCGACCTGATCGACGAGGCTGGCTCTCGGTTGCGGATTCGTCGCATGACCGCTCCGCCGGACCTGCGCGAATTCGACGACCGGATCGCCAACGTGCGCCGCGACAAGGAATCCGCGATCGACTCACAGGACTTCGAGAAGGCCGCGCGGCTGCGCGACGACGAGAAGACCCTGATGGCGGAGAAAGCCGAACGCGAGAAGGAGTGGAAGGCCGGCGACCTCGACGTTGTCGCCGAGGTGGACGAGGAGTTGATCGCCGAGGTCCTCGCGACTGCCACTGGGATTCCCGTGTTCAAGCTGACCGAAGAGGAATCGCAGCGGCTGCTGCGCATGGAAACGGAACTGCACAAGCGGGTGATCGGTCAGGAGCAGGCCATCCACGCGCTGTCGCAGGCGATTCGGCGCACCCGGGCCGGGCTCAAGGACCCCAAGCGCCCCGGCGGTTCATTCATCTTCGCCGGGCCTTCCGGTGTGGGTAAGACCGAGTTGAGCAAGACGTTGGCGGAGTTCTTGTTCGGCGACGAGGACGCCCTGATCGCGCTGGACATGAGTGAATACTCCGAGAAGCACACCGTGTCCCGGCTGTTCGGCTCGCCTCCCGGATACGTCGGCTATGAAGAGGGCGGCCAGTTGACCGAGAAGGTTCGGCGCAAGCCGTTCTCGGTGGTGCTGTTCGACGAGGTCGAGAAGGCCCACCCGGACATCTTCAACTCGCTGCTGCAGATTCTGGAAGACGGCCGCCTGACCGACTCCCAGGGACGCATGGTCGACTTCAAGAACACCGTCATCATCATGACCACGAACCTGGGCACCAGGGACATCTCGAAGGGTCAAAACCTCGGCTTCGCCAACGCCGACGACACGAAGACGTCGTATGAGCGGATGAAGGCCAAGGTCAACGACGAGCTCAAGGCCCATTTCCGGCCCGAGTTCCTCAACCGCATCGACGACATCATCGTCTTCCACCAACTCACCCAGGCGGAGATCGTGGAGATCGTCGACCTGATGCTGGCTCGGCTGGACGAGCGGATGCGCGACAAGGACATGGGCATCGAACTCACCGGACCGGCGAAGGAGTTGCTGGCCAAGCGCGGCTACGACCCGGTGCTCGGGGCTCGGCCGCTGCGGCGCACGATTCAGCGCGAAATCGAGGACACCCTGAGCGAGAAGATCCTCTTCGGCGACCTTCGGCCCGGCCAGATTGTGGTGGTCGGTGTCGAAGGTGAGGGAGAGGACGCGAAGTTCACGTTCGTGGGTGAGGACAAAGCGGAGATTGCCGATGTTCCGCCGATCGTGGCGGAGGGGACTGCCGAGTAGGGGTCCTGTTCCGCAGCGGGGTCCTGGTTCCGCGCCGGGTGGTGGTTGCGCGCCGGGGCCTGGTTCCGCGCCGGGTGGTGGTTGCGCGCCGGGGCCTGGTTCCGCTTCGGGTTGAGGGACGAGCCCCGGGCCTCCTCCGCCGGTCGGGGGTGCGTCGGGCCCAGCGTTTTTCTGACGGCCCGGGTCTCGTCCCTCCACCCGCCGCTTGCTCGCGGCACGCCGCGTCACCCGAACCGTGACTTCCGCTGGACCTCCGTCCTCGGCTGCGGGCAGCCACGGCATGTCTCGGTCGCGGCACGCCGCCTACCCGTCCGAGTCCGACCGGAGGGGGTGACGGCCCCGGGGCCGTCAGAAAAACCCACCTCCCGCACCTTCTCCGCTCGACGGAGGAGGCCCCGGGGCCGTCACCACCGCAGGGCGGACGGCTGGTCCGCGGCGCCAACGCGGGTCTGGGTCGGGTTTTTGGGCGCCAACGCGGGTCTGGGTCGGGTTTTCGGGCCTGTTGATCTCCTTAAACCCGACTGCGGGTCGCGTTGATCACCCGGGACCCGACCAGGACCCGTGTTGATCACTGGGAGCCCGACCAGGACCCGCGTTGATCACCCGGGACCCGACCAGGACCCGTGTTGATCACCCGGGACCCGACCAGGACCCGTGTTGATCACCCTGGACCCGACCAGGACCCGTGTTGATCACCCGGGACCCGACCAGGACCCGCGTTGATCACCGGGACCCGACCAGGACCCGCGTTGATCACCCGGGACCCGACCAGGACCCGCGTTGATCACGGCCGCAACCCGTACAGCGACTCACGTGTCGCCGGGCAGCGCGTACCTTTCGGGGGCGACCGGATCAACCAACCCATCGTCTACTAGCGAATCAAGCGCCCGGGCCAGTTGGATCGGGTCTGGCCAGAGCACGTCCAACTCGAGGCGCTCGGCGGACCCGGACCTGAGCCGCTCCACGATCAGCCCTCGCACTTGCCGATCAGTACCGGCGAAGCCCTGGGGACGCGTCGTGCGCACGTGCGCATCGGGCCGGCCGGCAGCCAGCCAACGGCACGAATCCGCGACCGGACACCGATCACAACTGGGGTTGCGGGCGGTGCACACCACTTGCCCGAGTTCCATGGTCGCGGCGGCCCATCCGGATGGATCCCGGTCCGGGATCAGGTCGCGCAGCCCGGGCGCGCTCGGCGGCGGTGATGTGCGACGGCGGTGCAGGTTGACCATCAAAGATTCGGGAGTAGAGCCGGCGGACGTTCACATCGAGCACCACCGCCCGTCCACCGAAGGCGAAGCTCACCACCGCAGCTGCGGTGTAGTCACCCACGCCTGGCAGCGCGAGCAGCGCGTCGTAGTCGTTGGGCACCTCGCCGCCGTATTGGGTGACGATGATGACCGACGCCGCATGCAGCCTCAGCGCCCGGCGCGGATACCCCAGCCGACCCCAGGCCTTGATCGCCGCCGCAACTGGTTCCTGTGCCAGCGCACTCGGAGTCGGCCATCGCTCCATCCACTCCCGCCACACCGGGTCAACCCGCGCAACTGGAGTCTGCGCCAGCATCACTTCCGACACCAGGACTCCCCACGGGGTCGGTGAGTTCCGCCACGGCAGCAGGCGTCGGTTGGCTTCGAACCACAACAGGATTCGGTCACTGAGGTCATCGTCGACGGACATGGTGGGGCGATGATGCCACGTTCTGTACTGGTGGGTTGAGGTGCGTCGCTTGTGCGAGGGGGCCAGTTACCCTGGAGCCGTGGACAGTCTGATGAAACCGGTGGGCCCGCAGCCACCTGCGGTGTATTGGCGCCGACGCGCCGCGGTGGTGGGTGTTCTGCTGCTCCCGTTGATCGCGATCATCCTGCTGTGGCCCAGTGGGGGTGATCCTGCCCCGACCGCGGCGACGGATCAGACCAGCCCATCGCCTAGCGCCACCGGCTCCGAGGCCGCGCTTCTCCGTCGCCCTCGCCCACGAGCAGCGACACCAGCCCTAGCGCCACCCCGTCCCCAACTTCGACCAAGGTCGTCGAGTGTTCCGATAGCGACATCGTCGTAGACACCAAGGTGGACACCGCTGAGCCACGGGTCGGTCAACCGGTGGCGGTGTCTATGACCATCGCGAACGTCTCCGACAGCCCGTGCACCCGGGACGTCGGGCCGGTGGTGAACGAGTTCCTCATCACCTCCGGTGGCTACCGAGTGTGGTCGTCGGACGACTGCAACCCCGGTGGGCCCTCGCAGATCGAGACCATCCCGGCGGGCCAAGCATTCGTGGTCCAAGCAAACTGGCCGGCGATCATCACTTCACCCGGCTGCCCCTCTCCGCAACAGCCAGCGCAGCCCGGGAGTTATGACGTCGCCGGCGCAAACGGCAGCATCGTCGGATCATCGGCGGGCTTCGCGCTGAGCCAGTAGCGGAATCGGGCGTCGCGGGTTCAGGGATCCGAAGGCGGCGATTGCTTCGATCAGCGTCGACACCTCGATCAAGCGGGCACCCGTGGCCTGGCCGTTCACCCGGCGCGCTGTGCCGGGTGGCACCAGCAACGTCGAATACCCCAGTCGGAAAGCCTCGGCCACCCGCTGGGCCAACTGCGGAACTGGTCGCACATCACCGGTGAGCGTGACCTCCCCCAGGATCGCCAGGTCGAGCGGACTCGCACCTTCCCCGCACGCCGAGAGCAGCGCGAGGCAGGTGGCCAGGTCGGCCACCGGATCGCTCAACCGGATGCCGCCCACGGTGGCAAGGAAGACGTCCTGGGCGTGCAGTTTGACTCCAGAGGCGCGTTCGGTGACTGCGATCAGCATGGCCGAGCGGGCGCTGTCGAGGCCGTTCACGGCGCGTCGGGGGTTCGGGGCAGGGCTGGGGGTCACCAGGGCTTGCACCTCGGCCAGCAGCGCTCGGTTGCCCTCCATGGTCACTGTGATGCACGTTCCGGGCACCGGTGATTCGCGTTCGCCGCGAAACAGGACACTGGGATCACGAACTTCTGACATACCGGTGTCGGTCTGTTCAAAGGCGGCGACTTCGAGCGATCCGTAGCGGTTCTTGACGGTGCGCAGGAGTCGTAGCGAGGTGTGGCGGTCGCCGTCGAGGCTGATCGTGGTGTCGACGATGTGCTCGAGCGCCCGCGGCCCGGCCACGTTCGAGTCTTTGGTCACCTGGCCCACCAGGATGACGGGGATGCCGCGCGATTTCGCCAGCCGGGTGAGCGCCTGCGCGACGGCCATCACCTGCGAGACCCCGCCCGCCCGACCTTCGATGTCGGCCGATGCGACGGTCTGGACCGAATCGACGATCACCATCGCCACTGAAGGGTGGGCATCAATATGGCCGATGACGTGAGCCAGGTCGGTGTCGTCGGCGACCAAGACCCTGGCGCAATCGGCGCCAATGCGTCGGGCCCGCACCGCGATCTGTTGCACCGACTCCTCCCCGGAGAGGTACAGCACTTCCGCACCTGAGGTGCGCGCCAGCGAATCTGCGACCATCAACAGCAGGGTGCTCTTGCCCGCGCCGGGCTCCCCACTGAGCAGCATCACCTGGCCCGGCACCAGGCCCCCGCCGATCACCCGGTCGAACTCCCCGACGCCGGTGCGGATGCGTTCTGCCGCGTCCGAATCGCCGACGTCGCAGATCGGGGTGGCAGGTGACCGCGGGGCGGATCCGGCGGTGCTGGCCTTGAGCCCGGCGGCCGAGGTCTGCTGCGGGACAACCTCGTCGACCGTGCCGAACTCGCCACACTTGGCGCAGCGACCCAACCATCGAATGCTGCTCGCCCCGCACGACGAGCACTGATACGAGGTGCTGCTCTTTGCCATGGCGCCCAGGCTAGGCGCTGCCCCCGACACGGACGAGGCGGCAACCGACGGTGGCGCGCCGGGTAGTCACAAAACCCCGACACGGACGAGGCGGCAACCGACGGTGGCGCGCCGGATGGTCGGATCGGAGCGAAGGCGAACCGTGACCCCTCAAAGATGCGGGTCGGCCGGATGCGCGACCGCCGGCGCCTCGGAGAGCAGCCGCACCAACTCGTCATAGGCCCGCTGCCCCATCAGTTCCACCAGAGTCGCGCGTTCAGAGATGTAGACAGGTTCCGTGGCGGTGTGCGCCTCGGTGGCACCCGAGCAATACCAGTCCAGGTCGTGGCCGCCCGGGCCCCAGCCGCGGCGGTCGTATTCGGTGATCACGACTACTTCGACCTCAGAGCCATCCGGCCACGAGCGTTCCTCGAAGTCGCGGCGGATCGGCAACTGCCAGCAGACGTCCGGTTTGGTGTGCAGCGGATCAACCCCCTGCGCCAGCGCCAGATGATGCAGCGCGCACCCGGTGCCGCCGGCGAAGCCTGGGGGGTTGAGGAAAATGCACCCGCCTTCGAATACCCGAGTTTGCTCGTCGCCGTCGGCGTCAGTGGCCACCATTCCGGACTGGCCCGCGTCGTAGTTGGCCCAGGTCTGCGGGGTGAGCTGCGCCGCCCAGCCGAGTACTCGATCCTTGTCGTCATCGTCGGAGAAATGCGCACCCAAGGTGCAGCAACCGTTGTGCGGTGCGCTGGCGTAGATGCCGGGGCAACCCGCGCCGAAGATGCAGTGCCACCGTGAGGTCAGCCAGGTGGCGTCGCAACGAAACACCCGAGCGGGTTCGTCCGGGTCGGTGAATTCCAGCCAACTGCGGGGGAACGTCAGATCCACCTCTGTCACGCGGTACAGCGTAGGGGTCGACGGGGTACCGTTGGCGCGTGCGCCTAGGTGTTCTCGACGTCGGATCAAATACCGTGCATCTGCTGATCGTGGATGCCCGGCATGGAGGTGCGCCGGTTCCGGCCTACTCTCGCAAGATTCAGCTGCGACTGTCGGAGAACCTCACGCCCGAGGGTGCAGTCTCGGCGGCGGGTGTCGCGCAATTGATCGACTTCGTTGAGGAGTCCACTCGGATCGGCGAGGACGCCGGTGTCGCTGCCATCACAGGTTTCGCCACGTCGGCTATTCGGGGTGCTGCGAACGGACCTGAGGTGATCGATGAGGTTGAGCGGGCCACCGGGGTTCGGCTGGAGTTGCTCAGCGGTGAGGACGAGTCGCGGCTGACCTTCCACGCGGTGCGTCGTTGGTTTGGCTGGAGCAGCGGACGGCTATTCGTGTTCGACATTGGTGGCGGGTCCTTAGAAATCGCCGCCGGGGCCGACGAGGAGCCCGACGAGGCGCTTTCGCTCGAGCTCGGCGCGGGCCGACTCACGCGGGAGTTCATCACCACTGATCCGCCCGAACCGGAACAGGTGCGCGCACTGCGCCGGCATGTGCGCAGCGAGGTGGCCTCTGCGGTGAGCCACATCGGCCGAATGGGCCGACCGGAAATGGCCGTGGCCACCTCCAAGACGTTCCGGCAACTCGCACGGATCACAGGTGCTGCACCATCCGGGGAAGGTCCCTACGTGCGGCGTGTGCTCGAACGCGACGACCTTGGCGATTGGCTGCCTCGAATCTCCGCCATGACCTCTGCGGAACGGGCCAAGTTGCCCGGTGTTTCGCAAGGCAGGTCGGCCCAACTTGTGGCCGGCGCCCTGGTCGCCGAGGCGTGTATGGACATCTTCGAGGTACCCGAACTCGTGCTGTGTCCGTGGGCGCTGCGCGAAGGCGTCATCCTGCGTCAACTTGATGCGTTGGATCACTGATGGCCACCGAAACTGACGCGGACACCAACGCGGTTACCCCGACCGGGCTCTCCGCCGCGGAGGTCGCCGAGCGGATCGAAGCTGGCAAGGTAAACGAGGCACCAGACCCTCGATCGCGCAGTTTGTCGAGCATCCTGCGGGAAAACATCCTGACCTCGTTCAATGTCGTGATCGGGTCACTGTGGGCGCTGATGATCCTCGCGCAGGCGCCGGTTCAGGACTCGCTGTTCGGTTTCGTCATCGTCATCAACTCGCTGATCGGCATCGTCCAGGAGCTGCGGGCAAAGCGAACGCTGGAGAAACTTTCGCTGGTCGGAGAAGCGAAGCCGGTGGTGATTCGAGCCGGTGAGCGAACTGAAGTCCGCCCCCGCGAGATCGTGCTGGACGACGTGATTGCGCTGAGCATCGGCGACCAGATCGTGGTGGATGGTCAGATGTTGAGCGCCGCCGGGCTGGAAGCCGACGAATCATTGCTCACCGGGGAGGCGGATCCGGTCTCCAAGCACACCGGAGATGAGGTGATGAGCGGATCCTTCGTGGTGGCTGGCAGCGGCTACATGCGGGCGACCAAAGTGGGCGAGGACGCCTACGCCACGCAACTTGCTGCGGAGGCGCGCAAGTTCACGGTCACGCGCAGCGAACTGATGTCGTCGATCATGCGTTTCGTGCGGATCATGACCTATGTGCTGATCCCGCTGGGAACGTTGCTGTTCATCTCCCAGATGATCGCGAGCCCGGATTGGCAGCAAGCCCTCAGCGGCACAGTCGCCGGGGTGGTGACCATGGTTCCCGAGGGCCTCGTGCTGCTCACGAGCGTTGCCATGGCCGTGGCCGTGGTGCGGCTGGGGGCAAAGGGCACGTTGGTGCAGGAGATGCCAGCAGTCGAGGTGCTCGCACGGGTAGACGTGGTGTGCGTGGACAAGACCGGCACCCTCACCGAACCGGGAATGGCGGTGCGCGAGGTCGTCCCGATCGACGAGTCGGCGCCCATCGATGCCGCCCTGGGAGCCATGGGGGCGTCCGAATCGAACCCCAACCCGACCCTCGCCGCGGTGGCCGAACATCATCCCGACCCGCACTGGACCATGGTCGACTCGGTGCCGTTCTCCAGCGCCCGAAAGTGGTCGGCTGCCGAGTTCGAAGGCCAGGGCGCGTGGGTGCTGGGGGCTCCGGAGATTCTGCTGTCCGCCGCACCTGACGAGGCCGTGGCTGAACGTTCTGATGCATTGGCAGCAGGCGGGGCTCGAGTCCTGCTGCTCGCCCGGATTGCGGAGCTGCCCGCCGGTGATGCCCCGCTGGGCGCCGTGGAACCAGTGGCGCTGGTGAGTATCGATCAGCAACTGCGTCCGGACGCGGCCGAGACTGTGGCCTACTTCCTGGATCAGGGCGTGCAGGTGAAGGTGATCAGCGGGGACAACCCGGTGACGGTCGGTGCGATCGCAGCCCAGGCCGGCATCCCCCGGGCCGACGATCCCTTCGATGCCCGCGACCTGCCAACCGAGCCGGAAGCCCTGGCCGATGTGCTGGAGACCCACGGGGTGTTCGGCCGAGTCACCCCGGCCCAGAAGCGGGCAATGGTGTCGGCGCTGCAATCCCGCGGACATACCGTTGCCATGACCGGTGACGGCGTCAACGACGTGCTCGCGCTGAAGGACGCCGACCTCGGCATCGCGATGGGTTCCGGCGCTGCGGCCACCCGGGCGGTTGCCCAGATCGTGCTGCTCACCAACTCGTTCGCGGTGATGCCGTCGGTGGTGGCCGAGGGCAGGCGGGTGCTCGGCAACATCGAACGGGTCAGTTCGCTGTTCCTCACCAAGAGTTTCTACTCTGCGGTGCTGAGCCTGCTGGTCGTGTTCTTCACGCTCACCGAGATTTACGAGGTGGAGTTCGTGTTCCTCCCTCGTCACCTCACCGTCATCACCTGGTTGACGATCGGCACGCCAGCTTTCGTCTTGGCGCTGTTGCCCAATGCCCAGCGGTTCCGGCCAGGCTTCTTCCGACGGGTGCTGTTGTTCGCGATTCCCTCGGGCCTGATTTGCGGGCTTACTTCATTCACGTCCTACTTCCTGGCCCTGCAGCGAGGTTTGGCGTTGGAGGAGGCACGAACGTCGGCTGCTATCACCTTGTTCATCGTGTCGATGACCGTGCTCGCTCTGGTGGCCCGGCCGTTGACGAGTTTCCGGCTGGCGCTGGTGGTCACAATGGGGGTGGGTTTCCTCGCCTTCCTGTATGTGCCGTGGCTGTCGGAGTTCTTCCTGCTGCGAATTGACGATGACGCGAAGACCAGCATCGCCGTGCTGCTAGGTGCCTTGGGTGCGGCACTACTTGTCGCAATCAATCGGTACACAAGTCTGCGGCTGGAGCCAGCGGCGGCTTCGGAAGCAGACGCGCAGGTGGCCGAACCGACGGGGGTGCGCTCATGACCACTGACCCGACGACGGCCAAAGCCGCCACGACGCAGAAGGCCGCCGCCGCACGCAGAAGGCCGCCGCCGCACCGAACCGCCGCCGCACCGCAAGCCGCCGCACCGAAGGCCCCCGTCCCCCGTCCTGCCGCGGCGAAAGTGGCGCTGTCCACCGTGTCGGTGTACCCGGAAAGCCCAGCGGCGGCGTTCGAGATGGCCAGTCGGTTGGGCTACGACGGCATCGAAGTGATGGTGATGAACGACGCAGTGAGTCAGGACTTCGACGCCATCAAACGCCTCATCGACACCTACGAGATTCCAGTGCTGGCGGTGCACGCTCCGTGCCTGTTGGTGACCCAGCGGGTGTGGGGCACGGATCCGTGGGCAAAGTTGGTGCGGGCCAACGCCGCTGCTCAGGCGCTGGGCGCGGACACCGTGGTGGTGCACCCGCCGTTTCGCTGGCAACGCGACTACGCCAAAGATTTCGTCCGCGGCCTGCAGCGTATGGGTGACGAAACCGCGGTGCGATTCGCGGTGGAAAACATGTATCCGTGGCGGGCACGTTCCAGAGAACTCGCTGCCTACTCCCCGGGTTGGGACGTTCGCGACGAGGACTACCTGCACACCACGTTGGATCTTTCGCATACTGCAGTCAGTGGAACTGATGCCCTGGAAATGGCGGCTGACCTGGGTGATTCGCTGGTCCACATTCACCTCGCCGATGGCACCGGGGCCGCCCGCGACGAGCACCTGGTTCCAGGCCGGGGGACCCAGCCCTGCGGCGCACTGCTGGAGCGGCTGGCCGCCGGCGGGTTTGATGGCGCGGTGGTGTTGGAAGTCACCACCAGAAAGGCGGGCAACCGGGCCACCCGGGAAGCCGACCTCGCTGAGGCGCTGGCGTTCGCCCGACTGCATCTGGTGTCCGGATAGTCCGGATCCGCGGCTTCGACTGCCGCGGGTGAGACGCAAAGATGCCCGCCTAGGTCTAACGTTGGCTCATGGGAACCGACGATGTACGCGATGCTGTGCTCGACTCGGCTCGGGCAGCGTTCCACAGCAGGGGCTACGTGAAGACCACGGTCAAAGGTGTGGCGTCTGCGGCGGGCGTGGCACCAGAGGTGGTGCAGCGGTATTGGGAGTCGAAGGAGAAGCTCTTTGCCGCCGCCATGAAGTTGCCGTTTGATCCGGCCACCGCGGTGCCTGAGCTGGTGGCCCCCGGCCTCGATGGCCTGGGTGAGCGGCTGACGCGCACCACCCTCGACACCCTGGGTGACCCCGAGGCCCGCGAAGACCTGGAGGCACTCTTCCGCGCCGGAGCTTCCACCACAAAGGCTGCCGCCGGGCTGCAGGTCTTCTTCGAAGAGTCCATCCTCGACCGGCTCGCCCGCACTATCGGCGTCCCTGATGCCCGGCTGCGGGTGGCCCTGATTTCGGCCTACCTGATCGGAATCACGGTCAACCGTTTCATCATCAAATTTGAGCCCCTGGCGTCGATGCCCGACGACGACCTGGTGCGTATCGTGGCTCCCACAGTCCAAGCGTGGTTGGACCCATCGATTCCCCTGCCCGGAGGTGCGTGAGACATGATTCGACAGGCACTGCTGCTGGCGTCCCGCAGCAACGGATTGAAGACGTTCTCGGAGAAAGCGCCGGTGGCGCGCAGTGTCGTCGCCCGCTACGTGGCCGGCGATGCCACCGCAGAGGCCGTGGCGACCGCTGGTGAGTTGGCAGCCGCGGGGCTGCAGTCCACGATCGACCACTTGGGCGAGGACACCGTCTCGCTGGATCAAGCAGATGGAATTCGCGACGCCTACCTCGATTTGCTTGCTGGCCTTGCCGAAGCAGGGTTGGCAAATTCCGCGGAGGTGTCGGTCAAACTCTCCGCGATCGGGCAGTCGCTGCCCGGCGACGGCCCGAAGATCGCGACCGAAAACGCCCACGTCATCTGCTCGGCGGCCGCCCGCGTCGGCACCACGGTGACTTTGGACATGGAGGATCACACCACCACCGATCTCACGTTGGAGACGCTGCGGACCTTGCGTGAGGATTTCCCGTGGGTAGGAGCGGTACTGCAGGCGTACCTCTACCGCACCGAGGCCGACTGCCGCGACCTCGCTTACGAAGGATCGCGGGTGCGGCTGTGCAAAGGCGCCTACCGTGAGCCCGAAAGCGTCGCCTTCGCCAGCCGCGGTGAGGTCGACCGCAGCTACGTCCGTTGCATGAAGGTGCTGCTTGCGGGTCAGGGCTATCCGATGCTGGCCACCCACGATCCCCGGCTGATCGACATCGCCGAGGCACTCGCAGTCCGCTCGCACCGCAAGCGGGGTGAATACGAATACCAAATGCTCTACGGCGTCCGTCCGGACGAACAAGCCCGCCTCGCCGCCGCGGGGGAGAAGGTGCGGGTGTACGTTCCGTACGGTGCCGAATGGTACGGCTACATGGTCCGCCGGATGGCGGAGAAGCCCGCCAACTTGGCGCTTTTCGTGCGCTCGTTGGTGAGTACCAGTTAGGGGCAAGCGTGGAGATGGACTCTGCTGAGTTGGGCGTTGTCGGCGGAAACGGAACGCCAACGATCGGTATCTTCGGTGCCGGTGTGATGGGTGAGGCACTGCTCTCTGGCCTGCTCGCGGGCGGGGCGCAACACGGTGATGTCTTTATCACCGAGCGCCGGGAGGACCGAGCCGAACAGATCCGGGAGCGCCACGGCGTCGCGGTGCTCACCAACATTGAGGGCGCCAGAATCGCCGACACGCTCATTCTGGTGGTGAAGCCGCAGGATATGGCGGCACTGCTCGCTGAGATTTCCCCCGAGCTGCGCACGGGAGCGCTGGTGCTTTCGCTGGCCGCTGGGATCACCTGCGAAACCATCGAAAAGGGCCTGCCGCGTGGGCATCCGGTGGTTCGGGTGATGCCCAATACCCCAGCGCTGGTGGACGAGGGCATGTCGGCCATTGCCGCTGGCGTGTCCTGCGACCAGAGCCACCTCTCGCAAGCACAGCGGTTGATGTCGTCGGTGGGCAAAGTGATCGAGGTGCCGGAGGGCTACCTGGATGCGGTGACGGCGATCTCCGGGTCTGGACCTGCCTACATCTTCTACGTGGTGGAGGCGATGATCGAAGCCGGTGTGCTGCTCGGTCTGCCGCGGGCGTTGTCGAACGAACTGGTGGTGCAGACGCTGGTGGGCGCTGCGGCCATGCTGCGCGACACCGGCGAGCATCCCACAGTGCTGCGTGAGAACGTCAGTTCACCGGCCGGGACGACAGTGGCCGCGATTCGGCAGCTAGATGACCACAAAGTGCGAGCGGCATTCGTCACCGCGATGGAGGCCGCCCGGGATCGATCACGTGAGCTCGCGGGTGGCCGATGACTGGCCGGGCCGCATTTGTCTGGGACGATCGCCTGCGCAAGTACGACTTTGGCCCTGGACACCCGCTGGCGCCGGTCCGGCAGCAGTTGACCTACCGACTGGTGCGTGACTTCCATCTGCTCGATCAGCCCAACGTCGATGTGATATCCCCGGTGGAGCCCGCCGATGTCGCCGACATCCTGCGGGTCCACTCGCCGGACTTGGTCGATGCCGTCAAGCTCGCCTCCGTCGACTTGTGGAGTGCCGACCCCTCGCGCGGACTGGGCACCGAAGATGTGCCGGCCTTCCCTGGGATGCACGACGCCAGCATGCATGTGTCCGGGGCGACGATGGCGGCGGCTGCCGCGGTCGCATCCGGGACCCACCTCCATGCCGTGAACATTTCGGGCGGGTTGCATCACGCCCACCGCGGGGCGGCAAGTGGCTTCTGCGTGTACAACGACGTCGCGGTGGCAATCGCGTGGCTGCTTGATCAGGGCTTCAGCCGGATCGCCTACATCGACGTGGATGTGCACCACGGTGATGGTGTGCAAAACATCTTCTGGTCCGATCCGCGAGTGTTGACGGTGTCGCTGCACGAGTCCGGTCGGACGCTTTTTCCGGGAACCGGTTTCGCCGAGGAGATCGGTGGTCGCGGGGCCGAAGGCAGCGCTGTGAACGTCGCCTTGCCGCCCGGCACGGTGGACGACAAGTGGATGCGAGCCTTTGAGGCGGTCGTACCGGACGTGATCGAGGCATTCCAGCCAGAGATCATCTTCTCGCAACACGGGTGCGACTCACATGTCGATGATCCGTTGGCCCACATGGCGCTCACTATCGACGGCCAGCGCCGCTCGTATCAGCGGGTGCATGAACTCGCCCACGAATTCGCCGACGGCCGCTGGATCGCGGTCGGCGGGGGTGGCTACGAGTGGGTGGATGTGGTGCCTCGGGCGTGGACTCACCTCACCGCGATCGTCTGCGGTGCGGACCTCGAACCCACCGTCGCGGTTCCAGACGCGTTCTCGGCGTTCGTTCAGCAGACTATGGGCCGGCCGGCGCCAGGGCGCATGACCGACGGCCGGGAACTCGCCGCCAACCCATGGGATGGCCGGATCAACCCCTCGGATGTGTACGACCGTGCGATCAAGGCGACCCGACGCGCGGTGTTCCCGCACCTGGGCATCGCAGACGATCTGCACGGAATGTAAACGCCGACCCTAGACTGTGCCCATGACGACTGCGCTGCCGACTCGCACCGCTTGGATCGGCTTGATTTTTCTCGCGGCCGCGTTCGGTTTCGGTCGCCTGGGCTTGCCTAGCTGGGGCTTTGCCGTGGTGGCGCTCGCCTCGACGGTGGTGGGCGTGTGGATCCTCGTGCGGCATCGCCCACCCGAGCTTGCGCTGTGGTTGGGAATCGCGGTTGCAGTTGCGATGGCGGTGCCTGGGTTGTTGGGCCTGGCGCGTGGACAGTCCATCAGCGTGGGTCAGATGGCCTTCGCGATTGTGGTCGGGGTGTCGGTGTGGGCGGCTACCCTGCTGCCACCCGCGACCGTTCGTTGGTCGGCGATTGTGGTGCTCAGTATGGTCACCTGGGCTGGCCTGGCGGCTGGGGCGCTGGCCATGGCCGGCATATTCGACTACGGCCTGTTCATCGAGCCGGCCCAAGATCGTGCCCTCTTCGGTCTTGAGCAGCTGCGCGGAGTGATGCCACACCCGAACACGATGGGCATCTTCGCTGGGCTGGCGGTGGTGTTGGGAGTGCGCCAGCTCATCACCGACTGGGCCGACGGGCTACGGGATGTCCGCCGGCTGGTGCTGCTCGCCTTCGGAGTTGTTGCTCCCGGTGTGGCGGCGCTGATCTGGTCGCAAAGTCGCACGTCGGCAATTGCGGCCGGGTTCGGATTGTTGGTGGCGCTGCTGCCGCTGGGGCGTCGGGGCTGGGACTGGGTCACACCGGCGATCGCCGCCGCGGCCGGATTGATGATCACGGTGCCGGTCATCGTCGCCGAGATGATCGGCTACGACTTCAACGGCCGCGGGATCCCCTGGCGTTTGGCCCAGGACGAATTTGAAGCAAACCCGCTCATCGGTCGGGGTCCGGAGTTCCTCACGGAGGACTATCTGGCCTTCCGAGGTTTGGAGTGGAAGCCCGATACCGCCCACAACATGATGATGCAGGCCACTGGGGAATCCGGGCTGCTGGGCCTGCTCTCCCTTGCTGGATTGATCTTCATCATGGCCCTGATCGCGGTGCGGGCGGTGCACGTTGACCGCCAGTGGGGATTGATGATTTTCGTGACCTTCTGCCTGCTCGGCGGACAGGAGTCGTCGCTGTCCCTGCCGGTGCGCTCAGCTTTGGTGGTGCAGTTGGCGGTGATCGCCGCCTCTGCGGTGCTGCTGGCCCGAGCGGATCGTCACGTCCACGGTGAGTCTGAGGATGCCGAGATCCACCCCCCAACCGTTGAGCGCAGGGCCGTAGGCGGTTCAGCCGACGTGGCCGGTCCTTAACCATTCGTCGAATAGCGCCGGCGGCACCTCCGGCAAGGTGAGTGTGGGGTCCACCCGAAACTGCGGTGATCGAGCCAGGCCAGGGTTGAAATAGGGGTCGGCTGTCGAGCCACCGAGCCCATTTGCGCACGAGGGCCGAACGTTCGGCAAGGTCCACCTGAAGCCGGAGTTCGGTGCTGGCGGTGGTTCCACCGCTGGCAGGTCGGGGGTGTTCACCTGCCACCGGAGCGGCCGCGGCGCCCTGGACGAATTCGGCGTATGGGGTGAACACCGATGAGTAGCCCGCTTCCCGCAAGCGCAGACAGAGGTCGGTGCCGAAGTGGAAGAAGGTGAACGCCGGATCCGCGCGGAATCCGCCCACTTCCCGCGCCGCTCGCACGTCGACCATCAGGGCCGCCGAATCCAGTGCAAGGACTTCGTGGATGCTTGCTGGCCAGGCCAGGTACACCTCCTCGGTGGGAGGCATCCCTGCCATCGCTGGGACCGTGCCCTGCGAGCCCATCCCGATCAGCCCGGCCGAGACCACCCTGCCGTCCTCGCCGAGCAGGAGGCCGCCGACGGCTCCCACCTCGGGCAATTGCGCCAACCCGGCCATGGCAGCGACCCAGTCGGCGCGGACGGGTCGCACGGAAGCACTCATCGCCACCAGAAAGTCGGCGTCGGTGTCGTCGAGCACCTGTTGCAGAATCACCGCCGGGGGTTCGGTGGAAGTGGCGGTCGCATGGGAGATCTCGAGGTTGGCGTAGCCGGAGATCCAGGGCCCGGACCCGGCGCGGACGGATGCATCGTCGAGCACCAACACGTGAACCTTCGGCGGCGGATCCGGCAGCTCGAAATCGATCCGGTTGGCCACGATCCCCGGCTCTCGCCACACCCTGTGCGGGCCGTTCGCGACGTTCACACGCCTGCGCCACCGCACGCATGGCGGGTTCCACCGAATATGACTTCACCCCGGGGTCCTTCGCCACCGAGCCGGGGTGGCTGCGCCACTGGTAGGCGATGGTGGGCAGGTGCACCACCGGCAGCCCTGCGGCATCGGTCGCTTCGGTGGCGCGCAGCATCAGGTCGTGATCCTGCGAGCCGTCGAAGCCGGTGCGGAAGCCACCCAACTCGGCCAATAGCTCGCGGGAGTAGACGGTCAGGTGGTTGGTGTAGTTGCTGGTCAGGTGCAGCAGTGGCATCCAGTCCGGCTTCAGCCACACCTCACCAATGGGTGCGCCGTCCTCGTCAATCATGCGCTCGTCGGTGTAGACGACCAGTGGGTAGCGCCCGTCGGCAGCACGGTGGGCGTTCAACCCCAGCACCACCTCGGCGAGGGCGTGTGGGTAGAGCCGGTCGTCATGATCCAGCAGCGCCACGTAGTCGCCATCGGCCAGCGCCAGAGCATCGTTACTCGTGGCGGCGATGTGCCCGTTCTCGGCCCGGGTGGCGTACGCGACTTTGCCTGGATGCGCGGCGGCGAACCCGGCCAGGATGCGTGTGACTTCCGGGTCGCCGGAGGCGTCGTCGACGATGCACAACTGCCAATTCGGGTAGACCTGCAACGCGATGCTGCCCAGCATCTCGTGCAGGTACTGGTACACCGGTTTGTAGGTCGGCACCACGATGCTGATCCGGGGTCGGTACTCCGCGTGCGCCAGGTAGTTCTCCAACCGGCCGTAGTAGGCCAGCAGGGCAGCGTGTTGGGTCTCGGTGGTCGCGCCGTAGGGCAGTCCCGCGCTCGCGGGGAGCCGTCGGTAGACGCTGTCCAGCACCGGAGCAGCCCGACCGGTGGCCAGCCCGAGCCGACCCACGGCACGTCCCACCGCCGGACCCACTCCCGGCCACCGCAACACCGCTCGGGCCAGTTCCTTGCCACGTGTTCTACCCGCCATTCGCGGACTCCTTGCTCGGCGAGTCGGTCGCTGCATCGGCCAGGTCGGTGCCCCGCAGACTACTCACCCGGTCCTGGCCCAGCATCAATTCCGCGGCCTTGCGCAGCGACCGCTTCGTTGCGATCAGCCCGACCCGGCGGGCGTAGACCAGCGTCGAATTCGCCCTCACGCTCGGCCCAGCACCGGCACAGCGCACGGCGTGTTCCTCCGCCAGTGACCGCCGCCAGGCGATTGTGGAAACCCCCGAGGCGTCGTAGTCGGCGATGATTCGGTCGCTGGTCCACGGCCGGTAGCCGGCCAGCAGCGCCCGCCGCATCAGGTCGAAGTCGGCCACGATCTGGTAGCGCTCGTCGAATCCACCGAGGTCACCCAGCATCTGCTTCGACATGATGGCCCCCTGGTGGTAACGCTCCTGCTCTCCGCGTAGGAAGGCCTCGACCTCCAGTGTGGCCGGGGCCAGGGGGCGCGTCGCGCGGCGTTCGGCGTCCACGAATCGAGCCCGATACCGGCCCCACTCGTAGCGTTCGCGGCGCCAATCGGTGTGCACCGCAGCCACCTCGTCCGGAGAGGTGAAGTCGTCGCCGGCGTTGAGGAACAGCAGGTGGGAACCCCGGGCCAAGCGGATGCCGGAGTTCATGGCGTTGTAGATGCCGGAGTCGGGAGCGCTCACCACCCGCAGCCACGGCGAGGTTGATTCGGCAGCCTGCGCCACATCCAGCGTCGAATCAGTTGAGGCGCCGTCCACGATGAGGTGTTCGAGTAGTGCGGTGTCTTGGGTGGCGACGCTGCGCAAGGTGCGCGCCAGCGCTTCAGCGTCGTTGCGGACCACGGTCACCACGGAGAGCCAAGGGCGCTCGGGCGAGGTCGGTCTGTCGCCGGGGCCGCTCACGGCCGTTCAGCTGGTCCGCTCACGCCTGGCCCTTCGCCGCGGCGAGGGTCCGGTAGAGCTCCGCGGTGGCGAGCGCTGTGCGTTGCCACGAGTATTCCGCGGCTCGACGTACCCCGGCGGCTGCGAGTTCGGCGCGCGCGGTCGGATCGCCACACAGCCGGTTGATTTCGGCCCGCAACGCCCACGGATCCTCGGCCGAGTAGTACACCGCAGCATCCGCGGCCACTTCCCGGAACACCGGAGTGTCCGCCAGCACAGCCGGAGTCCCAGTGGCCATTGCTTCCAACACCGGGATTCCGAAACCCTCCAGCAGCGAGGGAAAGACGAACAACTCGGCACCTCGGTAGAGCCCTGGCAACTCGGCTTCGGAAGCGGTGATTTGCACGAGTTGATCGGTGATGCCCAGGGTCTGGGCCAACTCGAGTTCGTCCTCGGTCAACGGGCCGCCGCCGACCGCGACCAGCCGCAGGCCAGCGGCTTGGGCATCGCTGCCGGCGTAGGCCGTCATGAGCATGCCGAAGTTCTTGTAGTGATCGCGTGATCCGACGTGCAGGAGGTAGTTGTAGCCGAGTTGGGCCGGCGCCACGCCGGGGTTGAATCTGTCGGAGGCCCCGTGCCCGGTGACGATCACAGGTCGGTCGGTGATCTCGCCCCAGGCTGCGAAGAGATCGTCGCGGGTGGCCTCAGACACGCAGATGATGGCATCGGCTTCATCGACGAACTGCCGCTTGGCCAGGTGCGGATCGCCGTCGACGAGTTCCGCGGGCAGCCGTTCGGGCACCATGTCGTGCACGGTCACCACCTTCGGTACCCCGGGGAAGATGGTGAGCGCCTGCGGGTTGTAGTAGGTGTAGTGCACGATGTCTGGTGCCAGCCGGCCACGAATGACGGCCGACGGGTAGCGGGCCAGGCGTTTGGCGACCTTCCAACGCCGGGTCATCTCCGGAAACGGCAGGTCACGGACGCTTCGGTCGACTTCGCGCAGGTGCTGGTTGGGTGAATACCGCACCGAGGTCAGCGCGTTCACTCCCCACTCTGGGTGCGAGTCGAATTCCCGAAGCAACTCGGCGAAGTAGCGCGAAATGCCTCCGCGCGCGTGCATCAGGAAGATCTGGTCGTCGATCAGCACATCGATGCTGTCCACCAGTTCTCCCTTCGGTGCGTCGGCGGATTCACGCTGCCCAGCCTAACGGCGAGCGGTTGCCAACCGCGGGCGGCGTGAGTCAGGTATCCGCGGGCATCCGCATGGTCCAACCCGGCGGCTGAATCGGTAGCGCGCAGGTGCCGCCATTGGAGTCCAGAGCCAGCCGCGATGAGGCCCACCAAGCCACCAATGCAGATTCGCGAGATTGCCGCGCTGGCAAGTTGCTCGCAGCGCCAAGAGCGCGCCACCATCATCACAAAGGGTGAATACCGCAGGCGGCGCGGCTCGATTGCCTCAGCCAGCGCGGGCCGCGGGGTTACACTTCCAGGCGTGACGTATCGGCGTGTTCTCGTGACTGGTGGAGCAGGTTTCATCGGCAGCCATCTGTGTGAGCGGTTGCTCGACGAGGGCGCCGAGGTGCTGTGTGTGGACAACTTTTATTCTTCCACGCGCCGAAACATCCACCACCTCCTTGCGAACCCGCGTTTCGAGTTGTTGCGCCACGACATCACGTTCCCGCTGTACGTCGAGGTGGACGAGATCTACAACTTGGCGTGCCCGGCCTCGCCGGTGTTCTACCAGCGTGATCCGGTGCAGACCACCAAGACGTCGGTGATCGGATCGATCAACATGCTGGGTCTGGCCAAGCGGGTCGGGGCGAAGATCTTGCTTTCGTCGACCTCGGAGGTGTACGGCGATCCGACTGTGCACCCGCAGGACGAGAGCTACTGGGGCAACGTGAATCCGATCGGTGTGCGATCGTGCTACGACGAGGGCAAGCGGTGCGCCGAGACGTTGTTCTTCGACTACCGCCGTCAGCACGATATGCCGATCAAGGTGGTGCGGATCTTCAACACCTATGGACCGCGGATGCAGCCCGATGACGGTCGCGTGGTGAGCAACTTCATCGTGCAGGCGCTGCAGGGCCGTGATCTGACTGTCTACGGCGATGGCACCCAGACGAGGTCCTTCTGCTACGTCGACGATTTGGTGGAGGGGCTGATCCGGATGATGGCCACCGACCACGAGGTGACCGGTCCGATCAACCTGGGCAACCCGAACGAGATGTCGATGCTGGAGCTGGCCACCAAGGTCACCGAGTTGGTTGGTGGGGGCCGCGAGGTGCGCCACGAGCCGCTGCCAGCTGACGACCCCAAGCAACGCCAACCCGACATCTCCCGGGCCCTCGAGACCCTCGGCTGGGAACCTGCCGTGGATCTGGATACCGGCTTGGGGAAAACCGTTGCGTGGTTCGCCGACTCCGGGGTCCTGGGGTGACCCCTGCGGGTGGCTGGGCATGAGCTTCAACAGCCGCGCACAGAACCTCGTGGGCCGCGCCCGGGTGGCCATCGAGGAGCGTAACCATGCGCGCCTGGTGGTGGTCGCGGATTTGGTTGCGATTGCGCTCGCGCTGGCTTTGGGTGTGGTGCTGGACATCGGCCATGAGGGGCCTGCCAGCGACGGACCCCGGATGTTCATGATCGCCTCGCTGATGGTGCTCTGGCCGCTGATGTTGTGGCAGATGCAAACCCGCTCGACCACGATTTTGGGCGGCGGTGCCGAGGAGTATCGACGGGTACTGCTTGCCAGCCTCTGGACCGTTGCCCTGACGATGTCGTTGGCCTACATCACCGGCACCCAGTTCGGCCGACGCTACCTGATCTTCAGTGCCGTCGTGGGGACGCTGTTCCTGCTCGCGGATCGTTCGGTGATGCGCAACGTGTTGCATCGGCGACTGCAACGCGGTGATCCGCTGCACCGGGTGTTTGTGGTGGCCGCGCAGGCGCAGTATCCGCAGTTGGAGAAGCAATTCGCCCGATCCGGTGGATTGATGGAGCAGGTGGGCAGTTGGGATCTTTCGAACGCGCCTGATCCGGATCCGGCTGTGGTGGTGAAGGCAGCGCTGGATGTCTACGCGGACACGATCGTCTATGCCCCGGCCCAGCATGAAGACCCGTCCTGGCCCCGCCGGTTGGGGTGGGCGATGGAAGACCACGAGATGTCTTTGCTGGTCAGCCCGCAGATCGCGAACATCGCCGGGCCGCGGTTGAGTATCGAGCCGATCAACGGGATGGCGCTGGTCCGGGTGGAGATGCCCCGGTTCTCCGGCCCGACTCGGATCATCAAGCGGGTGATCGATGTGGTCGGATCGTCTGTGCTGCTGGTTCTGTTGGCGATTCCGATGGCGGTGTTCGCGATTCTCATCAAGGCGACCAGCCGGGGTCCGGTGTTCTTCATGCAGACCCGGGTGGGGGCTGGTGGCACCACCTTCGAGTGCTTCAAGTTCCGCACCATGGTGGTGAACGCCGACGACATGCGAGACCAGTTGCGAGCCGAGCACGGCGACTCGGGGGCCACCTTCAAGATGACCAGGGACCCACGCGTGACCAGTATCGGGCACTGGCTGCGCCGGTTCTCGCTTGACGAGTTGCCGCAACTGTTCAACGTGTGGCTTGGGCAGATGAGCCTGATCGGCCCGCGGCCCCATCCCCTCGATGACGTTGAACGGTACGACGACGTGGCGACCCGGCGGTTGCTTGCCAAGCCGGGTATGACGGGGCTTTGGCAGGTGTCGGGGAGGTCTGACCTCGACTGGGAGCAGGCCGTGATGTTGGACCTGTACTACGTGGAGAACTGGTCGCTGCCGTTGGACGCGATCATCGTGATGCGGACGTTGAAGGCAGTGATTACGGGGCGCGGGGCGTACTGAGGGGTGATTGTGGGGGGCTCCGCCGGGGGGCCTGTGCCCGCCTCTGCCCGCCGGGGCCTGTGCGCGCCGGGCCTCTGCCCGCCGGGGCCTGCGCCCGCCTCTGCCCGCCGGGGCCTGCGCCGAAGGGGCCGGCTTGACTAGGGCGTTTGTCCGTGGGGATGTGCGGCGTGCGCTTTTTGCCTTTACGTCTGCGCCGGCCCCTTCGGCTTCGGCCCCGGCTCTCGTTCCGGCCCCGGTCCTTCGGCTTCGGCCCCGGCTCTCGTGCTGGCCCCGGTTTGCCCTGGCCCCGGCAGGCGTGAAGGCAAACAGCCAGCCCGCAGGTCGCCCACTGTCGGTCGCCCCAGCCCAGTCGTGCTGGCCCCGGCGGTCGCCTGGCCCGGCTTGTGTGGGCGGCCCGGCGGCTTCGTAGCCTGCTTCGGCTTGCGTCCGTGGGTGTGTGGCTCGGCCGGCCGGTGATCAACGCGGGTCGGGGTTGGGTGTTGGGTGATCAACGCGGGTGGTGGTCGGGTTTTTCGTGATCATCCGGCCTGTTTTCCCGACTGGGGGCCGTGTTGATCACGAAGGCCCCTACCCGGGCCCGCGTTGATCACGAAGGCCCCTACCCAGGCCCGTGTTGATCATGAAGGCCCCGACCCGCGGGCCCGCGTTGATCACGAAGGCCCGGCACCCGCGCCCGCGTTGATCACCAAGACCGACAACCACCAACCGCCCGCCCCCCTAGACGTTGGCCGCCCGCTAGCGTGGACCCATGGAAATCACCCCGTTGAGCATCGAAGGCGCCTGGGTCGTCACCCCTAAGCAGCACGGCGACGCACGTGGGCTGTTCCTGGAATGGTTCAAGGAATCAGCATTCGCCGAGGCCGTGGGCCACCCCTTGCGGCTGGCGCAGGCCAACTGCTCGGTCTCCACCAAGGGCACCGTACGTGGGATCCACTACGCCGACGTGCCACCTGGCCAGGCCAAGTACGTCACCTGCCTGACCGGAGCCGTGGTGGATGTCATCGTCGACATCCGAGTCGGATCACCGACCTACGGCATGTGGGAGACGGTGCTGCTCGACACCAAGGATCGCCGCGCCGTGTATCTGTCCGAGGGACTCGGCCATGGGTTCGCTGCGCTGGAGGACGGATCCACGGTGGCGTATCTGTGCAGCGAGCCGTACAACCCGACCGGCGAGCGGGAGATCTACCCGTTCGACTCCGAGATTGGAATTGCCTGGCCCTTCGACCTCGGCGAGTGCTCGCTGTCGGCGAAGGACGACGCGGCACCCAGCCTGGCCGAGGCGGCTGCGGCTGGCCTACTGCCGAGTTACGACGTGTGCCAGCAGTTCCGCGCTGGTTTGCGCGGCGCCGCCGAGTAAAGTCGGCCCAGTGCGCATCGCCCTGCTCCATAGTTTCTACGCCTCGGATCAGTCCAGCGGCGAAAACGTGGTGGTCGAAGCGCAATGTGAAGCCTTGGGGGACGGCCGGCCACGATGTGTTGCTGCTCGGGCGCCACACCGATCGCGAACAGCACCTGCCCGGCTACAAGGTGCGTGCCGCGTGGCGCACGCTCACCAGCCTCGGCCCGGACCCCGAGCCGCGCCTGCGCCAGTTCGCCCCCGACGTTGTGCACATCCACAACACCGTGCCCAACATCGGATTGCACTGGATGCGCAGCTGGCCCGGACCGATCGTGCACACGTTGCACAACTTCCGCCCGATCTGCGCCAACGGGCTGTTGTTTCGCGACGGCCGGCTGTGCACCGACTGCCCGGATGGCAAACCGTGGTCGGCTGTGGAGCACGCCTGCTACCGCGAATCACGGGTGGCCAGCACGCCGATTGCGCTGCGCAACACCATGGGCGTGGAGCACAACCCGCTGCTGAAGCGAGCCGATGCGGTAGTGGTGCTCTCCGAATTCGCCCGAAGCACTTTTGCCCGCTACGACGTGGCCGCCGACCGCCTTCACCTGGTCCCCAACGGAGTCGCGGGGGTGCATACCGGTGCCACCCCGATGCCCGCTGAGGCCAAGTGGCTCGCGGTGGGGCGGCTGCGGGCGGAGAAGGGCTTCGTCGAACTGCTGCGGGGTTGGCCCCACGTCGCCCGACTCGACCTGGTCGGGGATGGCCCGGCTCACGATGAGTTGGCCGAACTCGCTGGATCACGCGTACACCTGCTCGGTCAGCAACCGTCAGACGAGTTGCGTGCCTCGATGCCGTCGTATCGTGGGCTGATCTTCACGAGTTTGGCGCCGGAGTCAGCGATGCCGCTGGTGATTGTGGAGGCGCTGGAAGCCGGAATTCCGATCCTCGTGAGCCTCACCAGCCCGCATGCGGCGCAATTGATCGCGGACGGGGTGGCCATGGGGATCCAGATCCAGGAGGGGCGCGCGGACACCGCGGGAATCCTCGCTGGCATGGATTGGGTGGCTGCTGGCGGAGATGAGCTACGCCGCCGGTGTCGTGAGGTGTTCGAGGACCGCTACACCCAGGAACAGTGGGTGGATCGGATCACATTGGTGTATCGAGGGGAGATCGAAGCGTGAGCGCACCGGATGTGGTGTCCAGAGTGATGCGGGGCCTCAGCAAGGAGCGGCTGTGGGCAGTGGTGCTGCTCGACTCCCCACTCGATGACATCCTCGACGGGGCACCTCCGCGGGGAAGGTACCTGACCGCGCCGGAGCGCGACCGATACTGGGCCGATCCATTCCCGTACCGCAGCGCCGCCGGGGACCTGTGGGTATTCGTGGAGGAGTTTCAACGCTGGCGGGGGCTTGGGTCCATCGTGGCCCTGCGGCTGTCGGACGACTACCGCATCCTGGACCGCTGCACGGTGCTGCGGAGTCGTCACCACTTCTCGTTCCCGCAGGTGCATTCCTGGGACGGCACCCCAGTGGCAACGGTCGAATCATGCGATCCGACCGCACCTACCTACACCTTTACGGGGGTCGGAGAGCCGTGGATTGCCTCCTTGCGCACCCTGCCAATGGGGGTGATCGATCCGGCGCTGGCGATTCCACCGCCCGGTACGGCTCCGGCGGCAGTCACCCGAACCCAGCCGCCAACCCCGTGGGCAGGTGACGAAGACGACGAGGACGAGGACCTGAGGTCCGGGATGGAGCCCCCACCTGGCGCTGACTGGTACCTCACCGGAACCTCCGGATCGGATGAATTCGCCGGGTATCGGCAGTGGTCGGCCGCAGACGGCGTGGGCTGGGAGGAGGCGGAATCGTTGCGTTTCCGCGATGACGTCCTGGCCCGGCCCGCTGGTAACGCCGACCTCATCCGAGGCATCCGTAGCGCGCAAGACTGCTCCGACAACTACGGAATCGCCACGTCCGTGGTCACTTGGGATCCGGTCGCGCGTGGGCCCGGGAGCGTGCTTCGTCGCCTGACCGCCGAGGACTTCGGCCACGGCGCCCTGGGGACGCACACGTTGGCCTGGACCGCGGACGGATCAAACGTGGTGGCCGACGTGTGGAAGCGCGGAACCCAGCCCATGTCCGCCCTTCATCGCGCCATTGAACAGCTGCATCCCAGCACCTGCCGCGGCCGACGAGCGGCAAAACGCCTACCCTGAGCGAATCGTGAATACCTCGCCCTACGAAGGATCCGACCGCACCCTCCTGCGAATCTGGTGGGGGCTAGTGCTGGTGCTGTGGGCTGCCCTTTCCATCGCCGGGGTCACCGTGTCGTCGATGGGTGCCTACGCCAGCGATCCCGCCGTCGATTCCGGCGTCATCATCGGCGAGGCCGAACCGCTGCGTACCGACGAATATGCCCGGGTCACGCCACTCATGCTGGGAATCCAGGCCGACGGTTCCACCGAATTCGCCTCCCCGCTGACCAACGAATCGTTCATCGCCTCCTCGGTCCCGTCGGCGGGTGCCACGGTGCTGGAGAGCCTCGTCTTCCCCGAGATGGGTCTGCAGTACCTGGGGCCGTGGCTGCCGGATAGCGTGCTCTTCGCGTTTGGGTTCTGGTTCCTCACAGCCGTCGTGCTGTTACTGCTGCCCTACGTGCTGATGGCCTGGGGGGTGCGCTTCTGGGTGGCGATCGGGATCACCGGTCTGTTCAGTGTGGCGCCGGTCGTGGCGTGGTGGTCGCTGCGGCCGTTTCAGGCGATCCTTCCGGGAGTGGTGGCCGCCGCCTGCTGGGTGTGGGCGACGCGGCTCAGCGGTAAGCGGGCCCGGATCTTCGGCGTGGTGGGCTTGGGCGTTGTGGCAGGGGTGGCGCTGGCGCGGATCCCGTGGAGTTACCCCCCGTGGTCGCTGCCGCTGTCCGGGGCGATCCTCGCGCTCACCCTCATCTATCTGGTCCGTTCGCGCGCGGACGCTATGCGGCTGCTGTTCGTGGGCGTCGTCAGCGCGGTGGTCGCCGGGGTGGTGACTGTCGGCATCATCCTGGCCAACGAGGCCGCCTTCGACGCCCTGACCGACAGCGTCTATCCGGGGCAGCGCCGAGTCGCAGGTCAGCTGGTCAACCTGGGCCGATCCTTCGGCGCCCCCTTCAATGGCATTCTGCAAACGGGCCCGGCGATCCTCACCGACAATGCCACCGAATGGTCGGGCAGTTGGACCATCGCCGGAATCCTGTGGTTAGCGCTCGCCGTCGCCGGGTGGCGGGCCTCGGATGGCGCCTGGCGCATCCGGGTGGCACTCACCGGGGTGCTGTTGGCGGTGGGCTACTCGTGGTTCCTCATCGACTGGCCGGTGGCGCTCGGCGAGGCGGTGCCAGTGCTCAACCTGATACCAGAAACCCGGATGGCAGGTATCTGGGGTTTGGTGGCGATACTCGCCGTAGCACCCCTGCTGGGCATCCGGCTGGGATGGCTGCTGCTGAGCGTGACGGGAGTCGCGACTGCGGCGGTGCTGCTTGTGGCGGGGATGGAACTGTCCGATGCGCTGGTGCCGGACCTCACCAAGACCGCCGTGCTGGCCATCACGATTCTCACCACTGCCGTGGTGGTGCTCTTCGGCCTGGGCCGGGCGTGGTCGATCGCCGTGGCCTTCATCGTCGCCATTCCAGCGGCGGCGCTTGCGGTCCACCTGGTGAACCCGATTCAGGTGGGGTTGCAGCCGCTGCGTTCCTCTCCGGCGGCGCTGCTGGTGCTTGAGCACGCGGGCGATCGCCAGCCCGAGTCGGGGCTGTGGGCCTCGGACACCCCGCAGTTCAACTCGCTGCTCATCGCTAATGGGGTCCCTGCGCTGTCGGGCGAGCAATGGTCCGGTGCCTCCGACGAATGGCGCGTCCTCGATCCCGACGGCAGCTACGAGCAGCAGTGGAATCGGGCGGTATCGAAGGTTTCCTTCGACTGGGTGCCGGGACTGATGCAGCCGGTGATTTTGAACCCCTACGCCGACGAAATCGTGATCCAGGTCGATCCGTGCGCGCCGGTGCTTGGCGAGTTCAACGTCGAGCGTGTGGTGTCCGCCACGGCCCTCGAGGGCGAATCCTGCCTGACCGAACTGGGCCGTAGCGTGTGGGATCGACAGGAGTTCATTGTCTACGCGCGAGACTGAGAGTGGGTAGACTTCGGACTCGGCAGGTGTGATCCGTGGGCGCACGACTGGCCTGGGGTGGGCAGCGCTGAACCGGTCAAAGGATCACAGGCAGTGAAAGGTAACCGACACATATGAGTGAAGCGACGTACTCGCGAGTGGCTGTGATTGTGCCCTGCCATAACGAGGAACCTACGATCGCTGAGGTCATCAACGGATTTCGTCGCACCCTGCCGGGGTGCACGGTGGTGGTGGCAGACAACCGCTCAACTGATGCCACCGCGGCGGTGGCCCGCGCGAATGGGGCGCAGGTGCTCTACGAGTCCCGCCCGGGCAAGGGGTACGCGGTTCGACGGCTCCTAGCCGATGTCGAAGCCGACTGCTACGTCATGATCGACGGCGACGCCACCTACGACCCCGAAGCAGCTCCGGAGCTTGTTGACATGGTGCTGCAGCAGGGGGTGGACATGGTGAACGGGGCCCGAGTGGTGGTCGGTGACCTCGCCGAGGCCTATCGGCCAGGCCACACCCTCGGCAACGCGGTGCTCACCTGGATCTTCCAGAAGCTGTTCAAGTTGCAGTTGCGCGACACGCTCTCTGGTTATCGGGTGATGAGTCGCCGTTTCGTGAAGTCATTCCCCACCGGGGCGGCGGGCTTCGAGATTGAAGCCGAGCTCAATGCCCACGCCGCCACGTTGGGGGTGCCCCTCGGCGAGGTCGACACCGACTATTTTGCGCGCCCGGAAGGTTCGGAGAGCAAGCTCAACACCTACCGGGATGGCACCCGGATCCTTCGTCGCAACCTGCAGCTGTTCCGGGATGCCCGGCCGGCGTTGGCGTTCGCGCTGTTGAGCATTCCGTGGCTGATCATCGCGGTCGTGCTGCTGGGTATCGCGCTCGCGGAGTATCTCAGCACCGGTCTCGTCCAGCGGTTCCCCAGCCTCATCACGGGGGTGGGGGCGCTGACTGTTGGTGGACTGATCATTCTGACCGGGCTGATTTTGGAGCGGGTGACGCGCAACCGGATTGAGGCCAACCGGCTTAGTTACCTCTCCTATTCCGCCCCCACACCGCTTGGGCCTGGGTCGTTGGCCGGCTCGGCGGTGGGCACGAATCCGGTTCAGTCCCCGCTAGTACACGACCGAGGCGTAGAGGGCCACAGTGACCACCAATGAGGAGGCGGTCACTGCGACCGTTGTCCAGGCGAGCGTTCGCGAGCCAATCGTTAGCACCGCCGGGTAGAGCGATGCCGCACCGATCGCCAGGTAGGGCAATAGCGGGATGAAGTAGCGCGGCTGCACGCCTTGGGCCACCGGGCCGCCCAACTGGCTGAAGGTCAGGTACAGCGAGAAGATGATGGCAAGGAACGCCGCGGCGCCCGCCAGCAGGCTGGCCACTGCGACCGGCCGGGGGAGTTTGGGGCTGGCCAGGGCGGTCAACGCGAGGACGCCATAGATGGCCAGGCCAAACGGCTGGGGCAGTACCACGGTGTTGTAGCCGAATTGTCCGGGCAGAGCGACCACCCAGGATTCACCAAACTGGGCGGTCGTCTGGACGATGATGGCGATGATCTCGCTTGGTTGTCCCAGCAGGTGACTCACCTGCCCCGCCGGGTCGATGTCATCCGGCCACGGTGCCTGGAGGTAGAGGGCTTCCGCAATTGGGCTGGTCACGGCCAGCCAACCCAAGGTGAACACCATGACCGTGCCGAGGAACACGCCCTTGCTGATCAGTGCCCGCTTGGTGGAGCCAAACACTGCGGTCGGCAGCAGGGCGGCGGCGAAGCACAGGATGACGTAGGAGGGTTTGGCCAACGTCAGCCCAATCCCGGCGGCGAACCCCAGTGCGAGTTGCCACTTCGGGGCCTTCCCCTGCTGCAGCGCCAGCGCGGCCACACTTGCGAAGAACACCAGCGCGATCGCGTTGGTGAAGGTGTCGGAAGTGACCAACGAGGCCTGGAAGATCGCGGTGGGGATCAGCGCCATGGTGAACGCAAACCAGCGTAGGTAGGTCCGGCGCAGCAGCCAGATGGCAAGGAACCCAAGCGCGACATACATCGCGCCGTTCGTCACCCGCGAGGTGATCATCATGCCTCGGACATCGAGGTTGAGAACGTCGGCAGCACGGAAACCTACCGCCGCTGGCAGATATGCCAGCGGGCTGCTCACACCGGTGTTGGCGAATTCTGCGTAGACCGTCGGATCGCCAGCGTTGATGGTGCGAGAGCCGAGTTCGTCGTAGGTCTGCTGATCTTTGAAGTCGCGGCGCTCGAAGTAGGGCCGATCACGCTCCGCATCGTTGGCCCACGCCCAGCCGAGCATGTGGAACTCCTGCAGCTTCAGCGGAATCTGCCCGCCGTAGCCGGGGCCAGCCGGATTGGGGGTGGGCAGTGGCACACCGCGCGACAAAAGGTAGGAGCGGTTGACGTGCCCTTGCTCGTCTAGTCCCCAACCTGCCGGGATTACGAAGATAAGAGCCACGATGGCGGGCGTTGCGATCAACGCGAACAGCCAGTGCGCGCGCCCCAGGGACGCAAGTACCCCCACTAGGCGGGAACGATTCCCGCTGTCACCCACCCATAACCTCCTCCGCCCGAATCAACGGCAGGGCTTCCGCCAGCGCATCATCCCAGTCGCGGATCGGCTCCAACCCCACGGCCGCCCATCGGTCGTGGCCCAACACGCTATACGCCGGCCGCGGCGCCGGGCGTGGGAACTTGTCCGTGGTGGTGGGTTCCACCCGTGGTCGGATCCAGCCCAGCCAGCCGGAAGATCTCCTGCGTGAATCCGCACCACGTCGTTTCCCCACTCGACGTGCCGTGGTACACACCCGCCGGCGCCCCGGACGACACCAACCGCTCGATCTGCACCGCCAGGTCCCGGCTCCACGTCGGTTGGCCGCGCTGGTCGTCCACAACCGCCAGCGTCTCGTGCTGCATCGGCCAGCCGCAACATAGTTTTGACGAAGTTGGCTCCGTTCACCCCGTAGAGCCAGGCCGTACGCACCACGTACCCGCGGTCGGGCAGCGACTCCAGCACCGCCGCCTCCCCGGCCGCCTTGGTACGGCCGTAGGCCGAGGCAGGCCCGACCGGAGAGTCCTCGGGATAGGGCGCCGTCGCCGTCCCATCGAACACGTAGTCCGTGCTGACCTGCACCAACCGCATCCCCGGGCGTGCAGCCACGGCAGCCGCCAGCACCGCCGGGCCGTCACCATTCACTTTCAGCGCGGTCGCTTCGTCCGATTCGGCGGCGTCCACCGCGGTGTAGGCCGCCGCATTCACCACCACATCGAAGCGGCTCAGGCCGCCGAAGCGGCCCCACCCGCAAGTGCCGCCGCCACCGACGCGGCATCCGTAATGTCGATCTCCGGCAGATCCATCCCCACAGACTTCGTGCCCTGCCGCGGGCAGGACCTCCATCAGATCGTGCCCCAGTTGCCCGTTCGCCCCCACCACCAGCCAGCGCGCCATCGCTACCCCAACCCCTCTACCGTGCCGCCGGAGTCGACGCCTTCAACGGCCGCCACCAGTCTTCGTTGGTCTGGTACCACTCGATCGTCTCGGCCAGCCCCTCGGCGAACGGCACCGCCGGGGCATAGCCCAACTCGGCGGAGATCTTCGAGATGTCCACCGAATAGCGCAGGTCGTGACCCTTGCGGTCCGCCACCCGCTTGACCATTTCCTCGCCGTACCCCATGGACTCCAGGATCATGAAGGTCAGTTCCTTATTCGTCAGTTCGGTGCCACCGCCGATGTTGTAGACCTCTCCGGCGCGGCCACCGTCGAGCACCAGTTGGATGCCGTTGCAGTGGTCGTCCACGTGCAGCCAGTCGCGCACGTTGTTGCCCTCGCCGTACAGCGGCACCGGCAGGCCATCCATCAGGTTCGTCACAAACAGCGGGATGACCTTCTCGGGGAACTGGTAGGGCCCGTAGTTGTTGGAGCACCGCGTGATCCGCACGTCCATACCGAAGGTGCGCGCGTACGACCGCGCGATCAGGTCCGAGCCGGCCTTCGACGCCGAATACGGCGAGTTCGGCTGCAACGGCCAGTCCTCCGGCCACGACCCTTCCGAGATCGATCCGTACACCTCATCGGTCGACACGTGCACGAAACGGTCGACGTCGGCGTTCAGCGACGCCTGCAACAGTTGCTGGGTGCCCAGCACGTTGGTGAGCACGAAGTCGGCCGCTCCGGTGATGCTGCGGTCCACGTGCGATTCGGCGGCGAAGTGCACCACCGCGTCATGGCCCGGCACAACCTCGGAGAGGAGCCCGGCATCGCAGATGTCGCCTTCCACGAATCGGTACCGCGGCGAATCGGCCACCGGGTCGAGGTTGGCGATGTTGCCCGCGTAGGTGAGCTTGTCGAGCACGGTGACATCCGCGTCGGCGAACGCCGGGTAGCTGCCCTGCAGCATCCGACGGACGAAGTTGGAACCGATGAATCCGGCAGCGCCGGTGACCAGGATGCGCACGCACACAACCTCTCGTAGGGAACCCACTATTGATTCGGCGGCGCCGGTGAGCCTGCGCCGCGCACACCAGGGTGCGCAGAAACCGACGGCCCGACCCGCTCGATGCGTGCCAGTCTAGGGCCACGGCGAGGGGTTACAGTTGCACGCGTGAGCAGAAGTCGACTCGGTCGGGACCTCGAAATGACCGATGTTGCCGTTCGCGCCGAAAACGTCTCGAAGCGGTTCAAACTGCAGCACGAGCGCAGAATGGCGCTCAAGGAACGGTTCGTGCGCGGGAAACCCCCCAAAGCCCAAGAGTTCTGGGCGCTGCGCGATGCCAGTTTCGAGGTGCCCCGCGGATCGATGTTCGGCATCATCGGGCACAACGGGTCCGGCAAATCCACCGCCCTGAAAGGTGGTAGCCGGCATCTACCGCCCGACTGCCGGGTTCGTGCACGTCACCGGCCGAATGTCGGCCCTGCTCGAATTGGGTGCGGGCTTTCACCCGGAACTCACCGGCCGGGAAAACATCGCCCTGAACGGGTCCATCCTGGGCATGTCGCGCAAACAGATCGAACAGCAGACTGAGGAGATCATCGACTTCGCCGGAATCGAAGCTTTCATCGATTCGCCGGTGAAGAACTACTCGTCGGGTATGTATGTCCGGCTTGGGTTCGCCATCGCGGTGAAGGTCGATCCGGAAATTCTGGTGATCGACGAGGTCATCGCGGTGGGTGATGAGGACTTCCAGCGCAAATGCTTCGACTTCATCGCGGACCTGCGCTCCCGCGGCTCCACCGTGATCATCGTCTCGCACGCTTTGGGAGTCGTCTCCGACGCCTGCGACCAAGCGATGTGGCTGGACCACGGTGAGGTGCAGCAGATCGGTATCGCGCGCGACGTAGTCGACTCCTACCTCAAGCATGTGAACGAGGCCGAGGCGGCAAAGACCGGCCTGAGCAGTTCGGAAAACCTTGGCCTACCGCGCCGGGGAACCGGCGAAATCCTGGTCACCGGCGTTGAGTACCTCGACGGCGATGGGAATCCGACACCGTTTTTGATCAACGGCGAGCCGTGCGGGGTGCGCCTGTCGTACGTCGCCCGCAAGGAGATGGACGACGTGGTGTTCGGGTTGAACTTCTTCAATCAGTCGAACATCAACGTTGTGGGCGCTACCAGTGCCGAGCGCGGTCACCAGCGGGTTCCGGTCGGCGCTGGCACAGTGGAGTTCACCCTCCAGGCCATGCCGCTGAGCCCCGGCAACTACACCATGTCCACTGCAGTGGTCACCCGGACTCGCTTTGTGGATCTGGTCGATCGGCAGTTCGAGATGACGGTGCGCAGCGGCGGCACGATCCCGAACGGCCTGGTACGTGTCTCCGGTGACTGGCGCCGCACCGAAACCGAGGCGGATCCGAAAGTCTTGGAGTCGCTCGGTGAGTTCCGGGAATCGGAATCCCCGTTGGGCTTCGGTTCGGCGCCACCCGCCGCGGCATCTGGGTGATCACGACTCGCGCCGCTGGCCGAGAGCCAGCGCTTGGGCGGCTAGGCTGCGGGTTGTGAAGGGAATTGTTCTGGCCGGTGGCACCGGCTCGCGGCTGTGGCCGATCACCCGTGGCGTCTCCAAGCAGTTGCTGCCGGTGTTCGACAAGCCGATGATCCATTACCCGGTGGGAACCTTGATGGCGGCCGGGTTGCAGGAGATCCTCATCATCACCACCGAGGAGGACCAGCCCAGCTTCCGGCGGCTGCTCGGCGACGGGTCCGAACTCGGCGTGAAGTTCGAATACATCGTGCAGCCGCGCCCGGAGGGGCTGGCGCAGGCGTTCATCCTCGGCCGGGACTTCCTCGCCGGAGATTCGGCCGCGTTGGTGCTCGGCGACAACATCTTCCACGGTGTGGGTCTGGGTACCAGGTTGTCCGACCTCACCAATCCCGACGGCGGTCACGTGTTCGCCTACCGGGTCGCGAACCCCAAGGACTACGGCGTGGTGGAGTTCGCTGAGGACGGCACCGTGCTGTCGCTGGTCGAGAAGCCGGCCGAGCCCAAGAGCAACTACGCCGTGCCCGGCCTGTACTTCTACTCCGCGGACGTGGTGGACATCGCGAGCGCGATCAAACCGTCCGCCCGCGGCGAGCTCGAGATCACGGCCGTGAACGAGGAGTACCTGCGCCAGGGGCGGCTGCGGGTGTCGGTGCTGCCGCGCGGCACGGCGTGGCTGGACACCGGATCCTTCGAGACGCTGCACGACGCCGGCGAATACGTGCGGGTGCTGGAGAAGCGCCAGGGCACCAAGGTGGGGTGCGTCGAGGAGATCGCTTGGCGCCAGGGTTGGATCGACGACGATCAACTAGTCGCATTGGCCGAACCGCTGCTCAAGGGCGGCTACGGCGTCTATCTGCAGGGCCTCCTGGAGGAGTCCCGGGAAAGCACGAGGGACCGTTCGTGAGTTCTATCACCCGCTCCACCAGGGGCAATCCGTGGATGTATCGCGGCCTGATCTGGAACTTCGCCCGGCGCGACCTCAAGGCTCGCTTCCGTGGCACCTTCCTGGGCTGGGTGTGGTCGCTGATGCTGCCACTGGCGACGCTGCTGATCTACTCCGCGGTTTTCTCCATCATCTTCCGCGCGGTGCCGCCGCCGTTCGGAAACGGCGAACCCGGCATCTACGTCATCTGGCTGCTGGTGGGCATCGTCACCTACTCGTTCTTCGGCAACGGCGTCAGCCTGTCGATGCCGAGCCTGCTCAGCGCCGGCAACCTGCTGCAGAAGATCTACATCCCCTCCTACGTGCCCGGTGATGGGCACCGCGATCGCGGCCAGCACCCAGTCGCTGGTGGAGTACGCGATCCTGCTGGTGGTGCTCCTCATCGTGGGCAACGTGGGCCTGACCTGGCTACTCTTCCCCTTCCTGTTGCTGATGTTCTTCATCTTCACGCTGTCGGTGTCGATCATCCTGAGCGTGCTGAACGTCTACGCCCGCGACCTGCAGCAGATCACCGGCGTGGTGATTCAGTTGCTGTTCTTCCTCAGCCCCATCCTGTATCCGCTCGATCAGGTGCCCGAGGAGTGGAACGGCATCCCGGTGCGGGCGGTGATGGCCGCGAATCCGGTCGCCGAATACATCGTGGCCTTCCGCAACCTGCTCTACGACCTCGCGTTGCCCTCCGGCAAGAACATGTTGGCCCTGACCGCCTGGACGGTGGGCGCGGCGCTGCTGGCGTGGTTCGTCTACCTGCGCAAGGGTCAGGACATCGGCGAAGCCGTCTAGCGTCGACCGCCCCCGGTATGCTGATGCCGTGACTGATTCGCCCGACGTGCCTGCAGCCGATCCACCTGCAAAGGCTCGCGCCAAATCAGCCTTCTCGCGCATGCTCGCGCGCCCCGGAAGCGCCCGGAAGGCCCGCCGCGCTGCGGACATCCAACTGCGCGGTGCGCACAGGTTGCTGCGGTTCGCCGAGCGAGTGGACCACTACATGCGCACCCAACCGGACCCTGCCGTCGACGCGACCGACGTCCACGCCCAGATGCTCCGTTCCTACTACGACCACCTGCGCAAACACGTGGCGACGCTGCCGCTGCAGCCCACCATCAGCGTCATCGTTCCGGTGTACCGGCCCAAGCCCCGATACCTGCGTGAGGCCCTGAGCAGCATTGCGCTGCAGGTCTACCCCAACTGGCAGGCGTGCATCGTCGACGATGCTTCCGGCGATCCAGCCGTCAGTGGCGTCATCGAAGCGTTCCGCGCGGCCTACCCGGACCGGGTGAAGGTGGTGGTCCACGAGGAGAACAGGCACATTTCTGCCGCCTCGAACACCGCCCTGCAGATGGCCGACGGCGACTACGTGGCCTTCCTGGACCACGATGATCGGCTCTACCCGCAGTCGCTGGCCGAGGTGGTCAAGGCCATCAACACCCGCTACGAGGTGGCCGGTGTCGCGCCGCAGGTGATGTACAGCGACGAGCGGGTGGTGGGACCCGAGGGAGAGTTGCTGCACAACTCCTGGTTCAAACCGGAGTGGTCGTGGTACCTGCACGTGGGCACCAACTACACCAACCACCTGTCGGTCTACAGCCGCGATCTACTCGAGCGCATCGGCGGCTTCAGAGAGGGATTCGAGGGCGCACAGGATCACGACTTGATGCTGCGCGCAGTCGACGCGGCCGACACCGACGTGCTGCACATCCCGCTGGTCCTCTACCAATGGCGCAGCCACCCGGAGAGCACCGCCGGCGAGGAAGGCGGCGAGGCGAAGCCCTATTCCCGCATCAACGGCATGCGTGCCGTGCAGCAGGCGGCCGAACGGCGCGGGAAGTCCGTGGAGGTCGACATCGACCCCTTCACCAATCATTACCGGCTCACCTACGCCCTGCCCGATCCGCTGCCCCGGGTGTCCATCGTGATCCCGACGAAGGATCGGCCCGAACTCGTGCGCGGCTGCATCGAATCGATCTTCGCCCGGAGCACCTACCCGGACATCGAGGTGGTGCTGGTCGACAACGGCAGTACCGACCCCCGCACGGTGGCCTTCTACGAGAAGCTGCAGGTCTCCGACAACAACGTCCGCGTCGTGTACGACGCGGGCTACTTCAACTTCGCACGCCTGAACAACGCGGGTGCGCGCGCCGCGACCGGTGACTATCTCGTGCTGCTCAACAACGACACCGAGGTGGTGACGCCGGACTGGATCGAGCAGATGCTCATGTACGCCCAGTTCGACGACGTGGGCGCGGTGGGCGCGAAGTTGCTCTACGAGGACGGGCGCATCCAGCACGCGGGCATCGTCGGAGCCGGAGCGCACGTGGCCGACCACACCGCCATGACCATCCCCAACAACCACCACTTCTTCATGGATTTGCCGCACGTTGCCCACGAGGCCATCGCCGTGACCGGCGCGGCATTGATGGTGAAGGCGAGCGAGTACGCCGAGGTGGGCGGGCTCGACGAGAAGTTCGTGCCGAACGGATACGGCGACGTGGATTTTTGCCTCACGTTGCGCGCCCGAGGCAAGGCAGTGGTCTACACGCCCTACGCGGTGCTCCTGCACTACGAATCGGTGAGTCGGCGCCGCAACGTGGAACTGTCCGAGACGTTCTACATGCAGTCCAAGTGGGGAGCGGAGTTGCTCACCGACCCCTACCTCAACCCGAACTTCCTGCGCGGGGGGCAGTACGTGCAAGACACCGACCTGATCCAACCGGAGATCGACCGGGCCACCTTTGCAAAGTGGCTCGCTGAAGGAACCACTGCGGTGTAGCCAGCCCTTGTAGACTCTGGCTCATGCCAGTGTCGCGAGCTGCCGACCATCCCCTTGCTCCCTACCGCGATCGCACGACGCTGCAACGGATCGCCGATGTGGAGGCCGATACCTGGGCCCCCGCGGTCAACGACGACCCCGGGGTCAGCGTCGTGATCCTCAACCTCGACCGCCCGGATCTCATCGTGCCACTGCTGCGCACCTTGGTGGCCGGTGAGCCGCAGTTCGCCGCGCGCGGGCTGGGACTGCAGGTGATCGTCGGTGACACCGGATCCACCGACCCGGAGGTGCTCGCCTGCTACGACGACCTCGGTGGCGCGATCACCGTGGTGGAGGGCCTCGACTACCACTTCTCGGCCAACAACAACACCTGCGTGAACGCTCGGGTGATGTTTGACCACGTCTTCTTCTGCAACAACGACGTGGTGCTGCCCGATGTCGGCCCGGTGCTTGCGCTCTACGACGCCGTCAGCGCACCGGGGGTGGGGATCGCCGGGCTGTTCCTGGACCTCCCCGACGGCCGCGTGCAGCACCTCGGCCTGGACGTGTTCCGATCCGGTGATCTCAAGGGACTGTGCTATCACCCGGGTACCGACAAGCAGGCCGTCCACAACCCCGGCGACATCTGGCCGGCGATCGCCGTGACCGGTGCGGCACTGATGATTCGCACCGAGTTGTTCGCCCGGCTCGGCGGATTCGACGAGCACTACAGCGCGGAGGCCCAGGACGTGGACCTGTGCCTGGCAGCCCGACGCCTCGGCCAGGAGGTCGTGGTGGTCGATGCCGGGCCGGTGGTGCACATCGAAAACGCCACCCGCGAACGCGGCGAGGAGAGCTGGCCGGATCGTCGCCTGTTCATCCGACGATGGGGTTCCTACATTGAGGCGGTGTGGCCGTGAAGGTTCTGATGGCGGCGCCGGTGATGGCCCGCGGATTCGGTCTGCCTGAGGTGATCGCCGCGCTGGCGCCCGAGCTCGTGCGCCTCGGTGTCGGGTGCGAGGTGGCGTGCTTGAGTTCCGACGGCCTATTCGACCAGCTGCCGGTGCACGAGGTGGAGCCGACCGCTGAGGCGGTGCTGGCGTTGGCGGCCGACATCGGCGCCGACGTGGTGGTGGCCCACGGCAGCCCGTTCTTCGAATTGCTGCCCGCGATGCGTGGCAAGGTGCGCACGGTGGCCTACGAGCACGGGGAGCCACCGGCGGTGCTGTTCGACGATGCCGACGAGCGCGCCAAGCGGGAGCGCTACAAGTCCGATCACGTCTACGCCAACGTCGACGACGTGGTGGCCATCAGCGAGTTCATCCGCGAGGAGATCGGCTGGCCCGACGCCACGGTGATCCCCAACGGCGTGGACCACATCACCGATCTGGGCACCAAGGAGTGGCTGCCGCCACGAGCGCCTGATGCGCCGCTGCGCGTCGGACTGTTGATGCGTCTCGGCGAGGGCGAGGCTCGCTATAAGGGCAACGACATGCTCGAGTACCTGCGTCGGCTCGCCGAGGAGCGCCACGGTTTGGTGAACGCTCGCTGGGAGGTGATGGGTCGCGGGTCGGATACCGACGCCGCGCGAGTGGCCGCCGCTGGATTCCGCTGCCACCTCAACGCCTCCAACGCCGAGCGCGAGGAGTACCTGCGCGGCCTCGACGTGTTCGTCACGTTGAGCAAGTGGGAGGGCTGCAACCTGCCGCTGGTGGAGGCGCAGGCGCTGGGAACGGCCTCGTTGGCCCTCGACACCGGCGCCCACCCGGAGTTCGCCCCGTTGTGTTTCGCCTCGCTGGACCTCATGGCCGCACAGTTGCGCGCCTATGCTGACGATCCGCTGTTGCTGCGCGCCCACGGCGACCTCTGCTACCGCTACGTGCGTGGCCAAATGTCGTGGCCCGATTCGGCCGCCGCACTGGTGCGACTGCTCGGTGCGAACCCGACGACGCGTCGGCGCAAGTGGCGTGGTCGCGGGTCGAACGGTGCGATGCGTCGGCGACTCATCAACGCCCGCGATCTCTATGAGGCGCAGGGCGCAGGTGCGGTGGCGCGCGTCGCATTGGGCAAGGTGCGTCTCAAGTAGGCCGAGACGCCATGCCGCCGAGCGTCGCCCACAGGCAGGCGCCGCGCGGCACTAGACTGCTCCCCAGTCAGGTGTCGCGTTGACCTGGCGCACAGAAACTTCCGACGGAGGCTTGATGAGCGAGATCGCCATTCGGGCGCAGGAACTATCGAAGATGTTCCGGCTCGCACCTGAGCGCCGCACGTCGCTGAAAGAGCGAGTAGTGCGCGGCCGGGGCAACAAGGGCCAGGAGTTCTGGGCGCTCAAGGACGCCACCTTCGACGTCCCCAAGGGCTCGATGTTCGGCATTGTCGGCCACAACGGCTCGGGAAAGTCCACTGCGCTCAAGGTGATCGCCGGCATCTATCGCCCGACCGCCGGACGGGTGGTGGTCGACGGCAAACTCTCAGCGTTGCTCGAACTAGGCGCCGGCTTCCACGGCGAGCTCACCGGCCGCGAGAACATTGTGTTGAATGCGTCGATCCTCGGGTTGAGCAGCAAGCAGATCGACGCCGCGATGGACGACATCATCGACTTCGCCGACCTCGGCCAGTTCATCGACTCGCCGGTCAAGACCTACTCCTCGGGTATGTACGTGCGCCTTGGTTTCGCGGTCGCGGTGAAGGTCGATCCGGAGATCCTGGTGATCGACGAGGTCATCGCGGTGGGCGATGAGGATTTCCAGCGCAAGTGCTTCGACTACATCGCCATGCTCCGCCGCCGCGGATCCACCATCGTCATCGTCACGCACTCGATGGGATTGGTCACCGATCGCTGCGACATCGCCATGTGGCTCGACCACGGCGAAGTGCAGGAACTCGGCCCAGCCCGTCAAGTGGTGGACGCCTACATGCGCAAGGTGAACGCCGCCGAAGCCCAGCGCAACGCGGGCGCGCCGGTGGAGGAATCCACGGTGCCGCCCCGGCGCGGCAGCGGCGAAATGCGCGTGACTGCCCTTGAGCTGCTCGACGAATCGGGTACGCCGGTGAATTTCCTGATCTCAGGCAAGCCGGGCGTGATTCGGATGCACTATTACTCCTCCGAGGCGGTGGAAGACGTGATCTTCGGCCTTGGATTCTTCAACGAACTCGGTGCGAACGTGTCCGGGCCCAACTCGGGCCGGCAGGGGTCACGCACCATGACACCCGGTGTGGGTCACATCGACTTCGCCATGCCCGAGGTGCTGCTGGCCGCCGGCTCCTACACGGTGTCCACGGCCATCGTCTCCTACGGCGACTTCGTCGATTTCATCGATCGCGGGTTCGAGATGCGCGTGCGCACCGGATCCTCCGACGAGCCCGGCATGATGCTCTTCCCGGGTACCTGGACCGAGCCCTTCACCGTGCCCGGCGGCTCGCCGGCCACCGACGGTGCGCTCACGATTCCGGCGCCGGATCAGATCGGCAGGGACTTCACAGCGGCCTTGCCGAAGGTTCCCAAGGGGGGCACGGTGGGCCAGAACCTCGGCCTCGGCCTAGGTGGAGGTGCGGGATGACTTCGGGCGAGAAGTCGGCCGACGCCGTTCCGCCGAATCTCGCGGCTAGGGGCCAAGAAGTGGAACGGATGATCGGTGCCATGACGCCGCCGAGCCCGACGGTGGTCTCGGTGCTCACGCTGCTCGTGGCCGGCCAGGCCGCTCAGGCGGTGGCACTGGTCAACGACGCCGACGAGCCCTGGGACGATGAGCTGCGCTCCCGGCTGGCTGCCGCGCTGGAATCCGGCGAATCGCCGAGCCGCATCGCGGAACGCCTCGGCGACGAGTTGCGCACCCTCGGCCCGGAACTCAACCCAAACGTCATCGAGTGCTATCGGGCCGCCTTCTACCTGGGCCGGGACTGGGAGGAGTACGCGCATAATCCGCTGTACGCCCGGTTCACCGCCAACAAGGCGTGGCAACCCTTCGACAAGTGGATCCACTACCTCGACGTGTACGCCAAGACCCTGGCGCCCTACGTCGGCAAGCCCGTGAAGGTACTCGAGATCGGCGTGTTCCATGGCGGCGGACTGGATCAGCTGCGCTACCTGCTCGGCCCGGACGCGGAACTGATCGGCGTCGACATCGGCGCCGAGTCGGCCGCGGTGTGCGCCGACCGATTCGACGTCATGATCGGCGACCAGACGGATCCGGAGTTCCTCGCGCGACTGGTGGCCGAGCACGGACCTTTCGACGTGATCATCGACGATGGCGGACACTCTATGCGCCAGCAGATCACCGCCATCGAGCACCTGTTCGGCGCGCTGCGCGACGGCGGCGTCTATCTCGTCGAGGACACCCACACCAGCTACTGGGAGCCGTACCAGGATCATCCCCAGTCGTTCATGGAGTGGGCCAAGGAACGCATCGACGACCTCAACGCCTATCACCATTCGCGTGAGCCCGAATTGGGCATCTGGACTCGTCGCGTCACCGGAATCCACGTCTACGACTCCATCGTGGTGCTCGACGCCGGGCGACACCTGCCGCCGTTCTGCGAGGTGGTGGGCACGGGCTCTTTCGTGGCCGCGGATCGCATCAGCGAGTCGATGCTGCTGGCCTATCGCGGCGCCTTGGCCGGCGCGGAATCCGAGACCGAACTGTTCCGGGTCGACAGGCGGCGGGTGGACGAGGACCGGCAGGCCCAACGCGTCGCACTCACCACCCAGATCGACCACCTGCAAGCCGAACTCGACGCTGCAAGATTCGAGGCCGCCGAGGCCCGCCGCGCGTTGGCGGATGTGGAGACCAGCGTCTCCTGGCGCGTCACGAAACCGCTGCGGAACATGAAGTCCGCCCGCGCCATCGGAGACGAGGGGGAGGGCACGTGAGCACGTCGACCCTGTTGCCTGCCGCCGATGCGCCCATTTACGTGGCCGGGCACAACGGCCTGGTCGGCTCGGCGGTGTGGCGTCGGCTGCAGGCCGACGGCTTCACCAACCTCATCGGATTCCGCTCCTCCGAGGTGGACCTCACGGATCGGGATGCCACCCGCGACGCGCTGGCCACCGTGCGTCCGGCGGTGGTGGTCGATGCTGCGGCCCGGGTCGGCGGCATCCTGGCCAACTCGACGCAGCCGGTCGACTTCCTGGAAGACAATCTTCGGATCCAGACCAACCTGTTTGCCGCGGCCCACGCGGCGGGCGTGCAGCGACTGCTGTTCCTGGGGTCGTCATGTATCTACCCGAAGTTTGCAGAGCAGCCGATCCACGAATCCTCCCTGCTCACGGGCGCGCTGGAACCCACGAACCAGGCCTACGCCATCGCGAAGATCGCCGGGATCATCGGTGTGCAGTCGTACCGGGAACAGTATGGGCGGCAGTGGATATCTGCCATGCCGACCAACCTGTACGGCCCGGGCGACAACTTCGATCTGCGCACCTCGCACGTACTGCCGGCCATGATCCGGAAATTCCACGAAGCGACGCAGTCCGGCGATTCGGTGACGTTGTGGGGTACCGGCACCCCACGGCGCGAATTCCTGCACACCGACGACGTGGCCTCCGCCGTGGTCCACCTGCTGGCGAACTATGACGAGCCGGAGACCATCAATGTGGGCACCGGCGAAGACGTGACGATCGCCGATCTCGCCGCGACCATCGCGGATGTGGTCGGGTTTGAAGGCGAGGTTGTGTGGGACACCTCCAAGCCAGACGGCACCCCACGCAAACTGCTCGACGTGTCGCGGCTCAAGGGGCTCGGGTGGGAACCGCAGGTGGGTCTGCGCGAGGGCATCGCGAGCACCTACCAGTGGTACCTCGACCAGGGGGACGGCCGGGCAGGCCAGCGGTGAACGCCATGGTGCTGCGGGAACTGCCGCGCCGCACGGTCGGTCCGGTTCCGTTCCGGGTGGCGCCGCTTTCGCAAGCCGTGGCGGCCGTGGTGCAGGCCGCGCACGTGGTGGGTGAGCAGCAGTCTGGCGTTCCGGTGCACTTCGCCAACGCCTACACGGTGGCGCTGGCCGACGACGATCGCGGTTACGCCGCCCTCTTCTCAGGCGACGACACGGCAGTGTTCACCGACGGGATGCCGGTGGCCTGGGCGGGGCGCCGGTTCTACCCGGAATACGCCGACGAATGGCAGCGGGTCTACGGCCCCGACGTGATGGCGGGCGTGTTCGAAGCCTCCGACGCGAACGGCCCGCGCCACTACCTGCTCGGCGGATCACCGGAGGTGCTCGGGCAACTGCAGACCGCCATAGCGTCGCGCTGGCCGAACGCCCAGGTGGTGGGCGCCGAATCACCGCCGTATCGCCCGCTTACCGACGACGAGCGGCGAGCGCAGGATCGGCGCATCCGCGACTCAGGTGCCCAGATCGTGTGGGTCGGGCTGGGCACGCCGAAGCAGGACTGGGAGGTGGCCCGGATCGCGGCCGCCGTGCCGGTGGTGGCTATGGCGGTGGGTGCCGCGTTCGACTTCCTTGCCGGCGCCAAGTCGCAGGCGCCGCGCTGGGTGCAGCGGTCGGGTCTGGAGTGGGCCTATCGGCTGGGCACCGAGCCACGCCGGTTGGGTCGCCGCTACCTCTGGGGCAATCCCCGATTCGTCATCAGCGCCTGGCGCTCCAGGCCGGTGAAGCGCCCCCCCGGAGCGGCGCCGTGATGCGCCCGCGGCGGTTCTTGCCGAAGGTGCTCGACGTCGCCGCGCCGCCGCAGTTCGAGTTCGGCGAGGAGCTACCCGCCAGCATCACCGCCGAGCGGGTGGCCCTCATGGCCCACTTCACCCCCAACCCGGTGCTCAACCGGTCGGTTCGCACGCTGTCGCTCGCGCTGATGGACGAGGGCTACCGGGTCATCATCATGAGCTCCTCGGAGGCGGCCGAGCCACTGCGGTGGCCAGCCGACGAGCCTGCGCCAACTGCCGGCTTCTCGGTGTACCGCCGACCCAACATCGGCTACGACTTCGGATCCTGGGCCGCTGGGCTGGCCGCCTTCAGTCGGTTGGCGGCGGCTCCGCGGGTGCTGCTGCTCAACGACAGTCTCGTGGGCCCGTTCCGCCCTATCGCCCCGATGATGGCTCGCTTCGACGCCGCCGACTGCGACATCTGGGGACTGATGGATTCCACCCACATTGCGCACCACGTCCAGAGCTACTGGGTGGGCTACCGTGGGGGAGTGTTGGCTGAGCCTGCGTTGCGCGAATTCTGGCGGGGGATTCGGGTCGAGCGATCCAAGAAGCACATCATCAACCGCTACGAGGTGGGTGCGATGCGCTACTGGCGCCGCTACGGCTATTCGGTCGAGGTCGGGTTCCCGTCCGGCTTGGTGGTCAACGAGGGCTTCAA
>CAWJIH010000002.1:0-26634 GCA_963842975.1 uncultured Actinomycetes bacterium | reverse complement strand
CTCGGACAGGAGCTGCTCAGGGTCAATACTACGAACAGCAGTCATTGTGGAAGTCGTCTCAAGTCGGTTGTGGAAAATCACCCGAAGGCTCACGCGATGACCGCGCCTACTTTGCCGCGACACGACCACCGGTCTACCGGAACACCGCTCTGCCGGACGCAACTGCGACGGCGGCGTCCCCTGAAGCAGTCATGGGCATGTGATCCCGTACACCCACGCCCGCCACGATAGCTCCCAGGAAGCCCGCGCACCAAGCCGCAGTGTGGACAAGTCGTGTCAATTCGAGCACGAATCCGATGATGAAATGGATACGTCGTCTGTCACTTCACAGAGGTTGTTGGATGTCACTTCGCATGATCATTGGGGCGAAATCACCTACACGTGCATGCTTGGCGCGACGATCATGCGCCGCACATGAAGTGATGCAGTGACTCAGGTCATCGACATTGGCCACACCGTCATGGACACGGATGCCGCCGACCGGCGGCGTCGATGGCAAGCACATCGTCGCCCGCCACTGGATATATTCGGGCGCTCATTGTCAGTCGGCCGCCGTCAACGAATACCTCAACCGAGGAGTGATCCAGCAGAATCCGAACCTCCACCTTGGTGCTGGGCCGGAAGCGACCGGTGAAAGTGCCACCCTCACCGGTGCCCAGTCGGGTGCGATCGAATGTCGCGGTTCCGGCATGCGGGTCCAGGATGAGCAGCGCCGGCCGGTCAGCCTCGCCATCGCGCATCCGCACTGTCAGGGTGCCCCCGGGCGAGCAGATCGCTGACAATTCGATGTCCAGGGCTGGGCCTTGCCCTGGTTCGATGATCAACGATTCCGATGGCGTAATTTCAACGTCGGCCAGGTGCACCGGTTCACCTCGAAGTGAGATCAACTCGCTGACAGGACGCTGCAGCAGCACGTCTGCATCGAGGGCGAGTTCACGCGGCACCGTGAGGCAGTGCACCCACCCGTTTTCTGCGGTCGGATGCTTTTCGGCAAGGGTGGGCTGACCGTCATGGTCGGGCATTCCCATCCAACCCAACATGATTGTGCGTCCGTCTTCGGCGACGAACGACTGTGGTGCATAGAAGTCTGGCCCGGCATCGATTCGCCGAAAGTCGGTTCCGCGTTCGAATCGAGGCGGGTCGCCGGCCAGGGCTCCGACGGCATAGACAGACACGTCTTCCCAGCGGGTCGGCGCGCTCCCGCCGTGGTCGAACTGTGGAGATATGACCAGGATCTCGCGGCCCGAAAGCCGGATGAGGTCCGGGCATTCCCACATATAGCCCAGTGGTTCGCTAGCCCCGCCGGCGATCGAACCGAGGAGAGTCCACTCGAGCAGGTCAGCCGAGTGCAGTAGCAGGGCGGTCCCGTGCAGGTCCTCGGTTTGAGCTCCCAGGATCATCCAATGGCCGTGCTCGTCCGACCACACCTTCGGGTCGCGGACGTGGGAGGTGCAGCCCTGGATCGCCCCGACCAGGGGATTAGCGGGACTCTTCAGCGCCGCTCCGGTCGCGGTGGCCTCGGGGGCGGCCATCCCCTCGGCGCCGGTGAGTTCGGCCTCCGAGAGGGTAGCGAGCAATTGAAACGGCGTGCGCCCACCGTTCGGAGTGCGCACGTTGCCGGTGTAGAAGAAGTGCACAGCGTCGTCCACCACAACGCCGCTGCCGGAGTAGCAGCCATGGCTTTCATAGGGCTGACTTGGGGCCAGTGCGATTGCGGGATCGCTCCAGTGCACCAGATCGGTGCTGGTCACATGTGCCCAGAACTTCAGGGCATGCTTCGGTGCGAAGGGATGCCACTGATAGCAAACGTGATACGTGCCGTCATGCGCAACCAGGCCGTTCGGGTCGTTGAGCAGGCCCGTAGGGGGCTGGATGTGGAAAGCTTGGCGCCAGGGATCGGAGGCAACCGTCGCTGCGTGGTCGGCCACGGCTGCGGCGGCCATGAAACGGAGCCTTCGGTCCAGTTCGGCTGGGGTCGTCTCCGCTGGGACACCCGCGATTTGTGCTGCCCCGCCAGGCCACGGGATCGCGTTCGCCGTCTGAGGGTCCGACGTCATGCCTGGCTCCCCGCAAGTGCACCCTGCCCGAGGGCTATGCAGCCCGCGGCACCGGCTCGGTTGCCCAGGCCAGGCGGGACGATGTAGGTGTTGATGTTGTCAAGGATCTCAGGGGCCTGGACGTACCCATTGAGTAGTTCTTGGGTGATTCGTCGCACTCGCGGGAACAAGTGAAGTTGTTCCATGACGCCGCCGCCGAGCACGATTCGTTGCGGCGACAGGGCGCAAATCAGATTGCGGCACGCGACCGCCAGATAGTGCGCCTCAAGGTCCCAGGCGTCATGATCAGGCGGCAACTCCGCGGCGGGAACGTGCCAGCGCTCACCGATCGCCGGGCCCGCGGCCAGCCCCTCCAGACAGTCACCATGGAATGGGCACGTTCCCGGAAATGGGTCGAGTGATGGGTCCCGAGGCATCGCCATGTGGCCCATCTCCGGATGAACCAGGCCATGCACGATTCTTCCAGCGACGATGAGCCCGCCACCAATCCCGGTGCCGATAGTGAGATAGACGAACGTGTCGACGTCTTGTGCCGCACCCCAGGTGTGCTCGCCCAACGCTGCGCCGTTGACGTCGGTATCGAATCCGACGGGCACCCCAAACGCTTCCTGCAACGGCCCCACTACATCGGTGTCTGACCAGCCAGGTTTGGGGGTTTTGGTCACCATCCCGTAGGTGGGCGAGTCCGGGTGCGGATCGCAGGGGCCGAAGGTGCCGTAGCCGATCGCTTCGATGCGTGCGCCGTGGTCGGTCTGCCACCGACGGAAATAGTCGATGACCTTGGGAAGAGTTTCCTGGGGTGTGCTGGTGGGGAACCTCACTTCATCGCGAATGTCGTCCGGGCCGGTGCCGACAGCGCAGACCATTTTGGTTCCGCCCGCCTCGACGGATCCGATCAGCGGCTCCATAGTTGCCTCCTTTCTGACCGTTCAGTCACTCGGTGCCTGTTGCTGGCCCTCCACCTGGCAAGCGGCGGGGTTGCCTCTTTCTGTCTGCCAGGTAGGCAGTGGGAACCCGGAAGAGATGTCAGTCGAGTGTCTAGTCAAGTTCTTTTGCCCGCACCAGAGCCACTTCCTCCACTTCCTCCTCGTTCATCTCATCCTCGGCTTCCTTCGCGAAGCCCCTCGTCTTTGTTATCAGGATTGTGGCCAGCATGGCGATGCCGATGGAGATGGCCAAGCCGATCACATACTGCGGGATCTTCTCCGGGGTGACCAGGGCCATGCCTGGTAGTCCGGTGGCTCCGATACTGGTCATGGTCACGTCTGTGGCCACAATCCAGGCCCCAGCGAAAGCGCCGCCGAGCATGGCGCCAAAGAACGGGGTAAGCAGTCGCAAGTTCACACCAAAGATGGCGGGCTCAGTGATGCCAAGGAATGCCGATACCGACGACGGCACTGCGATGTCCTTGATCTTCGTCGCGCGGTTCCGAATGAGCAGGTAGGCCGCAAGGGCTGCACCACCTTGGGCAACGTTGGACATCGACCAGATGGGCAACAGCGGGTTGGCGTTGACCGCAGGATCGGCAAGGAGCCCGAGTTCAACGGCGTGGAAGGAGTGGTGCACACCTGTGATGACGAGCAGCGAGTAAGTTCCGCCCATGACGAAACCTGCCACGGGGCCGCCGAAATCAAGCAGGTTGATGAAGAACACCGAGATCATGTCACCGACCCAGCGCATGACTGGACCGATCACCAAAATGGTGGCGAAACCGGTCGCGATCACCGCCAGCAGGGGTGTGAAGAGCATGTCCAGAATCGTCGGCATCCGCTTGCGAAGCCATTTCTCCACGATGGACAGGAAGTACACCGCGAACAGCACGGGCAACACAGTGCCCTGGTAGCCGATTTGCTCAATGGGTAGGCCGAACAACTCCCACGTTGGGATTTCGCCTTCGAGAGCGGCTTGCCCCTGAGCCCAGGCGTTAACGAGGTCTGGGTGCACCATGATCATGCCAACGACGGCACCGAGGTACTGATTGGCTCCGAATACCTTGGCGGCGCTGAAGCCGATCAAGATCGGCAAGAACACAAACGCTGAATTGGCGAAGAGGTTGATAATCGCCGCTAGGTCGGCGATTGCGGGGGCTTGCTGAATCAGGTTTTCGTCGTTGGGTAGCCACGGCCACAAACCTGGCTGGGCCAGTAGGTTGAACAGCCCCATCATCAGACCGGCAGCGACCAGCGCCGGGATCAGGGGAACGAAGATGTCCGAAAGGGTCTTTACCAATCGCTGCGCTGGGTTCATGTGCGCAGCTGCGGCCTTCTTGACGTCTTCCATCGAGGCTTCCTCGACCTGAGCCAACTTCGCCATTTCGTCATGGACCTTGTTGACTGTGCCTGGTCCGAGGATGATCTGGTACTGCCCCCCAGCGGTGAACGAGCCGGCAACGCCTTCGATTGCCTCGATACCCTTCTTGTCGGCTTTCGATTCGTCGACCAGCACTATGCGCAGCCTGGTTGCACAATGCGCAAGGCTTGCGATGTTTTCGGGACCGCCTATTCCATTCAGGATCTGCGCGGCAACATCTTTATGGTCCATCTCCGTACCTCTCCTCGCCTGCTCGGTGGGGTTTGGATACTCGCCCGCTTTTCCCAAATTTGGGATAACCCCCAGGTCATGACGAGTATGTGAAATTTGCTTCTTGAAAGCGCTTTCGGGGACGCAAAATGTCCTACGATTCACCCGAACGGCTGGAATTGGGGTCACTCGAACGGCTGCAATTGACGTCACCCGAACGGCTGCAATTGAGGCCAAATCTCAGCCGAGAAGTGATGTTGGGATGTTGGCCTTGCCGGTTGAATGCTCGCACCGCATGTTTCGGGGTCCGCCTGGGCGGCTTGAGCCGGGAGTCTCCGTGTGTGAGGTCAGCGTCCAACTCGCTGATTCGGCAAAGAGTCTGCGGGAGTGACCGTAAGGCCATACCAACAAATGGTGATCGACACTCAAGTGTCAAAACACCGCAAGGTGCCGACGTGGCTCGTTGCGATCAGCGCAGGTGGTGCTGCGCAAGGCAAGTTCGCCCACACATCGACCAATCCACCCGCGGCTTGACTGCGAACAACGCATGACTGCTCGGAAAACGCGAGCCACGACAACCACAGGATGTGTGATGAACAGACTGACCAAAGCCCCTGCCGCCCTCATAGCCGCCGCCGCGTTTGGAATTGTGCTGGCCGGGTGCGCTTCGGACGCGAGCGAAACCGCCGAGACCGCAGCTGCGACCCAATCGGCGCCTGCCTCTTCGGCAGCCGAGTCGCAGCCGTCCGCTGGCGAATCGGCCAGCCCGGCAATTGGCCAGACTGAGTCCGCAGCGCCCGGTGCTGGTGAGATGCCCGAAGCTGAGGCGCAGGCGACGGATGGCGCCTGGATCGATCAGGCCACCTACGAGGCGAACCCGCAGAAATATCACGACGCGGGCAACGTCGTACTGTTCTTCAACGCGTCTTGGTGCCCCACGTGTCAGCAGACGGTGACGAATCTGGACTCCGAGGGTGTGCCACCGGGACTTACCGTGGTGAGTGTGGACTTCGACCAAGCGTCGGAGCTCAGGCAAGACTACGGAGTGACCGTGCAGCACACCTTTGTGCAGGTGGACGCTTCCGGAGCCGAGCAGGCGAAGTTCACCGGGGCGCTGACCGGGGAGCAGATCTCATCGCAGACGGTGTGAGGCCGCCGTCGATGAGGGTTTCTCATGATTGAGTTGATAGGCGCGGTCATTGCGGGCATGTTGACCACACTCGCGCCGTGTGTGTTGCCCCTGCTGCCCGTGATTGTCGGTGGCTCCGTCGCCGGGGTGATGGGTGATGAGCCCGCCAGTCCGGGCGGCTCGGGTGTCGCCGTCGCGGTACGTGAGCGGTCGAAAGTCAAATCTTCGGCCCTGCGCCGCGCACTGGTGATCACCGGTTCGTTGGGTGCGTCGATCTTCCTGTTCACGATGGCGCTGAAGGCATCCACATCCCTGATCGGAATCCCACCCGAGGTCTGGCAGTGGGTGTCTGGCGGGCTGCTGATCGCACTGGGTTTGGTGGGGCTGTTTCCGAATCTGTGGGAGGGTATCTCGGCGAGGCTTTCCCTGCAGGCGAGGTCTTCCCAACGCCTCGGTGCGGCTCGGAATCGAGACGGTCTGGCCGGTCAGGTGCTGACCGGAGCGGCGTTGGGCCCGGTATTCACCTCCTGCTCACCCCTCTACGGCTACGTGATTGTCACGGTGCTGCCAGCCGAACCGGCACGAGGCGTGGCACTTCTGCTCGCCTACGTGTTCGGCCTGTGTGCCACCTTGCTCGTCATCGCCCTGGCCGGGCAAAAGGTGGTGCGCCGCTTCGGCTGGGCCGCCGATGCCCACGGTTGGTTCCGGCGTGGACTGGGGTTGGTGTTCATCCTGGTCGGCGTGCTGGTGGCGACCGGGTGGATGAGGGAACTGGAAACCTGGCTGATCGTCAACGCACCGATTGCCCCGTGGAACCTCGACTCCGAATTCATCCCGTGATGCGACCATGGCTACCGTGACTGCAACTGCATCCGGCCCGGCGCCGAGTGAACTACTCGCCCGGATTGCTGCCGGCGACGAGGCAGCCTTCGCGCAGTTCTACGAACTCATGAGTCCGACGGCATACGGCCTGGCCTTGCGGGTCACGCGAGACACGCACATGGCTCAGGACGTTCTGCAGGAGACCTTCACCGAGATCTGGTCGCAGGCTGGACGATTTGATCCGCAAGGTTCGTCGGCTCGGGCCTGGGTCGCGATGTTGACCCATCGGCGAGCAGTCGACCGGGTGCGTCGGGAACAGTCTGAGCGGGACCGCGGTGCCACCTGGGCCAGCGCGACGACGATTCGGGCGCACGATTCGGTGGCAGAAGTCGTGCAGTTGCGGGCCGAACACCGACGGGTGCGCGCGGCCATGGATCGGCTCACCCCGCTGCAGCGTGAGGCGCTGGACTTGGCCTACTTCGGCGGGCACACCCACACTGAGGTGGCCACACGACTCGACATCCCGTTGGGGACGGCGAAGACCCGTATTCGTGATGCGCTGCGTAGCCTCCGCACGAATCTGGAGGATCACCGATGACCGAGATGCACGAGTGGGTGGGCGCCTACGCGGTGGACGCCTTGGACGGCCCGGAACGTGATGCCTTCGAGCGCCACCTGGGGCAGTGTCCGGCCTGCGCCGCGGAACTCGCCGAGTATCGAGAAGTGCTCGCGGGAGTCGCCGAGACGCAAGCGGTGGTGCCGCCGGCTGAGGTTTGGGAAGCAGTGGCGCGCCGTGGCGGGGACGAGAGCCGCAACCAGCCTCGGGCACCTGCTGCGGCGGACGCTGACACTGGCGCGTCGGAAGGCGCCCCCCGAGGCCGACGTGCATCGCTGAGCTGGCTCGCCGCGGCAGCCGCAGCCGCCGTGCTGTTCGCCGGTGGGGTGCTGGTGGGCAGGCAGATGATGCCGGAGGTGCCCGTCGCAGCTGATTCCGCGTGTCGTGTCCGTTCTCGAAGTGGCGGCGGCAGGTGACGCACAGTTCGCAGATGTCGACATGATGGGTTCCCGGTCCAGGGTGGTCACCAGTGGCGAGATGGACAAGAGCGTCTTCATCGCCGCTGACCTGCCGACGCCGGCGAAGGGTATGTGCTACCAGGTCTGGCGGGTGAACACCGACGGTTCCAAGGAGTCTGCGGGGGTGTTTGTGCCGGATGACCAGGGGCATGTGGCCGTTGTGCTCGACGGCGGAGCCGACGTCGCGTCATATGTGATCACCTTGGAACCACCGGGCGGATCAAAGGCACCCACCGGGGAGATGGTCGGCCAGGTGGGTGCCTGATGCCGATGCTGTCTGATTGCGCCACAGTCAACCGAACGCAGGCAGCCGGAGCCGGACCTGGGCAGGTAGACGCGTCCTCATGAGGACTTCGCGTTGTCCTTGCCGTCGCCGTGGTGCCGATCCGTCGCACCTCGCTTCAAACTGAGCTTCGCCGTACCCAGCAGCGCTTTCACGATGAAGCCGACCAGGAAGAGGTCGAGCACCATCTGCACGGTGACGACAGCTCGGGAGAAATCAGTCGTTGCTGTGATGTCCCCGAAACCCACCGTGGCGAAGATGGTGACCGTGAAATAGAGCGCGGAGATCTTGGTCAGCGGTTCCGAGAACGCCTGCGGCATCGAAGCGTCGAGGTACAGGTATGCCAATGACATGAGCACGAAGAACACGGTGCCGACAACCACCAGTGCTTCCAGTGACCGAAGCTCCGGCAGCTTCGATGACATGATGGCTCGCAGTTGCCACACGAGTACGGCAAAAAACACGATCAAGGCCAGAGCCGGGCCGATGAAGTCGATAGCCGAACTCGGCAACGCACCGAGGGGCCACACGAAGTACAGCGTGACCAGCGCCGTAGTAAGCAGTACGCCGCGCAACATCGCCATCAGCAGGATCCGACGCCTCTTGTGCTGGTCGAGGTCCCCCAGACGGTGCGGAGCAGGTGCCGGCGACTTTGCTTTCGATCGTGATGTCACGTCTGGCAGTCCTTGCATGGTTGGCGGCAACGGCTCGGTCGCGTGAGTGCATTTTGCCACCAGACGCTGGGGACTGTGCGGGTATTTCGCGTCTTGCGTGCTCAGGCGGGCAGCAGCTGGACAGCGCCGAAGGAGACATTGAACCGATCACACCAGACGCTGATGCTCGTGAGTTGGGAGAGATCGGCGTCGGCCGGGATGCTGTAGTTCTGTGAGCCTTGGTTGCCCTTGAGTGCCCCGAGATCGATCCACTGCCCGTCGTCGAATACTCCCCAGCCGTCGACACCTTCGATCACCGGGGCGTCGGTGATCCACACCTTCAGGTCGGGTCCGTTGGACGTATTCAAGTCTTCGATGCGCAACACTCGCGATCCATCGGGCAGTTCAAAGACCCCCGCGGTACCCGTGGTGGCGTGCTCATGGCTGATGAAGGAGCCCGTCAGCAACAGCACGGGCTCCGCAGGCGGGTCAACCTCCGTCGCCGCTGCGGCGTCCGATGAAGCCGGGGCTGGAATTGCGGGCGCAGCAGATTCGACCGCATCGGCCGCCGGGAACGCCTCATTGACTTGCGCGTCCACGAACAGTTTCCACGGTTGAAATAGCGCGAGGCCGACGATCAGACCAGCCGCGGCAACTAGCCCGATCGGGACGATGATTCTGGGGCGCAGCAGTCGACGCCAAACCGAAACGGTTGGCTGCTGATCTGCTGTCGGTGACGTCATGGTGCCCGAACAAGGATGTGCGCGGCTTCATTCCGACGCCGGGGTTGGATCACTTGCGGTCGGTGTCATGCATTTCCGCAGCGGTAAGTTCAGATGGCGCAGGGTGTTGGTACCGACCGTTGCGGTAGTAGTCGGTGGGAATGACCAAGTCCAACTGTGGCGGTGACGCGAAACCGCCCATCATGGATGGCCCCTGACCCTCGGTGCTGCGGTGGCCATGAGCAACGCCGCACGGTGCGAGGGCCACATCGCCCGCCGATGCGTCCACCCAACCGATGTCGCCGACAAAGAACTGGCCAGCCCCGCTCCACATCACCAGGAACTCGTCGGAAACCGGGTGGGTGTGGATGGTGTCCTCGACCCCGACGCCACAGTAGGCGTAGTTGAATCCGGCCAGTCGGGTTCCGGCGCCGGGCCACAGCACCAGACGCATTGGCAGGCCGATCCCGGTGAATGCGGTGCCTTCCAGCACGTTGAACAGCGCCCCTTCGCTGGCGACCTGTGCGGGTGTGAGGTGTTGCGCTCGAACGTGCGATTGGTCGTCCCGGTACTCCAACTCATCGAGATCACTGACGCCACGGTCATCCGCGTTGGCCTTCGCTTTGGCAACGGCCTCACCGTTCATGACTCCCCAGACCGGGTTGTATAGGCCGGCCTCGGAGTAGAGGTCGAATTGCGGCGGGCAGATCTGGTTGACCAGGTAGGCGCGGCGATTCGACGTATTGCGGATCATGTGGGGGACCCCAGCAGGGAAATACACCAGGTCGCCGGGCCGGAGTGTCACCCACCCGCCGCGGAGCAATACCTCCACCTCGCCGTGGCGGCACAGGAACGCTTCCTCGGCCAGATCGTAGGTGTACCTATCGCTTGCCTGGCCTGGGTCCACAATCGTGAGGTGCACGGCCTCGGTTTGGAAGCCAGTACCGGGCCAGGCCAGCAACCGAGTAGCCAATCCGTGCACAGTGATTTCGGGACCGTCGAAGATGCTGCCGATGGCACCACCGGACCTGATCTGCTGTGGAGTGCGGTACCTCGCACGGAACTCGTGGGTGGTCATTGTTTCTCCTTGGTGGTGGTCGCTGCTCCACGCGCCTGCTCCAGAGTACGTCGGTGCACTCCGGCCATGTCCGAATTGTTGATCCGACGATCATTCGGATCGCGGCCCGCCAGCACCGCGTCGAGGTAGCGGCGGTCTGCATCCAGCCGCTCGATAGGTGCGGTCGTGGGCGTCCCGTGGCCGGGGATCAACACCTTCGCGCGTCGCACCACCTCGGTCAGCCGGTCCAAGCCGGTCAGATAGGTCGCGAGGTCAAGTTCATCAGGGTCCGGGTAGGGCAACTCGATGTCGCTGAGCATGTCGCCGACGATCACCACGCCAGCATGGGGAAGCTCCAAAGCCACATGCCCGCGGGCATGTGCGTCGTGTTGGTGCACGATCACCTCCCGACCATCCCACGGCACACGGTAGGGATCCGGCAGGTCCGTCGCCTGGCTGTGAGGCGTGGCCGGAACGTCTGCGGCCAGCCGGGTTGCTGCAGGGAAAGGCACAAGCCTGCCCGCCAGATCCAGTAGTTCCTCGGGCAAGTCGCCGACGAGCGGCGCGAGCAAGTCCTGGCGGTTGGCCCGCCATTGGGCGACGGTCCACGGTGTCGCCCAGCGTGGGACGTTCCCCAGATTGGGATGCCACAGCACGTGGTCGTAGTGCAGGTGCGTGGCCACTCCGGCAGCGCAGCGCGCCTGGGCACCGGCCAGCACTTCGGCCACATCCGCCAACTCGTCGGCATCCCAGGCCGGATCCACCACCAGCGCCTCATGCCCGCCAAGCACGGCGGTAGTGGTGGTGGAATAACGACGAGATGTCATTACCAGCACTCCGTCGGCCACTTCTTCGCACGTCCGCATGCGGCGATTCTCTCGCTGATTCGTCGCCGATAGGTTGGTGATATGCCTGCGGATCCAACCCTCACCCCCGAATCGAACACTGGGATGGTCGGCTGCTACCGGCCATTGGATCAATCTGAGTCGGCATCGGGGGAGTTGGTCGAGGAATTCGCGTCCACTGAGTACGCAGGCAGCGCCTGGGGCCCGGATATGCAACATGGTGGGCCGGTCGCTGCTCTGCTTGCGCGCGCAATGGATCGGTGCCAACCCGCCGCCGGCACACGTATCAGCCGGATTGTGGTGGAGATCCTGGGTGCGGTCCCGCTCACGAATGTGCGCACGTCAGCGCGGGTTGTGCGGCCGGGGCGGCGAATCGCCTTGCTCGAATCGGACCTGTGGGCATTAACCCGAGATGGGCGCTGGCAGCTCGCGGCGCAAGCCCGCGCCTGGCGGCTGGCCGTCTCCAGCACCGCGGGAGTGGTCAATCGCGCCGACGCGTGGGCCGCGCCGCGCCACCCACCGGCGATCAACGACCTCAGCGTCGTTGCCCTGCCCGAGGAGTGGCGGACGGGTTTCGTCAACGCGCTGGAATGGCGAATCGAACGGCCCTTCGGCGGCCCCGGCACCTCCTTGGCCTGGTTGCGACTCGCCCAACCACTGGTCGCCGGCGAGCAGGCCACATCGCTGGAACAGTGCGTGGCAATCGCCGATACGGCCAACGGGGTGGGTGCTCGTTTGGACGCTCACACCTACACCTATCTCAACACCGACCTGACCATCCACCTGTTCGATGCGCCGACCGGATCGTGGATCGGCCTGGCAGCAGAAACCTCGGTCGGCCCGGACGGTTTGGGCTTGAGTTCGGCGGTGATGCTCGACGCCGCAGTTGGACCGATCGGGCGGGTGGCGCAGACGCTGCTGGTGCAGCGGCGGGCTGGCGCCTAGGTGTCCCGAGGTATGGGGCCGCGGCCTTTTGCGGTGATGATCAGGTCCGAAGGTTCAGCCACCTGGATTGAAGCCCATCACGCAGGGAGCCTGCCCACCCGAGAAGCCCATTGCGTTGCTCTCGGCCGGGGCGCGACTGTTCGAAGAGCCAGGCTAGGTCGGCCTTCAGTACTGCAATCTCGATGTCGCGCACCAGCACCTCGTCGGCCAATACTTCACCGAGGCGGGCATCGAGCGGGTCAGGGTCGGCGATCACCGCGCTGAGCTCGTCGGTGCGTTCAGCCGGTGCCAGGACCTGGTTCCAGCTGTCAGGGTGGAAGGCTGCCTTGGTACCCCAGCGCAACTGCAATCCCGCCGGCAGTGGTGCGATCCGATAGTCGTGGCGATCGATGAAGTCGTTGACTATTCCCAAATCTGCCCGATCCAAGAGTTCAATCGTGATCACTGGCCGATGCCGAGTGGTCATGTGGTGGGCACCTGCCAGGACCGCGTGCTCAAAGCCCTCGACGTCGATCTTGATCAGCCCTACGCGCTCCTCGCCGCGGGCTGCGTTGACCGAGTCCAGGGTGACGGTGGCCACTGAAAATGTGCCCGGCGTGTCGTCCTTGAAGTCCGGATTCAGCGAGGCGCTGGTTTCGATCCGCCCATGGCTGGCGTCGGGCAGATGAATCGTTGCCTGTCCGACGGAATCGCTCACCGCGACCTGCTGGACGTCTGCCGAAACTCCGTTGAGTGCAAGGTTGCGTCGACACATGTCGGCGATACTCGGGATCGGCTCGAAGGCGACGATGGCCGAAGGTGCCTGTAGCCGACCCAGCAGCACCGAGTAGTAGCCGGTGTTGGCACCGACATCGTAGAAGGTGCCCCCTAGGTGGAGGGCCAGCCTGGCGGCGACCTCTGGCAGCGGCCTCTCGTAGCCACGCCAATTCACCGCGGCCGCGACCGCCGAAGTGTCACGAGCGCCATACCCCACCAGTCGCACCGGCGGGAATGGCGAATCCTGATGCGACATGTGCTACTCCCACCATCGATCGACTCCTTGACGGTACCAAGGCGCATGGATGCAAACCGTGGCAGAGGATCGACGTCTCGCTGAACACTCCTGGTGTTGCCGACGGTTCCGCACGTTGGTGACAGGCACCAGCGCGGCGCGCCTGCCTCAGGCGGTGACGTCCCGGCGATCGAACAGCACAATGCCCGCGGCGGTGATCACCACTGCCAGCCCAAGCGGCACGGCAGTGTTGAGCACCCCCGGAGCTTCGGTGAGCGGACTGGAGTTCATCAACCAATACCAGGGCGAGAGGTCGCGCAGCCAGGAAAGCGCATCGGCGGCGCTACCCACCAGTTGGGCCACGAAGCCGAGCACGGCGAACACCGTTGCCGCAGCGATTGCCGCACCCCTGCTACCGGTGGCAGCGCCGACGGCAAAGCCCAGGCTGGCCTGCAGCATCACCAAGGCGTAGGTGGCCACCCCGGCCGACCACAGCCCCCACCAGGGCAGCCCATCGTCGAGGCCCACCAGTGGGGAGGTCACGGCCAACACCGCGGTCCCGATGATTGTCACCAGGGCTACCAGCAGCCACATACCGAGGACCCGTCCGACCGCGGCGGAGACCCTGCTCACCGGGTTGGCGAGCAGCATCTCCAGAGTGCCTTCAGATTCGGAACCAGCGATCGACCAGGCGGCCAGCGCGATCGCCAGCACCAGCAGCACCAACGGGAACATGTTCGAGTACAACTGGCTCATCAGGTAGCCAGACGGGCTAGCGATCGAATCGGCCGCCAGGCCGAAGGCGTCCCGCAGACTCTCCGGCATCGATTCGGCGTAGGCATCCAACTCTGCGCCGGTGTCACGGATGCTGGGGTAGACCGCCACCATCATCACCATCAGCGCGGCGATGCCGATCGAGTAGCCGATCAGGCTGCGCCGCCGCTCGGTGACCATCTGCGCTGCGATCACCAGCATCGCCGGGAACCCGCCAAGGTGGCTCGGGTTGGACCCGGTACCCGCCCCGGAGTCTGGTGCTTTCAACTCGGTCTCAGTGCTGGTCATGGTCATCAGTCCGTTCGCCTGAGTAGTAGCCGTAGAACACCTCGTCAAGATCGTGCCGACCGGTATCGATTCGTTCGATGCCGTACGGCGCGAGCAGGGACATGATCTCGGCGGCACTGCCGACCACTGTGAAGGAGGCCTTGACTCCCTCCAGCGATTCCAAGGTCACTCCGGCCCGCTGAGCAAAGACTTCCTGCGGCACCGGTGAATTGAGCACGACGTCGATGGTTTGCACGGCCGCCGCACCCAATTGTGTGGTGGTACCTTCAGCAACTTTGAGGCCTTGCCGCAGAATCGTGACCCGGTCGGCGATGTCCTCGACCTCACTGAGGATGTGGCTGCTGAACAGCACCGCGGCGCCGGCATCGCGGCGGGCATCCACCAATTCCAGCACCGTGCGCTGGGCCAACGGATCAAGTCCGGAGGTGGGTTCGTCGAGCACCAACACGTCGGGTTTATGCATCAGTGCCGCAACAACGCCCACCTTCTGTCGGTTGCCTTTCGACAACTGACCGAACTTGCGTGACGTGTCCAACTCCAAGGTGGCCGTGAGTCGTTCGATCTCGGCAGCCCAGCATCCGCCCCGCAGTTGGTCGAAGGCGCTGAGCACTCGGCTTACCTTTTGATTCGACACCAACCGGAAATCGCCGGGGAGGTAGCCGATGCGGGCCCGGATTGCGGTGTCGGCTGGGCGACCACCAAGCACCGTCACGTTGCCGGAGTCGGCCCGAAGGTAGCCCAACAAAGTCCGCATAGCGGTGGTCTTTCCAGCGCCGTTCTCTCCGAGTAGGCCGACGATTTCGCCCGGTTCCACATTGATGGTGAAGTCCGCTAGTGCGCGAGTAGTGCCGTAGCACTTGGTGACGTTGTCCATTGCCATGGCAGTTGGCATATATCCAAGGTAGCGCTCGGAAGGTGGCAGCGGCACAAGTGGCCGCGTCTGGAGCAACCCGGGTAGGCAAGTCGCACGTGCGTGTGACACCATCAGCGACGGCGGTCTCGGTCGTTGAGCGCTTGGAAACCCCCCGCCCCTGCGCCGATGACCGAGACCGTCTTTGACTGCAACGCACACAACTGATGTAGGGCCCCCACCGACGTTGATGCTGGGGGGTCGCGCTGGTTGACGAAGCTGTGATCCCGCTGCCGGAGTCCGCTGCTAACTCTGGCGTTGACTGGCAATTCGGCGGCTTACCTCACGCGCCTCTTCGATGATTTCCTGCTGTCCAGGCACCTGACCATCGAGCATCAGAATCCGCCCGTCACACACCACCGTAGTGACGACGCTGGGATCAGCCGAGTAGACCAAGTTGGCCGTCAGGCTGTGATCACCGACCATCACCGGGTGATCCAGATCCACCAACATGAAGTCTGCAAGTCGGCCAACCTCAATGACGCCGGCATCGATCCCAAACGCCTGCGCCGCGTCGTGGGTGGCTGCGCGCAGGATGGTGTGGTCGCGGCCGGCCAACGGGGAACCGGCCTGCGACTTCGCCAGCAAGGCAGCGGTCTTCATTTCGCTGAACATCGACAGGCTGTTGTTGCTCGCCGCTCCGTCGGTTCCGAGCACGATTCGGCATCCGGCTTGCTCGGCCTGGGCGTGATGGAAGAAGCCGCTGCACAACTTCAGATTCGACACCGCCATGTGCGCCACCACCGCCCGCCGGTCGGCGATCAAGGCGAGATCGTCGCTGGTGAGATGTACGCAATGGGCAAGCACAGATGATTCAGTGAGCAAACCCAGCGAGTCCAGGTAGCCGATCGGGGTGAGGCCATGGGTGGCCAGACAGTTGGCCACCTCCTCGGCCGTTTCGGAGGCGTGGATGTGCACCCGGCGGCCCGTTTCGGCGGCGTCCGCGGCCACCTCCCGAAGCATCGCCTCACTCGTGGCGTACACCGAGTGTGGTGCGTGACTGACGCTGACTCGATCCGGCAACGAATCGGCGATTTCCAGCAGCGCATCGTTGCCCGCAACCGAACGCGGATTCGCAACGCCGTCCGGTCCGGTGATGTGCAGGAGGCCGATTTCGGCGCGCACGCCCATATCGGCGGCGGCTCGGGCCGCGGCTGTTTGTCCCCAGTACATGTCGTTGAAGAACACTGTGCCGGACTTGATCATCTCCAAGATCGCCAGTCGGGTGCCGGCGTAGATGTCGTCGTCAGTGAGCCTGGCCTCCGCCGGCCAGATGTGATCGCCCAACCAGTCGGCCAACTCCAGATCCTCGGCGTAGCCGCGCAGCAGGGTCATGGCGGCATGGGTGTGGGAGTTGTAGAAGGCTGGCAGGATCGCCTGGGTGCCGCCCGCGTCGATGATGGTGGGCTCGCTGCCGGTGCTGCCTCCGGACGGCTGGGCCAGCTGGTCTGATTGCGCTTCGGGCGGCGTAGCGCCGATGGCGACGATTCGGTTGCCTGCGACGTGGACGTCGGTAACGTCACCCTTGAACACCACGTTGCGAATGATCATGTCGGTCATTAGTAGGTCACTCCATCTTCGGTGTGCAGGGTGTCGAGTTCGTCGCCGATCAGGCCATTTTCGCGGGTGATGCGCAGTAGCTCCGCTTCGAGTGCCGGCGGCGGTACGTTGAGGCCGGGTTTGCAGCGTCCGGCGACCAGTTCGATGGCCCCGGCATTGCTCAACGCCATGGTGGCATCCATGTAGCGCAACAAAGTGGGCTCGGCCAAGGCGAAATTGACTGCCAGCTTGCCATTGAGGGCGCGTTCGGCGGGTACCCGAGGGCCGAACTCGTCCTCGGCTCCCATGTTGGCCAATAGCGCAGGGGAGTTCACCAGCGCGTGGGCGTAGGGATCAAGTCCGGATTCCACCCCGGTGGCCGCCACCACGCACCACGCTGAGTCCAATGCTTCCAACACGGCATCGGAATCGGCCGGATCGATCGTCGGAAGACCCTCCGCGGCGACCTCCCGGAGTTCCTCTGTGGCGCCGGACGTAGCGCCTGCTGGGGTACGGCGCGGATCGATCGCGGTGATCCGCGCGCCGCATCTGCGCGCGGCATGAGCGACGCCTGCACCGACCTTGCCGAGTCCAAAGATCACCACGTGCGCATCAGGTGGAATGGGATGGCCAAGTTGGGCCATCGCCCGGATGAAGCCGTCACTGGTGCCGAGGGTGGTTTCGATTCGCTTGATCACGCCGGAATCCGCAACGAACACTGGCTGTTCGGCGTCGGCGTAGCGCGCGACGCCCGAGCGCGTCAGTTCTGTGTAGCCGTAGGCGGCGGGCACCTGCGCGTGCAGTCCGGCGCAGTCGAGCACCACGTCGAATTGTGGTTGCGGTGCCCACGTCACCGGAATGCCCAGCGACGGGAGGGCCGCCACCACCGTCGCATCAGAGGGCAGGATGGGGTTGACACCTACTGTGACGTCGGCGCCCGCAGCGGTCAGTGCGAGATATTTGGCCAAGGTGTTGCCGAATACCGGCGTTGCGTCGAGCACCCGCAGGCCCGCGAGCGGACGTTCTTCAGCCCATTGCCGATGCTGCCACCACAAGGTGGGGAACTCTTCGGTCGGATATACCGACGTCACCGCACTCGTGAGGTCATCGGCCATGCCGTAACTCTGCCATGAACGCGGATCAGACTGTGGCCAGAGGTGGGGCGGCGCGGCGCTACTTTGCGGCGCTACTTTAGGGATTCGATGAGGTCGACGTACTGTTGTTTGGCGTCGTCAGACGACACACCCTTGAGCGAAGCTCGGGCGTCGTACTTGGCCCGGCCCACGGGATTGGTGAAGCCGGGACGTTTGCCTGCGACGTCACCTTCCTTGGCCTGCTTGAACAGGGCATAAATCTTCAGCATCGTGGCCTGATCGGGGGCTGTGGGCAGCGATGTGGAAGCTGTGACTGCGGCCTCGAATTGTTCGTCGAGTTCTGCCATCGGATTCTCCTAGGTCGCGTGGGCGCCGGCGTGGTCCTGTGATGATCCCCGCTGTGGTGTTGTGGTGGCAAACGCTGCACGGAAACTATGCGGCCGCAGTGGCGTCGGGGCCGCCTCGATCCGCGTTCTCCCGGGACCTGCGCCACGCCTGCCAGGCGCCGGTGCACCACAGTGCCCACACCACAAGTACCGGTTGGAAGAGCAGGCGAATCGCCCGGGCCGCATCGGAGTCGAGGCCGAACGCGTCGGTTCCGGTGAGGAACTGCGAGATGTTCCCAGGAAAGATGATCACGAAGAACGCGGCCAGGATCCAACCCACGGCAACCCGCCAACGCCAGAGGAACACCAGAGCCGTGGCGAAGACGAGTTCCACCACTCCGGAAACTGCCACCACCATCTCCGGCGCTGGCATCCAGGTGGGGACCTGGGCGAGAAATTCGTCGCTGTTCGTGAAGTGCCCGATGCCGGCGAAGGCAAGGAAGGCCGCGAGAACGAACCGAGCAAGGTGTTGCGGAAGTGAGAGGCTCACGCAGGCAACTTACCTGGGCGGCGCCCCGCCACCCACCCTCGCGGCGTCCGGCTACGGCTCAACGGTGCATTCCACCTCTGACGGCGGAGCCACACAGTCCAGCATCTCGTCGTAGTCGGTCGACCCCTCCAACTCGCGCGCGAGGAAGGCCGCGGTGTAGGAGTTCGTGATGTCGTGAACGGTCTCGACCGGCAATACCTCAGGGTCGCAGGCTTGCGCGGAGCCGCGGGCAAGTTCGGCGCTGAGGACCTCTGGGACGTTGGGGTTGGCGGCGACTGAATCACGCAGTGTGCAGACGTCGGTGAAGGAGTTGTGGGCCCCACCTTGGATGTCGAGTCGCAGCAGTGGGCGGCCTTCCATCAGCGACACTGGCCGTACCGTGTTCGATTCGATCGGGGTGCTGGTGTCTTCGGTGCTGCTGATGATCAGTGTGGGTACGTCGACGTTGGCGAGCTCCGAGTCGGAAAGCATCTCGGTGTAAGGGGCCTGCAAGGCGATCGCTTTGATCCGAGGGTCGGTTTCGGTGGTGCCCAGGGTGTTGGTATGCCCGGACACCGTGGCGATGGAGGTGTAGCCGCCCCAGGAGTGGCCGCTGAGGGCGATGAGGTCGTCGTTGATTCGTCCGGCCAACGGGTCGGCGGTGTCCGCATCCGATGCCAGCGCGGCATCGATTGTTGCGGTGATGTCTGCTGGGCGATTGTTCGCGTTGGTCTCTTCATCGACCCCGGCGCCGCTGAGCTGGTCGAGTGCGGTGCTGCCCGGGTGGTCCGGGGAGATCACCACGTAACCCTTCGACGCCATGAACTCGGTGTAGAAAGTTGCCACCCAGCGGAACCCGCCACCGCCGTGGGAGTAGACCAGCAGCGGAAACTCGCCCTCAGCGGCCGGCGCGTCGGCGAAGGCGACTTCGGAAGTGAGGCCAAGGCCTGGAAGGAAGGTGTATTCGGCGGGACTGGCGCCAACTGTGTTCCCCGAGTCCACCGGGTACCAGATGTCGGCTTCGAAGCTCCGGCCGTCGCGGCTGTCGTCGGTGACGGTGATGGTGCGATGGCCGACCTCGTATGGGCCAGCTTCGGAAGCCTGCATCTGCTCGGCTTCGGAGGCCGCGACCGCTTGCTCGCTAGATTCACCTGCGGCGACCGACGGCGACGCTGGGGGATCGGATCCGGCATCGGCGGAACCCTCGGAAGCGCAGCCAGCCAAGGCCACCGTACCGGCGGCGAAGGCCGCGACCGCTCCAGCGATTCTTCGACTGCGGCGGCTATGGCTCATGGGGTCTCCTCGTCCGGCAGAAATGATCGTGCGCGTCACCACAGTGTTGCCGCAGCGAGGCCTGCGCGCGAATCGACGGACAACCGCCCTAGGCGGCGACCTGCCCCAGCCTAGGCCGCTACCTGGCCCACCAATTCTTCCAAGACGTCTTCCATCATCGCCAGCCCAACCGTGGCGTTGGTCTCTGGGTCTACCACCCGCACAACGTGCGCCCCACGGCGCTGCATGGTGCTCAACACATCGCGCAATGAGTCCTCGGCTGTCACCGTGGGCAGGTCGCGGATCAAGTGTCGGCGGATGGGGGACGTCAGCCGCCGTTCTGGAAGCACGATGAGGTCCTTCACATGGAGGTAGCCCAGGATCTCCCCGTCCGATCCGGTGACCGGGAAGCGTGAGTGGCCGGTGGTAGAGCTGACGCGTTCGACATCGCGGGGGGTGGCATCATCGGAAACGGTCACAAGAGCTGCCAGCGGCAATGCAACTTCGGCGGCGCGTACTTCGACGAAGTCCAACGCACCGGTGAGCAGTTCGCGCTCAGGCTCATCGATCAGGCCGTGCCGCCTGGATTCTTCAATCAGGCCGGCCACCTCATCGCGGGTGAATACCGTGGCCACCTCGTCGCGAATGGGAACCCGAAGGATCCGGAGCACCACGTTGGCGCTCTGGTTCAGCGCCCAAATCACCGGCCGCAGCACCCAGACCAAGGCGTACAACGGGGGCCCCAAGAGCAGCGCCGCACGAGCCGGCAATGTCAGCGAGATGTTTTTCGGCACCATCTCTCCGAAAACCATATGGAGAAACACGACGATCGCCAGCGAAATGGCGTAGGCAATCACATCAACTGCGCCCAGCGGTAGGCCAATCGCAGTCAGCGGCACCTCAAGTGCGTCTGCGACGGCAGGTTTCGCTACCGCACCCAGGCCGATTGAGCACAAGGTGATGCCGAGTTGGGCGCCAGCCATCATCAGCGACACTCGTTCCATCGCCTTCAATGTCAGCTTGGCTGCCCATGAACCTTGCTCAGCGCGGGGCTCCAGCTGGGTGCGCCGCACGGAGATCAGGGCGAACTCGGCGCCCACGAAGAAGGCGTTGCCGATGAGCAGCAGTACCGCCACCGTGGCGGCTAGTCCGAAACTCATCAGATGTCCCCAGCCGAATTCACGATTCGAGCCCGCACAATGTCGATCCGGCGGCCGTCGAGTTCGCTGACCGTGAGCGCGAGACTCACTGAGGGTCTCTCGCGGTGCTCGTCTGCTCGGTCGTCATTCTTGGCCGCGCAGGTGAGGACGATGGAATCGCCTTCCCGCGGCAGTCGGCCCAGTGTTTCCATGATGAGTCCGCCGAGGGTTTCGGTGTGGTCGCCTTCAGGCAGCTCAACGCCGATGGCCTCGCTGGCCTCGTCGGGGCGAAGGAGGCCGGAAAGCAGCCACGCGCCATCCTCGTCGCGGACGTAGTCCGGGCCCTGTTGATCCTGTTCGTCGTGAATCTCCCCGACGATCTCCTCGACCAGATCCTCAAGCGTGACGAGCCCAGAGTTGCCGCCGTACTCGTCAATCACCACCGCGAGTTGAATAGGTGATTCCCGCAGAACTTCCAACACCGCGTCCAGGTCGAGCGTCTCCGGCACGAACGGTGCAGTTCGGGCGATGTCGCCCACGCGGCGGGTGTCCCGATCTTCAGGAGGTACGCCCAGCACTTGTTTGAAGTGCACGACGCCCACGACGTCGTCCGGGCCATCGGCGACCACCGGAAAACGGGCGTGTCCGGTGCGTCGCACCAAATCGATGACGTCGCTGACGGAGTCGGCGGCGTTGAGGAAGTGCACCTTTGGCCTGGGTGTCATGACATCGGCCACAGTGCGATCGCCGAACAGAATCGACCGGGTCACCAAGGTGGCAGTGGTGTCGTCAAGCGTGCCGAACTGGCGTGAGCGCGACACGAGCGAGGCGAGTTCCTGCGGTGAGCGAGCGGAGATCAATTCCTCTTTCGGTTCGATGCCGATGAGGTGCAGCACCTTGTTCGCCGAGCCGTGCAGCAGCGACAGCAGCGGCCCCGTGACGGTGGTGAAGCCGATTTGCAGCCCGGCCACCGCCCGGCCCACACGCAGCGGCTGCGAGATTGCCCAGTTCTTGGGCACCAGTTCCCCGAAAACGGCTTGGAAACCGGTGGTGAGCACGAGCGCAAGGAGCAGGGCGATCGGGAGCGCTGCCTGCTCGGAAAGCCCGAGCGCGGCTAGTGGGCCGGTGAGCAGCCTGGCCACGGCCGGTTCTGCGATGAATCCGACCACCAGGCTGGTGATGGTGATGCCAAGCTGCGCCCCCGACATGTGGGTCGATAGCGAACGCAGGCCATCGCGGAGTCGGCGGGCACGGCGATCCCCGGCATCGGCTGCACGATCAACAGTCGGGCGATCGACCGTGACGAAACTGAATTCTGCAGCGACGAATACGCCGTTGGCGGCGATGAGTAAGGCGACGACCAGTAGTAGTGCGGCTTCAGTCCACACGCGGGCACCCTCCAGGGGATCACTATAAGGCCCGGGGGCCGCAGGGCACGCGGAGGTTCAAGTGGTGGGGACGGTGCTGCGGTGACTATTGGTCGAGCAACCCCTTCATCTGCTTTTGCACCAACTTTGTTGCTTGCTTTGGGGCGAGTTTGATGGCCACATCCATGACGTGGGCATCCTTGCCCACCAGAATGTGCAAGCGGTCCTTCTCGATGCCGCTGACGATGATCCGGGCCGCCTTGTCCGCGGGGGTTTGCGGGATCCGGCCAGAACTCGGATCGGCGGTCATGGTGACGCCGGAATTCTCGGTGATGGACGTGTTGACTGCCCCGGGCATCACCACTGAGACATGCACGGGTGTTTCCAGCAGTTCGGCGTAGAGACCCTCGGATAGCAGCTTCACGCCCGCCTTGCTGGCGCCATAGATGGTTTGGCCAGGGAAGGGGAAAAACCCGCCCATGCTGGAGATGTTCACGATGTGGGCCTCGGGCCTGGTGAGCAGTGTCGGCAGAAAGGATTTGACCATGTAGAGGGTGCCCATGAAATTGACGTTGAGCACCCGGTCGATCACGTCGTAGTCGAGGTCGACCACCGGCACGAACGGTTGGATAATGCCGGCATTGTTGATCAGGCCGTCGATGCTGCCGTGCGCTTCGACGACGGCATCTACCAGGGATTCGGTGGCCGCCCGGTCGGTGATGTCGAGGATGTGGGTCGACAATCGTGGATGGCTTGATTCGGTGGCGGCACCCCCGGCCAGCGCAGCGGTCTCGACCAAGCCTTCGGCCCGCATATCTACCGCAGCCACCCGCGCCCCTCGACTCAGCAGCAAGCGCACGAGTTCCTGGCCGATGCCACTGCCGCCACCTGTGACCACCCATACTTTGCCTGGCACCTTCATGCCGCTCACCTCGTCTGTTGTTGTGCAGTAGTTCCATCTTCCACGTTGATGCCTCACCGACGTAGCGGGCTTCGGCAAAATGACTGCCCGGGGGCTACATTCGCCGCATGGGCCGGTTTGAACGCGACCGAAACTCCGAGCAGTTAGTGCTCGCTAAAGGTGGTTCGCTGGACCCGCTGGACGTGAGTTTTACCGCCTTGACGTCCCTGCGCAGCGACGACATCACCATTCAGAGCTAGGTAGAAAATGGGCGATCACTTTGCTGCACGACTGCCCGTGGCTCTTCGGGACGCCCCGGAATTCGGCAAGGTAGCGGGGAATGGAGCTTGGGAACAGGCGGTGACGTTTGAACGAGGAGAGTTCCTTAGCAGCGAGGAGGTCCTCGGCATCCCGCTGGCTCGCGACTTCCGGTTCGCAGAGGTCGGGGCGGAGGGGGCCTGGAACAGTGTGGGGCCGTTTCGCATCGACGATCCGGCCGCAGCCTTGGCCGGGTTCGAGGAGATGTGGCAGGAGTTGACCAATGCCGCCGTGGGCAGGGACTTGGAACACGACAAGGCCCTCGAGTTCAGTTACGCCAACGGCGACGGCAGCACGCATTGGATCGCCTTGCCAGTGTCGGATCAGCACAAGCGGCTAGACCGGGGGATGGTAGCCGCTGCGCTTGTGCGGTAGTGGGAGGGGCTGCGGCCGCTGAGCGGGTAGCGGGCGGCTCAGTCCGGCTTGGGGTTGAGGTAGTCGCGGGTGGTGCGCAGCCCCCAGTCGTCCAGCGAGTTGATCCGGTCGCTGATGGAGCGTAGGCCGTCGACGGAGTTCACATAGGCTGCCCACACCTGCCGTTGCGCGACGTCTTCACGGGCGATCAGACAATCAGGATCGTTGGTCCAGAGGGTGCCGTTCTGCCACTGTCGGGCCCGTCCGGTGAGCATTGCGCTGCGCTGACTTGGCGAACTCAGGTCGCCAGAGGCGGGGTCGACATAAGAGGCGGTGTCCGGTGAGACCCGCATCGCATCGACCAGCCCAACGCTGGCCAGGGTCGGTGCCCCGCAACCAACCAGGTAGGCCTCAGGGCCGACGGCTTCGCGAATGAGTTCAAGTCCGGAGCGGTAGGCCCCGATGCTTTCGGTGGCGGTCCGAGTCGAACCTTTCAGGGCGCCCGCGTAGCAGAAGTCGAGTTTGAAGTAGTCGATTCCGAGGGCTGCCAGCGTCGTGAAGACGTGGTGCAGATGCTGCTGCACGGCGGGTTGACCGGCGTCCAGGGCGTGGAGTTGCTGATCCCAGTTTCGGCCGGGGTCGGCGCCTGGCAGCAGCCACTCGGGGTGCTCGGAGGCCAGTTTCGAACATTCGCCGACGAGGAAAGGGGCCACCCAGATACCCGCACGCCGCCCGGCGTCACGGATGCGCGCGATCAGGGCGGCGAGGTCGTCGAATCGATCCGAAGGATCCAACCAGTCACCGAGATTGCGCTGGTAGCCGTCGTCGATCTGCACGACGTCGATTGGCAGTTTGTGCGCTGCCATAGCGTCGAGGTTTTCTGCGATGTCGGATTCGGTGACCTGCGTGTAGTACTGGTACCAGGAGCACCAGACGCGCGGCGCCGAGCGTGGGGATGTGGCTTCCCTCGCCGTGGCTGATTCGCTGCCGGATTCGGCGGCAGTTGCCGCTGCGAAGTGGCGAGCCCAATCGCGCAGGCCCGCTGCGAGGTCAGCGGTGTTGGTCGGGTGTTCGGTGTACGGTCCGTCTGCTTCGATGCGCACGGTGTGCCCGTCGAGCGTGGCCCGGATCGAGGGCACGTCGCTGGGGGATCCGGTGGCGAAGATGCGGATCTGCTCGCCTGCCGCGGGCTGCACCGCGAGCAGTCCCTCGCCGACGAACCCGGGCTGGATGGGGGAGTCGGCGCGGTAGCCGATGCGGCGATGGTTGGCGTCCACTGGGCGGTGCGGCTGATCCGTGGCCCGATAGGCGGTGGTCGGGGTCCACGACTGCCAGCCTTCCGGATAGACCAGCGCGGTAGCGGGGTCGATGCGCACAGAATCAGGCACGCTGGGAGTTTGCCACGTCGGGGGCGGCGTTAGCGTGGAAGGAGTGAGCCGAGGATGAGCAGAGGAAGTGACGGCGACATGAGCGGTTCGAAGTGGACGGTCGGAGGACCGCCTCGGATCGGAGGACCCATCACGCGGCGAGGACTTCTCAAAGGGTCGCTCCTGATTGGCGGGGCACTTGCCTTCCCAGGCTTCGCTGCGGCCTGTTCTAGCGGCGAGACCGGGAGCACCGCGGCAAAAGAGATCCGCCGCTGGAGCGCAAGGTAGCGCAGATGCTCATGGTCGGCTTCCGCGGAGTGACGCTGGAGCCGAGCAACTACATCTACCGCGACATCGAGCAGTACGGCATCGGCGGCACGATCGTGTTCGACTTCGACGCGAAACTGGAAACCACAGGCCGCAACATCACCTCCCCGGATCAGTTGGCGGCGCTCACCGCATCGTTGAACGCGCTGTCGGAGACGCCGCTGTTCATCGCTGTGGATCAAGAAGGGGGCAAGGTTGCGCGATTGAAAGAGGCCGACGGCTTCCCGCCTACGGTCTCCGAGCAATACCTCGGAACGCTCGACGATCCGGTAGCCACGAGGCAGTACGCCGACAGCATCGCCCAGACCCTGGCGAGCAGTGGCATCAACATGAATTTCGCCCCAGTGGTGGACCTCAACGTCAATCCGGACAGCCCGGCGATCGGTGCCCTTGGCCGCAGCTTCTCGGCGGATCCGGAGGTTGTAACTAGACATGCCGGGATCGTGGTGGACGCTCACGACGCCGTCGGCGTCGCCACCTGCTTTAAGCATTTCCCCGGACACGGTAGCGCCACCGCGGATTCTCACCTCGGATTCGTTGACGTGACCGACACCTGGTCAGAAGTCGAACTGGTGCCCTATCGAAACCTCATCGATGCGGGCAAGGCTCGGATGGTGATGACCGCGCACGTGTTCAACCGCCATTTCGACGCGGATTTGCCTGCGACCCTGTCCCCAGCTTTCATCACCGGCATCCTGCGCGACGAGTTGGGTTTCGAAGGGGTGGTCGTCACCGACGACTTGCAGATGGAAGGGCTCACTCAGTTCTTCGACTACCCGACAATTGTGGAGCGCAGCATTGTGGCCGGGGCCGACATCATCCTGGTGTCCAACAATCTCGACTACGACCCTGAAGTCACTCCGCGCACCATCGACCACGTGGTCGACCTGGTGCGCAGCGGTCGGATCAGCGAGGAGCGCATCAACGAGTCCTACCAGCGGATCATGCGGCTCAAGGCGGAGTTGGTGTAGGCGGCACGGAGGGCCTCAGCGATCAATGCGCATGGGATCGTCGAGGGCGATGATGATGGG
>CAWJIH010000001.1:0-169720 GCA_963842975.1 uncultured Actinomycetes bacterium | reverse complement strand
CGCCGCCGGGGGTTGTGAGTTTCCGTCGTTCGCTGGGTGATGCGCTGCTGGGCAAGGTGGCTGTGTGGTTGTGTTCCGGCGCGTTGACGGCACCCCAGCTGCGGCGCCCGCAAATGTGGGTCGTCTAGGGTTTCTGTCCGCAGCACTGGGCGCGGGAAATCGGCACGGGGCCGCGTTGGTTGGAGTGCTCGTGGATCGTGTGACGATTGGTGCCGTGTTGTACTCTTGGGCTTTGTTGGCCGCCGCATGGTTGGTGGGAGCGGGCGGCGTGCAAGGGGCCTGCCGCCGCAATTGGCCGATGCCTGGTTCGATCCGCCTACGCGGGGCAGAGGTCAACAGCAGCAGGTGCCCGAGGAGGCCGCAGCGCTGTGCGCGTCGTGCCCGGTGGCGTCGGCTTGTGAGGGCGACGAGGTGGTCTGGGCGTTGCGTGCTGGTGGTGGCCCTGCCCGGGTTGACGACCTGCTGGGGATTCGCGGGGGCCTGCCTGCGGTGGTGCGTCGTCGTCGGCTGCGGCAGGCCGTGGCTGCTGTGCAGTCTGCGTCCGAGGGGCCAGACAAGATCGTCCTGGTCTTCGGCTCGGCCCACGGATCCGGCATTTTCGCCGAGTTGCAGCAGTTCGATCCCGCCTGGCAACGCACGAAATAACGCCAACGCGGCGGGGGCGGGCCGGCAGTGATGGGCGCGGCGTGTTGAGGTGCGTGGCGGGTTGTTAGGCGAGCCAGTCGGTGGCGGTTCTGACGAAGGCGGCCAGGGACAGGATGCGGTTCATCGCTATCACGGACATCCTGTCCGGTCCGTGGACTTGTCCCCAGGGCCAATTGGTCAAGATGGTGCGCAGGGCGGTGTGGTCGACCCAGCCGCCGAGGATCGGTGTGGTGGCCAGTGCGTGGACTTCGTCGAAGTAGCGGTCCCGGTCGTTGCGGATGAGGTACCACCGTCCCAGGCTTGTCCACCGCGGCGGGTGCGTAGCCTGATGGTGTCGGGTACCCGCCCTGCGGCCAGCAGGCGGGCGTAGCTGCGCGAAGATCCTGGGCCGCGCAGCCATTCCAGCGGGGTGATGGCGGCGGCGGTGTCGAGCATGCGACCGGTGGTGAAGGGGTCCACGGCCGGCACCAGGGAGCCGGCGAACATCCCTGCGGCGGAGTAGGGTCCGTGGCCGGTGAGCCACTCCAGGTAGCCGGCTCGGGTGAGCGGTGTCGCCGCCGGCCGGGCCCGGTGTGGCCCAATCCGACAAGGGAGCGGTAGTCCGACGGCGCCTGCGCGGCGGTGCGAAACAGGCGCCTGCTGGCAGTCTCGGACAGGTGCGAGCGCAGCGCACCCTTGAGTGGTCTGGCTGCCCGGGCGCGCAGGTCGGTGGCCTGCGGGAGGCGCTGATCCTCGCGCTGCAGGCTGCGCCAGGCCTTGCCCAGCTGGCCGTGGCGCAGGTAGTACCAGGTGGCGTAGTCGTGGGTGGCCCTGTAGGCGGGGTTTCCGTTCGCGCCGTGAAACAACCTGGTTGCCCCGACGTTTGCGGCCAGTTCATTGGCATGGGTCATCCACACTTGGTTGCCGGGGTTGAGGTTGGCACCCCGCGTGAACTGGCCATCTGCGCGGCGGCATCGAGCGGTCTGGCCCCTGACGGCGAGTGAATCTGGTGCACGATGATGCGACCCGGGTAGGCGTCCTGCATCGCCTTGGCCACGGGGTAGTCGTCGGGGTCCCACCTGCCCTGCGCTAACAGGTCGGCGTCCGGGTGAGGCGAGTGGCACAAGGCGTGTACTGGTCGGTCTGGGGTGGCGTGCGGACCAGGGAGGCGGCGAGGAACGTCGAGTCCAGCCCGCCGGACATCAACACGACCAGCGGGCCATCGTCGACGAGGGTGTCGACGCTGGCATCGAAAGCGTCCAGGTAGGCCTGCGGGGTGGCAGGTCCGTGCAGGGAGGGCTCCGGCCAAGCTGCCGGGCCGCACCACACCACCGTGCGATGCTGCTCCGCCCAGCCCGCCGGTGGGGCGGACTCTGATGGCTGGTGGTTCCAGATCACGGTGGTGCCCGGCAGGATGCGGTTGATGCCGGTGAACGCGGTTCGCGTGGCGGCCATGTCGCGATCCAGCACGGCGAACCCGCGCATGAAGTCCGCGTCCAAAGCCACCTGGTTGCCGCATCGGCGAACAAGGTCGCGGACGTTGTCGGCGAAGACCAAACCCGCATCAGCGACGGACCAAAACAGCCCGCCGGTAAACGATGGTGACACCGACGCCGCCACCCCGCCGGTCGAGGAAACCACGGCGGCCCACGGCTCCAACCGCGCTGCCCGCGCCGACGGCCGGCCCGTCACCAACAAGGAACCAAAGCCATCACCAGGAAAGCCCGCAAGGTCACTGTCACCCAGACCCCACAGGTGCCGCACCGGAACCCCGGGCCGCACAGCAACAACCCCGACGCCACCCATCAAGACACGTCAACTACGGCGCAGCAGCCGGTCACCCCGCCGCCAGTCAACAATCAGTCACGGAGAGCCAAAATCGAAACCTGGGCCGTCGGCCCCGACTCCGGCGCTATTGTCGGCATCGCGTGCTTCGCGCAGGGGGTTCAGCGTCGGTTTTTCCCATGTGCCCATGTGGTGGACTCCCAGCCCTCGAAAACGGTGTGTGTTGTCGCCGAACGGTACCGCACCCGTGGTCGCGTGCGTAGACCAGATCAACAACACATGCAACATCCGTGCACCAGTGGTCGAAAGGTGCACAACGACCAGACCCAGGCGACCACGCCCACACCGCCGACATCGACCGCCAACACCAACAGCCAGACCACCTGGCGTGCGGGGGCGATTGCGCAGCACGATGCCGACCGCCAGCGCATCGCAGCTGAGGCCGCGTGTGCCGTGTGGGCCGACGGGCGCATCAACGACGGGGCGGCCATGTGGCTGGTGGCCGACGAACTCGGCGTCCCCAGCGGAGTGCTTGCCGGTTGGCTGGCCGAGTACGTCGAGGGGGGCGAAGCGTGAGCAGCCACCTTGACTACGTGATGGACTATGCGCCGACGCTGGCACCTATCGCCGCCCGACTGTTGGATGGTGCCGACGGGCGCATCTATGTCGCCAGTGCAGGGCCGCAGCCCGGCACCAAGTTTTACGACCCGTCCGAGCCGCCCTACTTTTCGTTCAGGTTGTCACCGGTGAGCAGTCCGCGCAGGACGCCATCATCCGCGTGACCGCCGAAGGCGTGAAGTGGTGTTCGGGGTGTGGGAGGACGGCGACTTTTACGCCGACGAACCGCAGCACATGACCCACGAGTCGCTGAGTGCGTATGTGGGGCAGCTGCCGCGCCCGCTCAACTACTACGTCGAAGGGGGCAACGCCATGAATACCCGGGCATTAGCCCCGCCGCCTCGCCCCGGCAGTCTGGCGCGGAGTGTGGAAGCCCGCCCACGGCATCGACGAACCCGCGCCGGGGTGTTCGCCATGTCGCCACCATCACCCGCGACATTGTGCGAACGTGAACCTGTGCGCCGATTGCGCCTCGGAGGTGTCCGAGTGAGCCGCCCCGACGCCGTAGGGCAAGCCCTGTGGCTGGAACGGATCAGGACCGCCCAGGCCGACGTAGAGCACGCCCAGCAGCATTTGCAGGAAGTGGCGGTGGCTGCCATCGCCGACGGGTTGCCGCGCCTGGTGATCTGTAGGAAACCGGGATCGCCAGGACGACGTTGAACCGTTGGGCGAAGGACGCCGCCGGGTAGCACCCCGCGGGGGTCTGTGGCGGTCTGTGGGGACTGTTTGCGGGCTGCGGGTGTGGTTGGTTGGGTGTGGCTGGTGGGGCGACCACAGCGGCCCGCCTAGGGGCTTGATCGCCGCCAACGCCGCCAACCTGGCGCACGGCCAGGCCGCAGCGAAGAGTGGCAAATTTACCACTCTTACCCGCCAGTCACCCAGGCCGAAGCGGCCAACCTGAAGGACGGGCAGCGCGCAGACCAGGTTGGTAAATTTACCAACCTGACGCACGGCCAGACCGCAGCCAAGAGTGGCAAATTTGCCACTCTCCTACCCGCCCCGGCATCGACGGCAACGACCTGGCCCGGCAAGGCAAGCGCAAGGGCGGCCGGTGGGAACGTCATTCCCTTCATAATCCCGAATCCGGGACTATGGCAGATAAGACGTGGACCGACCTCATGCGTAAGGCGGGTGCGGTGATTGACGCCGCTGCGAAGGCCGCCGCCGTGGGCGTGAGTCGTCACCGGGTCGGACAGATCGAGGCTGCCGCTCAAATCTGCAGAGAAAAAAACCGAAAACATCAAGCTCATTAGAAACTAGCGAGTTGGAGTCTCGACCACCGAAGGCGGAGCGGTCGCCGGGGAGTCTGGGGGAAGGCTCAACCCGGCGACCGCGTAACCATGATGCCAAACAGGGCCGACACAGCGCCCGAGGCTGCACCCGAGGCCCGCTGGCCCGGTGTGCGGCTGTGACCGGTTCAGGCCGCAGCTACGCCCGTCGCCAACAGCAGCCGCGCCAACTCGTTGGCCTCACGCAACGACAACGAACCGACCGCCGACACCTGCACCCGAGGTTCACCGCCGTCGCTGTCTGGCGCTACTCGCACCGTGGCGACTGGCACACCATCCCGGGACACTTGCCAAACCGTGTTCATGGTTCCCACGGTGGCAGCGAGGCCCGGCAGCCTTGCCCTGGGTGGTGGTGTGACCCCAAGCCACCACGAGATGAACGGGATCAAGATGAACGAGAACGCTCCGAGCAGCCCGTAGACCGCCACCGCGCCCCCACACCCCCAGCACAACGGCATTGGCGACGCCGACGACTCCGACCGCCAGCGCCATCACCGCCAGGAACGGGTCGATCGCGACCTCGTCAGCGTTTGTCGGGAGCCGACCTTCGCCCACCCGCACCAAGCGGGGATCGGCGACCACGAAACCTGATCGCAGCCACCCTTTGCGGTGGTCTATGGGGCTGGCGGTCGATGAGCGTGGAGTGGATTCAGACCGTCCGCCGGCCGAGACGGAGCATCTACCCGGCGCAGGGACGTGATCTTGGTGGCAGCGGGCAGAACTGTGGAGCTGCGGAAGCCTTCCGCGAAGCCAGGGTGTTCAGATTCCCAGTGCGCCACGCCGGTTTCGATGGTCGCAAGATACTCACGGGACACCACACCGCGAGCCACGTCGTCCGCTGCGGTGTAGCGGGGATGACCCACGAACGCCGCCACGCGACCCGTCGGCTGCGACAGGCCAGGCCAAGCGGTGATGGCGTTGCTGACATCAATCAGGCAGTAGCGCCGCTCACGTTCAATCAGCAGGTCGAGTTGGGCGGCTCCAACCGGCAGCAAAACCCCATTCACCGGACCCGACCCACCAGCCCGCAGCGGCCCATCGACTGAAGACCCAGCAGCCCGCAGCGACCCATCCGACCGAAGGCGCAGCAGCCCGACTGGTCGGCTCGACATCGGCGAACAGCACAAACGCCGGCCGTCGGCCGTGCGTCGTCGAAATAGGCCTTGTCGGTCTGCGACCCATCGTTGGGAAACGCGACTGTGAAACTGCGTCGGTACCCATGCAATCGAGCGGGCATCGCGGATGCGGGGTCGGCGTCGGGCAACGTTCGCAGCAAAGAGGCAGGGTTGAGTAGGGATCCGTAGGCGAAGATGTGGTGGATGGCCACCTAACGCAGCCTAAAACCGGGGGAGTCCAGAATCCAGTTTCCCCTTCCCAGTTCGGGGCCGCTGACCAGGCACACCAGCCGCACACGGATCTAGCATGAAACCAACCCCCGACTCTGGGCCGCATCACGGGCCCAATGCCGATTCCCTCGCCGAAATGGACGATCCCCATGGACACCACCGCCCCGGGCAACACCACCGACCCGAAACCTGATCCCAAACGCTCCGCCCCCCACTACAGCGACAAAGTCGGCGCGGCGCTGGCCTTTGCTGCTGATGCCCACGCCAGCCAGTCCCGCAAACGCGGCGACGGTCCACCAGAGCCGTACCTGTCGCACATCCTGATCGTGTCGGGAATGGTGGCCCACTACGGCGGGGACGAGGACCAAATCATCGCCGGGGCACTCCACGATGCGGTGGAGGATCAGGGCGGGGAGCCGATGGCGCAAGAAATCGGGCGACGATTCGGCCCGCGGGTGGAGACCATAGTGCGCGAATGCAGCGACTCGGTGACTCCGGTTGGCGAAGTCAAGGCGCCATGGCAGGAACGCAAAGAAGCGTTCCTGGCCTCCCTTGACACCCCGGACAGCCACGGATCGCGGCTGGTAGAGGCGTGCGACAAACTGGCCAATCTGCGCGACATCGTCGAAGACGTGAGGGCTGACGGCCTCGCCTCCTTCGACCGATTCCGAGGCGGTCAGGACGGCACGATCTGGTACTACCGCGAACTCGGCGCGAAGCTGATGCCGCAGGTGCCTGCGGTGGCTCCCGCCTACGCGGTAGAGCTGGCGGAACTCAACCGGTTGGTCGAACAGTTGCGCGCCTGATCGAGCGTCGAACCGGTCAGCCTCCGTCGTACGATCAAAGTGGGCGGTCAACTAACAACCCGCAACCCCTGACCCACAGCTGGAACGGAGGGGCCCGGCGCCATGAGCTGGCTCAAGCACCATTCCGGTCAGCTGGTCCTCATCCCGGCTGTCGTACTCCTCGCCGTGGGAATCGCCGCAGCGGCGGCCGGAAACGACGCAGCCCGCGACCTCGCGTGGATTCTCGCGGGGCTAATCGGTCTGACCGGGTCCTGCGTCGAGGTGATTCGAGGCCTGCTCGCGCGCACCGCCGGCGTCGACGTGCTCGCGCTGTTGGCCATGGCCGGCGCGCTGATCACTGGTGAATACCTCGCGGCAGCACTGATTGCGGTGATGTTGGGAACCGGCACGGTGCTCGATCAATGGGCCGAATCGTCCGCCCGCCGGGAACTGTCGCTGCTACTCGAACGGGCACCCCGGATCGCTCACCGAGCCGAGGCTGACGAGCTCCGAGAGATCAGCGTCGACGACGTGAACCTAGGCGACATTCTGCAAGTCGCCTCCGGCGAGGTGGTCCCCGTCGACGCCCGGCTCCTCACCCCGGGCACCTTCGATGAATCAGCCCTCACCGGCGAACCTGCGCCGGTGGAACGCCAGGCGGGCAGTGCGGTTCGCAGCGGTGTAGTGAACGCCGATTCGCCGGTGCGGATCGTGGCCACCGCCACCGCTGCGGAAAGCACCTACGCCGATGTCGTGCGGCTGGTCGAATCTGCTCAGGCTGACTCCTCGCCCTACGTACGATTCGCCGATCGCATCGCCTGGTGGTTCATCCCGCTGGCGCTCGCCCTCGCCGGGGCCGCATGGGCTGCCAGCGGTGATCCGAAGCGGGCCGTCGCGGTGCTGGTGGTCGCGACTCCTTGCCCGCTGCTGCTCGCGGTTCCGGTGGCGGTGATCTCCGGGGTATCCCAAGCAGCCCGCCGCGGCGTGGTGATCAAGGGCGGCCAAGTGCTCGAACAGCTCGCGGCAGGACGCGTGTTGGCCTTCGACAAGACCGGCACCCTCACCACCGGTCGACCCACCCTGATCGCCGTGCACACCGCTCCGGGCGTTGATCCAGATGAACTGCTGCGAATCGCTGCCAGTCTGGATCAGGCCTCGCCGCACGTGTTGGCCAGCGCCCTTGTGCGCACCGCCCGTGATCGCGGGCTGGCCCTGACCATGCCCGAGGCTGTCAGCGAGGAACATGGGTCGGGTATCGCAGGACGCGTGGATGGTCAGCAGGTGGCAATCGGCAAGGGATCCTGGATCGTCGGCGCGCCGGCAGCAACCCCCGCTGGGCAGCAGGCCGAGCAGCAGGCCGAGCCGCCCGCCGACACCCCCACCCGGCCGCAACTTCCTCCCTGGTATCGCGCAGCGCTGCGCGAGGCCGACTTGGAGGGGTGCCTCGTCATCGCCGTCTCGTTGGATGGTCGACCAGCGGGCGCGCTGTTGTTGCTTGATTCGTTGCGGCCCGACGCGCCGCGGATGCTGCGCAGGTTGCGCGCAGCCGGCCTGGGACGGATGGTGCTCGTCACCGGGGACTCCCAGGAGGTCGCCGACTCGGTGGGTCGGCTTGCAGGAGTGGACCAGGTGTACGCCGAACAGACCCCCGCAGGCAAGGTCGAAGTCGTGACCGCCGAACAAACCCATGGCAACGTGATCATGGTGGGTGACGGGATCAACGACGCCCCGGCATTGGCCGCCGCAAGTGTTGGTGTGGCGATGGCGGGCCGTGGCGCTACCGCCTCCAGTGAGGCCGCCGGGGTGGTGCTCACCGTGGATCGGATCGACCGCCTGGCCGATGCCATCGCGATCTCGCGGCGGGCCCGACGTATCGCTGGCCAAAGTGCCTGGCTGGGTATGGGGTTATCCGCGTTCGCGATGCTGTTCGCGGCATTCGGGTTTCTGCCCGCCGCCGCGGGTGCCCTGCTGCAGGAACTCATCGACGTCGCGGCCATCGGCAACGCGTTGCGGGTGCGGCTATTCCGTGCGCCTAATGCCCAGGCGATGCCGCCGGAGCGGATGGAGTTGCTGCGTCGAATCGCCGCCGAGCACGACGCGACCCGTGGTGTGGTCGACCAGATCAGGGCCACCGCCGACGCCCTGGAAAACCCACCCGCAGGCGATCCACTCGCGGGAGTCAGGGACCTCCTGGTGGTGCTGCACGACGATTTGCTGCCGCACGAGCAACGAGAAGAACTCGAACTGCTTCCAGCAATGGCCGACACCCTGGGTGGCGCCGATCCGGTCGGCGCCCTCAGCCGCACGCACGCCGAGATCAACCACCTGGTCGCACGGCTGGCGAAGATCGTCGAGACGCCAGTCATCGACCCTGCGACTGGCGTAGTCGAGGACCGCACCGACTCCGTCCTCGAAGCCCGACGCACGCTCTACTCGCTGTACGCCGTGCTGCGGCTGCACAACGCGCAAGAAGATGAAGGACTGTTCAGCCTCATCGAATGATTGTGGGGGCCTTCCGAAGGCCAGCAGTGCAGCCCGGCAACGCAGCCCAGCAAGGCGGCAGTGACACAATCAACCATGATCGAAATCGTCGGGTTCCTCGCGGCGGCGTGCATTCTCACCGCCTCGGTGCCGCAGGTGCTCGCCTTGCTTCGCCACGGCGCCGAGGGGGTGAGTCTGGGCTCGTGGAGTTTGCTGCTGTCCACCAGTTTGGTGTGGGCCGCAGTGGGCGTGCGGATCGAGTCCCCCTCGACGGTGGTGGGCAATATCGCCGGCATGTTCGCGTTTTCGCTGGTGGTGGCGCTGTTGGTGCGTTCGGTCACCGGCCAGCGGTGGGCCGCAGCCGGAATTGCCCCGGTCGGCCTGGCTGTGTTTGCGCTTGCCATGTTCGCGCCGTTGCCCGTGACGTCGGTGGTGGGGGTGGTGTTCGGGTTGACGCTGGGGGTGCCGCAACTGCGCGAGTCATTCGCGACTTGGCGCACCCATGCACATTCCGAAGTGGCCCTCGGTGCCTGGCGGCTGCTCTTCGCCGGGCAGCTGCTGTGGCTGGTCTACGGACTGGTGACGAGAGAGTGGGCGATTGTGGTGGTCAACATCGGAGCGGCCGCAGCGTCAGCATCGATTCTGATGCTGGAAACCCGGGCTCGGGCGGCTGCACGTGCGGCGGCCTACGCTCCCGCCAAGTAGCGACGCCCACGAATGCCGCCTAACTTTGCGCCATGGCACAAGCAATCTGGAACGGACAAGTGATCGCCGAAAGCGACGACATCGTGATGGTCGAGGGCAACGCGTATTTCCCGCGGGAATCCCTCGCCGACGGGGTGGTCGTCGAATCGGCAACTACTTCGGCGTGCCCCTGGAAGGGCACCGCTCGCTACCTGAGCCTCACCGTGGATGGCAAAACCAACACTGATGCGGCGTGGTACTACCCGGAGCCGAAAGCAGCAGCGTCCGAAATCGCCGGCCGGGTGGCGTTCTGGAAAGGCGTCGACGTCACCTGACGCCGGTTTCCTCACCCGAGGGTGATCGCTGGCTGCAGAGCCGCCGCCGAGACCCGCCGTTTCCTGGAGGCCGCGTACGCGGTCAGACCCATCGCCGCAATCGTGATGGTCAGCAGCACCAACACATCGATCCATACGTACGGTGCCAAGGGCCCGCCAGCGATTGTTCGCCGTACCGCGTCGGTGGCATAAGTCATCGGCATCACCGGGTGCAGCAGGCCGAAGAATCCGCCGAGTGTCTGAATCGGGAAAATCGCACCGGAGGCGACAATCTGCAGCAGCAGCAGCGCCAACGCCACGAGGTGCCCGCCGCCGCCCAGAGTGGTCTTGAGCAACTGCACGATGGACAGGAAAGCTGCGCCGGTGAGCACAAGCACCGCGATCAGCGCTGGCCACGCCGCTGCCTGCACGCCAAGCACCAGCAACCCAACCGTCACCAGCAGCACCTGCGCGAGGACCCACACGAAACCGGGAATCCAACGGGTGGCCATGGCCTGCCAGGCGGGCAGCCCAAGGTCGAGCTGTCGGCGGTTGATCGGACGATTGATCAGGAAGATCACCATTGCGCCGAGGAATAATGCGGTGGCCAGGAAGAGCGGGGCGAACCCCTCACCCATGTAGCGCACCTCGTTGAGGCGTTCCTGGGTGATGTCGATGGGCTGCGCCAGCACGGTGGTGAAGGCCTGACGTTGCGCATCGGACACCGGTGGCACCTTGCTGGCGGCGTCGGAAAGCCCGCCGGCCAACTCCTGTGACTGCGGTGCCAGGGTGCCATTGATGGTGCCTGCCAACGCGGTTGCACCGTCGGCTGTGGATCGTGCGGTGGTGGAAAGCCCGGCCAACTGGTTGCTGGTCTGGGTCATTGCTGTGTTCACAGCGGTGGCGTCAGTGGTCAGCTGTTTGGTTTCCGCCGCCAATTCGGTCGACTTTGTGCCCAGGTCGGTGGCAGGTTTGGTGACCGACGAGGCCAGCGTGGTGCGGATCGCCTCGACTTTCGCGACTAGATCGGGCAGGTTCTTCGCCTTCAAGTCCTGTTCGAGTGCCACCAGGTTGGTGTCGATCGACTTGGCGCCCGCGCTCACGGTATTCACCAGCGCAGACATGTCGGTGGCGGTCTTCGTGGTCTTGTCTGCAGTGGTAGTCAGGTTCTTCGCCGAATCTGCGGTGTTCGACGCAGTGGTCGTGGCCTGGGCCAGCCCGTCGGCCACACCGGTCGCGGCGTTGGCGACGTCTGTGGCCTGGGTGCCGGCCTGACTGATTCCTTCGCTGAGCACACCGGCCTGGGCAACCGCCGATTCGCCTTGTTCACGGGCCTGCGGCAACGCGTTGTAGACCTCGTTGATGAAGTTCAAACTGAGGTCTGCGCTGGCCTGCGCTTCGAGGTCGCTGATGGAGGATTCGGCGAGGTCACCGGAGAGGTAGTTGGTGGCATCGTTGGTGTAGGCCACGATTGGGGCCTGCACCGGGTCGCCGCTGTCGAGGCTTGCGACACTGGCGCTGAACGTCTCCGGGATACGCATCACCAGGGCGTACCGGCCGGCGTCCAGGCCCCGTTGCGCCTCGTCCATGGTGGTTTCGGTCCATTGCAGGGTTCCGCTGTCGACGATTTTGGCGGCGATGTCGGATCCGGCGTCGATGGTGCGCCCGTTGGCAGTGGTGGCCACGTCTTCGTTGACCAAGGCGGCCGACAGTTTGTTGGTGTTGCCCTCCGGGTTCCAGTACGCCCCGATCAGCAGCACCGCCGCCAGCGCCGCGGTGGTCACTAGTGCCAACGCGCCCAACATGGCTCGTGGGCCACGGAACCAGCGAACCAGGGCCGCGCCAACACTTGTGCCGATCATGACACCACCTCCAGGGGAGCCGGAACGGGAAGAACCAGGTCGAAGGATTCGTGGCCGGCCGGCGCCCCCACCAGCACCAGCCGACCACTACTCGCCAGTTGCCGAAGCAAGCCGATGAGCGCGGGTGCCCCAGGATCGGCTGCGACCGGGGAGATGTCGAGCGTGATCATGGTGGCACCTGAGGCGGCGGCCAAGGCCAACCCGAGTCGGACCCGCTCCATGGCGTTGAGATCCCCAATGAGTCGAGACGCTCGATCGGCCAGACCGGCTGCACTGAGCGACCATTCGGCGAACGACTTGTTGCCGGAGCCGGAGGGAACCCTGGCGACCTCCGCGACTGCTTCCCGGACGCGGACAAACGGATCATCGATGGCATCGGTGACTGGATCGGCGACCACCGCCACGGACGCCGGGGCGCCTAGAATCTCCACCGAACCGCGCACCGGCGAATAGCGTCCAGCCAGCGCGAGCAGAGCCACGTTGAGGTTCTCCGAGGCAGGTCCCACCACCCCGATCAGTTGCCCGTCCGCGGCGGTTGCGGTGAAACTTCGCAGCAGGCCAACCCCGTGATGTTCGACGGTGAGGTCGGTCCAGGTAGCGCGCCGTGGCGACGGCATGGGTTGGTCCATGTGGTCAGGCTATTCCCCAGGGTCCGCCCGGTGTCGCAGGATGTCGGATCTCTATCCCCGCTTGTCGGGCGCGGGGGGCAGAAGCTGCTGTGACCAGCGGATGCCGGTTAGTCGCTTTGTTGATAGGCGGGCACGAGTCCGAGGCGATTCGCGGCGCCCCCGCCACCGCCGGCGCAGCCGGAGAAACAGCCACACGAGCAGCGCTATGAGCACCAGTACCAGCAGCGGGAAAGAAGATCGCCGCCAATGTCAAGGAAACCGAAATGCCGTCCTCCACGACGCTCGCTATCGGGGCCCCGGCCCCGGCCGTGGTCACATTCACCACTGGTCGCACAGTTGCCTTGGCACCGTGGACCGTGCCCGCGGTCATCAGCCCGGCGACCAAACCGAGGACCTGCACCCATTGGGCATCCCCTCCCAGCGCACCGGCGAAGAGCAGGGCCCCGGAGGCCGGTCGGAGGAACGTCTGCACCGCATCGTTGACCGAATCAACTGCCGGGATCTTGTCCGCGAAGAATTCCACCACGAGCAACGCAGCCACGATTGAAAGGGCGGTGGTCGACTCGAGCAGGTCGTAGGGTTCGGCGAGGCTGATGACGTCGAATCGCGCGAGGAGCCCCGCCATCAGCAGCGGGATGTAGGCGTTCAAGCCAGCGGCAGCGGCCAGTCCAATGCCGCTGAGCAACAACCAGGACGCCTCCATGGCGGACATCGTAGGTGCAGGACCTTGGAATTTCCTAGTCCCCAGATACGCCGCTGGCCGATCCGGAACGCCAGGAACCGCCCGATGGCTGTTCCCGCGATCAGTGCGGAGGCGCCCGCGGCGACGTGCGATGGCCGTTCGAACTCCAGGATCGGTGCGCCCCGTAGAGTACCCGTGTCGGTGAGTCTGGCGCACCTATGACGTTGATGATCCAAATCGGGAGGCACTGGGAATGACTTGGAGACGAATCGCATCGGGAGTCGGTGCTGTGGTGGCCGCCGGTGTGGTGTTGGCAGGGTGCGGCTCTGACTCGCAGGAGTCCGCCGCCGGCGCCGCTGCTTCCGCTCTCGCCACGGCAGCGCCCGAGGTGGAACTTCCGTCCTTCCCGCCGGTGCCAGCCGACGCTGTGATGACGCTGGTCACCAACGAAGGAACGATCGAGATCGCGATGGACCCAGCGGCGGAAGTGACTGACGCTTCGATGGCGTATCTGGCTGGTCGGGGCTACTTCGACGGCACCACCTGTCACCGGCTGACCACCGAGGGCATCTACGTCTTGCAGTGCGGCGATCCGGACGGGACAGGTTTGGGTGGGCCCGGCTACCAGATTCCGGATGAGAACCTGCCTGCGGCAGTCGCCAACAACTACCCGAAGGGCACGGTGGCGATGGCCAATGCCGGGCCCAACACGAACGGTTCGCAGTTCTTCATCGTCTACCAGGACACGACGCTGCCACCGAACTACACAATCTGGGGCACTGTCACCTCAGGTTTGGACGTAGTGGAGCGGGTGGCCGCGGCTGGCGTTGAAGGCGGACTGTTCGACGGTCCGCCAGCACTACCGGTGACCATTGAGACCGCGACGGTGGCAGCACAGTGAACGACGCCACCGCAGCGGCGCCGAGTGAACCGCCAGAGCAAGCAGAGCAACCCGAGCATGCAGAGCAAGCAGGGCAAGCCGCGCAGGTGTCCGAGCAACAGGGTCAGCAGGGGGAACGACCTGCGCGCAAGGGGTTGCTGTGGTCTGGCGTATTGCTGTTGGTGGCGGGACTTCTTTTCGGGCTGGTAGCGGCCGCAGGTCTAGCGTCCGGAGTCGGGCGGGTCGTGTCGTCGTTCACCACCGATCCCATCAGCACGCCAGGGTCCGCGATCCTGGAGTTGAACGACGGCACCTACTCGGTGATGCAGCGATCTAACGGCGCCGACGAGCAACTGAGCCCAGGCGACATCAGGGTCACCGGTCCCTACGGGGAGGTGCCCGTGGAGACGAACACAATCACCGAAACCGTCCAACGTGGTTCGGTGGTGTACGAGGCAGTTGCGAAATTCACCGTATCCGACAGCGATACGTACGAAATTGACGTGGCAGGTCAGGGAAACTCATCGGTGCTGATCACCCCGAGCATCGGTACTACGTTTGCCCAGAGCGCCTGGTGGTTCGGCCTGCTAGCCCTGGCAGGGATGTTGATCATGTTGGGCCTGGTGCTGGTGATCGTGCGAATCGTGCTGCGCGCCCCTCGTCCGTCGCCGCCAGTGCCCGGGTTCGCCCCCGCAGCCGCCGCCGGGCAAGCGCCGGTCGCGGTGGCTCCGACGCCAGCCGTGCCCCCGCAGTTACCGGCCGTTGGACCGCCGCCCGGCTGGTATCCAGATCCAGAGCTCGCCGGACGCTTGCGGTTCTGGGATGGCGCTCGTTGGCTGTGACGCCGCGATAGTCCCTCACCTACCCCGACAGCCGAGGATTCGCGCGACTGTTCTGGTGTGCCCGGGCGCTGGTGTGATGTGATGAATGTAGGGCAACTGGCCCGTTCGACCTGGTGAAGGGACGATCAGCATGAGGAGAAGGTGCGTGCACCCAGCAGCCGAGCCGGATGCGGTAGCGGGACCTGCAGAAACCACTGTGGTGGAGCGAACCGCTAGTTCGGAAATCACCTTTGCCCACGCCGTCAAAGTGGGGGTCAGTCTCGCCGCGCTAACGATGCTCACAGCTGCCGCGGTCGGATTGGTGCTGGACTACCGCCGTCGCCGCAAAGTCGAGGCCATGGAAGTCATGTGGCAGGAGCAGGCCGACGCGCAAGAGGCGTGGGATCACGCAACGGAGTCCACTGATCCCGATCAGCCACACCCAACCCCCTAGCCCGGAGTGTGCGGCCACGGGGCCGCGGCTTCGAGTTCATAGGCCAGTTCCAGCAGCGTGCGTTCGTCGTTCAACGCCGCGGAGAACTGCACACCAATAGGTCGGCCCGTCGGGTCGGACCCCAGTGGCAGGCTAATCGCGGGTGTACCGGCCACGTTGTTCACTGCGGTGTAGCCAGCGAACGGTAGCAGGCGGGTGACGTGGGTGCGGAAATCTTGCTGCGTCGAGAGGTAGCCGAGTTCTGGTGCCGGATAGCCGATCGTGGGGGAGAGCAGCACGTCATACGACTCGAAGCTCTGGGCATGCTGCGCGGGGAAGCGGCGCAGGCGGGCTACTGAGGCCGGTGCTCCGAGCGCGACCGTGCCGAAGAACTCGGCCAGCCCGTCGGTGAACGGCTCCAGTTGGGAGCGGTCAAATTCCGGGCCATACACCCGCGCCCCACCCAGCCGAAGGGCAAACGCCAAGCCTGCCCAGTAGCGCAAAAAGTCGCGACCAAAGGCGGGGTACACGCCCATCGGGGAGTCGGACACGTAGTGGCCAAGGTCGGCGCACAGGTCCGCGGTGCGACGCACCACATCGGCGACGGCTGGCAGGACCGGACCAGTGAGGCCCTCGGCGATCACACCGATGCGTAAGCGACGAGCCGACGGCGCCGTGACATGGCCGATCGGGGTGAGCCCGTCGCCAACGCGGTGACGCTTTTCCGCTTCGGCATAGAGCAGGGCGGTGTCGCGCACGGAACGGGTCAGGAACCCCTGACTGACGATTCGGATCGGCAACTGATCCGACTCCGGGGCGTTGGGCAGCCGTCCTCGGGAAGGCTTGAGTCCCACCAGCCCACAGCACGCCGCCGGAATCCGAATCGACCCCCCGCCGTCATTGGCATGCGCGAAGGGCACCACACCGGCTGCGACCAAGGCAGCAGCGCCACCGGAGGATCCGCCGGCACTGTGCCCAAGGGCCCAAGGATTGTGGGTGGGTCCGTTGAGCAGCGGCTCGGTGGTGGCCGTCAGGCCGAACTCGGGCATGCTCGACTTGCCCAGATAGGTCGCGCCGAGATCTGCCAACAGCTCACCTATCGGCGAAGTCGAGTTGGCCATTTTCTCTGGAAGCGCCCTGGAACCATCACGGGTGGCCATTCCGGCAAGGTTCTCGTTGTCCTTCAGGAACGTCGGGACTCCGCCGAGCACGGTGTCGGCTGTGCGGTCCGGACCTTGCGGGGCGGTCGCCCAACTCACTACGGCGTTGAGCACCGGCTGGGAATCGTGTGCCCGCTCCAGTGCCGCCGAGGTGAGTTCGGCTGCGTTCACTTCGCGGCGGCGCAGCGATTCCAGCAGCCCCACCAGATCGTGCTGACCAAGAGCATCGTCTCGCACGGCTGAGTAAGTGACCATGGGCATGATCATAAGCCCGTGTCAGGAGCCCGAGCCCGGATCAAGCCGAGCCCGAGCCCGGATCAAAGCGAGCCCGGTGGGCAACTACACCAGCGCTGCGACCTCCACGGTGTCCTGCTCCCGCCAGCCGGGGATTTCTGATCCGGCCGCCCACGTGGAGTGGGTGCCAGAGCTGATCCGTTCGGGTAGGCGCACCCGCGCAATTGGGCCTTCTTCGATGCGTGCGGCATGAAATACCAGCGCAGCTGAAGAATCGGTGTTCATATCCGTCACCAACGTCACGAGGTAGGCGTCGTCCTCGTCGGTTGCCCCGGGCCGAGGTGCCACCGCGGTTTCCGAGCCGAACACCCCGTCGGGAAGCGAGTAGTGCTCCTCGGCACCGGTGCGGGAATCGTGCTTGGTCAACCCGTTGAACAGGAACCGGCCGGGCACCCCGGTGGCGGCGTAGGTGTAGCGGTGGGGCCGCCCGCCTCGTTGGGCGTTGATCATGCCGAATTCGGTGATCGAATCTGTCAGCGACTCCTCCGAACATTCACCGGTGACCATGTTCATCCGCCACCGGTGCAGCCGGGACTCGAATCCGTCAAGGCTGATGAAACGGCTGATCCGTTCGTAGTAGCTGGCGTCGGGGGAGACCTGCGGTTCCGGATTGTGCTGGAAGAACCCCTCGACCACGATTTCGTCGCCGACCTCGTAGGCGTTGGTCCAATGCAGCACGTAGGTGGGGTCGAAATCAAACCAGCGGATTTCCGAAGCCGCACCGCGTCGTGGAATCACTCCGAGCCGGGTATGCATTTCCGGGTGGAACCTCGCCAGGTACATACCCTTCGACATCAACTTCGGGTCCCAAATCATGGGCAGATCGTTGAGGATCGCGTAGTTCTCGGTGAACGTCATATCGTGCGGCAGACGCGGGCCCGGCAGTTCGATGGGCACATAGTGCACCAGCCGATCCTCGGCATCCACGACGCCGTAGTTCAGGTACGGGGCGTGGGCGTTGTAGTTGAAAAACAGCATCTCGCCGGTGTGCTCGTCCACTTGCGGGTGGGCGGAGACCCCGCGGTCTCGGGGAAACGCCCCGTGCCAGTCAGCCTTGCCGCGGGGCTCCAAGGTCAACGCGTCGAGGGCGTAGAGGTCGCCGCATTCGTAGAAACTCGACAGCACCACTCCGTTGTGGACCACCACGTCGGTGCTTGAGGAGTCCTTCAGGTGTCCCCGCGCCCCCCAGCCATCGGCACGTTTGGCGCGTGAGGCTTTCTCTGCCAGGCCCACCCACAGCGCCTCGCCAGCCTCATCCTCGGCCAGCAGGGCATCGGTACGCACGAAACGGTTGCGATAGAACGCCCGACCGTCCTTGAACCCCACGAGGTGGATCATGCCGTCACCTTCGAACGGGTGGTAGCGGCCAATTGCTGGATGCAGCGGATTCTCGGTGTTGCGCAAGTAGACGCCATCGAGGTCGGCGGGCAACTCACCTTCGACGATGAGGTTGTCTGCCCGCCATTCGGTGGTCTGTGGCTGCCACGGACCCGTGCGATAGGGATGATCATCATCCTCGGGCAAGGTGGAGAGCATCCGGCCGACGACTTCAACGTCCATGTGGTGTCCACTTTCGATCCGGGAAACGTATGTGCATATGAGCCGACCGATGGGCAGGTCGCGCTGGACTCACCGTAACCCGATTGGGCGCCGAAACGACAGCAGCAACTCCTACTCTTCTGCCGCACCGATCACGAAAGACACTGTGGTGGCGGTGGAACCGCCGATGTTGAGCGTGGCAGCTGTGCTGGCACCGGCCACTTGCACCTCGCCCGCGGTTCCAGTCACTTGCCGATGCGCATCGAGCACCATCCGTACGCCGGTGGCTCCGACGGGGTGCCCGATTCCGATCAGCCCGCCCCCTGGGTTGATCGGGAGTCGACCGGTCCGGGTGATGGTGCCATCCTCCACTGCTTGCCACGACTGACCCGGGGCGGTGAGGCCGAAGTGGTCGATTGCCATGTACTCCGACGGGGTGAAGCAATCGTGGGTCTCGATCAGATCCAAGGCGTCGACGCCGCCGATTCCGGCGCGTGCCCAGGCCTCCGTGATGGTGTCGCGGACGTGGGGCATCACAAAGTTCTGGTTGCGGCTGGCGGTGAGTTTGGGCTCCAGGGGCAGGCCCACCGTTCGGTGGCCCCAGCCGAGGATCACAGAGCGCGGCCGAGTCGCCTCGAAGGTAGCCGGGCGCCCAGTGCGGGCAAAGAATGCTGGTGATGCCAGCACGACCGCTGCCCCACCGTCGGTGACTTGGCTGCAATCGTGACGGCGAAGACGACCCTCGACCACCGGGTTGGCTCCATCGTCGGCGGCGAAACTGGCGTCGCTGAGTTCCCACCGCCGGGTCTGGGCCAACGGGTTGGCACGCGCGTTGGTCAGGTTGATCTGGCCGATGGCGCGCAGGTGAGCGTCGTCGAGGCCGTAGCGCAGTTCGTATTCGTCAGCCAGTGAACTGAAGGCCCACGGCCACATGAAGGTTGCGTCTTGGCCTTCGTGACCGACCCAGGCCGCGGCACCCATCAGTCGTGCCGATTCGGCGCCGGACACGTTGCGTTCCACCTCGACGCCCAACACCAGCGCGCAGTCGTACCGGCCCGCCTCCAAGTCCGCCATGGCGGCAAGCAGGGCAATCCCGCCGGAGGCGCACGCCGCTTCGTGGCGGGAGGCTGGCACCCCCGCCAAAGCAGGCTCAACGGTGGCCGGCATCGCACCCAGATGGCCCTGACCAGTAAACAACTGCCCAAACGCGTTGCCGACGTGAATCACGCCGATCTCGGCAGCTGTCACACCGGCACTTTCTAAAGCGCCTGCCACCACCTCGGCGACGAGGTCGGACACCTCCAGGCCTGCTTTGGTGATGTTGCGCGAGTAGTCGGACTGGTAGCCGCCGAGCACGGCGACAGCAGGGGTGGTCATGTCTTGTGTCTAGCCCAGCACGGTCAGCAGGTCAACGACACCCACCGTTAGGGTCGCAACTATGCCGAATGTGCCAATTCCCTCCGCCACCCGAGCAGCCGCCGACGGCGAAGGCCATGCGGCGAACAACGAGGTGTTCGTGCTCGACTATCTGCGCACAGCGCGGGGGAAGGCCAGCCAACGCGGCTGCCTGCACCACCTGACCGCGCTGGAGTTGGTGAACACGCTGCAGCAGGCGCTGGTGGAACGCACGAGTCTGGATCCGGCGGTGCTCGACGATGTGGTGCTCGGGATCGCCTCGCAAGTGGGGGAGCAAGGCGCGAATCTGGCCCGCACCGCCGTGCTCACCGCTGGCTGGCCGGCCTCGGTGCCAGGAGTTACCCTCAACCGGTTCTGCGCCTCCGGCATAGATGCCGTGGCCACCAGCGCAGCCGAGATCGGATCCGGTAGTGCCTCGGTGCTGGTGGCAGGCGGGGTCGAGTCGGTGTCGCGGGTGCCAATCTTCGCCGACAAGGGTGCGTTATGGGCTGATCCTGCGGTGATCACGGCTGTCGGGTCGGTGCACATGGGGATCGCCGCCGATCTCAACGCGACCATCGACGGCTGGACCCGCGACGAGTTGGAGCAATACGCGCTGGGCACCCATAGCAAGGCTGCTGCGGCCCAGGCCGAAGGTGCCTGGGATCGGGCGTTGGTTGCGGTCACCGGAGCCGACGGTGCGCCGGTGGCACGCGACGAACTCGTCCGACCTCACTTGACCGCCGAACAGTTGGCTGCCCTGCCCCCGGCATTCGCTGAGCTGCCGGATCAAGATGCGCTGGTGGGGGCGTTCCACCCGGAAGTCGGGCCCCTGGCCCACCTGCACACGGTGGGCACCTCCCCGCAGATGGCGGACGGGGCCGCATTGCTCCTACTCGCCGACGACGCCGGCGCTGCGGTCACCGGGATCACCCCGCGGGCGCGAATCGTGGCCACCGCACGCGCCGCTGTCGACCCGGTGATCATGCTGACCGCGGGTCAGGCCGCCGTGGAGAAGGTGCTTGCCAAGGCGGGCCTGCAGGCCGACGACATCGACGTTTTCGAGTTCGCCGAAGCCTTCGCGGCGCTCTGCTTGCGCTTCGCCCGTGATCTTGGCGTGGGGCCCGATCGGCTCAACCCGAACGGTGGCACGATGGCGACTGGCCACGCTTTCGGGGCTACCGGAGCGATCATGGTGGGCAACTGTGTGGACGAATTGCACCGGCGCGGAGGTCGCTACGGGGTGGCTGCGGTCAGTGGTGCGGCCGGCCTCGGGGTCGCGGTGTTACTGGAGCGCGTCTAACGCGTCTAGCGCGTCCGCGGGAAGTGCCGATGCGGTTGTCGGCAAATCGAACGGATCTTCCGTATCGCGTGCGGGTCAGTCGGTGCCCCGGTCGTCGCCACCGAAGACTGCGAGCAACTCGCCGATGGTGTGGTCGGCTTCCCGCGGATGGCGAAGCGGAAGGTCGGCATTGAGTCGATAGCTGTTGCGTCGCCCAACCTTGGTGACGCTGACGTACCCGGCGTCCACTAGGTCCGACAGGATGCTCTGAGCCGCCCGCTCGGTGATACCCACGCCATCGGCGACATCACGCACCCGAGGATCGTGATTACGGGCGAGAAAGACCAAGGCGTGCCCGTGGTTGGACAGGAATGTCCACCGACGGCCACTGGGAGTCGCGGAGTTCACAGGCGTCATCCTAACGGCAACCGGAGCCCAGAGCGGGGGAGTCTTTCTTTGGACTACGGAATAAGAAAGCGTGAATTGCTGTTCTCCACCCGATTCTGGGCACCAAGTGCGGCGACGAGGCCCTCACCGGTGCCTACCTGCTTCGCTGCCACACGAAAGGCATTGCACATGAATGTCCCATTATGGGCTTGGTTCGCGGTGCTCGGGCTCATCCTGTTGATGCTGGCCATCGACCTGTTCGCCCATCGCGAGGCCCACGTGATCGGGGTGCGGGAGGCAGCCTCGTGGTCGGCCTTTTGGGTGGCATTGGGCGTTGGTTTTGGAGCACTGATTTGGTACGTCTACGGCTCGGAGTTTGGAGCCCAGTACTTCTCCGGATACGTGATCGAGAAGTCGTTGTCGGTGGACAACGTTTTCGTTTGGGCCATCATCTTCAGCTACTTCGCAGTACCTCGCCAGTACCAGCACCGGGTGTTGTTCTATGGCGTTCTGGGTGCCCTCGTGTTGCGGGGTACCTTCATCGCCGCCGGGTCGGCGCTGTTGGCGAGTTTCGCCTGGGTGATTTACCTCTTCGGTGCTTTCCTGATCTTCACGGGGATCAAGATGTTGCGGCAACGCAACGAAACCTTCGACGTTGCAGACTCCAAAGTGGTGGCGTGGTTCCGCCGGACGGTGCCGCACACCGACGACTACCGCGGGCAGCGGTTTTGGGTACGAGAGGGTGGTCGTTGGCTTGCCACTCCGCTGCTGACCGTGCTGGTGATGATCGAATTGACCGACGTCATCTTCGCGGTCGATTCGATCCCGGCGATCTTCGCGGTCACCCAGGAACCGTTCCTGGTGTTCACCGCAAACGCGTTCGCCATCCTCGGTCTTCGGGCGTTGTACTTCCTGCTTGCGGATCTGATCCACCGCTTCGTCTACCTCAAGACCGGTCTGGCGATTGTGCTGGTGTGGGTGGGCGTGAAGATGATGCTGCACATTTGGGACATCAAGATTCCGACGCTCACGAGCCTCGGCATCGTGCTGGTGATTCTGGCCATCAGCGTTATCGCGAGTGTCGTGGCTACCCGAGGGCAGAACACGAGCGCACAGCCACATGAATTGACCGATGATCCACAGCCGCCCAGCCCCACTTCGGATTCCGCGGGTGCGACCGCTAGTGCCACCAACCCGGACGAAAGAGCGAATAAGCCGTGATGGCTGCAACCGTGGCAGCGAGCAGCGCCGCCAACAGGATCCACGGATTGCGCAGCATCTCAAAGAGTCTGGCGCTCTGCTCCTGACCGACCTTGAGGATCGACGACGCCCACACGAACTCGGTGGAGAGGATCACCACGCCGGCAATCACGAACGGCAAGGTGAACGGCCCAGGCAGCCAAACCAGCGAAATGCCGATCAGAATCAACACCGAGCCGGTGACGGCCACCAGCACTTTGCGAACCGGTGCCGGAATCACACGCAGCGCAGAGCGGACGCGTTCGCGCAGCGGGTTGGATTCGATGTCGTCAATGACATCGGACTGGCTCGTCTGCCCGCGTGTTCCCACAAGTACGAACGATACAACGTCTATGCCGTGCCGAATACTGGAAATGTGGAGTCGCCGCATCGCTGCAACAGCGTCGTACCCGCCAGCAGTTCTTCTCCGGCGGCGAACCGTCGCATGTTTTCGATAGTCACCTCAGCGGTGTCGGACAGGGCGTCTTCGGTGAGGAACCCCTGCGGGGAGGTGACCACGGCGCATCAGGTCACATACCTCGGTTCATGAATAACACCCATGTAACTTAAGCACAGTGTGATAGTTATCCAGGCCACATCTAGCACTGCCGGGCGTAGGTTTAGCAAGCCGGACAGGGCACTATGGATTCATGACCCCAGAAGAGAAAGCTGCAGCTGCCCAGGTGACCGCGCAGACCGTGTCGCGCATCAACGACGTCGTCGAAGACGTCAGTTCGGTGGTGCGCAGCCGGGTTCGGCGCGGGTTGAGCCCACTGGGCTTGGCGGGCCGGCTGCCGATGAAGGCGGTCGACGCCACCCACACCGGTGTGCACAGCATTATTCGCAGCAGTGCCACGATCACCGGAACAGCGTCAGCGGCGGCGTTGCGTGAACTCAGTGATCCCGACGCCCCGTCAGTTTCCGACCATCCGGCTGGGCTTGCGGGGATCGCAGCGCTCGGCGCGGCCTTCGGCGACAATCTCCCCGAACCGCTCGGGCCGGCCATGACCATGCACCGGCCAGACGAGGTCGGCGATGCCGAGGCGATGGCGGTATTCATCCACGGCCTTGGCGGACACGAACAGCAATGGGGCGTCGAATACGCCCTGGTGTGTGCAGCCGGTGGCCTGGTGCCGATCTACGCCCGCTACACAGCGGGCAAGGCGATCGACGACAGCGCCGCCGAACTCGATGCGCACCTGCGCCAACTGGTCGCTGATTGGGCTGGCGCCCCGCTGCGCAGGATCGTGCTGATTGGTCATTCGATGGGCGGCCTGGTGGCCACCCGGGCATTGAACCTGGCCGCCGATGATGCCACTTGGCCAGACTTGGTGACCGATCTGGTGACCCTTGGCTCGCCGTTGCTGGGCGCCCCGCTGGAACGCTTCTCCGACGCCGCCCTGAACAGTCTCATTGAGCGGTCGGCCACAGCAGCGCCCATCGTGGCGCTCGGCCACCACCGAGCTGTCGGCATCAAAGATCTCGGGGCAGGCGTGGCCGACCCGGTCCCGTCGCACGTGCGCCATCTGGCAGTCGTCGCTTCGGTCGGCGCGACCCCGAGCGCACCCATGTCGCGAATCATCGGCGATGGAATCGTGCCCACGACCAGCGCGCAGGGTCATCACAGCGATCACCCGCACGTCACGGTGGTGGAACTGGTGCGTTCGCACCATCTGAGCCTGCTCAACCACCCCGGCGTGACTGACCTACTCACCGAATTGGTGGAACGCGGTTAGGCGAGCCAGCCACCGGCAAGCGCCTGCTGTGCGGCTCGACGGCCAAGGTCGACCTGGGCGGCGAAGTAGTCGGTGTTGAACAGCACGTAGCTGAGCAACTCTCGCCGACCCGCGCCGTCGCCCAAACCGCGCAGCAGACGGTCCAAGGCGTAGACATCCGAGGAGCGCCACCGGGTGAACAACGATTGGTTGAGGGCTTCGTCGGCGATTCGCTCGGCAAGCACGGCAAGCTCCCCGGGAGAAGGGGAAACCGTCATCACCGGAATGACCCGCCAAGGTGTGCCATTTGCCCGCGTGAGTTCGTCGGCGCCAGCCTGCTCGGTGACCATCCGGTTGACTCCCCGCAGCGTGTGCAGGTCTTCGGTCAGTTGGTCGCCGAGCACAGAATGCAGCACGGTGGCGCCGGTGTCGGCGATGGTGGGCATCGGAGCGTCGGGATGGGATGGCGGCAGTGGTGCGCCGATTTCGGTGGACATTGCCGAGACCACCAGGATGCGGTCGGCGCCCAAGGCCACAGCTGGGCGCAACGGTGTATTCAGTCGTACACCGCCATCGGAGTACCACCCGCGAAACGGGCCTGGTCGTTCCACTTTGACAGGTGAGAAGGCGATCGGAATGGCCGAGGACGCGAGCACATGGGAGGCATCGATCGGCCCGCGGGCGACGTCGACTGCACGAATCGGATCGGCAACTGCGGCGACATCGAGAGTGGAGTCGATGAACACCACGGTGCGGGCATGTGCTGGACCTTCCTGGGCGGGACGTTTCGACGGTGGCGGAATCCTGCTGGCCACCACGCCGACCGCATCGATCACGCCGTCTGCGACGTTGCGTGTGAGTTGTTTCGGGTCCAACACTTCGTGGGCCGTGCGGGCCAGTGGGCCAGTGTCGAGCAGCGACGCCAATCCCGGTGCAATCCCGACCGCAGAGGCGACAAATTTGGGTGCGTCACCGAACAGCACAGTCCGAATCGGGTGGGCGATCACATTGGCCCTTCCCATCCGCGACCAGGTCCCCACCACTGCGTCGCCCGCGCGTTCCGGCCCGAGGTGAGCCGATTGCCCCCAGAGCGTTGCATTGATGCTCCCGGCGCTGGTGCCCAGGAAGATTTTTGGCTCCAAACCTTGGTCGTGCAGCGCCGGGATGAGTTCCTGCAGCGCACCCGCTTGAAACGGCCCACGTGCGGCCGCCCCGCTGAGGACCACCGCCACCCGTTCAGTCATCAAACCCACCTCGCCTCACGTTGTTGTAGTTCGAGGTTACGCTTGCGCTACATGACTTCATCGCGACGACTGTTCACGTTGGCCACAGTTCTCTTTGCCGCCGGCACTCTCACGATCTCCGGATGCTCGTCCTCGACCACGGCCGAGGAGAGTGACGCGACGCCTGCAGCAAGTGCGCCGACCAGCGCGACCGAAAGCACTCCGGCAAGTGCGGCGACCGAAGAAAGTGCGGACGCAACCGCGGGGGCGACGCAAGACGGTGAGCAGTTCACCCTGGAACAGGTTGCCCAGCACAACACCTCCGGGGACTGCTGGACGGCGATCGAGGGCAAGGTCTATGACCTCACCGATTGGGAGGACAAGCACCCAGGCGGCGCTGCCCGCATCCAGAGTCTGTGCGGGATTGACGGTAGTTCGCTGTTCAACGCCCAGCACGACGGCCAATCTCGGCCGGAGAGCGTGCTGGACGGCTACCAGATCGGCGTCCTCGCTCAGGGTTAACGAACTCGGCCACCGCCGCGAGAGTGGGGCGGGGGAGCCGTCGGCTCAGATCGAATAATCCTCGAGCCCCCACAGTTCGCGGCGGCCCGAATAGGGGTTCGCGGCGTTGTGCGCGGCTTCGTTTGGCCCGGTGGCAGCGGCGGTACCGGTGCTACCGACTGCCGCGGTGTTCGTGACCCTCGCGGGCACACCCACCACCACACTGCCGGCCGGCACGGACTTCACGACCACGCTGTTAGCCCCGATGCGCGAGCCTTCGCCCACCTCTATTGGCCCCAACACCGCAGCACCGGTCCCGATCAGCACGCCGTCGCCGATCTTTGGGTGGCGTCTGACCGGATCAAGGCTGCGGCCACCCAAGGTAACCCCATGGTAGAGGGTTACATCTGAGCCGATTACTGCCGTTTCGCCCACCACCACTCCAGCGCCGTGGTCGATCACGAGGCGTGGCCCGAGCACCGCAGCTGGATGTATTTCGATGTTCGTGATCAGCCGTGTGACCTGCGAAAAGGCACGCGCCGGGTATTTCGCACCGCGCCGCCACAGGGCACTACTCAGGCGGTGGCCCCACACCGCATGCACACCCGGATAGAGCGTTGCCACCTCGAACCTTGAGCGCGCGGCCGGATCACGCTCCATCACCGCATCGAGGTCCTCCGCAGCAGTGCGCAACGCCCGGCGGATGCGTCGGCGGGCTCCCGAGGCGGGCCCATCGCCACGCCGCAGACTTCGCCAGGTTCTTTCCACGGATCAGTCGGCCAGACCGGCGAATAGCGCCGTGCTGAGGTATCGCTCGCCGAACGAGGGGATGATCACGACGATTCGTTTCCCGGCATTCTCCGGGCGGCCTGCCACCTGAACCGCGGCCCACAGCGCTGCGCCGGAGGAGATCCCCACCAGCAACCCTTCCTCTTTCGCGGCGCGGCGAGCCGTGGCCATTGCGTCATCGGCCTCCACCGCAATGACTTCGTCATACAGCGAGGTGTCGAGTACTTCCGGTACGAAGCCGGCGCCAATGCCCTGCAGCGGGTGTGGTCCCTTCACCCCGCCGGACAGCACCGGAGACGCCGCTGGTTCAACTGCGATCACCTGCATGTCGGGCTTGCGTTCCTTCAACACACTGCCCACCCCGGTGATGGTGCCACCGGTGCCGACGCCGGAGATCAAGATGTCGACGTCACCGTCGGTGTCCCGCCAGATCTCCTCGGCGGTGGTAGCGGCGTGAATCGCAGGATTCGCCGGGTTGGCGAACTGCTGCGGCATGAGGTAGTTCGAGTTGTCCTTGGCAAGTTGCTCGGCTGCTGCGATGGCGCCGCCCATTCCTTCTGGCCCAGGGGTGAGCACCAATTCGGCGCCGTAGCCGCGCAGCAGCATCCGTCGCTCGACGCTCATCGTCTCCGGCATGGTCAGCACGATGGGGATGCCACGGGCCGCGCACACCATAGCCAAGGCGATGCCCGTGTTGCCGCTGGTCGGTTCGACAATCACCGTGTCCGGGCCGATCAGTCCTTCGGCCTGTGCGGCATCGATCATGGCCACCCCGATGCGATCTTTCACGCTGGCAGCAGGGTTGAAGAACTCAAGTTTGGCCACGATCTCGGCTGGCGCGTCCGCAGCCAGGTGGCGGATCCGCACCAGCGGGGTGTTGCCGATCAGTTCGGTGATGTCCTCTGCGATTCGCATGGGTGGATTCTCCCACGGCGCGTCACCGGCCGAGAACTCCTAGGGTCGACTCGATCGGGCCGAGAGCGAAATAGACCACGAACACCGATGCGATGCCCCACATCAGCCAGTGCACCTGGCGGGCCCGGCCGGTCGCCCACATCAACACCACGAAACTGATGGCGCCGGCGCCAATGCCGTTGACGATCGAGTAGGTGAAGGGCATCAGCACGATGGTGAGGAAGGCCGGTATTCCGACCGTGTAGTCGGTGAAGTCGATATTCCGGACCTGGGTCATCATCAGGAATCCCACGATCACCAACGCCGGTGTTGCCGCTTCCTGCGGGATCACGGCAACTAGCGGTGCGACGAACATGGCCAAGAGAAACAGCCCTCCGGTCACCAACGAGGCGATGCCGGTGCGCGCCCCCTCGCCGATACCGGCCGCGGAGTCGATGAACGACGTATTCGACGACACCGAAGCCGCCCCGCCGGCGATCGCCGCGGCCGCATCGACCACCAGGATCGACTCCAGTTCGGGCACATCGTCGTTCTCATCGAGCAGGTCGGCCTCGGCCGCTAGCCCGAAGGCGGTGCCCATGGTGTCGAAGAAGTCGCTGAGCACCAACGAGAACAGGGCCAACCCGGCAGCGATCACTCCGATGCTGGTGAACGCCCCGAACAGGCTGAACTGTCCCAGCAGCCCGAAGTTCGGCGGATCGACCACTTCACTGGGCAGCCGCGGTACGGTCAGCGCCCAACCGGTGGGGTTCTCCTCGCTTCGGGCACCGGCCCCGGTGATCGCCTCGACAACGATCGCCAGCAACGCAGTCGCGATGATGCCGATCAGCAGTGCACCGGCAACCCGGCGCACCACGAGCACGATCATGAACAGCAGGCCGGCGGTAAACACGAAAATTGGCCAGCCAAGTAGTTGCCCACCCACACCGAACGACAGCAGTGGCGATCCCGGCCGGACCACGCCGGCGTCCACCAGCGCGATCATGGTGAGGAAGAGCCCGATGCCCACCCCGATCGCGTACTTCAGGTCATGCGGCAGGGCATGGAACACGGCCGCCCGAAGCTTGGTGACCACCAATACCAGGATCACCACACCCTCAAGCACCACCAGGCCCATCACCTGCGGCCAGGTCATTTGCGGTGCCAAGGTGTAGGCGATGTAGCCATTGAGGCCCAAGCCTGCTGCGATTGCCACCGGGAAGCGCCCGAATATGCCCATCACGATGGTCATCACCCCGGCCACCAGCGCGGTGGCCGCGGTGACCATGGCGATCGAAAGTTGCTCGTCGGTGGTGCCGCCCAGGTATTGCCCGTTGACGTCGGTCGCGGTGCCGATGATCAGCGGATTGAGCACCACGATGTAGGCCATGGCAAAGAACGTGACGACACCGCCACGAATCTCCTGACCGTAGGTCGAACCTCGCTCGGTGAGTCGGAACCAGCGGTCGAACCGGCTGCGGGGTCGTGTCCCCCGAAACGGCCTGGTCGGCCGTGGCCGGATCGGGGGAAGACACCGGGGAATGCTAGCGGATCCCGAGCAGGTTAGGCCTTCGCTAGGGCAGCCTTCGCACGCTCGCGGATATCGGCGATCATCTCGTCGGTGTAGACACCGTTGACTCCCGAGATTGTTGCCAGGCGCATACCGTGCTTGAGCCCGAGTTGGTAGATCTCCTTCACCTTTTCCCACTCGATGTTGCGGCCGATGGTGAAGGTCTCGTAGCGGCCTTCCAGCGCCAGCACCACGGTTTCGGCCAAACAGGCGTACGCCACCCCGTGTGGCAGGCCGATGTCCTTCATGTGCACGTCACCGGGCAGTTCGATCTCGCCCGATTCCACGACGAGGACGTCTGGGCGTTTGGCCACATCTTCCGCGGACAAGTCCAGCGGCCGGGCGACGTCAGTGATCACACACCCAGGCTTGACGGCCATGATGTCGAGTACCCGCTTGCCAGCCCCGGAGGTGGCTGTGACGATCACGTCCATCTCCGGCAGGTAGTCGACCGGTGTCGCTGCCACGACGATCTGCGCGCGTGGGTTCTCCCGTTCGATGTCTTGTTTGAGCGCGAGCAACTTGGCGGACTCGGGGGACACCAGCACCAGTTCGTCGCAGGCCAGCGCCAACAGTCGCGAGCACACCGAGCCGATAGCTCCGGTAGCACCCACCACCATCGCCTTGCCACGGAACCTGCCCTCGTCGTCGGTCTCGGCGAGGCCGAGTCGGTTCAGCGCGTCATGCGCAGCCCAGAGCGCCCCCGACGCGCTGTAGGAGTTGCCGGTGGTAATGGGCAGCGGAGCCCGCTTCGCCACCGTGACTCCGGCATCGCCGACCACCTTGGTGAAAGCACCCAGGCCCATGACCTGGGCCCCGAGCTTCTTCGCCATGTCGGCAGCGGCCAGCAGCCGGCCGTAGGTGAACTCCGGGCTGTGTGACATCAGTTCCTTCGGCGTCCCACCCACGGTGATGAGCCACCCCTCGGCTTCCGCGCCGGTGGGCGAGGTGACGCCGGTGACGTGGGAGAACATGAATGGGGGACTGTAGGCCATGGCCTTTTCCACCACGTCCATCACCGCCGAAGGTGAATACTTGGCGATGGTTCCCAGTGGTTCGACCGCCCGGAAGTACTCCTGCGACAGCGGATGAATCACGAAGGCGAAACGGCTCTTGCGGCGGAAACCGTTCGGGTAGAGGATGCGCGGCTGCAGCCCAGAGGAGACGATCATGTCGAGCAGGTCGTCGTCGGTGAGCCGGCCAGAGGCGCCGCTGGCCAACGCCTTCATCATCGCCTCCAGCGTGGCGGCGTTGATGGTCACATCGGCAAAAGGTTGCGGGGCGTAGTCAAGAACCATGTCGACGTCAAGGGCCTGGTAGTAGGCGAGGCGTTCTTCGGACACCGACGAAGTGACCAACGCCTTCCCAGCGAGCGAAGCGAAACCAAACGACTCGATCTCCTCGAAAGTGCCGACGATGACGTCCTTGTCGGCCACTCCGCGACGGGCCAGCAAGCTACTGACGCCGGCACCAGGGGCCTTGATCTGGGATTGGAGGAAACCGGGCAGTTTGCGCAGCGGCCACATCGAAACGTCCGCGGCGATGCCCAGCACGGCATTGCTACGCAGTTTCCCCGGAATGTCCAGACGTAGCAGTGGGTCGGCGAACTCAATGTTGTCGGTATGTTCGGCGAGGCTGTTCACCGCCCGCTCGTGGTTGCCGCTACCCAACACCAACACCCGGGCGTTTGTGAAGTAGCCCGGCATCTCGTTGTTGACTTCCCGGATCGCCCACTCCGAGAGCACGTCCCGCAGTGCGTGGCCGTCCGAGACCACCACCGCATCGGTGGCCTTGCGCACCTTCTCCACCGCGGCGATGTCGCCGTCGTAGAGTCCGGCGGCACGTGCCTCACGAATTCCGGTGACCGCGATCGCGTCGGCCGAATCGGCCCAGTCGCGTACCAACTGTTCAGCCAGGTTGACGTCGCCATCCGTGCCCAGGCGCATCAACCTAAATGACTGATCCGCGAATTCGACATCCGCGGTGTAGTCGCGTTCTGAGGTTGCCAGGCTGACATTGACGATGACCGCTGGGTCGGAAGTGTCTGTCATGGTGTGTACCTTTCGCCTCAGACCATTGCCGAGGAGTCGAATTCGGGGTGGGCGATCATGTAGTCGAGCAGGCGCGGGGCGTAATCCTCGAACGCCGGGCAGGACACACCGGTGCCGGCCAGGTCATTTGTGGTGTTGTCGGTTGCGTAGGTGGTGTCGGAGGCGAAGTAGTCCAGCCCCTCGGCCGGAATGCCGATGAGCCACTCCACGCCGGGCACCTTGTCGACCAGCGTGCGGGTCGGGCCCAGCGGCAGCGGCACCCACACCACCTTTTTTCCGAGATGCTCAGCGAAGGTGTCAACGAGTTCCCGGGAAGTCGGGGGGTTCGGATCCGTCAGGGCGTAGGTCTTGCCCACCGACTCCGGCATCACCGAAAGTTGGTCCATCGCCGCAACCACGAAGTCGCGCGGCACCAGGCACACTTTGACTTCGTCTGGGTTACCCACCGCGGGGACCACCGCTAGCGGTGGCTGGCGCCGTAGGAACGATGCCAGGAAGTATGGTCCGTCGTACTTTTGGGTGGCGCCGGTCTGGGAGTCACCCACCACGATGCCCGGTCGGTAGATGGTGGCCGACAGCCCGCCGGTCATCGCCTGGCGCACCAGACGCTCGGCCTCAAACTTGGTGGACTCGTAGTGGTTGCGGAACGTCTGGCCGGTATCCAACTCGTCTTCTGGGTACTCGCCTGAGTAACTGCCGCTGACGTAGCACGTGCTCACGTATTGCAAACGGGAGAAATCGGGCAGAGAGGCGCAGAAGGCGAGCACATTTGCGGTGCCTTCGACATTGACCTTGTGCGCGATTTCCTCGGGTACTGCCAGGTCGTAGACCGCAGCGAGGTGCCAGATCTCGGCAATGTCATCCAGGTCGGTGCGGACGTCAGCCGCGATACCCAGGTCGGCCTCGGTGATGTCGCCGGTGATCAATTCAACACGGTTCGCCACGTGCGGATGCGCTTCGGTGAGTTCGGCGAGGCGTTCTTCTGCGGTGCCCATGTGGCGCTGCTGCACCAGGCACACTGCGCGCCAGTCGTCCCGCTCCGGTCGAGCGAGAATCAACGGCAGCAACGCCGAACCGAGGAATCCGGGGAATCCGGTCATCAGCAGCGAGGTCATAGGGTGGGGTCCTAACTGACGGGGGTTGACGGTGGGAACTCGGTTCATCATCGACGGGTCAGGCGGGCAGTTGCACTCCCATGTCGATCAGATCCGCAACAACGTAGGACGCAAGTGTGTCAGGGTTCGGCAGCAAGTACGCATCTGTGGCGAAACCGACCGTGACGTGCCCGTTGTAACTGAAGATGGTGGCCGTCATCGGCTGGTTGCCCGAACACGGAGCAAATCCGACCACCTGATGCACATGTTCACCCGCGAACGTCAGTAGCGACGTGGGGCCCGGAACGTTGGTGAGCACCCCAACGGCCTTGTTTGCGAAGAAGTTGGTGAGGAAGTAGGCGATTTGGCCTGGGGATGTCGACACCACCCGTTGTAGGCCAAAGGTCAGCACCGCTTCGTCTGAGTTCTTGATGCGCTCCATCCGGTGGTGCATCTGGGAAAGCCGCTCGGCCGGGTCCGCCACGTCCAGCGGCATCGGTACGAATACCAGCGCGAAGTAGTTGCCAAGGTCCTCGGGCAGATTGTCCTCGAACGGTTTGAGGTTGACCGGCACCATCCACACCACTTCGTCGAGTTCCTCGCCGGCGTCGGTGAGGTATCGGCGAAGGCCACCTGCGATCGAGGCGAGCAGGACGTCGTTCACGGTGGCGCCGGAATTTCGGCCAATCGTCTTGATCTGATCGAGCGGGATCGGATCAGACCAGGCCAGTGCCTTGGTGGTGCTCGGCTCACCGGACCACACAGTCCTCGGCGACGAGGCAAGTGCAAGCTTGGTGACTGAGGACATGTCGTTGGTGCCGCGGTAGTTCTCCACACCAAGGGTCTCCAGGGCGTCGAGCAGCCGGTCTGGGTGGCGGACCAATTCGAATCCGTCCTCCACCCCGTGCATTCCTGTCGAGAGCGCCGAGGCGACCATCTCCGGGGCGTGCGTGACGGCTTCGAGGGGGTGTCGAACAGCGTGAGCGGCACCGGATACCAGGCCACCGACTCCGTGCGCCACCGCGGATCCAGCCTCACCCGCGGCATGCGCCACCGCGGATCCGGCGTCCCCCGCGGCGTGTAGCACGGTGTCGGCCACCGAATGGTGGGTGGCAACAGCGTCCGCGCCGGGTTTGGGTCGCTGCACACCCTTACGGTGCACCTTGGCCGCAACATCGGCTCCGTCGGATTCACACATGCCCAACATCACCTGGGTGAGTCGCACGCCATCGGCGATGGAGTGGTGGAATCGGCTGACCGAGGCCGAACCCAAGGTGCCGTCGGACAACTGAACCGGATGAAGCAGGAACGACGTCCACAGCGGACGATCCTTGGGCATCGGAACCGAGCGCTTCTCGGCAAGAAACGCCTGCACCTCGGCCATCGTGATGGGGTCGTCAAATTCGACGCGATTCAGGTGCGCCTCAATGTCGAAATCGGGATCGTCTTGCCAGGCCCAACCAAGGCCAGATTTCACCGGGCGGCGGCCGAATACCGGGAACTTACGCACCACGTCGGCGAATACCTCGCGCACCGAATCATGGTCGGGAACGCCGCGGAGCATCATTGCGCCATCGACCACCATGAGATTGTTCGGTCGGTCCATCGTCAACCAGAGCGCGTCCTGGACGCTCATCGAAGTGGTAGCCACGTGGTAGATCCTTCGTTCAAGGGTGGTACACCAACCTACGCTGTGGGCGGTGCTGTTGCTCGGTCTACGGAACTGCGCGGCGACGTGGAACTGTCGGCCCTCGGGTCCTCAGTCGTTGCCGGGCCGCGCGTTGCGTTCGCGGCCATGGAAGAGTGCAGACAAACCCGCGTCCCAGCGAGAGGATCGCTCACCGCCATGTCGACTTTCCCAGACCGTAGGTGTGATTGTGGCCGGAACCCGGAACAGCCCAACTGGGTGCCGAAATGACGGTTCAAGTGCCCCTCGACGTTACAGTCGTGACTTCGTTCGGCACCGACGCTGGCGGATCCGAGCAGTGGCTCCTGTCCCTCATCGCACACGCGCCGGAAGTGCGCTTCCGGGTGCTGGTGCTGCAGCAGGGGCCACTGGTCGAACGTTTGGTCGAACTTGGGGTGGACACAGCAGTGAACCCGGTCGGGGCCAGCGCGGTTGCGCTGGCCAAAGCAAAGAGTTGGGTGCTGGCCGACCTCCGCGCACATCGCCCAGATGTGGTGATGGGCAACGGGGTGAAGGCGCAGGCAGCGGTCGCCGGCCCGGCACTGGTGTTGGGCATCCCTTCGGTCTGGGTCAAGCACGACCATTCGTTCGATTCGACTCTGGTGCCGCTACTGGGTGGGCTATCCACCCGGGTGGTGGCGACGGCAGCCGAAGTGGGTCGGGCAGTGCGTCGAGACGATGTGGTGGTCATCGAACCGGAACGTCCATCTGCACCGCTTGGCCGCTCGGCCGCGCAGGAAGCGTTGGCCCAACTGGCGCCAGCATTGCCGCCTGTCGCCGTCGAGCACCCGACCTTGGTGATGGTCGGCCGGCTGGTGCCCTACAAGGGCGTCGACATCGCTATCAGTGCCCTGGCATATCCGCCCGCAGCGGGATGGCGATTGGTCGCAATAGGCGCCGACGACCCAGCCACCCCGGGTGAACAGCAACGCCTGATCGGCTTGTCCCAAGAGCTCGGTGTGTCCGACCGCGTCACCTTCGCCGGATCGGTGGCCGCTGCCGGGCGCTACCTGGCAGCCTTCGATGCCCTCGCGGTGCTCACTCGGCCCGGCCAGGCCAACGCGCCCCAACGTGAGGGCTACGGCATCACCGCGACCGAGGCCATGCTCGCGGGTCTGCCGGTGATTGTCGCTGGGGAGGGGCCAATCGCTCGTCGAATCGACACTCCCGCCGGTCCGGCTGGCATCGTGGTGCGACCTGCAGATCCCCTCGCTACCGCGCGTGCGCTGGGCGAACTGTCCGATCCGCTCACGCGCTCGACGATGGGAGACCGCGGCCGAGCCGTCGCGCAAGCCACTCCCGACGCGGCAGCTGTCGCCGCGCAGATGGTGGCAGTCTTCAACGGCGTTGCCCAGCCGGCCGCGTCGCTTACATCGGCTGAGCCAGAGGACTCGCGATCGGCTTGCGCGGTGGAGCATGGCGAGGACGAACCCCTCAGGGTGTTGGTGGTGACACCGTTCGGTGCCGCTTCCGGGGGGGCCGAGTTGTGGCTGCGCTCGATGATGGATGAATCACCAGAGATCTGGCGGCATGTGGTCATGTTGGCCGACGGTGATTTGCGCACACACCTAGAGGCGCTCGGATTCCCCGTGACGGTGCTACCGACTGGTGCCAGTCCTGCCGCCATTGGGCTCGCCGGAGTTCGCTTGCACAGGATCCTTCGGCGTACCAGGCCCCAGGTCGTGGTGTGCAATGGGGTGAAGGCACAAGCTGCCGCGGTGCTTCCGGCGCGACTCCTGGGTTTACCCACGGTTTGGGTCAAACACGATCATTCGTTTGATACATCCCTCGCCCGGCCGCTGGGCCGACTCAGCAGCGCCGTCGTGGCCGCATCGCAGGAACTCGGCCAAGCCACCGGACAGCCGGATGTGCAGGTGGTGGAGCCGGCGAAACCTGTGGAGCCATTCCGGCGCGACGAGGCTCTGCGCTGGCTGACCGGGTATGGCTATCACCCCAACGAGCGCCTGACGTTGGCCACAATCAGTCGACTGGTCCCGTACAAGGGGGTGGATATCGCGATTCGGGCTCTTGCCTACCCCGCCGCAGAGGGCTGGCAGATTGTCGTGATCGGCGAGGATGATCCCGCAACGCCGGGGGAAGCCGTCCGACTTCGCACCCTGGCCGAGTCGATGGGCGTGGCAAATCGCGTGACGTTTCTCGGTTCCGTACCCGATGCGGGGAGATGCGTGCGCGCGTTCGACGCGATCGGCGTACTCACCAGGCCCGGTGAAGCCCGTGCACCCAGTCAAGAGGGCTACAGCACAGTGGCGTCGGAGGCAATGCTCGGCGGGGTTCCTGTTGTCTACGCCGGCCAGGGCTCAGTGGCGCGCCGGCTTAACTCGGCAACGGGCGGGGCCGGGCTTGTGGTGCGGCAGGCCGATCCGATGGACACAGCTGCGGCGCTCGGCGCGTTGAGTGATCCCGGACTGCGGCGGCAGTTAGGGGAGGCAGGTCGACGCCTCGCGGCCCAGCAGGACGGTCCGGCTGAGACCGCGACGAGGTTCGTCGAAATCCTCAAGCGCACGGCTCGCCAGAACACCACCGGCACCCCCGACGGTAAAGTCGGGACATGATTGCAGCCTCCCTGCCGCTGATCGCCTTGGGCGCGGCGGCGGTGGCCATGCTCTTGTTTTTCCGACCGTCCTATGTGGCGATTTTGTTTGGTCTGGCCTTGCCATTGGGTGCAGTCGATGTACCCGGTGGATTGTCGATGGCAATCGCGATGTCGATGCTCGTGATAGCAGTCGCGATGACCCAACGGCTGCAGCGCGGGCTGCTCCCGCTGCCGTCGTCGTGGCCCACCCTGATGGCCGTGCTGTGGACTATCGGCATCGTGTTTTCGGTGCTGCTGGGGCCTAACCTCATAAAGGCGGCAACTTTCGGCGTGTGGCAAATCGTGTCGTTTTTGTTCGCGATCTGCTGGGCCGAAGTAGCGGGGCGCGCCCAAGTCTTCGCCAAGGCGGTGGGAGCCACGCTCATCGGGGGCACCATCGTGGCCCTCACCGGTCCGCTGATGGCCACCGGAGAACTTGAGGCCTCCTATGGCGGCGCGGTGGTGAGTAACCGGCCGATGGGCATCTTCGGTCAGCCGAATGAATACGGACTGTTCAACATGCTGCTGCTGGTGTTCGCATTGGGCATCTTCGTGGGAGCACGCGGTTGGTTGCGCTACCTGGCCGCGCTTGCAGTGCCGGCCTCCACCGTCGGCCTGCTGTTGTCGCTGTCGCGTGGATCCTGGGTCGGTGCCGTGGGCGGTGTTGCTGCGTTGCTGATCCTGATGCCGCAGTCGCGGCGGGTGTTCATGATCGGGGCTGGCGCGCTGATGGCGACCTTGGCGGTGATTTTGGTGTCACCCTTGCAGATTCCCTACGTTTCGGTGATCGTTGCGCGGGCCTTGACTATCGGCGAAGAAGGTGCGAACCCCTACGACTCCCGGGTGCTGTTCCGCGCCGAGGGGATGCGGCAGTGGAACGACGCGCCCTTCTTCGGACAGGGCCCCAACACTTTCCGGGAACTGTCCGTGGGAATCAACTCAGTGGCGCGACCAGGTGGGGCTGAACACCCCCACACGCTGCTCCTCGCGATTGGTGCCGAGCAGGGCTTGATCGGCGTGATCGCGTTGGCGGGAATCAGCGGCTCAGTGGTATTGGCGGGCTTGGCCGCTCGGAAGTCGCTCTTGCTGGTACACCGATTCAATCTGGCCACCCGGGAGGCGGGCGCAGAAGTTGCGGCTGAACGCACCCGGCCAAGGATGCCGTCACTGGCCACAGTGGTCACTGCCAGTGCTGTAGCAACGTTCACGGGCTTCTTGGTGGAAGGCATCGCCGACTTCGCGATCCGAAACCCGTTGTCCCGCACCACGGTCTTCCTCTTCATCGGCTGGGCCCTCGCGGGTCAACGGCTGATGCGCACCGAGCGGGCCGATGCCGAGAAGTCCAGACTTTCCCACCCGAAACCGGGCGGCTCAGCCGACAGCGCTTGCCCAGCCGGGTCGGGAGCACACTCCACCTCCTCGTGAGTCCTCGGCCAGATGCCTCGTGGACTTAACCCCGGGGTGTGCGACGGGAGCCCCGGGGAGTGTCGATTGAGTCGACCAGCAGGACGAATTCGCCAGCGCAGGCCGAGGCTGGAGGCCGGAAAACCGATCCAAGAAAACTTGAAGAAAAAGGTCACCCGTTTGGGTTAAGTCGCTCTCAAGCACTGCCGAAGTCTTCACCATGAGCAGCGACAAGATGACGCGGAAGTCCACCCGGTGGGTGGCGCGCGGCTTCGTGGCGACCGTGTTGGCAGCACTCATCGCGACCATGATGGCCTTCACCCCCGCGGCGGCAACCAGCAACAATGGCCCCGTGTTCGGAGTCCAGTTCCACGGCACCTGGAGCAACTACGACGACGCCCAGCGCGCCATGGTTCTCGACACTCTCAAGGCCCACGGCGTGGAGTCGGTGCGGATCGACATCTCGTGGCGCATGCTCGAGCCTGACAAGTCGGGAAGGTTCAGCCCCTGGGGCCTCAGCCAGGTCGACAATGCAATCAACATGGCAGCTCAGCGCGGCCTCAAGCCGCTGGTGACCCTGTGGATGGCCCCGAAGTGGGCGAACGGATCAGCCGACGAGCGTGTGCCGGTGACGAGCTCACGCGGCCTGAGGGGCCTCAAGAGCGTCTCGGAGCGCCTCGCCGCCCGCTACGCCGGCGTGGTGGAGGCCTGGGAGTTCTGGAACGAGCCCAACGACAACAACTTCATGCGCGGAGCCGACCCGAAGGTCTACGCGAAGATGCTGCGGTACGCCTACGCTGGCTTCAAAGCCGGGCACGCCGCCACCCCGGTGGTCTTCGGCGGACCGAGCTACGTTGACGCAGCCTGGGTCGACAAGGCCCTCGCCGCAGGCGCCAGGGGCAAGTACGACATCATGAGCGTCCACCCCTACATGGGAATCTTCGACGAGTCCCCGCTGCTGCCAGACAACGGCACGATGTGGCGCATGAACCACCTGCCCACCTTGATCAAGGTGATGGAGAAGTACGGCGAAGGCGGCAAGCAGATCTGGTTCACCGAGTTCGGCTGGCGGGTCAACCCGACCGCACCGAACGCCCAGAACTGGGAGCGTGGCGTCACCCAGGCCCAGCAGGCTCAGTACCTGGCCGAAACCATCCAGCTGGTTCGTGAGCAATACCCACAGGTCACTCGGGTCTTCTGGTACGACGACCGGGTCGACTCGACCGACCCGAACAACACCGGATGGGGCCTGGTCTACCCGGACGGATCAGTGGTCCCGGCCCTGGCCGGACTGCGGACCGTGCTCGGTAGCTAGAACGCCCGGCGCCCCACAGGGGCGATCCCGAGCCACAACTCCAGACCAGATACGCCGCGGTGCTAACGCCCGCGGCGTTTCTGCATGTCACGCAGGGCCCGATCGATCGCGGTGACGGTGGACTCCAGCGAGAAATGAACCTCGGCCCGGTCCTTCGCGGCGGCGCTGACCTGTGGGCCGTCTGGTCCGGTAGCGCGTCCCAGCCAGTCACTGACCGCTGAAGCTAGCGCGGCAGGCTCATCGGCTGGAACGATCTGGCCTACCTCGGCGCTCACGGCCTCGCGCAACCCAGTTACATCGCTGGCCACAACCGGTGTGCCCAGCGCCAGCGCCTCCAGCGGTACCAGGGCCATGCCCTCCCAGCGCGAGGGCACCACCACCAGGTCGGCTGCTGCGAGCCAAGCCAGCGCCTCGTCTCGGGGCACGCCACCGGTGAAGGTCACGGACGCATCGCCGGCTGTTGCGATCTGCAGATAGTCGGCATCGGGGCCATCGCCGACAAATACCAGTTGTCGGTTCGATCCACCGGGCACCATCGGCCAGGCGGCAACCAACACGTCCTGGCCCTTTTGCTCCGTAAGCCGTCCAAGACACACAGCCAGTAGAACGTCTGGGGACACCCCCAGCTGTTCACAGAGTTCCCACCGACTCGGGCCCGCTGCCGCTGCCGCACGCACCCCCGCGATGTCAACACCGTTGCGGGTCACCTGGTACGTCGCCCGAATGCCGACGGACACCCCCCGTTGGTATTCGGCGGTACTCACACACAACACCAGATCCGTCCAGCGCCAAGCGGCGATTCGCTCCCAAGCCAAGGCTGCCTTGGCGGCCTTTCCGGTGGCTGCATCAAAGGACCACGCGTGGGGAACGAACACCGTGGGGGTGGTCCCGCGCAGTGCCAGTCGCCCCACGAGGCCAGCTTTGCTGCTGTGAAGCATCACCAGATCCGGCTGCACCTGCCCGAGTATTCGACGCAGGGCAGCCGTCTCGCCGGGCACATCCGCGAACGGGGAACGCTGCGATTCCCACTGGAGCCGTGAGATCCCCTGAGCCCCACACCAGTCCCCAAGGTCACCACCGTCGGGGCAGGCCACGGTGACGTTCCACCCCCGTTGCGCCAAGCCCACCGACCAGTCGATCACACACTGCGCAACTCCAGCGGTGGTCGGCTGGCTCACCATCAGGATCCGCGGCGTCACCGGTCGTCGCCGAGGATCGTCGATGCGACTAGCGCAGCCAGGGCAGCAACAACCGCGGCGAGTACCACCACTGCAAGAGCCAAAAAGAATCTGGGTGGACCTGGTACCTCAGTGGCCACACTCGGGGGCTGTACGGACAGTGCCTCGAGGTAGGGGTCATTCTCGTTTGCTGCCACCACCGACTGGAAAACCGACTGCACGCCTGCGACCGCGGCGGTAGGCGAGTCGAGAGTCACTGTGAGAGTCAGGTTGAGAGTTTCGGCGGTCACGAGCGCCAAAAGGCCGCTTTGCAGCGAAGCGTTGGACACCCCCGCGGCAGTGGCGGCGGCGCCCACAGATTGCTCCGACTGCGCCACCACGGGATACCTGCGTGCCAACAGCGAGGTCAGGTCGCGGCCATTGCTCTCATCGATTCGCGGCTGGAAGGAGATCACCCCGGTGGCCGCATAACTGGTCGGGAGCGAAAAGACGTACACCCAGCCGAGGATCACCGGCACCACGAACACGACGATCACCAGGATGGGTCGTCTGCGTACGGCTGCAAGCAGCCGAGACCGGGCGGTGGAAGACATTGCCGGTCAGCCCTGGCTAGAGTCCGTCGGGCCCGATCCAGTGGGCGCCGACACGGCTGCAGAATCCTCGTCAGACTCGGCCGAGCGCCTAGTGCCCCGGCTCACCAGCCACAGCACGAAGCCAATCAGTATCAGTAGCCCCAACAAGAGACCGGCCACCCACAACCACGTGGGGACGCCGTCGCCGGTGCTCTCCACCTCAACTGCTTCACCGACCTCGGGTGTCTTGATGGCCAAGAAACTGGCCTCAAGGTCGCCGTCGGCGTTGGTCTGCGGGTTTTCGCCGATGAACATCACGTCACCAGTGAGACCGAACCAGCCGTCTGGTGCCGGCGAAATTGCCTCGGCAAGCAGTTTTTGGAGCTCTGCGGATCGTTCAATGTCGTCTGCTGGGAAGGCCCCCAGCATGAGCAAGTCCCGGTTGCCGTTGGCGAAGGCCTCAAACGCGGCGAAGGGCTTGTCCACCGTGACGCTGAAGGTCGGGGGAGTCGACACCGGCGCGCGGGCGGGATTGAACGGCAACGGGGCACCGAGTTGTGTGCTCTCCTCGGGGCCAGCATCCACGAGCAGTCCTGGAGTGGAGGAGCTGAGGAACTCCTCAACTGAGACAACACTCACTACTGGCGCGTTCACCTCAAGTCGTGAAACCGAGGACACCACGTCCACTGCGTTCGACAGGTCGGACGGGTTTGCCCCCTTGGCGAATGCCACTGGCAGTTGGCCACCGAGCACTTGCGGGAATCGCTCGAAGCCTGGCGGTAGCGTCTGTCCGGGTTGGGCGGTGAAGGTTGAGGCATTCGCGTCGATGTCCACCCGCGGAGTCCAGATCGCGGCTCGGCAGTCGCCGCCCACAGGGGTGGAGTCCAACTCCACTGTGACCTGGTTGTTGCGGGACATATCCTCGGGGTTGATGGTTCCGGTCAACGAGTAGGTGTACGCATCGCCCAGTCGTTCGGACGCGAGCAAACGGCCGTTGACTAGCAGCGAAACGGTGGCGGCGGCGTTCGTGGGCACCGGAATGTAGGTACCGACGATGGTGATGTCGAGTTCGGAAATGGGTCCGCCGAAACGTGTCTGCGACAACGTCACGGACTGAGCTACGGTGCCCAGGCCCTCCAATCTCGGAGACCGCCCACCCACGTCGGACCAACGCAGCGAGAGCGAGGTGGCAGGGGAACCAGTCTGGGTCAGCTCACCAACCTCGGCTTCGGAGGCCAACGCAAGGTCGGTCGATCCGAGGGCAGCCGACGCCGGCACCAGGGCTGCGGCGTCCCCGGTGAGCACCATCCGAGGCGTCTCGCCGACCGAATCAATCGTCACCACGACCGGCCCAGCCGCCGGGACAAACTCGAGGATGCGGCTGTAGGGGCCCGAATCTTCTGCGTCCCCGGTGGCGATCTCTGCCCGGGGGTAGGCGGTACCCAGGGTGGCTGCGGCCTGCAGCATCGCTGCTGAGGTGAACGGCACCTGCGATTCCTCACTTACCAGCGTGATGCTGCGCACAGCCGAACTGAAGAAGTCGGCAGGCGTTGTTGGATTCTGCGGTGCACCGGTGTAGGTGATGACGGCCTCACCGACGCGTGCGACCACACCGTCTGAGATGTCGATGTTTGCGCAGCCACGGTCGTCTAGAAAGCGTGCCGTCAAGGTGACCGGCAGAACGCCGTCAACTATCGACGCTTCGCTAAGCGGGACAGTGATTGCAGCCGCGTTCGTCTCATTGATGATCACCGACTCGTCACCCACCGTGAGGGTGTAGGCGCCATCCGGGCCCAGGGTTGCCCCACCTGTGAGTCTCGTGCGCAACTCGACTGGCACCAAACCCGGCAAGACCGGAACCGACGTCGAGTCCGTGCCGGTGGCGCCAAAGACGTCGAGGTTCAAGTTGACTGTATCCTCGGCATCGCCTTCAACGGCCACGGCGGGGTTCAGCGGCAGGAGCAGAGCCAACATCGCGAAGAGGAGGGCCACCGCAGCGCGGCGGACGGATGACGGGCGCACGATTGTCGGCCTCCGAGGGGCATGGGACACCAGTAAACTACGAACCGAAATCTAGCATGTTGGGGATGCACGTCTAACTTTCCGTGGCCTACGTAGCCGAGTAGACTCCAGAGGGAACACGGAGAGTAGTCGGTTGGATTGGCCATCCTCACGTCGCTTATTCTTCATGGAGGATCCCGTGGCCTTGGACCTAACCCACGTGTCGATCCGACTACTTCCCATGCGAGGGTGAAAGCGTGACCGGAGATACCTCCACCGAGCCGAGCCGGGCCAAACTGCGGCTGCCGCCGCGACGCAATTGGCTGCGGCGACGCGCACTGACCGTGGTGCTCCTGCTTGCCGACATCGTCACCATCGGCACCGCCACTCTCGTCCTCAATGACCTCACGGCGGCGTCGGCTGTGCTCGGCTTGCTGATGATTGGCGGTTTTTGGACGAAGCACCTCTACCGCAACCGTCTGACGCTGTCCATCCTCGATGATCTGCCGTCCCTGGCATCTCGGTTCCTGCTATCCGCCGGGCTCACACTGCTCGTGTTTGAGGCGACCCCGCTGGACAATGTTGATCCAGTGTCGTTGTGGAAGTGGGTCGTGCTGTTTGCCGCCATCGTCGTTGTCCGCACCGGGATGTACGCCCTAGCCCGCCACCTGCGGGCAAAGCGATTTCTCGGAAAGTCCACCCTCATCGTTGGCTGTGGCAAAGTTGGACACTCCCTGGCGTTCGCCCTGGAACGGGAACGCGAGTGCGGCCTGAACCCCATCGGGTTCGTTGATTCCCCACCGCCGGGCATGGCCGAAAACCTTCCGATCCCGTTGCTGGGTCCGGTGGAGCACCTTTCCGACCTGATCGAGCAGTACAACGCCGAAATGGTGCTCGTCGCCTACACCCACGTGTCCGAGGACCAATTGGTGCCCATCATCCGATCGGCGGACCGGCTGCCAGCGGGATTCGCTGTCGTGCCGCGGCTTTTCGAACTGGTCCCTGTGCGCGGCGTGATGGATCATGTCTCGGACATCCCGCTGGTCGGCCTGCCGCGACCAGCTTTTCGCTCGCCGATGTGGCCGGTCAAGCGAGTCGCAGACATAGTCACGGCCGGCCTTGCGTTGGTGGTGTTGTCCCCGCTGCTGTTGCTCTTGGCGCTGGTGAATCGCATTGTTGACGGGCCTGGGGTGATCTTCCGGCAAGAGCGCATCGGGGTGGACGGCAAACCATTTGAGTTGCTCAAGTTCCGTAGCCTGCGCCCGGCGACCTCGACCGAATCCGCGACCATGTGGAACATCAAGCACGACGATCGCGTAAGTTGGTACGGCAAATTCCTGCGCAAGAGTTCCCTCGACGAGTTGCCCCAACTGATTAACATCCTGCGCGGCGACATGTCGATCGTCGGACCCCGCCCGGAGCGGCCGCACTTCACCGAGCAGTTCAGCGAGATGTACCCGTACTACGGCAGCCGGCATCGGGTGCCGTGCGGCCTCACTGGTTGGGCCCAGATTCACGGCCTGCGCGGGGACACCTCAATTGCCGGCCGAGCCCGCTACGACAACTTCTACATCGAAAACTGGTCGCTCTGGCTGGACTTCAAAATTGTGATGCGCACGATTTCGAGCCTCACCAAAGGATCCGGCTGATCAGCCCCGGAGGCCGCCGCATGGCCGTCAGAGTCTGTTGTCTGGCCGGCGCCGCAGGCCGTCTGTGACCAACGCGACGGCGAACGCCAGCACCGCCGCAGCAATACCGACAGCCCCGGTCAGCAGTGTTGTCGAGGCCCCGGTCGGGCCCCAGCCCAAAGGTTCCGAGACGGTGACCGCCCGAAGGTCAGGATCGCTGCGGTTGGCCTCCAAGACGGTTTCGAATAGCGCGGTTGTGGCGGCGACTGCTTGGTCATTCGTTGCGAGCGTGGTGGAGAACACCATGTTCAAGGTGCCAGGTTGGATGATTGCCGAGAGCCCGGCATTGACCTCGCCTGGCTCCACCCCAGCCGCGGCGCCCGCGGCGTCTAGGGCCGACTCCGATGCCACAACCTCGGGGTATCGTTCCACCAGCAGAGCGGCCATATCGCCGCTTGCCTCACTACTAGCCCGCGGCACAAACGACACCACGGCTCCTGATTGATATTCGACCTGTAACCGCAACACGTAGAACATGCCGAACGCGATGACGACGACGAAAGTTGCCACCGCAATGAGCCACTGACGTCGTAGAGCCTCCAGCGCAGGACGAAGTCCATCGTCCACGGACTCGTCACTGGTTGTATCAGGCACGTGCTGGCTCACAGCCGGTAGCCTACTGCGGGTAATCAACTCCCCGCGGCGGCCGGGCCATGTCCTCTTGGCTATCCCTGGCAGATATCTAGGTGTTGACGTTCGCGACGGTCCCACAGCCAGCCGAAGGGAGTGGGCCGCCGATGCCAACCGTCGATCCACGCATGTGCCCCATCTGGGGACCACGTGAGTGTGTGCAACCCGCGTTGCCGTCGCCCCCGCGCGTCTTCACCTGCGGAGCCGGCATCCACCCGAAGGGCCACATCCACCGGATCGGTTTCTGGAAACGCCAGCAATTCCACCGCCCGGCCGTACACCCCGGAGCAATCTTGGGTAGCGCGCAATCCACGGGTCGGATCGAGCGTGCCACCGGCCCGGCCATTAATCACGCTGACCCGCACAGCATCGTCGTCGCGTTGCCAGTCACCGTCGTCGGTCAACGTGAGCGCCACGACCACGGCATCGGCATCAACGGCGGCATCAGTGCCGATCAACCCAACAATCCTGGTGGCATCAGGGGAGTCAGTCCCGATCGGTGGTCCGTCAAGCAGCAGGGTCGGATCGGCGATGTGCGACGGCAATGCTGGAAGGTCGCGAGCTTGGACCCACGGATCACCCGGTGACTCGAAGGTATAGATGGGGTTGAACGCACCGCAAGTTTCGACGGTGGCGATCCAGCGCCCATTCAGTCGGTACACCTGAGGGTAGGAAAGGTGATGTTCGGTGCGAAGCACGATCCCCAGCGGGGCCACCTCTGCTCCGCTCACGGCCAGCATCCGGATCGCCCCCTTGCCGGTGGCCATGTCGAGTTCCTCTACGAAGAGGTACTCCTGGCCATCGACGGTGAGCAGGAAGGGATCGGCCCAGAAATCTGGTGTTGGAGCGGAGATCCAACGCGTCGGGGCAGCCACCCGTGGACCGGATTCGAGCAAGTTCGGCATTGCTTCGGGGGTCCTCAATCGACCGACCTGCCACTGGCGCACGGACCCAAAGCGCATGGCGAGCCGGCCAGCGAACCACACCGCGCCGATTGCATCTGCCAACGCTGGTCGTGCCGGTGGTGCGGCCAACTCCAGGGCGGCGGCAGGTGGCGGTGCCGGCAGCGGGAAACTTCGGGCGCCGATGACCAGCAACGGACCTGCGACTTGTTGCATCTGCACAAGCGTGGCCGCAACCGTGCGACGTGGCGCTACCTCGCCTTCGGCAAGCACCGAGCCGAGTGAATCTGCCAGCCGCACCGTCACCCCGGAGGCGTCGGTCCGCACCGCCCGCGAGACCCGAGCCGACCTCGTGAGCTCGATTCCGTCGGCATCGGTGAGCTTGAGCGTCGGCACGCCGGGTAGGTGCGGGGTGGGTCCATCCAGGGCGATGACGGCTGCGAAGAGCTCGGACACCTCGGGGTTAGTCGCCGCGGCGGCTACGGCTGTTTGGGTCACTGGCACCAACCGGACAGACGGACCACGAGCACAGAAGTCGATCGCCAAGCGTTCAAGAGCATGAGGCAACTCACCAGCCACCACCAGCGCGATGGTCACCGCAGCATCAGTCGGCCCACTCCCTGTGGGTGCGGGTGTCCACTGGAAGTGGTCCGCCAGTGCCTCGCGGCTGAGGGTAGGCATTGGCCGGTGGGCCAAGGGGCCGAGGGCCGCCGGTGGGCTGCCAGGGCTTGATCGGGGGCCTCCACGCAGCCGTCGATGGAGAAACTTCTTCGCCTGGAACACCGGGCCGTAAGGGAGCTTGAGCAGGAGTGTGGTCCGGGCGATGCCGGCTCGGGCACGCAGCGAGCCATCATCGTGGGCGCGTTGGACTTTCAAGCGCGATTCCAGTTGGGTGGTGCGTTTGCTCAGCGAAATCCCGCCGGGGTCAAGTTCGTAGTCGATCAGCACATCGGGCAGATTCGCCACTTGCCCGGTTTCGATGAACCGCCAGAAGAAGGCGTAGTCCTCGGCAGCGGGGGTGTCCAACGGGTAGCGACCCACCTGCGGGAGCGCCGAGGCGCGGAACATCACGGCCGGGTGCATGAAAGCGGAATTGCGCCACATTGCGGCAACGATGTCGTCGTGGGTGGTGGGCAGCCGGAAGACGAACTGCTCCACTCCCTGGGTATCCACGAAGGAGGCTGCGCCTCCCACGAGCACAACGTCAGGGTGCTCGTCAAGGAAACGTTCCTGCCGAGCGAGGCGACCCGGCCGGTTGAGGTCGCCGCAGTCCAGCCGTGCGATGTAGGTGTAGTCGCGCTCGGCGATCCAGTCCAATCCGGCGTTGAGGGCGTGTTCGATGCCGGCGTTGTGCGGTAGGACCAGGGTGTGCACCGCGCCTTCGGCGTGCCAGGCCTCGGCTGCGGCCACCGGATCGAGCGGTCCGCGGGTACTGCCGTCGTCGACGATCAACACGTCACAGTGCTCGCTTGTGTCCACCGACTGCAACGACGCGAGTAGGCTGGCAGCGCTGTTGTAGTAGGGAATGAGCAACACCGTGCGACTGGGGGCCATAGTCAGGAGCGTGGCATGTGTGCAGTCGCAGGCGCATTCCGGGCCACGATTCGGTGTTAGGCGATAGCAATGAGTGATTCCCCGGCTCCGCAGGGTGATGGCTCGCACCGGAAAGGGAACGACCCCGGGGCAGCCGATGAAGGCAACGCCACGGGAGTTCGCCATGCCCGCACAGTCTCGTTGTTGGCGGTCGCGGAGTTGGCCGGCAAAGTCGCCTCGTTCGTCATGTTCGCCGTCGCCGCGCGGGTGCTCGGGGTAGCTGACTTCGGGGTATTCAGCTGGTCGTTCAATCTCGCGTTGATGATGGCCACCTTTGTGCTGTGGGGCTTTGACATCGCGCTGATTCAACTGGCGTCCCGCACGCCAGGACGTCTGAACGAGCTGTTGGCCAACACCCTTGCGCTGCGTGCGGTGCTCATCCCACCTGCGGTGCTGATTGCTGTGCTCATCCCCGGATCGCCCCCTGGTGCGCGCGCGGTGACGGCCATTCTGAGCCTGGCTGTGCTGCTCGATTCGGCGAATCAGGCGATCCGTTCGGCTGCCGCAGTGCAGGGACGTCAGAGTGCTGTCGCTGTCAACCTGGTGGTGCAGCGGTTTGTGACGGCGGGGCTCGCCGTTGGGGTGCTGTTTGCCGGCGGCGGGGTGATGGGGATGTCGATCGCCTACCTCGCTGGCACGGTGGTGGGCGTCGGCTTGATGTTCTGGACCGGCCACCGCATCCAATTGCACCCCCGGCCGAAGCAGGTGAGTCGCGCCGGGATCCGCGAAATCGCCAGCGGCTCGACTGCATTGGGCCTGAGCACCACCATCAACATGTTCTTGTTCCGCATCGACACAGTGCTCCTTGGTCTGATGTTGAACTCCACTGCTGTCGGAGCCTATTCGGCGGCCTTCAAACTGTTCGAGACCGTGCTGTTCGTGCTGTGGTCGGTGGATCGAGTGGCGCTTCCCACCATGACTGCGTCGACCGGGCCGGAACCCGTGCGCCGCGGTGTCATGCGGGCGTGCTCGGTGGTGTTCGCGGTGTTCGTTCCCTATGCGCTGGTGCTGGGCCTGCGGGCGGACGAAGTCCTCACGTTGGTCTTCGGCGAGGCCTACGGCTCCGACAGCGCCGGGGCGCTGCGATGGCTCATGGTTGCGTTGATCCCCTACACGGTGCAATTCGTGGTGGCCAGTGGTCTGCTGGCGCGCTCGAAGAACCGGCAGGTGACGATCGCGGGGTTGGTGGCACTTGTGGCCAACATCGTGGCGAACCTGGTACTTATCCCGCGCTACGGACCCGCCGGGGCTGCCGCCGCGACGGCCGTCGCGATGCTGGTGCAGGCAGGTGTGGTGTGGATCTTGCTGACGCGTTTCGTTGGTGAGCCCGGGGTCTGGCGGGCTGCGCTGGTGCCGGCTGTGGCTGGCGCTTTCACGGTGCCGGTGCTGCTCTCTCCGTTGGGGCTGATCCCGGCGACTCTGGTGGCTGCCGTGGTCTACGTAGCGGTGTGGCTGCTGGTGGCCGGCAAATTCGACCCAAACGCACGGTCCACGCTGCTCGGCATGGCTGGCCGCAAGCGCTAGCCCTTCCGCTTGGACTTCCTGGGCTGCTTGGGGTGGCGCACCTGCAAACTGCCCATGATCGCCGCACCCTTGAGCACCAGCACCGGCATCGAGCCGTCCCCGGATTCCACCCGCACGTCGGCCTCGCCAAGCACGGCAACGACCTCGTTGCGCACACCTATCCCCGGCGGAATCGTCATCTTGACCTCGCCAAAGATGGCGACCACGGTGATCACAGTCTCGTTGCTGGTGAGATTCGCCTCGGTGAAGTCCAACTCACCGCTGCCAAAAACTGTGACAGCGCTCATCTCGGCCGGGACAGTCCACGCTCCGTTGCGGTTGAACTCCCCGAAGACGGCCGCGGCAGTGGTGTTGGTGTCGATGGGCAGCCCGGGATTGATCGTGATGCCGCTGCCGGAGTTGGCCGATGATTCCATTGTGGGCAACGTCACCGGAGCGGCAGTCGTGGGCACGGTCAAGGTGCCAGGCGGCACTGGGAGGTCGCGGAGAGTTGGGATGAGATCGGCGTAGGTGATGGCGGCGTAGACCTCCGCGAGGCGCTCGTCATGCTCGGCTGGGGTGAGGCGGCCTTCTGCGTAGGCGTTGTTGAGCACGGTAGCGACGCGGTCACGATCAGCATCGGAAGCTCGCAGCCGAAGGGCTGCGTCTACCGCGCCGTCGGGGCTGTGCGCGGGCGGTACGTGCGACGTGCGCTCCACACGTCCGCCACCTGGACTCGCTGCCGATCCTTGGCCATCGGCTGGGCGTTGACTTTCGGCCGGGCGTTGGCCTTCGCCCGAGTAAGGCGCAGTGGAGTCAGACGCTGCAGAGTCACTCACGTATTTGAGCGTACCCGCTGGGAGCGCACCTCGCGGACCAGGCGGGTGTGCGCCCGGAGGCCGTCGGGTGTGCCTGTGGCGCTGAGGGTGGACCTCGGCGTGCCAGCCAGGTGTCACCTGGCAGACTTCGAATCAAGGCCGCTGCTTGGTCGGCGCGATCCGGCTCGCAGTGGCGCACATCCTGCTGACGTGAAAGAGGTTTTCTACGTGACTGCCTACCCGCACCTGCTAGCCCCCCTTGACCTTGGCTTCACCACCCTGCCGAACCGCGTGCTCATGGGTTCGATGCACGTGGGCCTGGAGGAGGCGCCCAACGGCTTCGAGCGGATGGCGGCCTTTTACGCCGAGCGGGCACGTGGCGGTGTGGGGCTGATCGTGACCGGCGGTATCTCACCAAACGATGAGGGACGGCCCTATCCGGGTGGGGCCATGCTGGCCGAAGAGGCCGATGTGGCCAAACATCGGGTCGTCACCGAAGCAGTGCACGAGGCGGGCGGCAGGATTTGCATGCAAATCCTGCACTTCGGCCGCTATGCGTACCACCAAGACATGGTGGGACCGAGCCCGATCAAGGCGCCGATCGCACCGTTTGTTCCGCGCGAACTGTCGGATGCGGATGTGGAGCGCACCATCGACGACTTCGTCCGGGCAGCGGTGCTTGCCCAGCAAGCCGGCTACGACGGCGTCGAGATCATGGGCTCGGAGGGTTACCTCATCAACGAGTTCATCGTGGCGGCCACCAACCAGCGCACCGACCGCTGGGGTGGGCCGTACTCGAATCGAATTCAGTTCCCGTTGGAAATCGTGCGGCGCACACGAGCCGCAGTCGGGCCAAACTTCATCCTCATCTACAGGTTGAGCATGCTTGACCTCGTACCCGGCGGGTCGACGCTGGACGAGGTCCTTGAACTTGCAGGTGAGATTGAGGCTGCCGGCGCGACGATCCTCAACACCGGCATCGGATGGCACGAAGCGCGGATTCCGACCATCGCAATGTCGGTGCCGCGAGCGGCGTACACCTGGGTGACCGCCAAAGTGGTTGATTCGGTGTCGATTCCGGTGGTGACGAGCAACCGGATCAACAACCCGGAACTCGCCGAACGCCTGCTCGCCGACGGTGTGGCCGACATGGTGTCGATGGCGCGGCCGATGCTCGCCGACCCGGATTTCGTCGCGAAGGCCGCAGCTGGCACACCGGAGCGGATCAACACCTGTATCGCATGCAACCAGGCGTGTCTGGATCACACCTTCCAGTTGAAACTCACGTCCTGTCTGGTGAATCCGCGGGCCTGCCACGAAACGGAACTGGTGCTGGAACCCACGCACCTCGTGAAGCGGGTGGCCGTGGTGGGTGCCGGACCGGCCGGTATGGCCTGTGCGGTGAGCGCCGCGGAGCGTGGTCATCTGGTGTCGCTGTTTGATGCTGGAGACACCATCGGTGGGCAGTTGCTGCTGGCTAAGTCGGTACCCGGCAAGGAGGAGTTCAACGAGACGCTTCGGTACTTCGACGTGCGACTGCGTGAACTCGGCGTGAGTGTGCGGACCGGGGAGCCAGTTTCGGCGACCGAGTTGGTGGCCTCCGAGGTGGGTATCCCCGAATACGACGAGATCGTTGTGGCCACCGGTGTGGTGCCCCGGATCCCGGAGATCCCCGGTGTGGACCACCCCTCGGTCGTGTCCTACATCGACGTGCTGCGAGGCAATGTGGAGGTGGGCGCGCGGGTGGCGATCCTCGGTGCCGGTGGCATCGGATTCGATGTGGCGGACTTCCTCACCGACGACGGTATGGAGGCCAGCGAGGACCCGGCGGTCTTCTTTGAGCGCTGGGGTGTGGACACCAACTACGCCGAGCCAGGTGGGGTCGTGCGGCCGGTACCCGAACAGTCCCCGCGTGAGGTATTCCTGCTGCAACGCAAGGCGTCCAAGGTCGGAGGTGGCCTGGGCAAGACCACAGGTTGGATCCACCGTGCGGAACTTTCGCGCCGTGGGGTCACGATGATCCCAGGAGTCACCTACACCGGCATCGATGACGATGGCGTGCACGTGGAGATTGACGGCGAAGCGCAGACGCTGGCCGTCGACACCGTGGTCCTGTGCACCGGGCAGGAGCCGCGTCGGGACCTCTACGACGAGTTGATTGCGGCAGGGATGACCCCGCACCTGATCGGCGGCGCCGATGTTGCGGCGGAACTCGATGCCAAGCGCGCGATCAAGCAGGGCACCGAGGTCGCCGCGGCGCTGTAGTCGCTGCGCGGCGCCGCAACTGGTCCCGGCGGTGCAACTGGGCGAGGCCAACGTCTTGCGCAGGCCTTGAGGCTGCCGTGCTGAACTGACGGACACTTGCCGGAAGGCGGGACCGAGATGTCTGCTGGAGTACTTGCCGTTCGATCGCGATCGATGTCTGTCCTGGTTGCGCTAGCGCTGGCGCTATTCGGACTGGCTGTGTTGCCGGCAACAGCGCATGCGGCCGCAGGCGACCCGGACACAACTTTCAACGCGGCCGTGGGCTCAACCTTGAACAATTGGGTCCGCTCTGTTGCGGTGCAGGGCGACGACCGGGTGGTGGCGGGCGGATTGTTCACGTCGCCGTCGACTCACCTCGCCCGGTTCAACGCCGACGGCACGCCGGATGTCGGTTTCAACGTCAATGTGGGCACGCAGTTGGACGATTGGGTAGTCACCGCCGCAGTCGGACCTGACGGCAAGATCGTGACCGGTGGGATTCTTCGTGAGTCCGTCGGCCTACCTGGCGCGCTTCAACAGCAATGGCACTCCGGATGTCGCATTCAACGTCAATGCCGGTGCCGTTCTCAACGATTCTGTGAACGCACTTGCTCTGCAGCCGAACGGAAAAATCGTGGTGGGCGGCGAATTCACATCGCCACCGGCCACTTCGCTCGCCCGTTTCGAGGGCGTGGACCCGACCCCACCGTTAGCACCTCAGAACTTGGCGGCAACGCCGATGTATACGGCAGCGGAGGTGGCGTTCACCGCTGGCGGTGATGGTGGTGCGCCGATTACCGACTATGAGTTTCGGTCGAAGACGTCGGGCGGTCAGTGGTCGGCGTGGACGTCGGCGGGAGTAGCGTCCTCGCCGGTGAGGGTCACAGGCCTGCCGAATGGCGTGCCGGTCGACGTGGAATTACGAGCGGTGAACGAGGCTGGGCCGGGCGCGGCTGCGGCCACAGTCGTGACACCCGTGGGCGCTGTGTTCTCCGGATTGACCTCGTCGTTTCGGGTGTTCGATTCGAGGGTGTCCCAGGGCGGTGCGGGTCCGTTGAGCCCTGGAGTGCCGGTCACGGTGGACGTATAGGCGCCAACCGGCGCGGTAGCGGTGGCCTACAACCTCACATTGGTGGACACGGTCGACGTTGGTCACGTGGTGGGCCAACCTGCCGTCGCACCGGCCGTTGAGGCGATGGGTGGCGCGGTTCCACCGGGTGTGGGTGCGGTGGCATTCAACTTGACCGAGGCCGACACGGTCGGATGGGGGCATTTGCGGGTAGCCCCGGGTGGGTCGCCGTTACCGTCGGTGTCGACGATCAACTGGTATTCCGACGGCATGCGCTTGGCTAACGGTTCGGTGGTGGCCGTCAACGACGACCAGATGACCACCTACGCCGGAGCCACAGCCGCAGGCTCCACCCAATACATCGTCGACATCGGCGGCTACTACAACTAGCACGTCACCCGTCGACTCACCGTTGCGGCGGACCTATTGCCGCCGTAGCGCATCGAGGTGAGGTGCGACTCGGTCGCTGGCGAGCCCCAATCTGTTGGCCGCCATGAACTCGCCCGCAGCCAAGGCATGTCTGCCCCCGTGCGCCAACACCAAACCCGACCAGTACCGGAGCCAGGGATCCTGCGGATAGTGGCGGCGGTAGTGCAGGATTCCGCCCCCGCCAGGTGACACTAGTGCGGGAGGACTGGCGGCGATTTCTAGGTCCGCGGCCACCGTTCGTGCTGCCTCGACGCGTGATTTCACGGGCGTGTGAGACTCGTGGAACTGTGGTGCGGTTGCACCTAAACTCCGGATGAACGCCGCAGCGCCGGTCAGCGGACCTCCCGCTGACAACCATCGCGCGCGGCGAGGGTTCTGGCGCAACTCGCCGTACGCTGCTGCGAAGGCGTGACGGGTCTGAGCGGAGTCGAATTGCTCGGTGCGGGATGACGCCGCCATGGCGAGGGTGCGTCGCAAGACCGGATCCGCCGCCAGGGTTCGCAGGTCGGCGGCAGCCGCTGCGGGGTCCGCCGCGACCAGGCCGTCGATGCCGTGTCGGACGATCTTGGCCGGACCGGTCTGGGCGAGCACGATGGGGACAACTCCCAGCGACATCGCTTCCTGCACAGACAGGTCACTGGTGGAGGAGGCATCCGGGCGTGTGAGGTGCACCAGGATGTCCATCTCACGCAGGTGGCTCCCCACGTCCTCGACGAAGCCGGTGGTTGTGACGCACCGCTTGAGCCCAGCGTCCACCAGCCGATGTACTACGGGGCCCACGCCGTCGCCGGCGCCGACTATCAGCAGGTGGTCCCACGCGTCAGCAGTATCGATCAGCACCTGCGCGATCTCGGGGTGGACCGTCGTGGCATCAAGGGAGCCGAAAAGGCCGATCGTGACATTCTCGCTTGGTGCGTGTGTGCCGGAACCGAGGCGTTCGAGATCAACTCCGGCCGGGATGGACAGTGCGCCGTCAGGCTTCAAGGGGAGTGCGGAGCCAGGCATCTCGGTCAGCACCACAAGGTCGGCGAAGTCGCGCACCTCAGGGATCAGCACGTGGGGCGCTGTGCGACCGTTCACATGCGCCCACACGAGCCACCGCGCGTCCGGCCAAGGTCGATCCAGGAAGGCGTACAACTCCGGGGTATTCCAGAAGTGGACCTGCACGACGTCGGCGGCCCTGATCAGTTTGGCCACCTCGCTGGCTGCGGGTGCGGTCCACAACGTCACATGCAATCGATTTGCGAGGGCACGGGTGGCCGGATCGGGCGTGACGAGGGACACCACCTCATGTCTCGGCTCGTGTGACGCCAGCGACATCAGTGCTCGACCGGCTCCACCGCGGGAGAGTTGGCTGGTGATGTGAAGCACGCGCGCGTCGTCGGTCTGGATTCCCACGCCGACCACCCTTCCTGATGTCATGATTGCCGGTGATGCACACGTCACTGCCGGTCAACGATCCCGCAGTCTTGGCGGCGTGGTTCAGCCGGGTGCTGGACTACGTCGAGTCCGAGTCGTCGACCCGGGAGTCGCGGCGGGGACGTTCGGGGCCGTTGGCGATCACACACACATTTCAACCAGGTTCGTCCCATGCCCGACTGATGGATGGAGTGGCCGGACCATGGCCGGACTCCGGCGCCCCTGCCCTCACGATCCACTCGATCGAGGGCCCCCCGCGTGAGCTCATGGTGCCGGCGCCGATTCGGCTCACTGGTCAATGGGGGTCCGCTCCCGGTCTGGAGGCGACCCGGTGGCGGGTTGTCTGGGATGGGGCCAACGGCGATGCCTGGGTCTTCGATCGGGTCCGGGGCATTGGACTGTTTGTCACCAACCAGGCCATCCCCGGGTGGCAGTTGGCGTCACCGTTCATGCTTTTTCTGCACTGGGCGGCTGCGGCACAGGGGGCGGCTGTACTGCACGCGGGCACAGTGGGTACGCGCGAGGGCATGCTGTTGGTGCCCGGTCCGGGCGGCACAGGGAAGTCCACCACTGTGCTTGTGGGTTTGCACGATGGACTGGACACGTGTGGAGACGATTACGTGTGGGTCGAGCGGGACGGCAGCGGATGGCGCTGCCGATCGCTGTTCCGCGTGATCAAGACCAAGGCCGGCTCGCCCTACCGACCACCCGCGATCGAATATTCGCGCAATCTTGATGCGGGTGCAAAGCAGGCACACTGGCTCCTTTCGACACCCGGAAACGGTGAGCTTCTTGCCAGCGCGCCGATCTGCGGGATCGGATTGCTCGGCGACCCGGGTCAGACGGAAAAGCGGCCCACGGGTGCGCTCGTTGCCACCCTGGCGCAGAGCACAACTCAGCACTTCCCCTACGACGCTGCGAGCGCTTTACGGATCGCGGTCGGCTTGGCCAGGACCATGGCTGCGTACAGTCTGCCGCGCACGGGGGATTATGACGGGCTGCGGTTAGCGATTCGAGGTTTCACCTCTGGGACCGTGCAGTCCTGATCAGGTGCCGCAACTCGCGGCGGACACTACCGCTGAAGTTCTCGTCTTCAAGTTGATCGTCACGGGCTCGATCAGCTGCCACAGTCGTGGGATGTCTCAGTGGCAGGGGCAGCTCCTGGACGGGTTCTTCGTCACCGAGCCTTTCGGTGGTGTGTGTGGCGTCCGGGCCAAATCCGATGTTGGCCACCAGATTGACGGCTGGCTCGGCACTGAGCCAGCCGCGCCTCAAGCAGGCGAACTGCCAGCAGACATCCCACGGGGCTTCATCGTGGGCGATTCGGTCGAAGGTGTGATGCCAAAACGCTGCCGCTGCGACATCACCGAGGGCATCAATCAGCCAGTCCGTCGCACGGAGGTCCTGCCAGGCACTCAGGCTGGCGTCGAATTGCGTCCAGCGGTCAGCCCACGTGGCCCAACCCCAGATTTCCGTGTAGCGGCTGAAGCCGTAACTGGCGTGCCCGGGCGGCGGCCCGGATGATTTGGTCCCTCGCCGGTAGCCCGCGACCATGCCCACACGAGGATCGTCCCGGTACCGAGACAGCAACTCGGTGGCGTAATCGAAGAAGGACGGGTGCGGCAGGCAGTCGTCCTCCAGCACGATTGCCTCACCGACCTGTCTTAACACCCAGTCGATTCCCGTGGGAATCCGCACATCGCAGCCCAGATTCGAGTCAGCGAAGTGGTACGACACGTCACAGGGCCAATCCACTCGTGTGACCGTTTCGCGGACCTGTTGGCAGCGGTCCTCGTCGGTGGGTACGGCGGGCCGGGGGCCATCTGCCACAACCAGCAAACGAGTCGGGCGCTGCCTTCGAAGGCAATCGAAGACTCGACGAGTCTGGTCAGGCCGGTTGAAGACAAACAAAGCCACCGGTGCGGTCACGATGGCGGGCTCTGCCCAGTGGACGATGGCCCCTGCTCCTGCGCTGGCGCTGGACGCTGCCGGGGGCTGTCACCGATCGTGCTGGTTCGCCGGCGCAGCATGGCTGCACGTGCGACCTGCAGCACCTCTGCTCCGTAGATCGGAGTCTGGCCCGCGGTGAACGACAGGTTCGAGTCATGGACGCGTTTACGCAAGACCACCCGAGAGATGTCCACAATCACGACGCCGCTGCTGCGCAGCCGGTGGAACCATTCGATGTCGGTGGCCACTTGGAGGTCTTCGGGATACCAACCCACGACGTCGAACACCCCCCGACGCACCATTGTGCAGCCGGGCATATTCCCCCAGTGATCGCCGTGCAGGAGCTGGGTGCGGAATCCGGGGGGAGGGGAGTCGCCGTCGAGGACGAACTCGAACCGTCCGACGCTGGCGAGGGCCTCGGGGTGGGCCACGAGGGCGTCGAGGTGGGCGTTGAGCGCGCCGGGCGTCCACACGTCATCGCTGTCAAGCAGGGCCACGAAGTCAGCGCTGGACTCCCGGATCCCCTGATTCCAGGCCTGCGCAAGGCCGGTCCCAGACTGGTCGATCAGGCGGGCCTGCTCATGGTCGTGGACAACCTCCCGGGTGCCGTCATTGGATGCGGCGTCCACCACAATGATTTCGACGTCGGATATCCCTTGAGCGTCGACGCTGGCCAAAGCGGCGGCTAGGTGCGGCTGTGCATTGCGGGTGGCCATCACGACGCTCACCAGTGGCGTGCTTGTCATGACGTCACCACTCGCCACCAGGGAGCAGAGGTTCGGTCAGCGGTAGTTGCCACTTCGGTGTGGACGACGAAGCCCACGACTGTCAACTCATCACCTGCCCGCATGGGTGGTGATGATCGGCCCGAAGCGTCGCAATCAGCATCCCCTTGATTCGTCATGACCGCCGTTAGCGGTTCCCCCGCGGCGACCTCCTCAGGCAGGTGTATGACCTGAAGTCGATCACGAATACACCACCGATCCCACAGTTGTACATGGCGCGTGAACGTGGCACTGCGCAGGTCGACCACGCCGGATCCAGTGCCGACAACAACGACCATCGCCACGATCGGCAACGACGAAGTTACCGAGATCTGTTCTCCGACTGGCACCGTGACGGTGGGGAAGGTGAGCCGAAACCAGTTGTGCTGGCACCCGTCGCTGAGATGAACCGAGGGCGTTTGTACAGAAATCAGACGGAGCGCTGCTCGAGGCTCACCGGCCACCGTGGTTCCCCGCTCTGGCGGGGAAGGCCACCCCCCACGTCGCAACAAGTCCAGGATGGCTGAAGCGAACACCTCGGAACCCTCTGGCGTCGTATGCACACCATCGGACCACCAAGGTCCGGCGTCGCCCAAGAACCACAGGTCGAGTTCACGCACTCCAGCGGCGAGGGCGGCACGTTGGTAAAGGCCAAGCACCAGGTCGCGATCCGTCGTCCGGACGTCGGCGCGTGGGAGATGCACGAGGGCAGTGGGAATACCGGCGGCCCCCAGATCGGCGAGGATGCTACTGATCGACGCCTCGATCATTCGTGCCGGCGTAGCTGAGCCCATGTCCGCCGCGCTGCACTCGACAAGGCAGAGCGAGGGCCGATGACGTATGACCAGCCAATCGAGCATTGCCGCACAGGCCAGCGAGCCGACCCCACCCAGTCCGGCGTTCACTTCCTGGTGGGAGCGACCGGCCGACTGGCAGATCATCCGGTGCAGACGCGTCCGGTAGCCAGCGCTCTGGGCCGTAATGCTGTTGCCCAGGTAGGTGATCGCTTCACGTTCGGGTCCGGAGTTGTGCGTCGAATCTGCAAGCGAGCCGAGGCTGACCATTCGTTACTGGCCCGCGTTCCGCTCCGTTGTTGGCGCGGCCGGCCAGCCAGCGGCATCCACCTCGTGGATCGGGTCCAGGAGCAGAATGTCCTGCAGGTCGGAGAACATCTCGACGGTGGGAGGGACGAAAGTGTCGCTGGGATCGGAAATCAGGCGTGACTCGGGCACGGCGCCGCCTGGCGTTTGCGAAGTCGCCAGGAGTTGGTGCTCCAGCAGGGAGGTGACGAACTCTGCGACTGCTCCTGGGACCTCGTCGTCTGGGTACACCTCCTGCACGTGAGCCGTGGCAGCATCCAGACTCGCCCCCTCCGTGAGCATGAACCACAGATCGGACCCCACTCCGGCGAGACTGTAATATTTGCCGGTTTCCAAGTTCACCGCCACGACCTCGCCGTCGAAGAATTCGGCGACGACATTCGGATGGTTGATGCGGAAAGAGTGTGGGTTGGCCATGTGCCCTCCAAGGATTCGATCTTGTCCAATCTAGTCCATGCACCGGTCGCCACGGACTCTTCAAATCGGCCGGGCTTGGTGAGCGCGGCAACGGTGGAGAGGTCGCCGTGACCGCACAGCGATCAACGGATCGCCGAAACAGTGTGGGAAACTGCCGCCATGACGACCCCTGCCAGGCCCACGGCCAGCCACTTGTCAGGCGACAATTCAGTGGACGTGGTGATCTCCGTGCTCAACGGGGTGTCGCACATCCAGCAGGCGGCCGACTCCGCGCTGGACCAGGTCGGCATTGACACCCGGCTGTTCATCGTCGATGGCGGCAGCACGGACGGGACGCCGGAATTCGTGCGCAGTTGGAACGATCCGCGTGTGACGTTGGTCGCCGAACGTGGGCACCTTGGCCCCGGCGAGGCGCGCAACATTGGAGCCGAATTAGGTTCGGCCAGGTGGCTGACCTTCCTCGACTCGGACGACTTGTGGCCCCGGGCGCGGACGTGGCAGATGTTGGCCGCAATCGACGATCCCGCCCAGGACATCGCTGTGGGGCACATGTTGACGTTCCCGGACGGCGCCCAAATCGACCTCACTGGAGCCTATGACGTGGCTGACACTCCGCTGGCCGCGGTCATCGGGGGGACCATGTTCAGCCGGGACCTGTACGGCCGGGTCGGGGGCTTTGACATCAAACTCAGCATCGGCGAGTTCGTCGACTGGATGGCTCGGGCCCGTAGCGCGGGCCTGCGTGAGGTCCCAGTTCCCATTGTGGCCTTGCTGCGTCGCTCCCACGCGAGTAACGCCAGTCGGGTGAGGCGTAAGGATGTTGGTGACTACCTGACGGTGGCAGTCCGGCATCGGTCCCGCCAGCGACAGCAGCAAGAAGCGGGCGAGCACTAGCGCGCCAGCAGGGAAGCGACCTGTCGTCCTAGGCTCGATCGGAGAGGTTGCCTCCGAGAACGTGGGCATATGTCGGAACGGCCTGGCTGATCAATTCGTCGAGTTCTGGTCCGGCGATAGGCAGGTCCGGTTGCCCAGCCCGCGCCGACACCCACTCGAGAACCCGCAGGGCCGCGACCGGGTCACCATGCGGGGTGAGTGTCCCGAGATCGCCGAGCCAGGGCGCTACCGCCTCGCCGGGATCGGCGAAAACCTCCGAGGCTTTCTCGCCAGCAGTGTCACGCGGAGTCAAAATAACCGGGTAGGAACCTGAGGCACGAGGCTGGGTTTTGTCGCCGGGGGACACAATGTGTGCGGTGAGCCCATGGGCCGCCAGGAACCGTATGGCGGCGTCCTGGAGGGTCACTTCCGGAACGCAACCATGCGCCGGGACCACCATGGCCCCGGCGGGCGCAACACTTGCGAGCAGGCAGAGTCGACCCGCTTCCACAGGTGAGATGAAAAAGCGACTCGTGTCGGCTGGCACCGGCAGCGGCTCGGCACGGGCCAGGCGGGACCGCCAACTGTCGAGCAGTGAACCGGTCGAGAATGCGACGTTGGCGAACCGCGACGAAGTCGCCGGCCCAGCCGCGAGGAGAGCCAGTTCCATCAATCGCTTGCTAGCGCCCATCAAACTGGCCGGGGCGGCAGCCTTGTCGGTGGAGACGGCGTACACCCGCGCATCGGGGTTGCTCGACCATGCGGCGTGTGCGGCTGCGAGTGTGCCACCGATGTTCACGCGCATCATCTGAGCAATGGAAGCGTCGTCGCCTTCGGAACGTAGATGTTTGACCGCCGCAAAGGCCAGCAGCACATCCACCCGCCCGGCCTGGGCGACGGCTCGAGGCAAGAGGGGACCTGCGACGTCCGCGACCACTGGCTCCACGATCGTGCCGCGCGGCACGGCGTCGGCGGAGCGCAAATCGCGCAGCAGAGCGGCAAGTCCGTTCTCCGACGAATCAATCAACACCAGCTTCGCCGGGCGCAGCGGCAGGATGGCAGCCAGGGACTGCCCGGCGATGAAGCCTGCACCCCCGGTGCACACGACCGTGGCACCGCCGAAGGTCTCGGCCAGGCGAGCTTGGCTGTCCTCCCACTCGTGAGTGAACAGCGGCCGATCGCGCTGGAGCACGGCACCAGCGAGGGTTGCGATGTCCGGTGGGTTCATTCTGGGCTCCGTCTCAGCCGGGGGCAGTGCCCTACCGAAGTGGTCGTGCCACGAGTCAGGGCACCCGTTGTGACCACGCTACCCGGGAAGCTCCTGTGGGCTTCTGTGCAAGGCGCGCAATCGTTGGCGGGGCGACACCCTGGGGCATACTTGCAGCCATGGGGCGCCGGTGAGCCAAGGGCAGGTGAGCCACGGGCAATCGGTTGCTGGGGTGAGGCCTGCCGGGCGCCCGCTGCTGCCCCACATTCAGGCTCTGCGGGCGTTGGCCGTCGCAGCTGTATTTGGCGGCCATCTTGTGGGTTTGCCGCAGGGTGGAGCGCTCGGGGTGGACGTGTTCTTCGTGATCTCAGGATTCCTGATCACCGGCGGACTGCTACATGAGTGGGAGGCCAGCGGGACGGTATCGCTACGCAATTTCTACTCCCGCAGGGCCCGCCGGATCCTGCCGGCCGCACTGGTTGTCTTGTTGTGCGTCACGGCCGTCTCCCTGGTGATCAGGTCCGTTGAGTTGACCCCGAATCCGCTTCACCATGGTGTGGCTTCGCTCTTCTTCGTCGAGAACTGGTACCTGGCCCACTTGGGGGGAAGTCCGGAGCCGCTCAGTGCGGTGCAGCACTACTGGTCGCTTTCGATCGAGGAACAGTTCTACCTCATCTGGCCCCTGGCCCTTCTCGTGCTGCTCGGGTTGGCGCGGATGTCACCCCTACCTGGTCGGGCCCCGGGTTCGGTGGCGGTGGTGCTCGCGCTGGTGGCGGCAGCATCCTTGCTGTGGGCGACCAAAGCGCTGCCAGGCGATGCGTACGGGGTCTATCACGCGACTATCGGTCGGGTCTGGGAGTTGGCTGCCGGTGGCGTCCTGGCGTTGGTCGGGTGGCGCGCGCGGGTGGCGCCCGTAGCCCGAGGTTGGGCAGTCCTGGCTGCAGTGGGAGTGCTGTTGGTCGTCATGTTGACCAAGAGCGGTCCTGAGATTTACCCGGGCAGCAGCTTCGCGCTGGTGACGGTCATCGCCACGATGGTGGTCCTCGCACTTGGTGAGGGGGCGGGTGGACCTGCCGCGATGCTGTGGGGCCTGCGGCCGGTGCAGTTCCTCGGCCGAATCTCGTACTCGCTCTATCTGTGGAACTGGCCGGTGATTCTGCTCCTTGGCGTAGTGGTGGGGCGAACTATGGGGTACGTCGTCGCGGCAGCGGTACTGAGCCTGGCGCTCGCAGTCATGACCTACTACTTCGTTGAAGAACCTGGCCGACGGATGTCCTTGGCCACCTGGAAGGGACAGTCATAACCCCATCAATTGGGCTTGGGTGTCGAAGTCCGGCACCGCTGCGCGCACCTCGTCGAACGTGCCGCGGGCTATGAGCTGGCCGTTGTCCAGGTAGACAACTTGTTCCGCGGCGCGGATCGTGGCGAGGCGGTGCGCGACCGTGATCACCGTAATGTCGGAGCCCAACGCCGCGATGGTGTCGGTGACAGCGCGTTCAGTCTCAGAGTCCAGGGCGCTGGTGGCTTCGTCGAGCATCAGCACGCTGGGCATCTGGTAGAAAGCCCGAGCCAAACCCAGCCGTTGGCGCTGGCCACCGCTGAGCCGGACGCCTCGATCCCCAACTTCGGTGTCGAGCCCGCCGGTTTGGGAGCGGATGAAGTCGCCCAGATGCGACCGGTCAAGCGCCTCCCACACCCGATCGTCGCGCACTCGGGATTCCGGCAGTCCGAGTGCCACGTTCGCGCGAACCGTGCCGTGGATGATCGCGACGTCCTGGGGTACGTACGCCAGGGCTCCAGGAAAGGCGGCGGTGAACTCATGCGGGGGAAGGGCTCCGATGCGCACGGTGCCAGAGGTTGGCGAAGTGATACCCAGTAGCACGTCGGCAAGCGAACTTTTACCGGCCCCGGTCGGACCCACAATTGCCAACGAGCTCCCTTGCGGGACGTCCACGCTGAAACCAGCCAAGGCGGGTGCAGCACCTCCGGGGTAGCGCAACGTCAGTGATTCGGCGCGAATGTCGAAGGTGTCCGGTCGGGGTGCGGCGGCCCCGGCAGACTCGGTCGTGTGCGGCGCTGGTTCATGCGCCCGCGGCACGTGCGGCATCGCTTGATCCGCGGAGAGTTGCAGTTCGTCGGCAAGCTCGAAGGTGCGCTCGGCACCGGCGGCTGACGACTTCACCGAGGTGACAGCCGCGTTGAGGCGCAGCAGCGACGGTGTGATGCGGGAAGCAGCAGCGAGGAAGAGGAAGAGGCTGCCGAACGCTGAGGCCTCATCCCCGGTGAGCAGCAACACGAGCACCACCAGGGCCCCGCCGATCACCAGCGCGGCCTCGATCCCGTAGCGCGGAATCGCAACGATGAAGGACATCTCAGCTTGGGATTGGGCAAGTTGAGTCCGGGCGTCCACGATTCGGGCACGGAAGTAGCCGCGCCGCCCGGCGACGGATACCTCGCGATAGGTGGAGATTGCGTCCTGCACCGCGGAGCGTGCCTCGATGGACGCACTCGCGGTCTGGCGAGACAACGCCGCGGCTCGGCGAGACAGGTGTCGTTGAATCACGAATAGCAACAATCCGAAGTAGCCCAGGGCCGCTACGGTGGTGGCGGGATCGAGCACCATCAAGCCGCAACCCAGCACCACCAGCAATGCAACCTCGCCGCTGGCAATGAGGAAGCCGCCAAGTATCTGCGGTACCGCACTGGTGAGGCCCTCCACGAACGCGTAGGCGTTCCAGTGGGTGGGGCGAAGTTGCAGTCGCAGCATCGGCTGTTCGAGGAAGCTGGTGGCCATGCGCTCGGCGACTTCGCTGGTGCGTCGGGCCAGGAATCGAAAAACTGTTCGTTGGATCAGCAGGGCTGCCACGCTCTTGCCCACCAGCACCGTAGCGGCGGCCACGCCAAGGACCAGCGCCACGGTGCCGTCGGATGCAGCACCAAGCCCGACGGCGGCTGCGAGTTCCCCGATGGGTTCAGGTGGCTGGGCGCCGGTGGCTAGGGCCGCGGCGACGTAGCCCACCGTGGCTATGAGCAGCACGCCAACGAGGTCCAAGATCGACAGCATCATCTGAGCGCTCAGGGCCACCCAATAGATTCTGCGATCCCGTGGCGCGAGCAGAGCTAGCGACGAATTGACGGATGCTCGGACCTTCACCGTTGAACTCCGCCCCGCGTGGCTGTCACGGTTCGAGATTTCGTTGCGCCGCACGCGCTGCGCGGATCCTGGCTACGACCGTCAGATAGTCGGTGAACTCGTGGGTGCGGGTTCGCGTGGTGTTGTGTTCGTGGGAGCGGCGCAGCAACGTCACGTGCGGGATGTGCTTCTCCACCGCGCCGGTGAGTTTGGCGCGTCCCATCCACTCGATGAATTCGCCCACCCTGAGGTCCTCGGGCATGGGTCCGACCGATTCGAATAGTGCCCGGGAGAAGTGCACGCAGCCGGCGACCGGTGCAACCGGAGTGTCAGCGGGGGACAACTCGACATCGAGCCGAGGTGGCGTCCCGTTGAAGGTGAGCATGTGCCCGAGGATGATGTCGGTGGCCGGATTCGAGATGGCCGACACCATGAGTTCAGTACGTGCACGCGGCCAAAGATCGTCGGCGTCGAGGAAGGTCAGCCACGTTGCTGATCCGAGGGCCGCGCCGAGGTTGCGCGCCGCGCCAATGCCGAGGCGTCCCCGATCCGCAACCAGCGTGACGCGCGGATCGGCGAGGGCCCGCACAGAGTCCTGCGTTCCGTCCGTGGAGCCGCCATCGACCACCCACACACGCACGTCGAACCCGGTTTGATTCAACGCCGATTCAATGGCGGCGCACACGAACCTCGCGCTGTTGAGGGTGGGAATCACAACGTCACAGGCGGGGGATTCACTCATGCTTGGTCGGCCCCTCGCTGGTGTGTAGGGTCAGGGCCCGCTGGAGGACCTCGGCGAGTGCCCGGTCGAACTCTTGCGCGTCGTAGACCTTTGCGACCGAGTCCCGTGCCGTGCCTGCTGTGCGGTGCCACAGTTCCGGCGAAGTGTTCAACTCGATGACAGCTGCGGCCAGCGCCTCGGGCTGGTCTGCAACGATCAGCCCATCGGCGGGCGCAGCGTCACGCACCAGCAGGCCGCGCAGCCCTTCCGAGGTAGTGACCACGGGCAGCCCGAGACCCATTGCGCCGACGATCTTTCGGCGTGCTCCGGCACCGAATCGAAGTGGCGCCAAGAGACACGAGTGGGTGCTGTGCAGCCTGATCAACTCGGCGTCAGAGACCCGACCGAGGAAGTGCACTCCGGGACGTGTGAGCTGGCCTATCATCGGCGCAGGCCAGTCGCCCACCACCGTCAGCTGGGCGTCCGGATCACGCTTGCGGAGTTTGGGAAGAATCTCGTGCACAGCGAAAACGACGGCATCGCGATTCGGCGGGTGCGCCGCAGTCCCGACCATTAGACAGCCGCTGCGCCCCCTCAGATGCCCGACCTCGTCGACTAGATCGTCGCTGCTCAGGCGGTAGTAGGGCATCGCTGCGCCGCGGCCTGCTGATTCCCGGCGAGCACTGACGAATTCGGCCTCCCTGGTCGTGGGGTAGACGGTGAGGTCGTAGGCGTCCCAGCAGCGACGCTCAAGCACCTCGGTGACTCGCAAGTGGTGAGCGGCAACGTCTCCGCGAAGCGACTGCTGGGCCTGCAAGCGCCAGGTGTGGATGTCGTGGCCCCAGTGGATCGACGCGGCACCAGGGCAGTGCCCGAGGGTGGCGCTTGCTGTCAACGCGGTGCCGGGTCGATGGGCGATGATCACGTCCCAGGCGCGGCTGAGAACCACTTCGCGCAGATGCGACAGGCCCCCTCCGAAGCCCGCAGCTAGGTCGGCACCGTGCCTTTTGAGCGAGATGGCTCGCTGATCGCTATCACCGTCGTCCACCAAGGCGCACACCGTCACCACGTGGCCCAGCGCAGCCAAGGCATCGATCTGATCGTAGGTGGCGCGCTCGCCGGCGCTTGACTGCCGATCCGGCACCGCACCGTCGACGATCAGCACTCTCATGGGTTCATCCTCTGGTTGCGCTGGGGCTGAAACGGCAGGCGAGCCAAGCAGAAGTCCACTGCGTGCGCCAGCTGCTCGCCCTCGACACCCGCCACATACGTGAGCGGATCCCGGCTCATGATCATCCGATCGACGTCGTCCCGGGCCGCCAGGGACTTCTCCCGACTGTCGAGGTGCTGGGTTTCCGAGGGCCGAGGAAAAGCGACGTCAACCACCCGAGCGGCGGGCTCGGTGAGCCTGAAGCGGCCCCCTGCGCCCGGCAATTGGGAATCAGCAAAGGGTTCGAATGGCGGTCGGGTACCGAAGTGATCTGGCTTGTCGGGCCGTCCATCCCGCCGAACCACCTGCTGCCAGGCGATAAGGCGAGCAGCGCACGGGCTGCGGTTGGTGTGCTCGAGGAACGGCGGGGAAACCACCCCGGTGAGCTTGAGAGCGTCGATCACCGATCGGTCAAAGGTCGATCCGGCGGGCGGGTCCAGATCGACGACCGTGACAGGCGCGGCGCCCCGCCAGGTCGCGCGCAGCCAGCAGGCGTCGATGGCGCTGCGATCCGGCGTGGCCGCATCCAGCGGCGTGGACAACAAGTTCCGCAATGTCATTCGCACCCAGGTCTCGAAAGTCGGCAGCGCCCAGTCAAGGGCGGTCTGGGCGTACAGCGAAGGCAGAAGTTTCGATGCTGGACGCGCGATAATCACAATCCGGACATCGCCAGTGGAGTTGCCGACCAAGGAGTCGACTGCGGCCTCGGCCAACGTGCGATCGAACCGGGCGAAGATCTCAGACGAGATGATCGTCAGTGGGTGCCGTGCCACGCTTTGCACCAGCGCGTCCCAATCGCCCACCTCAGCCAGGCGCCTAATGTGCCGGGCAAGGGCAGGCCTTGGGCCGGATCTCAGGGAGTCGTGGTCGACAATGAATCGAGCAGCGTCGGCTGCGTGGTCGTCGCGTTCGGAGCCGGGGTAGTTGACGCCGCTCTCGACCAACCTCGAACGGTTGGCAGCCAGCGCCCGCTGCACCGACGTGCTGGAGGCCTTGGCCTGACCGATGTGCACCACTAGGTCACCCATGCCGTCGCCCCGGCTCATGGGGTCCGTTGGCCTGGGCGCGGCCACCGGAGGACCGAGGCTCAGCCTCGCGCAGGTGCGCTTCGGCGATGGTCCGAACGTCGGCCACCGACTGGGACACGGAGGATCGACGTGGCAGGCGGTACACGGGGAGTGCGTCGGCAAGCAGACCGATGCGCCGCAGAACCAACTCCTTGTCGAATGGCAGTCGCAGCGCGGTGGCAGGTGCGATCTGGGTGCGAGCGGCTGATGCCGCCATGCGTTGGTACGGCGCGTCGGATGCTTCGGCGGGCGCGAGCAACACCAACGCGACGAGGTCGATTCGATCAACCAGAGTCCGGTTTGTCGTGGTGGTCAGCAGGTGTACCCGTTTGTCGTCGCTGACAACGCGTGTGACCGCAGCAGGGGATGGGGATGGGGCTTCTGTTGCCTCGGAGTCGCCGGGAGTTTCCCCTGCAATTCGGGTCTTTAGCGCCGAGTAGACGGCGCTCGCGTGCCAGCCTTCGTCATCGCAGAAGACGGGCACAGCGTCGTCACCACAGGTCACCCAGCCTTCGGTGAGACAGGCGAGGGCAGTGGTGGACTTGCCGTAGCCGGCTTCACCTAGCAACAACACGCCGCTATACCGTCCATGGTCCGGCAGTCCGACGCATGCCGCATGCATGAGCGCTCCGCCAGCCGCTGCGACACTCCAGTGGACTAGCCAACGGAAGGGGTTCACGTGCTCGAACCAGGGCGGTGACCAACCCCTGAGTACGACGGCAAGTCCGCTCTCGGGATCCCATCCGGTGATCTGACCGCCAGGCTCATTCCATGTCATGCGAGTTGAGCTGCCCACCAGGCTCGTGACCTCGCCGCGCGCTCCGATGGCGCCGGATGAGATGCGCGGTGGAGATATGGTCTTTGGCAGATCCGCCAGCGACGTCGTGATGACGTCGACCTGCGGCAGGCGCGGGGTGGGGATCGGCTGGGCCCAGGCTTCGTCGAAGTCGCCGAACCAATCGGGCCGGGTGGTGCGGTGTCGGACCGTCACGGGACCCCATGATGCAGCGGACTGCTCGACCGCCGACGGCGCCAGCGCGCTATGTACCCGACGAATCCATGCTGTGACGTCTAGATCGGTGTGTGCCACGGTCTGCAAGCGGGGACTAACCCTCCATCTTGCGCACGGGCCAGCCGACGTTCTCGTCAGCTTCGTGAATCACGTCGAGCCAGATGAGTTCGGCTAGATCCGTGTGTTCCTCGACGGTGAGGTCGGTGACGGTCCACGTCACTTCGCCAACAGGTTGCGCCGCCGCGGCTGCCTCGCGCAGCAGCCCCTTCTCAACGAGGGTGGCGACGAACTCAAGCAAGGCGCCCGCCCGAGGGTCATCGGGGCCGTCGAGCAGTCGCTCAGCTGGAACTCCTGAGGTAAGCGCCGCCCACACCCCAGCGCTCGATGGTGGAATCACGAAATATGCGCCGGTGCCGATGTTGATTGCCAGCACCTCGCCACCAACTTCGTCGCTGATGACGGTCGGCGAGTTGAGTTCCCGCGCAACTTCGAGGTCCATCTGGTCCCTCCCTAGGCGTACCCCCTGCGGCTACCATAGTGCCTGCAATTTCTGTTCGTCCATCTACGGCAGCCCGCTTAGTGGCACGTGTGAGGAGTCGCTCGTGCTTCACGCCGCCGAACCCGATGGCTTGAGGTCGTCCGCGGAATCGCCCCTTGCTCCTCCGGATCATCTCTGTGTGCTGGCACAGGCAGCCGTAGGCGGCGAATTCGCATCGGGGGCTTTCGAGCCTTTGGATCGCGCCCTGCGCGAGGACACCTTGAGCAGTGAAGACCGCGAGACTCTTTCACTCCTCGCGCCGATCCTGTCGCGGGAAGTTGCAGATCAACCACTGATTGGCCTCATTGCCGGTCTGCGGCGGCGGTCGACGGTGAAGGCGAGCGCTGCTGAGCTGCTCACGTGCGCGCTCGAATCTGAACTCGCCAGTCGCGGCGTTGAGACAGTCGTCACCGGGGACCTCGGGGTGGCTCGTGCGTTCTACGCGGAACCGGGGGAGAGATCGGTGCTCGTGAGCACGGTGATCGTGCCGCGGGAGGTGTCGGCGAAAACCCGCGCAGAGGTCATCCGCCACGCCGCGCAGGCGACGGGAGCCACTGTCGTTCCGGGTCGGACGCCTGGCATTGAGCGGTACGGTGTCAGGGTCTGGGTGCGCTCTTCACTTGCGCCGGCTTTCGGTTTCCCCGCTGCCCGCAGGTGGATCCGGCAGACCGCCGGACGTGATTCGGAGGGTCGCCTCCGCCCGGCGCGGGAGTTGCTGCTGGCGGAAAGCATCTATCAGTCGGCGTTGGGGGCTCCCCGGATTCGGTGGTTCACCGACGTGGTTTTCGCCTCGCGAGTGGCCGGTGGCATCCGCTGGGACAAGCTCGTGGAAACCGCGGAGGCTCTTGCGTGGACTGCCCCGGTGACCGAGGCGATGGAAGTGCTGGCTGCGAGGGGGTGGGCTGTGCCGCAGGCTGGCCCAGCTCTGGATCACCGAGTGGACCGCGCCTATTGGGCCGCGCGGCAGCATTGGCAACCAGGTTCCACCGCAGCTCGGCTCCGCCACCGGGCCTGGTTGGCGGCCCGCCTGGCACGTCACGGCTCCATCAGTTTGCCCAGCACCTCACGCCAGTGACGTTGAATCCTCGGGGCCGAGCACAAGCGAGGTACTCCTTGACAATGCCGCATGACGAGTTGCCCGCGGTGGCCGGGGCGTACTGCCCGCCCTTGGACCAACCGAGAACTCGCACCTGGTCGATTCCCAAATGACCCAGCGTGGCTCTAGCATGGGCGGCCCCTTTGGCCGATGGGTTGAGACTGTTGGGGATTCGGGGTTGAAACACATCACTGGTGGCGAGACTGATTCGACTCTTGACGTCGCGACCATTGTGTTGCCGAAGCGGCCGGATCAGCAGTCAGTCGCTGAGCGGGGTGCCTTCCTGCACCTGAGCTCTGTTGAGGCTCTCGGCCTTGCGCAAATTCAGGGAGATGACGATGGCCACCAAAACGACCACGATGCTCGCGAGCATCTGCACCCAGGCTGACCCACCCCCACCGTTGATGGCGCTGGCCAAAGCGTTGATGGCTGCCATCAGAAAAATGCCAGCGGCGAATCCCCAGGCCCACATTTTGTCGACAATGCCCATGCGAGCGAGGCTAGCAGCCAGTTGGATGGCACGGACGCAGGATTTCATTCAGGGACTGCTCGGGCAGTGAGCTCCCCCGGCACAACGTTGGGTATGTCCTGCACCCAACCCAGGTCAGGCATTCCTACCCGGGTAGGAAAGGGGTAGCATCAGTGGTATGAAAGTTTCAGTGAGCCTGCCAGACGATGACGTCGAGTTCCTGGACGCTTACGCTGCCCATTGCGGGCTCCCATCGCGATCCGCTGCGCTACACAAAGCCGTTCGTCTGCTCAAGGCAATGGATCTGAGCGCCGCCTATGAAGACGCCTGGGACGATTGGTCGGAGTCGGGCGAAGCCCGAGTATGGGAGCCGACTGTTGCCGACGGACTTGTCGACTAATGCGACGGGGGGAGATTCGGCTCGTTGATTTCGAACCGGCCCGAGGCACCGAGGCCGACAAGCTCCGACCGGCCGTGATCGTCAGCAATGACGGCGCCAACCTCACCGCGTCCCGACTCGGACGCGGCTTCTTGGCAGTGGTCCCAATAACCTCGAACGTGAGGCGTATCCATCCGTTCCAAGTTCTGTTGCCTGCAGCCATGACCGCCCTTTCCCGCGACTCCAAAGCTCAAGCCGAACAAGTGCGGGCGGTGGCCTTCGACCGCATTGGAGACCGGGTGGGGCAAGTGCCGGAGTCCTTGATGCTTGACCTCAGCGAGGCACTCAGACTTCATCTCGACCTCTGAAAACCTCACCCCGCCCCGCACCCCCCGCTGTGCCCTACCGTGATGGCCGTGGCGATTGATCGCGAATGGGTCAACTTCGAGTGGCGTGCCGAGTTGCGCGCGTGGCTTGGGCACAACCATGCGTCGTCGGCCGGGGTGTGGGCGGTGTATCCCAAGTCCAGCACAGGGGAGTCCGACCTCTCCTGGGACGCGTTGGTGGCCGAGTGGCTGTGCGTCGGTTGGATCGATTCGCTGCCGGCCGGACGTGCGTCCGTGGACCAGGCGAGCTGAGTACGGCGCGGAGTCACCGGAGCTATAGCGCCATTTCCCGCGATCGCGTACCCGTCGCGCGGATGGTGCTTGGTGACGGTTCTGCTTGGGCAAATGGCCATACCAGTCAGTCAGGCTCTGCAATGGAACGATACGCGCGTCGCAATGACACGCGCGGTTTCCGAGCATTCGTGAAGCCTCACCGTGGATGAGGCACTTCCCGAGACTGCCAGGCTGGGCCTGTGGAGTTGGACCACGCCGTATTTGAGTCAGGTTGTGCGACCCGGCGTCGCAGGTGCCGGTGGGCTGAGCCGGTTGTCTTCAACAGATGCGAACCCTAGCCACCCTCCGACTCGAAGACGTAGGCGAAGGCGTTCCTGGTGTAGGCGATGCCGCGTCCTTGGCGGCGGATCGCGTCTGGGTCGGCCGCCGAGGGCTTCTTCGGGATCAGGTAGCTATCGAGATCGTCAGTGCCGAGGCGGTAGCGTCCGTCCCGCTGATGCACTGCCGCGACCAGGCGCAGTGTCGGATCAAGGGCGGCCAGGCTTGCGTCCCCGTGGCTGGTGTTGGCCAGAAGCAGCCCGTGTGGCGCGAGATACCCGCGGCAGTTTTCCCACACCGGTCCGGCATACAGCGAGATGAGCAGGTCGAAACTCGCCTCGGCCAACGGCAGCGCCTCGGTGTAGTCGGCGTTGAGAAACCCGACGTCAACTCCAGCGCCAGGCAGTGTGCGCCCTTTGAAGTTCGGCAGAGACCAATTCCTGATCGGCGAAGAAGCGGGCAGCCCTGCGGTCGGTGTCCACATACGTGACCGAGGGGATGGCTGTCGAAGGCGCTAGATCCAGGTAGCTCCCTGGGTACAGCGCCCGCTGCGGATGCCAGACCTCGCTCAGGGCGGCAAACAACTCCGAGCGGTCGCCGATACTGGCCCTGTAGGTCGTCCACGAAGGCGTCGACTTGTTCCGCGAGTCCATAGCTGCAGTATCCCTGCCGACGTACCCTTCGTCATAGGACATTCGAACAACCTGAGCCACGCAAACCCGCTCCACCCATGCATCGAGCTCACCACAACGTCAGCTCAGGGGCATGAGAGGCCGGAAGCTGCCAGTTGAGCAACCCCGCCGGCGAGTTCCAGACACGACTGAGGCGGAATCACTAGGTCCGACCCCTTGTCTCACACGGCCGCACTGTCACTGGCTTTCCCAGCGATTTCTGCTCGTATCGGTGAAGCCTTCGCCATATGGCGGCGGGTCCTACTCCCTGCGGAAGATCCTGGGGATGGTCACCTGGCGCGGAATCCCCGGAGCTACAGCCGTGTAGGTCCCGGGATCGCCAACCCGTCGCGCGGATGGTGCCTGCTGGCCGTGCGCCGCTATGCCCTCGCCACCACGCAGTGCTCGTTGTGGGTGAACACCCGTCCCATCGCGCGCGGCAACGGAAAAGACGAAGTTGATTCGACTCGCGATTCCACGGTCTCATCATCATGATCCGGCCGCCGGGACGCAGGTGGGGCGGCTTCAGAGGGTTCGGTGGCGCTGGGCCGCTGTGTCCGGGTGAACTAGGGAGCCTTGACTCTTGCAGGAATTTGCGGGCAAGCACTAGTCCATAGACGCGAAGAAGTTGTGCAGCGATGTCACCCTTTTGGGTTGGTCGTCTCTCGGCATTCTGGTGATCATGCCGTCGCCGTGGTACGGTTCACTCTTAGTGGTGTCGGGGTGACTCAACGTATGCGGAGGGACTTTCGCCCCTACCGGGTGGGACCAAGGTCCTGCCTTTGTCCGCCTTTACTGTGAACCGGGTGAAAAACAGCCCAGTGGCCTCACGTCACGCCTGCCTGAAACCGATCATGCGGATGTACGGTTTTAGCCATCGGGGCAATGGCCCCGGCCACAGAGAGAAGGAAGGTGCGGGCCATGTTCTCCGCAATCAAAAAGCACCGCGACAAGCGGTCCGAAGGCGACGACGGCTTCACGCTCATTGAGCTCTTGGTCGTGATCATCATCATCGGCATCCTGGCGGCCATCGCCATCCCCGTATTCCTGAACCAGCGCGAAAAGGGCTGGAACGCCGCAGCTGTCAGTCCGACTTGCGAAACGCGGCAATTGAGCAGGAGACGTTCCTACACCGAGAACGGCTACTACGCCAACGACGCTAGCTTCACAGCCGCAGGCGGAATCCAGCTCAGACGTTGACTCTGACGGTCATGTCGCCCGTTGCAGATGCAGCTCAGGGCGAATGCGCATGACGTACTGCATCGACGGCTGTCCACGCAGGATCTGTGATGTTACGTACTCCGATGTCAGTCGAGCGGTGGATTCTCGGAGGGCGACTGCCTGGACTAGGCATACGACTGAAAGTGACTAGTCAGTGGCGCGGGTGACTCCGGATGCGGCGCTCACCCCAGCTGCCAGCTACTAGTCCTGTTGGAGCGCAACACATCCCAGCCCTAACCTCCCCAACGAAAGTAGACTCCCAAGCACCAACGACCCTCAAGCCGGCACTGCCACCGCGCCGATCGGAGAAGCATGGGCGTCCTCCGGCCACGCACAAAGGCCAAGGGGGAATCCAGTGCTGGGTTCACCTTGGTCGAAGTCGTGGTGGCCATGGGGATTGCAGCCATAGTTTTGGCCGCATTGCTCGGCGCCACGATCAGCGCCGCCCGAGCCTCCATCCTCGCCCGCACGGATCAACAAGCCGGCGACCTGCTCACAAAGACCCTGGAAGATCTACGCTCCCTCGACTACGGCGCAATGGCCCTGCCCAACAGCGCAGTGGCCTCCGACCCCGACATCGTCACCAGCGACGAGAACAACGCCTGCCCCGCCTATGCCTGCTGGGAGGTGCCCAACGGCATCGGCCTTGAACCCGTCGTCCTTGCACCCACCGGTGCCGTGAGCCCCCACATCACCGAAGTCGAAGCCAACTCCAACAACGTCACTTTCACCCTCTACCGCTACATCACCCAACCGCCAGGGGAAAACACCCGCCGGATCACGGCAATCATCGAGTGGGAACTCGCTGGGTCGCCGCACCGGCGCGAAGTGAGCACCATCGTGGCCAACACCCGCCGCGGACTTCCGCTGCCAAAGTTCACGGTGGCTGCGGCTGGCGGGGGAGTCACCGTGGTGAATCAAGGCGGCATCCTGCAAGTGCCCTTCATCATCAAGAACCTGGGCGCTCGCGACGCCTTCGACCTGCGCGTACTCGCAGCCGACGTCTACCAGTCCGGCTGGGTGATCTACCCAGACGACACCTGCTCCGGCGGCCTTGACCCTGAAGCGCTGCCCACTCCGCTGCCCGCCTCGGGTGGGATTCAACGTACGCCGGATCTGTTCCCGGACAGCATCACCTGTTACGTCGCCACCCTGGAAACCGGCAACGCCACGCCACTGAGCACCTACGACATCGTGATCCAGGGCCAATCCACCAAACAGCCCAGCGCCGAGACCGCCATCTTCACCACCGATCCGGTGACCATCTCCGTGCAGGCCGGAGTCGTGGTCGAACCCACCCCCAGCCCCACCGCATCGGGCACTGCCTCACCGACCCCAACTCCCTCACCTACCCCAACCCCCGGTCCTTCCACCACCCCGGTCTGCTCCACGCCCGACCCAAGCTTCACCCCGCCGAACGGCTACACGCTGCACCGCTTCGTGCTGCAGAACGATCCGCAGGGCGACACCGCCACGATCCCGGTGAATCCCATGCAGCGCGACGACTGCGGGGTGCAACTGACCTCGCATGCCTACTCCACCCAATCGAGCAGTGAGATCGGCCGGGCAGTCAACGCCGGCGGAAACACAAACCAGGATGGCGGCGTCACCGTGGCTGAATGGCGCTGGCTGGCGCCGGTGATCACCGACATCCGCGGCGAAGCGCTGGTGCGCTTCACCTACAAGTGCGCCAGCGGCAGCGCCTCGCTGCAGGTGAGCCTCGGCGACTACAACCAGACCGCTGCCACCGGCCCTTGGACCGAAGGCGACAGTGTCACCGTGACCGTCGCCTGCAACGGCAACTGGACCACCACCGAGGCGAACCTCGATATCGCCCCTGCCTTCGGTCTGCGCTCGCAGCCAGGCTCCGGTGCGGTGCCCACGTATCTTTCTTTGCGCATTGCGGCGCCAACTGGCTCCGGCGTGCGTCTCAACTACGACTCACCAGATGCACCGAGCACCTTGTTCGTAGGGACCAAACCATGATTCGCCGGCAGCACGGCCACGACGATGGCTTCACCCTCATTGAGTTGATGGTGACCATGACGCTGCTGTCCGTGCTCGGGACGGTGATGCTGTTCGGCGTGCAGAACAACCACGCACTGCATCGTTCAACGGTGGACGAAACCTTCGGCCTGGCCGACGTCAAAACCGTGGTCGAGCGCCTGGGCCGGGATGTCCGCTCGGCCCGCTCGCTGTACCCAGGCGCCAACGAATCACAACTCGTGTTGTGGGTCGACAGGAACTCCGACTACCTACAAACATCCGACGAAATCATCACCTGGCAGTTGGTACAGCAGACCGAAGAAGGCGTTCAGTACAACGTGATCCGGGCCACCGAGGGTGGCGACCCGGTGATCCAGGCGCGCACCGTGGTGAGTGACATCGCCTTCTGCTACTGGAAGCAGTCGGCCGATCCCACCCTCACGGACTGCACCGGATCGCTGCCGGCATCCGCTGGCGCGGGCGGCCTGAGCGCGGAGGATGCCGCCGAAACCCGACTGGTGACCACCACGACCACCTACGATTTCCAGCCCGGCAGCGGAGTCGAAGAACGACAGGTGTCATTTTCGTCCCGGCTACGTAACGTGGAGTGAAAATAGGCGCACACTGGAGAGGAGGTGATCATGGTGAAGGGCATGGCATCGAAGGCACAGCGCCGAGTGCCAAGGCAATGGGCGCTGCGGCGCCGCTGCGCCCGCGACGAAGGCGTCGGCATGATCACCGTCATGGGGCTGTCCAGCGCCATCGCGATCACGGTCGCCCTCTCGGTGACTGTGGCAATCAACAGCCTCGTTTCTGCGCGCGGGCATGTGGAGTTCGAATCGTCGCTGGCCACCGCCGAGACCGGCATCGACGAGGTCCTCGGCGACATCCAAACCGCCTACGACAACGGCGTCAACTACACCCCCGCTGACGCTGACTGTGCTGCAGCGTGGACGTGGTCGACCTCCTCCCTACCCAGCCCCGGTGACGAGAAGGAGTGGCTCAAGGACGTGGTGGAAGCCATGCCCGACAAGTGTGTGAAAAATGCCGGACGTGGGCAGTACATCGCCTTCCGCGCCAAGTCTGCTGCCGGCGCACCCATCCCAGTGGTGTACTCGATCGGTTGGACCACCCAAGGTGACTCCGAGGTGACCTCCTCCCGCGCCATCCGGGTGGAGTACCTGTTCAGCCCCTACAAACCCAATCAGGCAATCCTCACCGAATCGGACCTGATCTTCTCCGGCAGTGTGGAGGTGGACCTGGCTGACGACAGCGACGCCACCACCGCCGATGTGCACTCCAACTCGGACTTGGCCGCGGGAAACAACTCTCTGATCGTCAACGGCAACGTCACCGCGTCGGGCACCAACGACCGCGATGGCACCTGCCCCGACGGCAAGATCACCGGCACCTGCCTGGCGGGCGCACCACCGCAAGCAGTGCCCAAAGTGAACGTGCGTTCGCTGTACCGGGCGCTGGCACCGGCCACGGCCGCCGGCTGGTTCGACCTTTGCCCCGACGGCACAGTGCGTTCCCCGGATCTTTCGAACCTCAGCGCCCCCACCCCCTGCACCGGCAACATCCTCTCGCCCAGTGGAACCTATCGCGGCTGGGTGCTCGAAGACGCTGGCACGGTAGATGCCACCTGGGTATTCACACCCGTGGATGGCACCGACTACCCGGGCGCCTACTACGCCTACCAAACCGACGTGAGCCTGGAGAAGGGCAAAGGCAACAAGAACGATGTGACCATGAGCGTGATGGTGGAGGCCAAAGAAAACGGCCGGCCCAACTACTCGGCCACCTGCAACAAATCCGGGGGCACCCTCACCTGGAAACACGGCTACATCACCAACTACCTGCCAGGTGTGCTCTTCGTAGCCGACACCGCCGTGATCGGCGAGGCCAACTCCGACGTGGCCACCGGCGTCATCGCCGCCGGGGACTACATCGACTGGAACACCAGCTCCAGCACCATCAAAGGATCCATGGTCGCCTCCGGCAACTGCCCGACTTCTCCCACCAACGTGATTCAAGGTGTGGAACTGCGGTACGACTCCTCGTCCGAGGTGCCGCTGTCGACGCTGATCCGCACCACTGGATGGATGGAAATGGTGGGGTAGTGCAACGGCCGGTCGCCGGGGGGTAATCGCGACGCGGCCAGCCGGGCGCCGGATTCGGCGGCATCTGACACACTAGGGCGGGACAGATAGATATGGCAGCACCGACAAGGTCACAACAGGTGACGCGACGCAACGATCAGGGCTTCACCCTGGTCGAAGTTGTCGTGGCCATGGGGATCACCCTGTTCGTCGTCACCGGTCTGCTGCTTGCCAGCATCTCTGCCGTGCGTGCCTCTGCGTCGGCCCGAATCGACCAGAACGCGGGCGACATCGCCAACAGCGCGCTAGAAGACGTGCGTTCGATCCCGTTCTCGGCTGTGGCCATGAACGCTGCCGACATCATCTCGGATTCTGAGATCACAGGGAACCCGGCATCGTGGACTGTGCCCAACGGCGTCGGTCCCGAAATTGTGGTGGTTTCCAGCGCTGGAACCGTGAATCCGCACATCAACGAGGTTGTCACCGACCAAGGTGTGGTCTACACGGTGAAGCGCTACGTCACCGCCGTTCCGGATAACCCGTCGGTCAAACGAGTCACCGCGGTGGTCAACTGGGACTGGAACGGAAGCCAACGCACCCGGGTGGCCAGCACAGTAGTGTCCGACAGCCTGCGCGGCCAAGGGCTGCCCCGGTTCACGCTGGTGTGGCGCCAAGGGGGAGTCACCAGCATCAACCCGGGTGCAGACGCGGTGTTGCCCTTCCTTCTCAACAACAACGGTCAGCGTGATTCTTTCGGGCTGCGGGCCTTCACCGATGCGGCCATTGATCCGGGATGGACGATCTACCAAGACCCAACGTGTGCGGGCAGTTTCGACCCCGGCGAGCCGCCGGTGCCGCTGGTGAACACAGGCGGAGTGTGGGACTCCGGCATCGTGGCGCCGGATTCCACCGCGTGCTACATCGCTGTGCGCACCTTTGCCGCGGCGGGCACCTACAGTGCGGAAATCACCGGGATCTCGGTGCTGCAACCCGATGTGGTGGGGGCTTCGGCAACAACCGGGACCAAGGAAATCCTTGTCTGCTCCGGGGTGGCTTGCCCCACCGCGACCCCCACTCCCACGCCGACCCCAACACCGACGGTTTCTCCCACACCAACTCCTTCGCCGACGCCTACTCCCACACCGACGCCGACGCCCACTCCCACGCCAACCCCAACACCGACTTGCGCCAGCCCGAGCCCGACGCCGACTGTCGCGCTCCGGGTTCACGCTCAACCGTTTCTTGCTCACGAATCGCCCAGAGGGTGCCACCGGACTGGTCAACAACAACACGATGGAAATCAACAGCTGCGGCGTGCAAGGCGGATCCTTTCCCTTCTCCAGCCCCAACCCCGAACCCGGGCGACTCGTGCAGGAGGCCAACGGCACCAACAAGAACGAGCCCAGCGGACCGAACGCGGCTGAGTGGCGCTATACGCCGGATCAAACGCTGGAAGCCCGCGGACCTGGGATCCTCACGCTTTGGTACCGCTGCGAAACCGGAACCACCACCCTACGGACGTACGTCGGCACGTTTGATCCCACCAAGAACACCTACCCCACGGCCTGGGTAGACGAAGGAGTCACGGACACCGAACTGCCCTGCGACGGCACCGTGAGGCAAGCGAACATCTCGGTGGACACCGGTTCCTTTAACCTGTACGAGAAGAAGAACAAGCAGCCTCCCGTGATCTTCGGGCTGAACATCAAAGTGATGGTGGAAGCCGGCTCCGACGTGTTCCTGCAATATGACGCACCGGGCACCCCCAGTGCCTTCTTCATCAGCACCCAACCGGTGACCCCGTGAAACCCGGCCGGACCAAGGTGGGTGGCCTTCGGCGGCGCACTCGAGGCGATGAATCGGGCGTGAGCCTGGTTGAAGTGATCGTCACCATTTCTCTCACTGCGGTGCTCGGCCTGATGGTGGTCTACGCGGTGCAGAACAACCATCGCCTACACCGCACCACAGTCGATGAGGCCACCGGACTGGCCGACGTCAAAACGGTGGTGGAACGTCTGGGCCGCGACATCCGCTCGGCTCGAGCCGTTGATCCGGCCGCCACGCGTTCCACGCTGGTGCTGTGGATCGACACAAATTCGGACAACCAGCGGGCCAACTCTGAGGTCGTGACCTGGGAGATCGTGGCCGGTGACGGTGACCAGTTCAACGTCCTGCGCCAGACCGTCGGCGGATCCGCCGCCGTGCAGTCGCGCACGTTGGTGGATTCGTTGGCCTTCTGCTACTGGTCGGAATTGAGCACCTCAGCACCAGCGGACTGCCTCGGATCGTTCCCAGTACCGCTCTCCATCACCGACGCCGCGAGTACTCGGCTGGTCACCACCACGCTCACGTATGACTCCAACACCTCCACCGGCACCACCGAACGCTCCGAGTCATTCTCGGCGCGGTTACGGAACGTGGCATGAGCACCATGAGTCGCGGCCGTGCAGATTCGCCGGAGTTGCGGTTGGGACGCGGCCAACTCCGCGCGCAGAGTGGCCGGGGTCGCGGGCGAGCAGAGGACGGCATCGGTCTGGTGTTGGTGCTCGGGGTCACCTCTACGTTGCTGATCATCATGGCGATCACCGTGGTGGTGGCAACCAACAGTCTGAGTTCGGCCCGCTCGCACGTGAACTACGAACAATCCATGGCGGCGGCCGAAACCGGGCTGGAGACCACCCTCGGGGAAATTCAGACCGAGCGCGATGCAGGAGATGACTTCAGTTCGCCGCCGGAATGCACCGCCGGTTGGGGCTGGCCGGTGGGCACCGTCCCGACGGTTGCGCAAGAGCGAGCCTGGGCGCTTGCCGCGATCGAGTCGATGCCCGCCAGTTGCGTGGGAGAAGCCGGCGAGGGGGAGTACATCGCCTTTCGTGCACGCGACAACTTGGAGCAAAACACCCAAGTGGTCTACTCCATGGGTTGGGCGCCAGAGCGGTCCTTGGATCGCAGCCGTAGCCGGCTGATTCGCGCCAACTACGTGTTCAGCCCGTATCAGCCGATCTACGCGGTGCTGGCGAATCCGGAACTGCGCATGTCCGGCGACGTCAACATCACCGGATCTGTCCTCGGAGATTCCGACGTTCGCACCAATGGCAACTTCGTTGGCGACAACAACATCCGGGTCAACGGCGACATCACCGCGGCCGGGACGAACAATGTGACCTCCTGCCCGAACAGTCAGATCGACGGCGTCTGCCAGTCTGGCGAATCCCGCATGTTCGTGCCCACGGTCAGCGCCTACGGGGCATACCGCTCGTTAGCTTCCGGCCTCCTCGGCACCTGGCGTGATCTCTGCCCGGACGGCACCGTCCGCGCACCGGACCCGGCCCGAACCGCACCGTGCACCGGCGACGTGATCTCGGCGACGAGTTCGTACAACGGTTGGTCGCTGTCGACCGTGCTGGGGGTTCCCACCTGGACCTATGCCGGCGCCGGATCGGCCGGATCATGGATCTACTACGCCTACCGGGGCGATATCGTGCTGAACCCGGGAAACGCCGAAACCGCCACGATGACTGTGATCGCCGAAGCCGACGCGCGCACCGGGGTGTGCTCCAAGAGTGGGGGAAACATTGAGTGGCGCAGCGGTTCGGTGGTGGGTTCGGTGTCCGGGCTGGTGATGCTCGCCGATGCCACACTCAGCGGAACGAGCACCGGCAACGCCTCGACCGGCGCGATGGCTGCTGGCGACACGATTCAGTTGACCAACTCGACTTCGAACCCGATGGGGATCAGCGGTTCCCTACTGGCGTCAGGTAGTTGCCCGACGGCCGACTTCTCCCGGCTGACGGGGCCGGTGACATTGACCTTCGACGCCACCTCCGATGTGCCCGTTTCCAGCGTGATCCGCACGACCGACTGGCTGGAGTTGTCCGGGGGGCTGTGAACCGCCCGCCCGCCGTGGCTCGGGGCGGCGCGCAGCGAAAACGCGGCGCGAGCGCCGTGGCTCACAACAACCCGGCGTACCAATCGGCCACCGAATCGCCCACCACCAACGCCACGAATGCGCCGATGAGCATGAACGGCCCGAACGGCAGCGCACTGCGCCGCCCGGCTCGCCCGGCTGCCATCAAGCCCACCCCCACCACGGCCCCCAGCAGGAACGCCAGAAAACCCCCCACCAGCAGCGTCGCCCACGACACCCACGCCAGGGCAAACCCCAGCGGCAGCGCCAACTTCACATCCCCCATCCCCATGCCCCGGGGGTACAACACATTGAGCAGCAGGAAGAAGCCGGCAAAAGCCAGCCCGCCGAGCAGGGTCCGCAATGCCTGCCCGGGCTCGCCGGTCGCCAACGACACCCCGATCAGCCACACCCCGACGATCACCGCCGAGGGGTAGGTGATCACATTGGGCAGTCGTTTGGTGTCGAGATCGATCGCGGCCAGCGCCACCCCGGCGCCAGCGAGCCACAAATACGCCGGCAGCGCTGCTGGCGGCACCAGCAGCGCCATCGCCACGAACAACGCCGCAGTGAGCGCCTCGATGATTGGATACCGCATTGAGATGGGTTCGCCGCAGTCGCGGCAGCGCCCGCGTAGCACCAGCCAGCTGAGCACCGGGATGTTGTCGTAGGGGCGCAGTTGGTGTCCGCATTTTGGGCACGCCGACGGCGGTCGGACAATGCTCTCGCCCCGCGGCACCCGCCAGATCACCACGTTCAGAAACGATCCGATCACCAGGCCGAAAATGCCGCAGCCAGTAGCGAGCAGGACGGTGGCCGACGGCATTGTGCCAGCCTAGACGGTCTGGCCGAATCGCTCGGCGGCGTCGTGCACAGGTCAACGCGACCCGGAGACCCGGTACGGCTCCGGATCGATCATGGTGATCCGCTAACGTGAAAACTGTTGCAGTGGTCAAGTCTTGGCCCACCGGCGACGATATGTTCGAAGACAACACCATCACGATCAGCACGACATCCGGAGCAGTTGGACCAAACGGCGTCCACACTCGGATCCGCGACGAGGAGGTCGATGTGGCGAAGACCGCCATCGGACTCGATGTCAACGCCAATACCGTCCGGGCCGCGCAGTTGAGGTTCGACAAGAACTCGACCACCGTGGTGGCGCTCGGGGAAACGCAAATCTTGCCAGGAGTGGTCACCGCGGCCGGGGTCGCCGACCCAGCGGCACTCACCGCCGCGCTGCGAACACTGTGGTCCACTTTCAAGATCAAAGGCAAGAAGGTGATTCTCGGCGTGGGTGGCCAGCGGGTGGTGGTCCGCACCGCCACCATCCCGGTGATGCCAGCCAAGGACATCAAGTCGGCGCTTTCGCTGTATGTGGCTGAAACTGTGCCGTTCGACGTCAATGAGGCCGAAATGGACTTCATCGTCTCTGGCACGGACCTCGACTCAGACGGCAACCCGGTGTACAAGGGGATCCTCACCGGCGCCCCCACCGACTACCTCACCGAATTCGTCGAAGCCGTGCAGTCAGCGGACCTAACTGTGGAAACCATCGACGTAGACGCCTTCGCGCTGGTTCGTGCCATCGTGCCGCCGATCCCGCCGGGCTACCTTGTTGCCGAAGCGGTGGTGAACATTCAGCAACAGTCCACTCAGGTGGTGATCCACCTCAACCGTCGGCCAGAACTCGTGCGTGACTTGCCGCTCGGCGCCGCCACTGTGGCAGGCGGCTCCATCGAACCGTTGGTGGAAGAAATCCTCACCACGGTGGGCTTCTACCAGTCCGGGGATAACGCCACTCCGCTGCAGCGAGTGCTGCTGGTCGGTTCCGGTTCGCAGATGTCGGGGTTGGACTACGCGATCAGCAGCGGTGCCAACCTTCCAGTGGCACACGACGCGGCCTGGCTCTCACTGCCGCGGGACCCCACCGGCGCCTCAGACAATGCGGTGCGTGCGGTGGGTACCCACATGGCGATTGCGGTGGGCCTGGCGATGGGAGCGGCGCTATGAGCACGTTCGGATCTCCCGTGCCCGCATCCGCTCCTGGACCGGGCCCTGGTCCAGGTGGACCTGGTGGACCTGGTCCCGGCGGGCCCGGCGGGCCTGGCGGGCCTGGCCCCGTACGGCCTGCCTCCTGGCCCGGGTTCCCCGCCCAACACCGGGGCACCCCCCGGCGCCGGGCCAGGCGATCCCCTCCTGGCCCTGGTGGGCCCGCTGCGCCTCCTGGCCCTGGATCACCCCCAGGCCCAGGTCCCGGTACGCCGCCCGGACCCGGGGGTCCCGGGGAGCAGAATCAAGATCAGCCCGCCGCGCAGACCGAATCGGTCAAGGGCATGGTCACCACCGCCCAACCGGTGCGCGCAGACCTCCTACCGCGTCGCTACCGCGACAAGATTGCCCTGGCCAGCGCCCGGCGACGCACGGTGCTGGCGCTCGTGGTGGCCATGGCCGTAGTACTCGTCGGGTTCCTGCTTGCGTCGCTGCAAGTCGGCGTGGCCACCAGCGCGCGCAACTCCGCCCAGGCCGAGCAGGCCGCCGCGCAACAAGCGGTCAATGCCCTCGCCGATGTGCCTCGAATCACCAACCTCGTCACCGAAGTGAGCGCTGGGCTGGCGATTGCACTGTCCAATGAGGTGCTGTTCTCGCAGTTGAGTTCCGACACCGCCTCGGCACTGCCGCAGGGCACCGTGCTGGAGACGATGTCGTGGACGCTGGTGGAGCCATCGGTGGCGCTCGAAGGTGTTGCGGAGGGTCCGGTGGACCTCGGTGACTTGGCGCTGAACGGCACCGTCTGCCAGTTCGCTGGCGGCGCCCCATTGCTCGACTCACTATCGGTCTTGCCCGAACTGAACAACGTGTGGCTGAGCAGTCAGTCGTTCACCGACATAGGCGCTGACGGATCGCCGTGTGTGAATCAGCCGCAGTATGCATTTGCCGTGAGCGGCGACATTGGCGAAGACGCGCTGAGCAACCGCTTTGCAGCTGAGGAGCTAGCTGCCACGAGGGGGAATCAGCAATGAAAGACGCCCTCGCAAAACCAAAGGCGTGGCTGATCGTCGCCATCTTCGGAATCTTTCTGATTCTGCTGCTCGGCTGGTTTCTCCTGGTGTCGCCGCAGTTGTCGAATGTGTCGACGTTGACTGCGGAGACCGAGACGGCGCAGATGCAGACCCAGACCCTGCGGGCGCGGGAGGCTGCGCTCACCAAGCAGAAGGAGGAGCTCCCAGCCTTGGAGGCTCGGCTGCGGGAGTTGTACGAGCTGCTGCCCAACGATGCTGAGGTTGCCGACTTGATTCGGCAGATCGAGACGGCCAACCAGGCCGCCCAGATGCGGGTTCTGGACTTCACGGTCGACCCACCGGCAGCAGTGACCTTGCCGGAGGCGCTCACCGCGCCACCGGCCGGGGCGACGGACGCCGATGGTGCGCCCGCGGCCGAGGGTGAAGATGCTGCGGCCGGCGACGCCGCGGCGGCAGCCCCAGCTGCACCCGCAGGGCCCGCCCTGAGCTACTCCACAGTGTCGATGAGTCTGGACGCCGCCCCCTTCGGTCAGGTGATCAACTACCTGAATTCGCTGGAGAATCTGGATCGGGCGTTCCTCATCACCAGCGCGAACATCACCAACGCGGATGCCGGCCTGGTGACATTGCAGTTGACCGGACGGATCTACATTCGGCCCCCCACAGCCGAAGAGCAGGCCGCTGCAGCAGCGGAGGAAGAGCCCCAGGACGCCGATCAGGGCACGTCAGCTCCGTGATCATCAGCGCCCGCGACTGCGCGTGTCGGCCGGTTCTGCCACCATGGAGGCCATGTTGCGCTGGTTGACTGCAGGGGAGTCGCACGGTCCTGCCCTCGTGGCCATCCTCGAGGGGATGCCTGCGGGTGTCGAGGTGACCACCACATCCATCGCCGCACAGTTGGCCCGCCGACGCCTCGGATACGGCCGCGGGGCACGGCAGAAGTTCGAAGCCGACGACCTGCGCATCTTGGGTGGGGTTCGCCACGGGCTCTCCATGGGCGGGCCGATTGCGGTGGAGATCGCCAACAGTGAGTGGCCCAAGTGGACCGAGGTGATGAATCCGGATCCGGTTCCGCTTGAGGCCTTGGCTGGCAAAGCCCGCTCAGCCCCGCTGACCCGTCCCCGCCCCGGCCATGCGGACCTCGCGGGCATGCAGAAGTACGGATTCGACGAGGCGCGGCCAGTGCTTGAGCGCGCCAGCGCCCGCGAGACTGCGGCCAGGGTTGCGCTCGGGGCGGTGGCGAAGGCGTTCCTGGAGCAGGTGTGCGACGCCGTGGTGCTCAGCCACGTGGTGCAGATCGGCACCGTGGCGCTGCCGGACGGGGTTCGGCCAGCGCCCTGGCAGTTGGACTCGATCGATGCCAGCCCGGTGAGGTGTGCGGATGAGGCCACCTCCGAGGCGATGGTGGCCGAGGTCGACGCGGCAAAGGCCGAGGGCGACACCCTTGGGGGTGTTGTCGAGGTGATGGTCTACAACTTGCCGCCCGGCCTGGGATCGCACGTGCATTGGGATCGACGCCTGGATGCCCGGCTCGCAGGCGCGTTGATGGGAATTCAGGCGATCAAAGGCGTCGAAGTTGGCGACGGCTTCGACCTTGCCGGGGTGCGCGGATCGGCAGCCCAGGACGAGATCGTGAACCTCAACGGCGGCATCGGTCGCAGTTCGGATCGATCCGGTGGCACCGAAGGGGGCATGAGCAACGGCGAACCGCTGCGTGTGCGTGCCGCAATGAAGCCGATCTCCACGGTGCCGCGGGCGCTGCGCACCATCGACACCGCCACCGGGGAAGCCGCCACCGCCCACAACCAACGCTCGGATGCCTGCGCGGTGCCGGCCGCCGGAGTCATCGCCGAGGCCATGGTGGCACTGGTGCTGGCCGACGCGGTGTTGGAGAAGTTCGGTGGCGACTCGGTGCCCGAAACTCGGCGGAACCTCGCCTCCTACCTTGAGAATCTCGCCCACCGGTGAGACACGATGCAGACCGGACCGTGGTGCTCGTCGGCGCCCCGGGTGCCGGCAAGACGACGGTGGGCCGCCGGCTTGCCGGTGTCGTGGGCGGGGAGTTCGTCGACACTGATGAACTCGTGGCGCTCGCTGCGGGTGCGGATTCGGCCGCAGAGGTGATCACCGAGCAGGGTGAGCAGGCCTTTCGGGAGTTGGAGCGCGAGGCGGTGCGCACTGCGCTGGCAGGGGCGGATGTGGGGGCTGCGGCGCCAGCGGAGGCCGGTGGGGCAGCGGTGGGCGCTGTGCAGGAGGTGAGGGTCGTGGCAGTCGGCGGGGGAGCCGTGGCCGATGCTGGGGTGCGGGCAATGCTGCGCGAGCACCCGGTGGTGTGGCTACGCGTCACCGCCCCGAACGCGGCGTCACGGATCGGCCTGAACGCGATCCGGCCAGTGGCGCTTGGCAACATTCGCGCCCAGTTCGCCGCGCAACTCAAAGCTCGGGCGCCCTGGTATGAAGAAGTGAGCACGCTGGTGGTCGACACGGATCATCGCGACCTGGATGACATCACCGAGGAGATTCGGTCCTGGCTGGCCACGCCCGGTGCAACGGCCACGCCCGGTGCAACGACCACGCCCGTGCAACGGCCACGCCCGGTGCAACGATTCGAGGCACCACATGAGCTATTCGAGTGAGAAGGTGAGGCCGCCGGTGGCCACCGCTGACACCAGCCGCATCAGCGTGGCTGTGGAGACTCCCTACGACGTTGTGATCGGCTATGGGCTGCTCGACGAGATCCTGGCCGCGGTACCGGCTGATGCCGCCCGGATCGCAGTGATCCACCAGCCCACGTTGCGCGTCACCGCCGAGGCACTTCAGTCCGCGCTCTCCGATTCCGGCGTCACCCCGATCCTGATCGAAGTCCCCGACGGCGAAGACGCCAAAACCGCCGACGTCGCAGCATTCTGCTGGACGGCTTTGGGCCAGTCCGGGTTCACCCGCACCGACGCAGTGCTCGGTCTTGGCGGTGGTGCGGCCACCGATCTGGCCGGCTTCGTCGCGGCCACCTGGCTGCGCGGGGTACCGGTGATCCAGGTCCCCACCACGCTGCTGGCCATGGTCGATGCGGCGGTGGGTGGCAAGACCGGCATCAACACCGACGCCGGCAAGAACCTCGTGGGAAGTTTCCACTCGCCCAGCGCGGTGATCTGCGACCTCGCCACGCTGGAAACCATGCCTGCCAACGACTATGTGGCGGGTTTGGCCGAAGTCATCAAATGCGGACTGATCGCGGACCCCACGATTCTGGATCTGGTCAGCGCAGATCCTTCCGGCGCGCGGGTGCCGACCGGTCCGCACACCGCCGAGCTTGTGACCCGCAGTGTGGCGGTGAAGGCCGACGTGGTGGCCGCCGACCTCACCGAGGACGTCGCCGGACTTGGCAGCCGCAAGGTGAGCCGGGAGGTGCTCAACTACGGGCATACGTTCGGACACGCAGTGGAACGCGTCGAGCGCTACCGATGGCGGCACGGTGCCGCGGTCAGCGTGGGGATGGTGTTCGTTGCCGAACTGGCTCGACTGGCCGGTCGGCTCGATGATGACGTGGTGGACCTGCACCGCGACGTGCTCACCAGCGTCGGCCTGCCGACGTCCTACGCCGGTGGCAGGTGGCCGCAGTTGTACGAAGCCATGAAACTGGACAAGAAGGCACGCGGGTCTCGGCTGCGATTCATTGTGCTCGATGGCCTCGCTCGGCCGGCGCTGCTCGACGGGCCGGATCCGACCCTTTTGGTGGCCGCCTACGCGGAGGTCAGCGATGTCTAGTGGGTTTGGCGAGGTGGACTCGCCTACTGGGGCGACCTCCCCACGTCCGGTCTTCGTGCTCAACGGACCGAACCTGGGCCGACTCGGCAGTCGGGAACCGGATGTCTACGGTTCGATGACGTTGGCCGACATTGCTGTCGCCTGCGCAACGCTGGCCGCCGAACTGGGGTTCGACGTCGACGTGCGCCAGACCGACAGCGAAGCCGAACTCATCGGTTGGCTACACGAGGCCGCGGACTCGGGTACGCCGGTGGTGTTGAATCCAGCTGCGTTCACCCACTACTCCTACGCGCTGCGGGATGCAGCCGCCCAGTGCACCGCACCGCTGATCGAGGTACACCTCACCAACCCAGCCACTCGGGAGGAATTCCGGCACACGTCGGTGATTTCCGGAGTCGCATCGGGGACCATCGCGGGGTTCGGTGCCGACTCGTACCTACTCGCACTTCGCGCCGTTCAAGGACTCACACATGACTGACCTCAAACGCAACCTCATGCGCTCCCGATGGCTCTCACTGGCCGAACAGATGAAAGCCAAGAGCTACGATGCGCTGCTGCTCACAGATCCGGCCGACGTGCGTTGGCTCACTGGCTTCACCGGCAGCAACGGCGCAGTTCTGGCCATCACCTCGGGTCCGCCGCTCCTGGCCACGGATCCCCGCTACGCCAAACAGGCCGCCGAAGAGTGCCCCGAAGTGGAACTCATCATCACCCGGGAACTCACCGAACAGCTGCTGATGCGGCTGCGCGAGAAGGGTGCCGGAAGTTTGGGGGTGGATCCGGCGACGCTCACGCTGGCCCACTTCCGCGTGATCAGCGGCCACCCGGGCATGTTCGGGATGAGAATTCAGGAGATCGAATCGCCGGTTCGTCAGCTTCGCCTGCGCAAGGACATTCACGAACTCGCCGCCATGCGCCAGGCCGGGGAAATCACGGTCGCCTCGCTGGCCGAACTGCTGGAGTCCATCAAGATCGGGCAGTCCGAGATCCATATTGCGCGCACCCTCGAGGCGATCATGGGCGACCACGGCTCCGCCGACCGCGCCTTCCAATCGATCGTCGCCACTGGCCCCAACGGCGGCCAGCCGCACCACACCCCTTCGGATCGGCCGGTGGAAGCAGGGGAACTGCTGACCATCGACTTCGGCGCCACCGTGGAGGGGTATAACTCGGATTGCACCCGGACCGTGATCGTCGGGGCTGACCCGGAGGACTGGCAAGCCGAAATCCACGCGGTGGTGGCGGCCGCCAACAAGGCGGCCAGAGATGCCGCCGCACCAGGGGTGAAAACCAAAGACGTCGATGCCGCCGCCCGTGAAGTGATCAGCGCGGCCGAGTACGCCGAATTCTTCGTCCATGGGGTGGGCCATGGCATCGGGCTCGATATCCACGAGCCGCCCCAGTTGGGATCGTCGTCGAAAGGTAAACTTCACGCGGCGGTTCCGTTCACGATCGAGCCAGGAATCTACCTGCCGGACAAGGGTGGGGTGCGCATCGAAGACACCTGCGTGCTCGGCGACGGCGGGCTAGAGGTGCTCACCGAATTCCCGCGCGACCTGGTACGAGTGGGATGATCCTGCGGGTAGCCCGGCTCGGTCCGGGCTGCTTGCGCCCGCAACGGATCCAGCAATGACGTATCAACTCAGCACGCGAGAAGGGTGACCAATGGCCACGACGAACGATCTGAAAAACGGACTGGTACTCAACCTGGACGGCCAGTTGTGGACGGTGGTGGAGTTCCAGCACGTCAAGCCGGGCAAGGGTGGGGCGTTCGTGCGCACCAAACTGAAGAACGTGCTTTCCGGCAAAGTGGTGGACCGTACCTTCAACGCTGGTGTCAAGGTCGAGACGGCAACTGTGGACAAGCGCACCATGAGCTACCTCTACAAAGACGGCACCGACTGGGTATTCATGGACGTGCAGAGCTACGACCAGTTGCCGGTGTCGGAAACCGTCGTGGGGGACGCGGCGAAGTATCTGCTTGAGAATCAAGAGGCGATCGTGGCCGTGCACGAAGGCGAGCCGCTGTACATCGAACTACCCGCCAACGTTGAACTCCAAGTCGAATACACCGAGCCGGGGCTGCAAGGCGACCGCTCCACCGGCGGCACCAAGCCAGCCCGGTTGGAGACCGGTGCCGAGGTGCAAGTGCCGCTGTTCCTCAACGCTGGCGAGCGGATCCGCGTCGACACCCGCGACGGGTCGTACCTCGGCCGTGCCTAGCATCCCGGTGCGCTGGCATCGCTGCGGAAGCGCCGGCGCGGGGGGCGGCGCGGGCGGCGTCACGGAACGCTGCCGCGGGGGCCTGCCGACCTCGAAATGCGGCCGCGGGGGCCTGCCGACTTCGAAATACCGACGCTGATGGGTGAGCGCAGCAAAGCCCGCAGCAGGGCTCGGCGCCGGGCCCTAGACGTGCTGTTCGAATCGGATATTCGTTCGGTGTCGCCGATGGACGTGATCGTGGTGCACGAGGAGCAGGTCGGATCAACGCCGATGAACGCCTACGTGCGCACGCTGGTGGAAGGTGTGACCGCGCACCAGGAGCGGATCGACGAGCTCCTGGAGACGTATTCGCGGGGGTGGACGCTGGCCCGTATGCCCACGGTGGATCGCAACGTGTTGCGAATCGGGGCCTGGGAGATCTTGTGGGGCGAGGTGCCGGGGCCGGTGGCAATCACCGAGGCGGTGTCGATGGTCAGCGAATTGTCGACCGACGAGTCGGCGCCGTTCGTCAACGGCCTGCTCGGGCAGTTGGCCGACGTGAAGCCTCGGCTGGCGCTGGACTAGCTGGTGCCGTTGGCCGACGTGAAGCCTCGGCTGGCGCTGGACTAGCTGGTGCCCCCGGTGGGATTCGAACCCACACTGGCGGGATTTTGAGACCCGTGACTCTGCCGGTTGGTCTACAGGGGCGGCAATCGCTTTAGCGTACCGGGCGTGCGTTTCGGTGTGTGCGACTACCCTTGCGATATGGCGATTCGTGTGGTGGTTGCCGAGGATGAGGCGCTGATTCGGCTGGATTTGGTGGAGATGCTCGCCGAATCCGGTTACGAAGTGGTGGGGCAGGCTGCCACCGGGGAAGCTGCAGTGGAGTTGGCTCGTCAGACAAAGCCCGACGTGGTGCTGCTCGACATTCGGATGCCGGTGATGGACGGCGTCACGGCGGCGGAACTCATCACCGCCGAGCACCACTGTGCGGTCGTGATGCTCACCGCCTTCAGCCAGCGCGATCTCATCGAACGCGCCCGGGATGCCGGCGCCACCGGCTATGTGGTGAAGCCTGTGGCCCCCTCGGACCTGGTGCCGGCGATTGAACTCGCGTTGGCCAAGGCGAAGGAAATCGCGGCGCTCAACGCGCAAGTCGAATCGCTGAATCAGGCCCTGGCCGCGCGCAAATTCATCGACCGCGCCAAGGCCCTGCTGCAGGCCAGACACGGTTTCGACGACGAACGCGCCTACCGCTGGCTGCAACGCACCGCGATGGATCAGCGCACCTCAATGGCAGTCGTCGCAGAGGCATTGCTGGGCTCAGATCAGGTCACGGATTGATCACGGCGGCCCGGGTTGTGCGGGGAATCCCGACACGCCGGTAGCCGCTGTCTGACGTATTCCGATTGTGGGCTAGGTTCAGGCCAGCCGCTGACCACCGACAGCGGAATTCCATGGCAGGCATGGAACCCTCACACGTAGGAGACACACATATGGTTCGATCCAAAGTTGTGCGTTCGGCCGTGATGCTTAGCGCACTCGGCCTCGCCCTTGCGGCGTGCAGCAGCGACAGCAGTGACACCAGCTCGGAAGCGACCGACGCAGCGTCGGCCCCCGCCGCGGAAGGCAATGGCAGCCTCGTCATCGGCACCCTGCTTCCGCAGACCGGTTCGCTGGCATTCCTCGGGCCGCCCGAGTTCGCCGGTGTGAACCTCGCCGCGCAAGAGATCAACGCCGCTGGCGGGGTCAACGGTGGCGACGTGGAGATCATCGACGGTGACTCCGGTGACACCTCCACCAACATCGCTGCCCAGACGGTCGACCGTCTGATCTCGCAGGGCGCCGACGCCATCGTTGGTGCCGCGTCCAGCTCGGTGACCCTCACCGTCATCGACAAGGTGACCAGCTCCGGTGTGGCCATGGTGTCGCCCGCCAACACCTCCACCGAACTGACCACCTACCCCGACCAGGGCCTGTACTCCCGCACCGCCCCGCCGGACACCCTGCAGGGCCAGGTCCTCGCCGACCAGGCACTTTCCGACGGAAACCAGAGCATCTGCATCCTCGCGCTGCAGGACGCCTACGGCGAAGGTCTCGCCAACGTCGTGGAGACCGTATTCACCGACAACGGCGGTGAAGTGACCGAGACCATCATCTACGACCCCAAGGCCGCGTCCTTCGAGGCTGAGGTCGGCCAGTGCGCCGCCACCAACCCTGACGGAATCGTGCTGATCGGCTTCGACGAGTCGAAGAAGATCCTGCAGGAACTGATCAAGCAGGGTGTGGGGCCGCAGGACACCCAGTTGTACCTGGTGGATGGCAACCTCTCCAACACGCTTGCCGAGGGCCTGCCCGACGGCATCATGGAGGGTGTGAAGGGCACGCTGCCCGGCGCCGCCCCGTCCGACGAGTTCCAGGCCTCGCTGCTGGAGACCGACCCCAACCTGGTCGACTACTCCTACGCCGCGGAGTCATACGACGCCGTGGTGCTGATCGCGCTGGCTGCAATCCAGGCCGGCGATGACTCGGGTGCCTCCATCGCCGCGAACATCGCCTCGGTCAGTGGTCAGAACGACGAGGGCGAGATTTGCGAGTCGTTCGAGGCTTGCAAGACGCTGCTCGAAGAGGGCAAGGACATCAACTACGAAGGCCAGTCCGGCCCGATCAACCTCGACGACAACGGTGACCCGGCCCGTGCCGCCATGGGCGTGTACGTGTTCGGTGCCGACAACCAGAACACCCGCCAGGACACTGTCGTGGCTGACGTTCCGGCTGCGAGCTAGTCGGTAGTTCCGCAGGTCCGCAGTTCTGTAGTGCCCGCGAGGGGTCCCGCCGCTAGCGGCGGGACCCCTCGTTGTGGTTTGTGGGTGGGATCTCCGATTTGGTGTCCGAATCCGCGGGCAATGCCGTGCTCACTCTGTGTTTGGCCGGGGTCGGAGAGGGGGTTCGCGCGATTGCGCTCGAAACTGAGGTTTATCAGCGTCCTGGCGAGCGATAGCACTCACTTTGGGGCGCACTTCGATCGACGTTGACGGAGCCGACACAACGGCCGCTAGGTAGCGGTCCCTGAGTGTCCCCTCGTCAGGGGTCTGTGGATGACGACTTCGGCCGATTTGCCGATTTCCGTGATGCTTGTGGGCATGGGGAGACGCAGTTGGACACCACCGGAAGTCCTGTTTCGTGCCAACGATGTCGGTGTTGCGCCGGACGTCCTGCGACGGGCGGTATCGCGCGGTGAGGTGGTGCGGATGCATCGAGGTGTCTATCTGGCTGCCGATCTGGTTCCAACTGACGATGTTCAGCGTCACATTGTCAACGCCACGGCAGTGCAGATGGCTCGCGGCGATCTGATCGCCAGCCACGGAACTGCCGCTCTAGCGCACGAACTGCCGCTGCTGAATCGTGCGGAGGTTGCCGAAGCACCGCCGGTGTTCACCCGTCCGCCCGCCCCTGGACGTCGCAGCGAAAGCGAGCCGCGCGTGGTGCTGCGGAAGTTGCCGCCAGACGTCGTGACCGAGCATGAGAACGACGTGGGTGGGTTGCGACTCACGACGCCGGCTCGCACCGCACTTGACTTGGCTTCCGAACTGCCGCTGACGGAGGCTTTGATGGCCACCGATCACGTCGCACGACAGGCTGCTTTGGGCTACGTGGTGTCAAGAGATCTACGCGGCAAAGTCAATCCCCAAGTGCTCGAAAGGGCCCTTCGACCCCTACGAGAGGCCCAAGTCGCGCGGGCACACAGCCAACGTCGGGTCAGCCGAGCCCTGCAGTTAACGGATCCTCGTCGGGAATCGCCAGCGGAGTCCGTCTCCTTCGGCCGAATTGTGGAGGCAGGACTGCCAGTTCCTGACTGCCAGCACGAGTTCGTTCAGGGATCCGGCAAAGGAGTCTTCGTGGACTTCTGGTGGGAGGAGTTCCGCGTTGCAGGGGAGTGCCACGGGAAGATCAAATACGACGGGACTTTCGGCCATGACGATGGTGTGTTGGTGCGGGAGGCTGATCGCCATCACTTTCTGCTGTCCATTGGTATCAGCGCGGTGCATTGGCGGGCAGCAGACATGATGTTTCGTCCGGCGGCGGTATTGGCAAACATTGCCTCGCGTCTGAGTGCCGGTGGCTGGCGCGGCTGAGGGCGCTCGACAGTTGCGCTGCTTACTGAGGTTTATCGGCGTTTGGGAGCGGGATAAACCTCAGTTTGGGACGCGTTTCGGTGCGCGGGACCGCCATCGGTGGTCGGGTGCCCTTTCGCGTTGCTCAATCCCGACGAACTAAGTGACGGAGGGTGCGCAAAGGGGACGATTATGGAGGATTGGAGGTTCGTCGGGATTGAGCCTCGCTCCAGGGCACCCCACTACCTGAACCTCGCCCCAAAGCGGTGGAGCGTCCGGGCGCGGGCTGAACGGCGCCCCGAAGCGGTGGAAGCTCGGCGCGGCAGCACGGCGCCCCGAAGCGGTGGAGCGTCCGGGCGCGGGCTGAACGGAGCCCCAAAGCGGTGGAGCGTCCCGGCGAACGTCGAGTCCTCCGGAGTCCGCACTTTCCGCGACTACCGCCACTTAGTTCGCCGGGACGCTCCACCGCGCAGGGGCGAACGGGCCACGCGCGCAGGGGCGAACGGGCGCGCAGGGGAACGGGCGCGCAGGGGCGCAGGCGCAGGCGAAGGGCCGCGGGACCGGCTCGGCTTCAGGCCTTCGCCAACGTCCCCAGGTACAGCTCAATCACCTTGGGATCGTTCGCCAGGTCCCGGCCGGAACCGGTGTAGGCATTGCGCCCCTGGTCAAGCACGTACCCACGGTCCACGATCTGCAGGCAGCGCGCCGCGTTCTGCTCCACCATCACCACCGTGACACCGGCCTTGTTGATCTCCTTGACCCGAACAAACGCCTCGTCGGTCAACACCGGGGAGAGTCCCGCGCTGGGCTCGTCCAGCAAAAGCACCGCCGGATCCATCATGAGCGCGCGACCCATGGCCACCATTTGCCGCTCACCACCGGAGAGGCTTCCGGCGCGTTGCTTGCGCCGGTCGGCCAACGCCGGGAACAGTCCGGATACGAACTCGAATCGCTCAGCGAAGGCGCCCGGCCGCTGGAAGCAACCCATCTGCAGGTTCTCTTCGATCGTCAACGACGGAAACACGTTGTTCGTCTGGGGGACGAAGCCGATCCCGCGCGCCACCAACTGGTCTGCGCGCATGTTCGTGATGTCGTCACCGTTCAGCGTCACTGTGCCCGAACGCACCTTGACCAGGCCAAACAGCGCCTTGAGCAGGGTGGACTTGCCCGCGCCGTTTGGCCCAATGATGCCCACCAACTCACCGGACTGGGCATACAGATCCGCACCATTGATGATGTTGACCCCGGGAATGTAGCCGGCCACGATCTCGTCCATCCGGACCACCGCACCGTCGGCACTGTCGAGGTGCTCGGACCGGTCGATGTGCTCGGTGCCTGCCTCGCCGTGCGGGTAGTGGTGGCCGCCTCGCTGCTGGGCGTCGAGGTCGATCTCGCGCTCGAACTCGGCAGGATTGTCGGGGGAAACGCTCATGGCCTACTCCGCTTCCGTGAAGGACAACGACTCGCCAGTGTCCGTGAGGGCCTTGTCGTGGTGGGCACCAAGGTAGGCATCGATCACGGCCGGGTTGCTCATCACGGATTCGGGGGGCCCTTCGGCGATCACCTGGCCTTGACCCATCACAATCACCCAGTCCGAAATCGTGCGCACCACGTCCATGTCGTGTTCCACGAACACCACAGTCATACCCTGCTCACGCAAGTCCATGATGTGCCCGAGCAGGGACTGGGTCAGTGCCGGGTTCACCCCAGCCATCGGCTCGTCGAGCATCACCAAATCCGGGTCGGACATCAGCGCCCGGGCCATCTCCAGCAGCTTGCGCTGCCCCCCGGACAGCGATCCGGCGAAGTCTTCCCGCTTGGTGTCAAGTTTGAATCTGGCCAGCAGACCGTCCGCCTTGGCCTCGATCGACTGCTCCTGGCGGCGCCAGATCCCCGGAATCACAGCGGCCCAGAAGCGCTCGCCCTTCTGGCCCTTGGCCCCGAGGGCCATGTTGTCGATCACCTTCATCCGACTCAGTGCCTTGGTCAGCTGGAAGGTGCGCACCATGCCGAGCCGCGCCACCTTGTAGGCGGCCTTGCCCTTGAGTTCGATGCCGTTGAACTGCCACGACCCCTCGTTGGGCTGGTCAAATCCGGTGAGCAGGTTGAAGAAGGTGGTCTTGCCGGCACCGTTCGGCCCGACCAGGGCGGTGATCGATCCGCGCTGAATCTCGGCGTGTTCGACGTTGACCGCCACCAGGCCGCCGAATCGGCGGACGATCCCGTCGGCGATCAGGATGGGATCCGGCTTGGGTGCGCCTGGCTCGTGGGGCACATCCGCGAGGGCCGCCGTCGCCTGGCGCTTGCCCGCGGGATCGCCGGTGAGGATGGCGTGCGCGGCCTGCGCACGTTCTTCGGCAATGACGTTCTGTTCCACCGCTAGGTGATCCTGCGCGGCTGAGGACGCGGCGGACGTCTGCTTGGGCTCTTCGTTATCGGGCATCGAGGGCCAACTCCTTCTTATCGCCGAGGATGCCTTGAGGTCGATAGATCATCAAGAGCATGAGCGACAGGCCTAGGATCCAGTAGCGAACCTGGCCCACTTGGTCGGTGCGGATGAAGGTGATGGTGCCATTTTGCACCAACTGCGCCAGCGTGCCATCGATGAAGACCAGCAGGAACCAGAACACCACCGCGCCCAACACCGGTCCCATCACTCGGCCGGCGCCACCGAGGATCAACACCGCGTAGGCGAAGAACGTGAGGTCCGTGGCGTAGCTGTCGGGCTGCACCGACTGGAAGCCGACGGCGAAGATGAATCCACCCAGCGACCCAAGCACACCACCGATGATGAGTGACTGGATCTTGTAGAAGTAGACGTTTTTGCCCAACGAGCGGACGGCGTCTTCGTCTTCCCGAATCGCCTTGATCACTCGACCCCACGGCGACCGCATGAGCAGCCACACCAGCAGCACGCTGAGCGCCACTAGGACCCACCCGACGGTTACGACCCATAGATCGTTTTGGCTGAACTGGATCGGCCCGAAGGCGAGCCCCGCCGAGTAGGGGGAGTAGGAGTAGAACTCCCCGGCGAACGCGTTGATGCCGTCGGATCCGCCGAACACCTCGCGCAGGGTCACCGAACGTACGAGCAGTCGAATGATCTCTGCGGCTGCGATGGTGACGATTGCCAGGTAATCGGCACGCAACCGCAGCGTCGGTATACCCAGCAGCAAGGCGAGCACAACCGCGGCCAACAGCCCGATCACCACGCCGATGAACAGGGGGAGTTCGAGCACCACGATGGTCACGGCCAACCCGTAGGCGGCAACCGCGAGGAAGCCGGCCTGGCCGAAGTTGAGCAGTCCGGTGTAGCCGAAGTGGACGTTCAGGCCGATTGCGGCGAGTGCGTAGATGACCGCCAGCACACCCAAACCCTGGGTGATCGACTGGCTGAAAATATTTCCCCAATCCATGATCCGCGCCTCCCTCAGCCGACTCGCTCGCGACGACCGAGGATGCCCTGCGGTCGGAAGAGAAGAATGATGATCAAGATGAGCAGGGCGCCGACATTCTTCAACTCCGGCGGCACCACCAGGGTGGAAACCTGGATCATCACACCGACTATCAGCGACCCCACAATGGCACCGAACGCGGTGCCCAGGCCACCCAGCACCACGCCGGCGAACACCAGCAGCAGGATCTGGAAGCCCTGGAACCAGTTGATTCCGTTGTTGAGGCTGTAGATGACGCCGGCGATGGCAGCGAGCCCGGCACCGTAGATCCACACCCGGTTGATCACCTTCTCGACGTCAATGCCGGACGCGCTAGCGAGTGCTGGGTTGTCCGAGATCGCTCGGCTGGCCTTTCCGGACTGGGTTCGCAGCAGCCAGTAGGCAGTGGCGAGCAAGAAGATCACCGCGACGACGGATGCGAACATCGACTTCGGAGTCATCAGCACCGGGCCGATTTGAATGCCCGCCTGACCCGCGTAGGCGTTGAACTGGCGGGTGTTGCCGCCGAAGAAGAACAGGTACACGTAGCGCAGCAGGATGCCGAATCCGATGCTCACCACGAGCATCGCGATCACACCGGTGCCGCGTTTGCGCAGTCGACCCCAGAGCAGTTTGTCTTGCACGCCGCCGAGCAGACCGCACGTCAACACCGCCAATGCCGCTGCGAGCAGGAAGGGCAGGCCCAGCACGCTGGAGAAGAAGTAAGTGGTCAGTGCGCCCAGCGTCACCAATTCGCCGTGGGAGAAGTTCGTAAGCCCGGTGGTGCCGAAGATCAGCGAGAGGCCGATGGCCGCCAGCGCGATGGTCAGGCCGAACAGCAAACCGTCGACGGTCAACTGCAGCGCCCGGTCCAGCGTCGACTTTCCGCCTGAGCCTGTTTCGCCGTCCGAAGTGCGGAACAGTGCGGTGGCCGACTTCTCGGGCAGCACGTTCACGGTGCGGGAGTCTTGATCCGGATCGGCCAACCCGATGCCCTCGGGGAGGGTGTCCACCACGATGGTCACCGTGTAGCGGCCGCCCCCGGGCAGGGGTGCCGCCCAGCTGCCATCGTCGCCCGTGAGCACAGCGGCTTCGAACTCGCCGGCAGGAATAGTCTCGCCGCGGGAGTCAACGACGTCCTCAGCGTTGGTGACGTCGAGTTCGACACCGGCGATGGGCTCCCGGTTCGGGTCGGTGATGACGCCCTTGACCTCGGTGGCGCTGTCGCCACCTGCTTCGTCGGGTGTCGCACCTTCGGCTGGCGCCGATTCGTCGACCGGTGCCACTTGCTCGGCGGGAGGATCCTCCACGGCCAACACGGCGGCTGGCCCCGCAGCACGGGACCCCGGCTCCGAGACCGCAGCTGGCCCCGCAGCACGGGACCCCGGCTCCGAGACCGCAGTGGCAGTCGTGGCGACACTCGCATCGGCTGTGGCGACATCCGCTGCGCCAGCCGCGGCAGCCGCCGCACCTGCCGACACCAGACCGCCACCAAGCACCAAGGCCACGACGGCCGCGACTGCTGCCAGCAGTGCTGCTATTCGTCGACGCACCGGTGGCGCCTCCTCCCAGTCGGGACGACCGGATCACCGATCTGGCTCCGGATTGGGTAGGAGCATAGACCCTGCGGGGCTCAGCCCGTGCTAGACCCGCTAGCGGGCACTGACTTTCCGGAACACGGGACGAGGTAACGATTTCATCGCGCCCATCACTGCCCGCAGCACCGGCGGGGAGTACACCACGTGCTTTCCGGAGCGCCAAGCCTTCGCAACATCCTCAGCGACTGCCTCGGGTGTGGTGGCGAACGGCGCCGCCTCGAGACCCTCGGTCATGCGGCTGTGCACGAAGCCGGGGCGCACCACGAGCACGCTGACGCCAACGTTGGCCAGGGAGTCGGAAAGCCCCTGTGCCAGCGCATCGATACCGGCTTTGGTGGAGCCGTAGACGAAGTTGGTGGCCCGGGCCCGATCCCCGGCGACGCTGGACAGCACGATGATCGACCCGTGGCCCTGCCGTTTGAGCAAGTCGCCGCTGTGCAGCAGGGCGCTGGCCCCGCCGACGTAGTTGGTCTGGATCAACGGCAATGCGGCGGACGGATCATCATTGATCTCCTCCTGGTCGCCGAGCAAACCAAACGCCAACACGATGACGTCGAGGTCGCCGTCGGCGGCGATCGACTCCAACACCGCGGCGTGAGTGTCCGGGGCGTCGGCGTCGAAAGCCACGCTGGACACCTCCACCCCGGGCAGACCGGCAGCGAGGTCGACCACGGCGGAATCGAGGCGTTCACTTGGGCGGCCGGCGAGCACCACCCGACGCAGGCGTGCGGTGGGCAGGGCCCGGACTATTGCCAGGCCGATTTCTGAGGTGCCACCGAGCAGCAGCAACGATTGGGGTTGTTTCACAGCGTTGATCACAGGCCAAGCCTCCGGCTTTGATCGGATACGAACAGGTTGTCGGGGTCGATTGCGGCTTTCACCGCGCGGAATTCGTCGAGTTCGGGGTAGCCGGCCGCCAGATTCGCAGCCGTCGTGCGGGAGTCCTTCGCCAGGTAGAAGCGACCACCGGCGGCCAGCACTTCTTGATCCAGCGCATCAAGCGTGGGTCCGAGCGCGTCGATGCTGGCCGGCAGGTCCAACGCGAGCGTCCAGCCGCTCATCGGAAAGCTGAGCGGGAAGCCGTTGTGCGGGCCGAACCGCTTGAGCACGCTCAAGAAACTCGGCGCCCCGATGCGCTGGAGTTCGCTCAAGGCCAGCCGGACCACTTCGGCTCCGGAATCGGGCACCGCAAACTGGTACTGCAGGAATCCCTCCGGGCCGTAGATCCGGTTCCAGCCGCCCACCCCGTCGAGCGGGTGGAAGAACGCCGGGATCGACTGCACCTCCGCGTCGCGACTGACCGGAGCTTTGCGATACCAGGCCTCATTGAAGGCCCGCACGGTCAGCGGGGTCAGCAGCCCGCCGGGCACGAAAGGCGGCGCCGAGGCCAACATCGACGGGTCATAGCCGGTGGGATCGCGGCGGGCTGCCGTCGGCAATGCGTCCAGTGGTGCGTGTTCCCCAGTGGTGAGCACACCACGGCCGAAGCGCGACCCCTTTGCCACCGAATCGATCCAGGCGACCGAGTAGGTGGCGGTGTCATCGGCGGCGACCATGCGCTCCATGACGTCGTCGAGGTTCCGGGTGCGCCTGGTGTCGACCAGGATCTTCGACGTTTCGATGGGGAGCAGGCCGAAGGTGGCCCGCAGAATCACACCGGTGAGGCCCATGCCGCCGATCGTGGCGGCGAACAAGCGCCGGTCGAACTCGTCGGCTGCAGTTGGGGTTAGCGTGCGCACCGACCCGTCGGCGGTGAGCAGGTCCAGGCTGCGCACGTGGGCGCCGAAGGTGCCGTCGACATGGTGATTCTTGCCATGGATGTCGGCAGCGATCGCCCCGCCCACGGTCACGTAGCGGGTGCCCGGTGTCACCGGCACGAACCAACCTTGCGGCACGATGACACGCAGAATCTCGTCGAGGCTGGTGCCAGCGTCGGCGGTGAGAGTGCCCGATTCGGCGTCCAGGCGCATACCGCCGGTGGGCAGGCGCAACACCAAACCGCCACCGTTCTGGGCGGAGTCGCCGTAGGAGCGGCCTAGCCCTCGAGCCAACACACCACGAGCTGCGCGGTGCGGATCCTCGATCACTTCACGCAGCAGCGGGCCGGGGTCCTCGCCCGGCGCGGCTAGCGCAACGACGGCCGAGGACGGCGAGGTGCGTCCCCAACCCGTGAGTAGTTCGTTTTTTTGATACATGCTTCCTCTTCATCTTCCACCAGCCGTGCGCCAGCGGGTAGTGCCGCCGCACAATGCCAAAAGTGGATGTAGGTCAGACCCCCAAAGCGCCGAGGGCGAAGGTCACCACCCACAGGGCGCCCAGGGCGAGCAACACGCGATCGCTCCGGACAACCTCATCGGGTGCCCCCGCGGAGTGGGAGTCAATGTCCACCGCGTAACGCAGGATCGCCATCACGAACGGCACAATGCTGATTTCGGCCCACGGCACCGCGGTGGAAAGTTCAGCCACCTCGAAGGCCCAAAGGCAGTAGGCGGCCACGGTGATGGTGGCTGCCAGACCCCACACGAAACGCAGGTACGTGGGGGAGTAGCGGGCAAGGACCCGGCGCGTGCTGGCCCGATCTGCGCCGCCTTCGAGCACCGTGTCCAACTCGCTGGATCGCTTGCCGGTGGCCATGAACAGTGAGCCGAAGCCGGCCACGATGAGGAACCAGCTGGAGATCGGGATTCCGCTGGCGACGCCACCGGCAATCGCGCGGAGCAGAAAACCCAGAGAGACGAAAACGAGTTCGATCACGGGTTCGTGTTTCAGCCGCAGCGAGTAGGCAAGCGTGACGATGATGTAGGCGACCACCACCGCGCCGAGCCCTGGGGAAACCACGGTGCCGAGTGCGATCGCCGCCGCGAACAGCACCACCGCAGCGATCACCGCGATCCGTGGCGACAGGGCACCGGACGCGATCGGCCGGTTGCGTTTGGTGGGGTGGGCTCGATCCGATTCCACGTCCACCGTGTCGTTGATCAGGTAGGTGGCACTGGCCGCCAAACAGAAGGCGACGAAGGCGCCGATCGTGGGCACCAGCACGGAGAGGTCGAATAATTTGCCGGAGGCCAGAGGCACGGCCGCAACCAGAAGGTTCTTGGTCCACTGGTGGGGCCGCATGGCACGCAGCAAAGCGACGGGGGTGCTGGCGGACACCTTCGAAGACACCTCCGGGCGCGCAGTTGACTCGGTCATCGGCACATGGCCATTCTTCCCCAGCAGTTGCCGAATTATGCGTTGCGGATCATGCGTGTGGCGGGAAACACCTGTGCGTGCGTCGGTGGCGAGGTTTCGGGAGGGTCGGTTGGTGCGCCGAATCAGACGTCGCGCAGCAGGCAGGTCAGCCGGGCGGTGCACACCGCTCGATCGGCATCGTCGGTGATTGCGACGTTGAACGTGGCGAGGGTGCGGCCCACCGACAAGGGGGTGGCGCGGGCGTGCACGAAGCCCTCCCGGGCGCTGCGATGGTGGCTGAGGCTCAACTCGATGCCGAGGGCGATTCGGCCCGGTCCGGCATGCAGCGAGGATGCAATTGATCCGACACTTTCGGCCAAAACCCCCGAAGCTCCGCCGTGCAGCAGACCGTAGGGCTGGGTGTTGCCAGCTACCGGCATCCGCGCAATCACCAGATCAGGTGCCACGTGGAGGTATTCGATGCCCATGGTGGAGCCCAACGCACCCTGGCGAGCAGTCATACCTTCGGCAGCGACATCCGGTGGCGGCAACTCGGCCGGCCAACTGGGAACATCCTCACGTGGCTCGTCACTCATGGGTCCTACCCTAGGATCAAGCGGTGGCAACCGACCAACCGCTCCGGCTCATGCTGCTCGATGGCCATTCTCTCGCCTACCGAGCGTTCTACGCCTTGCCCGTGGAGAATTTTTCCACCACGTCGGGTCAGGCGACGAACGCCGTGTATGGATTCACCTCGATGCTCATCAACGTGCTGCGAGATGAGCGACCCACCCACATTGCGGTGGCCTTCGACGTTTCCCGGACCACGTTCCGCACCGAGCAGTTCGCCGACTACAAGGCCAACCGAGCCGCCTCGCCAGCCGACTTCGCCGGCCAAGTGGATTGGGTACGCACCGTGCTCGACGCGCTTGGCATCCGCTCGCTGAGTGTCCCGGGCTACGAAGCCGACGACGTCATCGCGACGCTGACCCGGGAGGCGACCGAGGCAGGTCTCGAGGTGTCCGTGGTGACCGGCGACCGCGATGCCTTCCAGTTGGTCGACGATCGCGTCACGGTGCTGTATCCGAAGCGGGGAGTCTCGGATCTTGCCCGGATGGACCCCGAGGCGGTGGAAGCCAAGTTCGGCCTGCCGCCGGCGTTGTATGCCGACTTTGCCGCTCTGCGAGGGGATAAGTCGGACAACCTGCCGGGGATCCCGGGGGTGGGGGAGAAGACGGCGGCGAAGTGGATCAACCAGTACGGCGGACTCGACGAACTGATCGCGCACGCGTCGGAGATCCGGGGCAAGGTCGGCGAGTCGCTGCGGGCGAATCTGGATCAGGTGATGCTCAACCGGTCGTTGACCCAGCTCGTGGATGACGTGCCGTTGGACGCGGGAGTGGCCGACTTGGAGTGGACTGGTTTCACCCGGGAGCAGGTGCACGAGGTGTTCGACGACCTGGAGTTCCAGGTGCTGCGGGAGCGGTTGTTCACGATCTTCGCCGACGAGGCCGATTCGGCTGGAGCGGAGACGGTGGCCGTGGAACTGTCCGAAGCCTCGCCCGCGGAATGGCTTGCCGCCCATGGTGGTGGCGAGGTGGGCCTGGTTGTGGTGGGTTCCTGGGGACGGGGGACCGGGTCGGTGGAGGCGCTGGTGCTGGCGGCCGAAGGTGCCGAGGTGCTGTGGGTGGATGTGGCCGGGGGTGGCGGTGATGGTGCTGTGGCTGGCGCCGGCGGTGGCGGCGACGGTGGTGGTGCTGTGGCTGGGGGCCGTGTTGATGATGCGGTGGTGGCGTGGCTGGCGGACCCCAACGCTTCGAAGGTGATGCATGACGCGAAAGGTCCGTCGCTGGCGTTGATGGCGCAGGGATGGACGTTGGCCGGATTGACCATGGACACCGCTTTGGCGGCCTACCTGCTGCTCCCCGGTCAACGGTCATTCGACCTGCGCGACCTTGCCGCGAGGTTCGCCGGGATCGATCTGACCGACCCATCCGAATCGGATTCCGGCCAACTCAGCCTGGGCGAGTTCGATGCGACCGATCGCAAGGAACCGCGCGCTCGAGAGGCGATGGCGCTGCTCGCGGTCGGCGCAGCGCTGCGGGAGCAGCTGGCCGAACGCGGCGGGCTGGCACTGCTTGACGAGGTGGAACTGCCGACCTTGGCGGTGCTTGCGCAGATGGAACGCGACGGCATTGCAGTGGATCAGGAGTACCTCGCAGACCTGGAGTCGCAGTACGCGGCCTCGGTCCGTGAGGCGCAGGAGGAAGCCTGGGAGTTGGCCGGTCGGAAGTTCAATCTCGGCTCGCCCAAACAATTGCAGGAATTGCTGTTCGACGAAAAGCAACTGCCCAAGACCAAGAAGATCAAGACTGGCTACACCACCGACGCCGAGGCCCTCGCCGGGCTGTATGCGCAGACAGCGGATCCGCTGCTGGCTACCATCCTGCGGTTCCGGGACGTGTCGAAGCTGCGGCAGACGGTGGCGGGATTGCTGCCGCTAATCGATGCATCCTCCCGAATCCACACCACCTTCAACCAAATGGTGGCCGCCACCGGGCGACTATCGAGCACGGACCCGAATCTGCAGAACATCCCGATCCGCACCGAAGAAGGCCGGGCGATTCGGGGTGGGTTCGTGGTTGGCACCGGGTACGAGACGTTGCTGACCGCCGACTACTCGCAGATCGAAATGCGAATCATGGCGCACCTCTCGGCGGATGACGGGCTGATCGAGGCGTTCAAGTCTGGCGAGGATCTGCACACCACGGTGGGCTCGCGGGTGTTCGGGGTGCCGCCCGAGGACGTTGATCCGGAGATGCGGCGCAAAGTCAAGGCGATGTCTTATGGCCTGGCCTACGGGCTCAGTGCATTTGGGTTGGCGGCGCAGTTGGGGATCAGCAGGGCCGAAGCCCAGGGGCTGATGGACGAGTACTTCCTGCGGTTCGGCGGGGTGCGCGACTATTTGCACGCCGTGGTGGAAGAGGCGCGAGCGACCGGTTGGACGCAAACTGTGCTGGGTCGGCGTCGATATCTGCCGGATTTGAACAGTGACGACCGCGGCCGGCGGGCCATGGCCGAACGCATGGCTTTGAACGCTCCAATCCAGGGATCAGCCGCTGATCTGGTGAAAGTGGCCATGCTCAAGGTCGATCGGGCCCTAAAGTCAAGGGGCATGGGCACCCGGCTGCTGCTTCAGGTTCACGACGAGCTCGTGTTGGAGGTAGCACCGGGCGAGATTGAGGCGGCCACCGAGGTGGTGACCGACGAGATGGGCGCGGCGTATGAGTTGGCCGTTCCGCTCGAGGTGTCCGTCGGAGTGGGTACGAGTTGGGCGCAAGCTGGCCACTAGGGCCGGGGAACGAGTTGGGTGCAAGCCGGCCGTTGGGGCCGGGGAACGAGTTGGGTGCAAGCCGGCCGTTGGGGCCGGGGAACGAGCGAGATTGGAATCGGCGCGGTACTGCCGGATCATCAACGTGACACCTGGAGGTGCGCAAGAGTGAACATCAACCTGATCGGCATGCGTGGAGTGGGCAAATCCAACGTTGCGCGTCGATTGTCGGTGCTCACCAAGCGCCCGGTCATGAGCACTGATGTGTTGATGGAGTACGAATCGGGCTTACCGGTACCGGAGTTTGTGCGCGCTCGTGGCTGGCGGGAGTTCCGCCAGTTGGAATTCGAGATCATCGCGAAGTTAGCGGAGATGGACGGCATCATCGTCGATTGCGGCGGGGGAGCGTTGGTCGATCTAGACCCCGGCGGCGACGAGGTCTACAGCGCGCGCAAGGTGCAGATGCTGCGCGACGGCGGTTCCATTATTTATCTGGAGGGCGACATAGCCCGGCTTGCCGCCAAGACTGAGTCCGATCCGAATCGACCAGTGATCGATCCTTTGTTGAGTGCCGAAGCCGTGATGCGTCGCCGGGAGCCGTTCTACACCGCGGCGGCTGATTGGACGATTTTCGTTGAACGGGAGACCCGTCAGCAGGCCGCTGAGATGATCGCCGAGAAGTTCGACCTGCAGCCGTAGCTTCTCGGGTTCGGCGGTGATCAACGCGGTCCGTGGTCGGGTGTGCGGTGATCAACGCGGTCGTGCGTCGGGTGGGCGGTGATCAACGCGGTGCGTGGTCGGGTGGGCGGTGATCAACGCGGTCCGTGGTGCGGGTGGGCGGTGATCAACGCGGTGCGCAGTCGGGTGGGCGGTGATCAACGCGGTGCGCAGTCGGGTTCGGTGATCAACGCGGTCCGTGGTCGGATCGGGCGGTGATCAACGCGGTGCCCAGACCCGCGTTTAGCGACCGATCATCGGGCTGTAGACCCGACCCAGACCCGCGTTGATCACGGCAGACCCGACCCAGACCCGCGTTGATCAAGCACGTATGCCACCAGCAGCGCTACACGCGCCCTTCCCCATGCTCCGAAGCCGTGATGCGTCGCCGGGAGCAGTTCTACACCGCGGCGGCTGATTGGACGATTTTCGTTGAACGGGAGACCCGTCAGCAGGCCGCTGAGATGATCGCCGAGAAGTTCGACCTGTAGCCGAGGCTTCTCGGGTTCGGCGGTGATCAACGCGGCCCGTGGTGCGGTGGGCGGTGATCAACGCGGCGTGCAGTCGGGTTCGGGGTGATCAACGCGGCCCGTAGTGCGGTGGGCGGTGATCAACGCGGGTGCGCAGTCGGGTTCGGCGGTGATCAACGCGGCGTGCAGTCGGGTTTAGCGACCGATATCGGGCTGTAGACCCAACCCAGACCCGCGTTGATCACGGCAGGGCCGACCCAGACCCGCGTTGATCACGGCAGGGCCGACCAGACCCGCGTTGATCAAGCACACGGTCGCTAGACAGCGCTACACGCGCCCTTCCTCCTGCGCCTGATGCAGCGCCGTGGCGGGGTCCTCGGAGCTGGCCGTGGCGGGGTCCTCGGAGCTGGCTGAGGTGGGATCCTCGGAGCTGGCCGAGGCGGAGTCCTCGCGCAGGGGAGGGGCGGTGTCCATCCAGGTGGCGTGGATGACCTCGAAGCCCGCGGTGCGAAGAGCGTCGACGACGCGCGGGTCGTCGTCCACCAGGTACTCCACGGTCTGCTCCTCGTGCAGGCGGCGAGCAACATCAACCTTCGTCACACGTGCCGGCCGCCGATCATGGTCACGACGCATGAACAACGATCCGTGGGGGAGACCGTGCCGGGAAAGCCACTCCTGGGTGTCGCGCCGGTACGACTCTGGCCGGCCGGTTGAATACACCACCACGAGGCCGGCCCGTACAGACTGCGCCACGAGCGCGCGGCCTTCCTCTAGCACGTCGTCAAGCACGGCTAGTTTGAAGAAGGTGTCCCAGCGCTTCGGCCGACGATCGATGTGATGGAGCCGGTGACGCACGTCGGCTAGCACGCCGTCGATGTCGAAGACCGCGAAGCCACCCACGCGCTGACGCTAGCGCAGACCACCACGGCTAGCCTGACGTCATGGGAATTGACTACAAAATCGTGATGGACAACATGCCGATCCAGGTGCCAATGGTCGGCACCCTCAACATCGAATACCTCGAACTCGACTCCGAGCACGCCCTGCTGCGGATGCCGGATCAACCCGAGTATCACAACCACATTGGTGGGATTCACGCCGGCGCGATGTTCACCCTGGCCGAGACCGCCTCCGGGGCGATCGTGCTGGCCGAGTTTGGCGACAAATTCGACACCCTGGTGCCACTGGCGGTGCAGGCCACCATCAAATACCTCAAGGTGGCGATGGGTCCGCTTACCGCGGAAGCAACCATGGATGCCGCGGTCGACGACGTGCTCGCTGAACTGGAATCGGGCAAACGACCCGAATTCACCGTCGATGTCGCGATCCGCGACGAGGCCGGCACCCAGACCGGCGCCATGACGATCCTCTGGACGCTCAAGAAGCTGCGGAAGTAACCACCCGGCGGAATAGGTTGCGCTGGTAACCACCCGGCGGAATGAGCTGCGGAAGCAACCACCTCGGATGAGTGGCGGCTGAAGTCGGTCGCGTTCGACCCCACGATCGATTTCCTGGATCCCGGCCAACACCGGCTCCGGCCAGCACGTGCCCCGGTTCCAACGAGTCGAATAATTCGACGGCGTAGGAATCGCGCTCGGTGAGCAACTTCTGGGTGATCTGCGCGATCGGCTGGCAGCTGGAGTGAATCGTGTAGTCTCCTCCGGTCAGACATCTGCCCACACCAGCGGGCAGGAACACCACGAAGTCGAACGCGCGGGCGTGAAACGCCCCTGCGACGGCCTTGTTTGCGGCGAACGCCGAGACGTGCTGCGGGTCCCGCGAGCTGATCGATTCGCCGATGTCTGCTGCGATCGCGGTCCGCGGGAAAGCCGATGCCTGCTGCGCATCCCCGGCGACGCCGGTGAACAATGAGGCGACGGAGACGGCTCAGGTCCAGGAGGCAGATATGTGCGACGTGAACATCGTCCCGGGTGGCGTGCAGGTGAAGCCCAGCGGGTGGGAACATGCCGGGGGACTCACCGGCGAGTTCGTAATGGCCTTCTCGGACATTGTTGAGGTATCAGCCACTGACGACCCGACATCGCTCGTCCACGGATTCAGAGTTGGCGTTGGCCTCCCGAAAACGAAGATCGGGACGTGGCGCCACGACGGAGTTCAGGACTACTTCTGTGTCCACCACAACGACCCCGCGATCGTGATCGAACTCGCTCCGGGCCACACGTACGCCAAAGTGGTGGTGACCGTGGACATGCCTGACGACCTCGCGGCGGAGATCCAGGACGCCATGTCGACACAGCCAAACGCCGGCAGCTGATCTCGCGAATGGAGCTAGCTGCAGGGAGCCTTTCCGGGCTAGCTGCAGGGGAGCGCCGGGACTGGCTGCGGGGAGCGGCTCCCATCAGCAGGGGCGCAGAAAATTCATGAAGTGTCATAATGTGCATTATCGGCGTTACGCCGAAGGCCCCAGCCCAGCAACAACGCTCAGCGCAACACCCCAGTCAACCGTTGATCCGAGACGACTTCGTCGGCCACCGCGTACACGCCGGGCTCGGTGATCGACGGCCAACGCGAGGCGATTTCCTTCACCTGCCGACGAGCCTCATAGCCACCCAGTTCAATGCGCTCGCCGAGTTCGGTCAACTTGATGCGGAACGGATCCGGCACCGACAGCATCAGGATCGGAATGTGCGCAGCAACAGCGGCAACGTCGTGGGCGGCGTTCGCCGCGACCTGGTGATTCGCCGACACAATGACTACCTCGTACCAGCGGATCTTTTTCTCCTGCGACGCCTTCAAGGGTGCTCGTCCGGTGTCCAGCGCAACGATCGACGCAGCCCCCATATCGTACGCCTGTTCGACAGGCAGCGAGGCGCTAAAGCTACCGTCGATCAGGATCGTCCCGTCCAGTTCCACCGGATTCACCACCACCGGAAACGCCGTCGACGCCTGCACGGCCGGAACCACCGGACCCGAGCGGATCACGTTCGGCAGTCCAGTTCCGAGGTTGGTCGCAACGATGGCTCGGCTGCCATCTTCGGCCAACTGCGCATCGCCAAACATCCGATCAAGCAGTTCCTCGACTTTGCGCGTCTGTTTGGACGTCTCCCGACCAGACACCGCAGATACCAGGCGGCCGAAACTGACGTAGGGGAAACCACTGTTGGCCAACTCCGCCCACACCTCGGCCGTCCTGGCCGCCGCAGCTGCGGATCCATCCCAGCAGGCGGTGGCGAGGGCACCCCCGGAACTACCGACCACCAGGTCGGGCTCCCAACCGTGCAAAGCCTCGAGCATCCCGGCTTGGGCGGACGCATTCAATCCGCCGGATCCGCACACCAACGCCGTCGGCCGGGGCATCGTTGGCAGCGCACCTGTGTTCATGATCCGACCGTTCTTCCACTCAGGTGGCTGGGCAATGGTTGCCACTCCTGGTCAACCAGTTCAGCTTCCCCGTGGGCGTGCCCGTGGGCGTGCCGGTGGGCGTGCCGCTGGCGGTGATGGGTAGGGACAACGCGGAGCACCCGAGCCAGCGCCTCAGTGTGAATATCGAAGGCATCGCTTCTCGCATACAAGCCCGCGGGCAGCGGCTCATCCCTGGACTCATATTCCGCAGCGAGGTCGAGCAGAAACTCACGGGCCAACACGTAGGCGACCCGCGACGTGTTGATGCTCTCCTTGAAACTCAACTGACCGGGAAGGTCCGCCGGGGTCGGCAGATACAGCACCGGAACACTGCCGGCAGCCTGAGTGAGTGACGACAAACGCTGCTGCCTGGCCAGCAGCGAGTTCACCGCCGGGACCAACTGCTGCAGCGACACCCCAGCGCTCTTCGCCGGCGTCGACCCAGTATCGAAAGCAATGATCGATTCGGCGCCTCGTCGCATCGCCACCGATGCGGCAAGGTTGGCGCTCGCCAACGCGTCGATGTACGAACGGCCGTTGATCTCAACCGGCGGCAGCACCCCGGGAATCGCGGAAGAGGCCAACAGCGCCGGCAACAACTCGCCTTCGGTGAACACCACCGGCTGGCCACTGATCATGTCGGTGGCTACCGCACCGAACGGCAACACCAGTTCGGCAAAATCCCGGGCGTCGTAGACCGCTTCCAGAGAGGCGCGCTCCCCTACGTTGTCGGCGAGTGAGGACCCGGTGAAGGTCATCGGCGACACCATGCCCACCCATCCACCGTCAACAATGTCGGTGAGGTCGAGATCCGACCACAGGTAGAACAGCCGATTGACCGCTGCTACCGGGTCTTCAGCCAGCAACGCCCCAGTCAATGCCCCGGCGCTGGACCCCAGCAACTGGTCCGGGGCGAGATCAGTTTCCTGCACAGCCTGCAGTGACCCCAACTGCACCGCGCCATGCGCACCTCCACCCGCGAATACCCAACACACTGGCGGTGTCAGGAGTTGGGCGAGCTGCAGTACTCCCCCGTTGCGCCGCACGACATCCGCCGGCCTGGCCCCGGGAACTTGCAGCGGAGGTACTTCGCTCGTGCGGCGGCGTAAGGCCATACGGCCATGATGCCGCGCCCGACTCAACGTCGGGTAGTTGGATTACCTGTAACTTTGCGAACACCTGCACGTACTATGCGCTCTGTGCACCCGTTCCTGACTCCGACTCCCCCGATTGTGGTTGCACATCGGGGTGGACCGGAGGACGCGTCGGAGAATTCCGACCTCGCCTTCGCCACCAGCGTGGGCCTCGGAGTGCGCTACCTGGAGTCGGACGTCCGCACCACCTCCGACGGCGTCGCGGTGTTGCATCACGACGAAGACCTCACCCGGGCGGCCCATTACGCCGCTCGGGTCCATGACATTCCCTGGTCGGAGATCTCCCGGATCGAACTGCCCGACGGCGGCCGGATCATGCGGCTCGACGAAGCGCTGACCACCTGGCCGGGGATCAAGTGGAACCTCGATATCAAAGACGACCGATCAGTCGACCCGGCAGTCGATGTGCTGCTCCGCGCGCATGCCCTTGACCGGGTGTGTGTGGCGTCCTTCTCGCGGCCCCGTCTGCACCGGCTTCGCGAGGCCCTTGGGCCGGATGCGGCCACCAGCGCCACCTGGCAAGAGGCGCTGTCACTGCTGCGCATCCCCGGCAGCCGAAGGTTCTTCAGCCGACAATGGCACGATCGCCTGGATCGACCAGTGACAGTGCAGGTCCCCCCGACCGCCCGCGGCCTGCCGCTGCTCACGCGACGTTCGGTGGCTGGCGTGCACTCCCTGGGGATGCAGGTGCACGCCTGGACGATCAACGACCCCGCCCAGATGGCCTCACTGCTGAAGATCGGCGTTGACGGCATCATCACGGATCGGCCAAGCGTGGCTCTCGACGTGCTCCGCTCGATGACCTAGTCGACTCGACGCCCCGGGAGTTCTTACCGCGCTCTTACAGTTCATGGGCAACTTCGTGGACATCGGTTCCGTCGAATGGGTGAGAGGTTAGTCAAGGACACATCGTGATTCGACGATTCCACTGTGACTCACAACTCAAATGTATGAACCTCCACCGGCTTGGGAACAACCACACCGTGGGCTGTTGTTCAGCCCATCACACCCGCTCGTAACCGTGCCGCTCTCCGGCGGATCCCGGAGTTGCAGCGCGATCAGAAAGGAAGACCATGGCAGAAGGAGCCCTGCGCGGGACCCGGCTTGGCGCGTCGAGTTTCGAAACCGACGATCACGTTATCCTCGCCCCGCGGCAAACTGTTGTGTATGACTGCCCCATCGGCCACGTCCTTACCGTACCGATGTCTGCCGAGGCGGACATCCCGGCTGAGTGGGAATGCCACTGCGGGGCCAAGGCCCTCCAGCGTGACGGCGTACGTCCAGAGGTGAAGGCGGGCAAACCCGCCCGTACCCACTGGGACATGCTGCTTGAGCGCCGCAGCATCGAGGAACTAGAGATTCTGCTCGAGGAGCGACTGCAAGTGATGCGCGGGCGACCGGCGACCTTCGCCGACCAGCGCAAAACCGCCTGATTCCAGCAACTAACCAGCACGGCCCGGGTCGTCCCCTTGGTGGGGGCGGCCCGGTCCTTCGTCTGGGCCCACAATCTCACCTGAGATCACCTCGGGTCCGCTGCGCCGGGCGGGTGGGGGCTCAGACGGTCCGCTGCGCCCGGCAGGTGGCGGCTCAGTCGAACCGCTGCGCCCGGCAGGTGGGGGCTGTTGCGGGACGTCGGTCGCACTCCAGGTCTCGGAGCGAGTAACGGTCTCCCCCTCGATCACGGTTATTCGTTGGTGTCCGCGGGCGCTGGCCGCCGCATCGACCCGACCGCCAAGCACTCGCCGCACCAGCGCGCGGGTGGGCGGGAACACGAACACCAACCCCACCACACCGGTGATGAAGCCGGGGATGATCAGCAGAAAGCCACCGATCAGGAGCAACGCGGAACTGCCCAGCGCGGAACCAAAGCCAGTGTTCAGGAAACCAGGATCTGTCTGTGCCCGTGCGATCGCGTGCGCCCACGACCGCGAGGCCCGGCCCACCATTGCGAGCCCGAGGCCGAGGAACACCGCACCCGCCACCAGCACCGGACCCCACCCGAACTGTTCGACCAGCCACACCACCAGCCAGATCTCCGCGATCGGCCAGGCAAGGATTCCAATCAGGATCAGCAGGGCCCGCATCGCCGATTACCAGCCTTCCCCGGTGGTGTGCCGACGGCGCGAGTTGCGCCACTTGCTCAATCGACGCGCACGGTCTCGAAACCCCCACACGGTGACTCGCCAAAGCGCCTCGGAGACGATTTTCTGATTCATCTTTGAGTCGCCGACTTCGCGTTCGACGAACTCGATCGGAACCTCGGTCACCACCAGGCCACGGTCGAGGGCCCGGTAGGCCAAGTCGACTTGGAAGATGTAGCCGGCGCTTCCCACACCGTGCAGGTCCAACTTGCGCAGCGTCTCCGCCCGAAACGCTCGATAGCCGCCGGTCGCATCGCGCAGCGGCATTCTCAATGCGGTGCGGGTGTACCAGTTGCCGCCGCGGGAGAGCACTTCGCGAGACTTCGGCCAGTTGACCACCGATCCACCGGGCACCCATCGGGAGCCCAGCACCAGGTCGGCGCTGCGAAGCGCGTCGAGTAGGAGCGGCAACTGCTCTGGCTGATGGCTGCCATCGGCGTCCATCTCGACCACCACGTCGAAGCCGTGCTCCAAAGCCCAAGAGAATCCGGCCAAGTAGGCCGCCCCCAAACCCTCTTTGCCGAGCCGGTGCATCACATGGACGTGGTCGTCGGATGCCGCCATGTCGTCTGCAAGCACGCCAGTGCCATCCGGGGAGTTGTCATCGGCCACCAACACGTGGGCCTCCGGTACCGCCACCCGAAGTCGGCTGACGATCCTGGTGACGTTGTCCCGTTCGTTGTAGGTGGGGATGATGACGAGAATCCGCCCGAGATCGGAGAAGTCATTCACACCGATGACCCTAACGCCCGCCGACGGGCCAAGGCACCGACAACCCACCCGAGAAGGCCAATGCTGGCGAGCACCAGCTCCGGTCCCCAGCGCAGACTGTCCGACACGGTGATCGTGTCCCGCATCGCCACCGAATCCACGATCGATCCCGGCTGCTGCTCGGGCAGTTCGTCGATCACTGAGCCGTCTGGCGCGATGATTGCGGTGACACCGCTGGTCGCGGCGATCAACACGGTCCGTCCGTGTTCGACGGCTCGCAGCCGTGACATCGCCACCTGCTGTGCCGGCTGGGAGGTGCCCGCGTAGGTGGCGTTGTTCGTCTGCACCACCAGCGCGCGGGCACCGTCAAGCACGGTGTCGCGCACCAGCGAATCGTAGGCCACCTCAAAGCAGATGATGTCCCCGATGCGTGCCGGGCCCAACTGCAGTACCCCGGAGGAGTCGCCGCCGACGAAATCCCGCGGGATCCGCTCGAACCGGGTGATCACCCGGGTCAGCAGGCTGCGTCCCGGCAAATATTCGCCGAACGGAACGGGATGCTGCTTGATGTACGTGTCCGTTGGCCCCAGTTGCGGATCCCACACGATGCCGATGTTGTGCAGCGTCTCCGGAGCTGGCCTCCACCACCGCCCCCACCAGGATGGGCACGCCGATCGCCTTGGCCGCGATGTCGATTTCGGCCCGGGCCGCCGGGTCGAGGAAGGGGTCCACGTCGGAGGAATTCTCCGGCCAGATCACTGCCTGCGGGGCGGGTACTTCACCTCGTTGGACTTGCTCGGCTAGCTCCAGGGTGACTGCGACGTGATTGTCGAGCACCGCTCGCCGTTGCGAGTTCACATCCAGTCCGGTGCGCGGAACGCTGCCCTGCACTACCGCCATGGTGACATTTGCCGGGGTGCCTTCACCGGCGGTCGGCAGCGGGATCAGCAGGCCGGAGGTCCCCAAAACCGCGACCACAATCACAGCCACAACCGCATGTCCGAGTTTCCTCGCGTAGAGCTCACGGGCAATCATCAGCAGCAGCGCGCCGATACCCGCGACCAGCGCGGTGACTGCCGCGCTGCCCAGCAATGACGACCACGGAGTCAATGTGGTGTCGCTATTTGCGAAGGCCAGCCGACCCCACGGGAATCCTCCCCACGGCAACCTGCCCCGCAACCCCTCCACTAGCACCCAGACACCGGCCACCGCCAGCGGCCACCAGCCACGCAGCCAGGTTGCCGCGGCGGTGCCCAAGCCCAGCAGTATCCACCACACGCTCCAACCCACGGACAGCGCCAGCCAGGCGTCCAGCCCCAGTACCCGTATCCAGGACAAGAGGATCAGGTTGAACGCCAGCCCGGAGAGGTAGCCGCTCAGCAGGGCTTGGCGCCAGGATGCCCGCCACCAGGCCGCGGTCATCAGCGCTACGCCCAGGGGTGCGGCCCACACGATCCCAGGCTCTGGAAACGCCAAGGCGCACAGCACACCGCCGAGGATGGCTAGGGTGACCCGGATCGGTAGTCGCATGGACGAGTGACCGAGCCCCGAGGATCCCGGTGGCGGTGGCGGCGCAGAGGCGTGGACGGCATACCCGCCGGCGTCGGGAGTCGTCATCCCAAGGCGCCCGAATCGAACACCGGACGGCCATCGACCACCGTGCGCAGACACGTGGGCAGTGGCAGACCTGGTGTGAGGTCGGGCAGCCCCGGAGTACCCGACCGTGGGTCGGTTGACCACCCGGCGACCCGCTGGTCAGGCGCCTGCACGACCAACTCCGCCACCTGCCACACCGCGAACGTTGCCGGGGCGCCGACGTGCAGCACTCCCCCGTCGGTGCCCGCGGCTCGCCAGCCTCCCCTGGTGTGAGCCGAAAACGCCGCCCGGACACTGATGCGATGATCCGGATTGTGGTGAAAGGCCGCCCCGCGCACAGCCTCCCAGGGTCCCAACGGCGTGACTGGCGAATCCGAGCCCAAGGCCAACGCCACCCCCGCGGACTGCATCGCCGCAAACGGATTCAGCAACTGCCAGCGGTTGCCGAGCCGCTGGGCATACATGCCTTCGGGCCCACCCCAGAACGAATCGAACAGCGGCTGCACGCTGGCCAAGATCCCCAGTTCCGCCATGGTGGTGATGTGCTCGGGGTGGACCAGTTCGACGTGTTCGAGTCGGTGCCGGCCGGCTCGGATGCGTGCCGCCCCGATCCGCTCGGCAGCCTCGGTGAACCCCGCGAGCACCGTGTCCAGGGCACCGTCGCCGATCACGTGGAATCCCGCCTGCAGGTCCGCCTCGGTGCAGCCGATGACGTGCTCACGTACTCGGGCGGCGGTGAGGTAGTCGTGCCCGGTGCCGGGGTCGTCGGCGTAGGGCTCACGGAGTGCGGCGGTGTGCGATCCGATGGTGCCATCGGCGAAGAGGTCACCGGCCAGGCCCGCGACTCGGGGGTCGGGCACCTCCGCGAAGGCGCCCTCGGCCGCCCAATACCCGACCACGGACGGACCAGGTTCGGCCGCTGCGAGATCCAGCAGCGCCAGTAGGTCCCGCTCTCCGGCCAGATTGGGCCCGCCCATCTCGTGAAAGCAGCCAATCCCGGCCGCGGCTGCTTGGGCGCGAATGGTGCGCTGAGCTTCCCGGCGCTCTGCCTCCGGCAAGCCATCCGCCACCGCCGCCCGGGCAGCATGGTGGGCCAGGTCGGTCAGGAGACCGGAATCGGAGTAACCCTGGAGCCCGGCGATCTCCGGCAGCGCGGCCAGCATTGCGCTGGACACCGCCGACGAATGCACGTCGACCCGGTCGAGGAACACCGCACCGCCATATGCGGCACGATCAAGTTCGGTTCGGGTCGGGGGTCGGGGGTCATCCCAGCCGCGCTCATCCCACCCGAAGCCGACAATCACCCCGGATCCGTGCCGCCGCTCGGTCTCGGTGCGCACCGCCGCCAGCACCTCGGCGACATTGCGGCATTGGCTCAAGTCCAGGCCAACGCCAGCCATCCCAGTAGCGGTGGTGTGCACGTGGGCGTCAACGAATGCCGGAGTGATCAGCGCTCCCTGAAGCTCCACTACCTCGTCGACGTCGGCAGCGTGGGATCGCGCGGCGCCGTCCCCGCCCAGCCAGGCCACTTCGCCATCAGCGACCAGCATTGCGGTCGCGAAAGGTTCCGACGGGCTGTAGATCGTTCCGCCGAGGTAGAGCGTTCGCACCGGTGGGCCTCCGATCGCCTGACTGGACTCTGCGGCTCTGGTCACATGAGCGAATCTAACCCGCTGGCGTCTTCCCGTCGCGAGGCGCGCGCTCGATTGGCCCACGTCGGGCAGGATGGACCCATGCCAGACCTCATTGCTGCGGGCAACGCCGAACTCGGCACCACGCTGCTGGAGTTTGGGCTGTTGGTGTTGGGCTTGGGAATCCTGGCCCGAGTCGCCGGGGCATTGGGCTTCTCCGCGGTACCGCTGTTCCTCATCGCTGGATTGATGTTCGGTGAGGACGGACCGTTGCCGATCGTGCACGATGAAGAATTCATGGGTGTGGTTGCCGAACTCGGCGCCATCATGCTGCTGCTCATGCTGGGCCTGGAGTACAGCGCCCGCGAACTTGTGTTCACGGTCCGCAATCAGTGGGTCGGCGGGTTGGTCGACGTGGTGGCCAATTCCCTGCCCGGGGTGGTCCTCGGCCTGCTGCTCGGGTGGCCGCCGGTGGCGGTGGTGGCCCTTGGCGGCATCACCTATGTGTCGAGTTCGGGCATCGTGGCGCAAGTGGTGAAAGACCTCAAGTGGCGTCGAAACCCAGAGACTGCCCGGGTCGTCGGCATTCTGGTGGTCGAGGACATCGCCATGGCGCCGTATCTGCCGATCCTCACCGCCCTGGCCACCGGTGCCGGTCTGCTCGGTGGGCTCATCAGCGTGTCGGTGGCCCTCGGTGTTGTCGGGTTGGTGATTCTGGTCGCGCTGCGGCGGGGGGACACCGAAAAGTCGATGCTTGATCCGAAGCATCCGCTGTCGCTGCTGCTGACCGTTTTTGGTGCAGCTGTGGCGATCGCCGGCTTCGCCTCACTCACCGGCTTCTCATCGGCAGTTGCGGCGTTCCTGGTGGGTCTGTTGCTCACCGGCGAAGTTGCCAACGTCGCCCGCGCCACGTTGGCCCCGCTGCGTGACTTGTTCGCCGCAGCGTTTTTCGTCTTCTTCGGCTTCATCACCCCGGTCGATCAGATTCCGTCCGTTTTCTGGCTCGCGTTGCTGCTGACGGTCGCCAGCATCGGCACGAAATACGTCACCGCGTCTGTGATCACCCGCGACCTCACCGCGTACCCCGGATCCACCCGCCGCGCCGGGGCCCTGCTCGCTGCCCGCGGTGAGTTCAACGTGGTGGTGGCCGGTATCGCGGTCAGTTCGCCAGTGGCGCCGCCGCAACTTGCAGCCTTGGCTGCCACGTTCGTGCTGCTCACCGCCGTCGCCGGCCCAGTGCTCGCACGGTTCAGTCCGCACCCCTCCCGGCGGCTGGTACCGCGCGCCTCAGACCCGCGTGGCTAGTCAGGCCGGAACCACAACCAGGTCGCGAGTCTCGTCGTTGCAGGTCATTACGCCATCGTCGGTGGCCACGACGATGTCCTCGATTCGGGCGCCGAATTTGCCGGGAAGGTAGAACCCGGGCTCAATGCTGAAGGCGAAACCCGCCTCCAGGGCAGTGTCGTTGCCTTCGACGATGTACGGCTCCTCGTGGGTAGACATACCGATGCCGTGACCGGTTCGGTGCATGAAGGCCTCCCCAAGCCCGGCCGCTGTGAGCACGTCGCGGGCCGCCGCGTCCACCGAGGCACACGTCACCGACGGCTTCACGTGCCGCACCGCGGCGCGTTGGGCGTCCTGCAGCACCGCGTAGGCGGCCAAAAACTCCTCCGGCGGCGTTCCGACCGCATAGGTGCGGGTGCAGTCGGAGCAGTAGCCGCTGGGCATCGTGCCGCCGATGTCCACGACGACCGGATCGCCAACTTCAATCACCCGGTCGGAGAGTTCGTGGTGCGGGCTTGCACCGTTTGGTCCGGAGGCGACGATGACGAAGTCCACTTGGGTGTGCCCGGACTCCAGGATCAGTTCGGCGATGTCGGCGCCTACTTCCCGTTCCGTGCGGCCTGGTCGCAGCAGGCCGGGGACCTGAGCGTGCACCTTGTCGATGGCGGCACCCGCCTCGCGCAGGGCAGCGACCTCCACTTTGGACTTGCGCATCCGCAAATCGGCGACGATCGAATCCGATGCCATCCTGGCCAGTCTCAGTTGCTGCTGAAACGCGAACGCGTGCGAGGCCCACATCTGCGGGTTCACGGCCACCCGCGAGGCCTTGCTGATCATTCGTGATGCCACCCGATGTGGATCCTCGGTTTCCTGCCATGCCACGATCTCGATATCGAGGTCCGGTACCGGGCTGGCCTCGGCTGCGAGCACTTCCAAGGCGGGCACGATGATGCGCGGGGGTTTCTTCGGGGTGAGCACCAGACACGTCAATCGTTCCAACGGCAGGGCCTCGTAGCCACACAGGTAGGTCAGGTCGGCGCCTGGGGTGATGAGTAGCGCGTCAACCTTCGCGGCCGCCGCAGCGTCCGCGGCAGCTGCGAGTCGGCGACGGTACTCCTTGGTGGGGATATGAGTCGACATACCCGAAACACTAACCCCCACCTTTGGTCAATGTGCAGCCTCTTGCGCAGTCACCCGGTCAGATCGGTGTTGTAGTCCACCACGCCACGGCGGATTGCTCCGGCGGCATCCCGGGCGACGGCGGCCAAATCGCCGTCGGTGCCCGCGGCTGCCACCGCGATCTGGTCGAGGAAGTCGGCGAGTTGTTTGCACCACCGGACGAAATCCCCTGCCGCCAGGTCTGCTGAATCGAGGACTTCCGGCAACGGGTGCCCAGAGACCCACCCGTGCGCTGCCCGGGCAAAACCTGGGTCGAGGGTGCCCAGGAACGCGACCCGGTGTTCGCGCTCCAGATCCTTCAGCCGGGACATCAGCACGGTCTGCTCCCGCAGCGCCCGACGCACGTTGGCGTCCGGCAGTCGAGGCGTCAGAGGTTCGTCCATGGTTCGACTTTGGAACACCAGCGCGGAGGCCGCCGCCGCCAGGCCTGCTGCGTCCAAACCCGACCAGATTCCCAGCCGGATCGCTTCGGCCGCCACGAGGTCGTTGTCGTTGTAGATGCGCGCGAGTCGCCTGCCGTCGGTGGTCACCTCGGCGGAATCACCGGCGCTGGTGAGGTAGCCGAGTTCGGCCAACACGGCGCAGACACGGTCGAATTGCCGGGCGATCGAGTTGGTGCGCTGGTCGACCCGGCGGGATAGCGAATCGATTTCGCGCTGCAACCGGTGGTAGCGCTGGGCCCAGCGGGCATGGATCTCTCGTTCTTCACACCCGTGGCAGGGGTGGTGGCGCAGGGCAGCGCGCAATTCCACGATCTCCGCGTCGCTGGCTCCGTCGCGGTTTCGGCGGCTGCGTTGCTGCTCCATCGGGATGCCCTGAGTGCGCGACCGCAACGCGAGGGCCAGGTCGCGGCGGGCCGCGGCACTGCGAGGGTGGAATCCCTTCGGCACCCGCATCCGAGCTATCGGTTCCACCGGGGTGCGAAAGTCTGTTGCGGCCAGGCGTCGAATTTGACGGTCCACTGTGAGCACCCGCGGTGCGGGATCATCGTCGTCGGAAACGCCCGAATCCAACACCACCATTGGTCCGGATCGCCGTCCAACCGGCACCACAATGATGTCGCCGCGTCGAAGCCGGTTGAGGCTGGCCGTGACTTGCTCCCGCTCCGCCGCGGAACTGCGCTTGGACAGTTCCTTCTCCCGGCGCGACAGTTTCTCGCGCAAGGCGGCGTATTCGGTGAAGTCCCCCAGGTGGCAGGTCATGGCCTCTTTGTAGCCCTGGGCGGCTTCCTCCTGGCGCCGCAGCGACGTTGCCAAACCCACCACAGCCTGATCGGCTTGGAATTGGGCGAAAGAGGTCTCCAACACTTCTCGGGCGGTGTGCCGGCCAAGGCTGTCGACGAGATTGACGGCCATGTTGTAGGAGGGGTGGAAGGACGACCGCAGCGGGTAGGTGCGGGTGGCTGCCAGGCCGGCCAACTCCTGCGGCTGCAAACCTTCGTGCCACACCACCACCGCATGGCCTTCGACGTCGATCCCACGGCGCCCGGCCCGCCCGGTCAGCTGGGTGTACTCCCCCGGAGTGATGTCGGCGTGGGTCTCCCCGTTCCACTTGGTGAGTTTCTCGAGCACCACGCTGCGGGCTGGCATATTGATCCCCAGCGCCAAAGTCTCAGTGGCGAACACGCATTTGATCAACCCCTGCTGGAAAAGTTCCTCCACCACCTCTTTGAAAGTTGGCAGCATTCCGGCGTGGTGGGCTGCGATGCCACGGCTGAGCATTCCCACCCAACTGCTGAAACCCAACAGGGCAAGGTCGGATTGCGGCAGGTGAGCACACCGAGTTTCGGCGATGATCCGAATCTGCTCGGCCTCCGCGGCACTCGTCAGTTGAATGCCACTGGCAGCCACCTGTTCGGCGGCCGCCTCGCACCCGGCCCGGGAAAAGATAAAGGTGATCACCGGCAGGAGGTCCGCTTCGGCAAGCCGCTCCACCACCTCGAAGCGCATCGGCGTCCGGGGTCCGCGGCGGCCTCGGCGTTGATACCCCTGACGACGACTTCGCCGCTGCTCCGCCTGAGCGTCCTGGGCTAGGACAGCGACACTGGGATTGATCCGCGGTTCGCCCCGATCGTCGTCAACAAACAAGTCGTACAACTTCGATCCGGCCATCACATGCTGGAACAGCGGCACCGGGCGATGCTCCTCCACCACCACTTCGGTGCGGCCCCGCACAGTGGACAGCCATCGGCCGAACTCTTCGGCGTTGCTCACCGTCGCCGAGAGCGCCGTCACCGCCACACTGGGCGGCAACTGGATCAGCACCTCTTCCCACACCGCACCGCGGGCCCGGTCGGCCAAGTAGTGCACCTCATCCATCACCACGTGACCGAGCCCGGTGAGTGCGCTGGAGCGTTCGTAGAGCATGTTGCGCAGCACTTCAGTGGTCATCACCACCACTGGAGCGTCGCCGTTGATGGCGTTGTCGCCAGTGAGCAGACCCACGTTCTGGGCACCGTACGCCAGACGTAGATCCGCGTACTTCTGGTTGCTCAGCGCCTTGATCGGTGTGGTGTAGAAGGCTCGACTGCCAGCTTCCAGCGCCAGGAATACCGCGAACTCGCCGACGATGGTCTTGCCACTGCCGGTCGGCGCCGCCACCAGCACCCCACCACCGGACTCGAGGGCGGCACAGGCGCGGAGTTGGAAATCGTCGAGGGCGAACGGTTGCCGCTCCGCGAATCGGGCCAGCGCGGTGGCTTTCGCCTCCCGCCGCCGTTTCGCCGCCGCGTAGCGTTCACTGGCCGATCCCATCGGGGTCACCCGCTCGCAGGCACAAGCGCGCGGAGGGCACCCGGATGAACCTGCACCGTCACCGGCAACGGCCCGATCCGCTCACCGTCGCCGTAGGCGATCTGGTCCGGAGCGTCCAAGGTGATGCGCCGACCGCTGATTTCCCGCACCGCCGGGTGTGAGATGTGGGTGCCGTTGAAAACCCTTGGGAAGACCTTCAGGAAGGTCAGTTTGCTCACTCGGCCGAGGAAGGTCACCGACAACTCACCGTCGTCCGCCACCGCGCTGGGGCACACCTTCATGCCGCCGCCGTAGGAGGCGCCGTTGCCGACTGCCACCAACATGGCCACACCATCGTGGTGCTCACCGTCGATCTCGACCGCGTAGGGCAGCGGCTTGAACAGACTGAGTTCGGCGACGGTGGCCACCAAATAGCGGGCTTTGCCGCTGGGCCAGCGGAGTTTGTTTGCGCGTTCGTTGACCATCGAATCGAAGCCGGAACTCATCACCCCGAGGAACCACCGGGAGTTCCCGTCCGCGGTGTCGATGTGGCCCAGGTCCACCTTCCGGGTGTGTCCGCCGGCAATCACCTCGACGGCCGCCTCGACATCTTTCAGCGGGATGTTCAACGTTCGGGCGTTGTCGTCGCCGGTGCCCACCGGGATGATGCCCAAGGGAATGTCGGTCCCAGCCACCAGCTGCACTGCAAGATGCACCGTGCCGTCGCCACCGCAGGCGATCACGGCATCAATTCCGCCATCCGCAAGAGCCTGCCGCGCCAACGCAGCTGCGGCTTCGGCGGATTCGCCGGTCGCCTCGATCACGTCAATTCCCGCCGCGCTCAACTTCTCCACTACCACCGGTGCGTTTCGTCCGCCGCGACCACCGCCGGAGGTCGGATTCACAAGAAGGATGACCCGCCTCGGCGGATTGGTCGCAGTCATGTGGCGACGCTACTCCTGCTCGATCGGGCTGGTCTCGTCATCGTCCCACGTGTCGTAGTCGGGTTCCGCGGCGTTGCGGGCACGGCGTCGATCGTTGAGGAAAGAGAAAGCAATCGCGCTGCCGACCAACAGCAGCATGGGCAGGGCCAGCACGAACATGGTGATCGGATCGCCCGATGGTGTGGCGACCGCGGCAAACACGAAGACGCCGAAAATGATGCCCCGCCACCACGACAGCAACCGCTTGCCGCTGAGCACCCCAACGATGTTGAGGGCCACCAGCACCAGAGGAAACAAGAACCCGATCCCGAACACCAACGCCGTGCGTAGGAAAAACGTCAGGTAGCGGCTGACTTCCACATAGTTGCCGACGTTTTCGGGGGTGAAGCCGAAAAGCAACTCAAGGCCCTTCGGCAACACCAGGTAGGCAACGGCTACGCCGGCGAGAAACAGCGGAAAACCGAAACCGACGAACAGGTAGGCGGTGCGTTTCTCGTGCTTGAGTAAACCGGGGGTGACGAAACGCCACAGTTGGTACAGCCACACTGGCCCCGCCAACACCAGGCCGACCATGGCGGAAACCTTCAACTTCAACGTGAAGGGGTCGGTGACACCGAGCACCACCACGGTGATTTCCCGACCGTCGCGCTGGGCCTCTTCGATCACCTTGGTGATCGGTTCGGCAAGGAAGGAATAGATGGGGTCGTAGTAGATCCAGCCGACCACCATGCCCACCACGACGGCCAGGGCGCTTTTGAACAGCCTGCCGCGTAGTTCGCGCAGATGTTCGGTGAGGGTCATCGCCCCTGGCGCGGGGCCGGGTTCGGGGCCGCCGGGATCAGCCCCGCCGGACGACGCGGACACGCCGGAATCAAAAGTGGTCATCAACCCACACGCAGGTTAAGCGCTTGCCCGCCCAGCGGTCGGCGGGCGGGGCTCCTCGGCTGGATCAGCGGCGGCACCAGACAGCCTCGCGGCATCATCTGTGTTTGCCGGCGCCACCGCCGGAGTCTCCGGCGTCGCCGTGACCGCTTGCGGATCCGATGCTTTGTCGTCGTCCATCAGGCCTTTGGTCTCGGCCTTGAAGATCCGCAGCGATCGGCCAATCCCGCGCGCTGCGTCCGGTAGCTTCTTCGACCCGAACAGCAGCAACACGATGGCGAGCAGGACGATGATTTCCCATCCGCGCAAGTTCGGCATTCGCACGACCCTCTCGTTCTCGCCGCCCCGGCTGGGCCGACCTCGTTAGGTTGAGGATACGCGGTCTGACGCCAATCTGCCTAAGGCAGTCGCGGAAGCCACACCAATCGTTTTGTCACCACGGCAGTTTCCGCCGCCGAGACCGCTGTCTGGTGGTCGCTGGCCGGTGCGACTTGGGTCGGTGCGGAGCGAGGTGATGATCCACTGCGGCGTCGTCGCGCAACGCTAACGCGAAGTCCAACACGTCGTCGTAGGAGATCACGGGACCCTGTCGAGTTTCCAACGCCTCGGCCGGAATTGTCGTGGTGGGAACCCCGGCGCTGCTGAGCAGATCTACGATTTCCGTGTCAGCTGGTTTACGGACCGTCTCGCCGCATTCGCAGCAGGCAAAACGGTACGTCGCCCATGTGGGAGCGACGTTCAACTCCAAATCCGACGGCCGCAGGTCAATGTCCCCACAGTCCGGGCAGGTGACCTTGATAGTCGTCACCGTGCAACCACCTCCTCGTGCGCACTTACTGCGACGTAGTGCCACCGGATGAATTCTTCGGTGGCGGTTATTCGGAAGTGTGGTGCACAGGGAGTGGACCTGTCTGGCGTTTTGCAATTTCGGTAACGAACGTCCGCTCAGCGGGTTAGCCCACAGCGAGCAGATCAATCACAAAGATCAACGTGCACCCCGCGAGTTGGTGGTGGCCCGCCTCGCCGTAGGCCAGCCGCGGCGGGATGATCAACTCGCGCCGTCCTCCCACACGCATGCCTGGGATGCCCTCTTGCCAACCGGCGATCAGCCCGGAGAGCGGAAACCGGATCGGTTCCCCGCGCTGCCAACTCGAGTCAAACTCTTCGCCGGAGCCGAAGTCCACACCTACGTAGTGCACGGTCACGCGGGCGCCAGGCGTCGCCTCGGGACCGTCACCGACGGTGATGTCACGGATCTGCAATTCGGTCGGTGCTGCGCCCTCGGGCATTTCCACGATCGGGCGGGTGGTCTCACTCATCCAGTCACTTCCACTAGGTCGACGACAAATACCAATGTTGAGTTCGGGGGGATACCGGGTAGCGCGCGGTCGCCATAGGCCGCGTCTGGCGGAACGATGATCATCCTTCGGCCGCCGACTTGCATGCCGACGAGTCCTTCTTGCCAGCCGGGAATTACCCGCTCCAGCGACAGCGACACCGGGGATCCGCGATCCCAGGAGGAATCGAAGGTGCTGCCGTCGCCGAAGAGCACACCTTCGTACTCGAAGACTCCCGAGCCGCCCGTTTCTAGTTCGGTGCCGTCGCCCGGGTAGATGTCCACAATCACGAGTTCGGTGGGCGCCGGTTCGTCGCGGGTGACTTCGATCCGTGGTTGCCCACCGGCGGCACCGGTGACAGTGACTCCATTGCTCGACGTTGTCGGGGCTGATTCGTCGCTGGCGGGGGTGCGCGTTGCCGTCGGTGCCGCGGCACCTGGCGAGCCCACTGCTGCGCTGTCGCCGGGTGCGGCGACCTCCGCAGACGTCCCTGGCGTGGACGTGGCTTCGGTGCCTGGACTTGAGGATGAGTCGCTGCTGCATCCCACTAGCAGGGTGGCGAGGGTCAGTGGTGCCGCCAGCGGTGCGGCGGCACGTATCAATCGACGGTTCGAAAAGTGCACCCGGTCACTGTACAGGTGGACTCACATGCTTTCGATCAGGCGCGAGACTCGTTCGTCAACGCTGCGGAAGGGATCTTTGCACAGCACTGTGCGTTGGGATTGATCGTTGAGTTTGAGGTGCACCCAGTCGACGGTGAAGTCCCGGCGACGTTCCTGGGCGCGCCGAATGAAGTCCCCGCGCAACTTTGCTCGGGTGGTTTGCGGCGGCACCGTTTTGGCTTCGAAAATCCGGACGTCGTCGGTGACGCGGGCGGCCTGGCCGTTGCGCTGCAACAGGTAGAACAGGCCGCGGTCGCGGGTGACGTCGTGGTAGGCCAAGTCGAGTTGGGCAATTCGTGCGCTGGACAAACTGAGGTCGTGCTTGGCCATGTACCGATCGAGTAGCCGCTGTTTGATCGCCCAGTCGATCTCGGTGTCGATTCGACTCGGGTCAGCGTCGCGAATCGCCTCCAGCGTGCGTCCCCACAGTTCGGCGGCCCTCGCCGCGGTCGAGTCCCGCGCCAACAGACCCTCGCGTTCGGCGTGGCCCACGGCTCGTTCGTAGTACTCCTGCTGGATCTCCAGCGCGCTGTACTGCCGGCCGTTGGCCAGCCGCACCGCCTTGCGTCCAGTCAAGTCGTACGAGATGTCGCGAATGGCCCGAATCGGGTTCTCCAACGCCATGTCGCGCACACCGGCACCGGACTCCAGCAGTCGAAGCACCAAGTCGGTGCTGGCAACTTTGAGCATCGTGGTGGTCTCGGACATGTTGGAATCACCGACGATTACGTGCAGACGCCGGTAGCGGTCGGCGTCGGCGTGCGGTTCATCCCGGGTGTTGATGATCGGTCGGCTGCGTGTGGTCGCGCTGGAGACGCCTTCCCAAATGTGTTCGGCGCGTTGGCTGAAGCTGTAGACCGCTCCCCGCGGGGTTTGCAGCACTTTCCCGGCACCCGATATCAGCTGTCGGGACACCAGGAAGGGAATCAGCGTGTCGGCGATGTGGCTGAACTCTCCGGAACGGCCGATGAGGTAGTTCTCGTGGCAGCCGTAGGAGTTGCCGGCGGAGTCGGTGTTGTTCTTGAACAGGTAGATTTCCCCGCCCACGCCTTCCTCGGCCAGCCGCGCCTGCGCGTCCACCACGAGCCCCTCGAGCACCCGTTCGCCAGCCTTGTCGTGGGTGACCAATTCGATGATGTCGTCGCATTCGGCGGTGGCGTATTCGGGATGACTGCCAACGTCGAGGTACAGCCGGGACCCGTTGCGCAAGAACACATTTGACGACCTCCCCCACGAGACCACCCGTCGGAACAGGTACCTCGCAACCTCGTCTGGGGACAGCCGACGTTGACCCCGAAATGTGCAGGTGACGCCGTACTCGGTCTCCATCCCGAAAATGCGTCGATCCACGTGGGGGCCTACCCGTCCAACAATGCGGTGAGTTTCTCACCGGTGATGCGCCGAAAACAGCGTCGATGCCGTTCGCGTTCGAGGACGGCCACTTCCAATTGCGACCCTGGCAGCGGCTCGGGGCGGTCGCCAGCCAGTACGTCGCGCGCCAGGCTCACCGACTCCCCCAGATCCAACCCCTCGGTCCAGCGCTCCCGCAGGGCTGCGGTGATCGGATCAGCGTTGCCGCCCATGGCCACGAAGCCGGCTTCGTCCGCCACTGAGCCGTCGAAGCCAATCCGATAAAGCTGATCGGTGGCCTCACTGGTACCTACCTCGGCGACCACCAGTTCGACCTCGTACGGTTTCGGAGACTCGGTGAAAACCGCGCCCAGCGACTGTGCGTAGGCGTTGGCTAGGCTGCGACCGGTGACGTCGGAACGGTCGTAGGCGAAGCCGCGTTGGTCGGCGAATCGAATGCCCGCGACCCGCAGGTTTTCGAACTCGTTGTACTTGCCCACCGCGGCAAAGGCGATCCGATCATAGATTTCGCTGATCTTGTGCAACGCCTTTGAAGGATTTTCGGCCACCAGCACGATCCCGGGCGTTCCCGCGAGCACCACCACCGAACGTCCGCGCGAAATCCCCTTGCGGGCGAAATCGGCCTTGTCCTTGATGAGTTGTTCAGGCGAGACGTAGTACGGCGCGTTCACTGCAGTTCACCCCCCACTGTGCCGCTGCTGATCGAAGCTTTGGGCCCATCGGGACTCCGTCGGCGTACTGCGACCACAGATTCCACCAGTTCCGCACCGGCTGCTTCATCGAACAACTGGACCCCGTGGGCGTCCACCACCGCAATCAGCGGGTAGATGTGGCGGTACAGATCCGGCCCACCAGTGGCGGAGTCGTCGTCGGCAGCGTCGAAAAGGGCCTCGACGCACACGCGGGCACACTGACTCGCGGTCATGCCGGGCTGATAGAGCTTCTTCAATGATCCGCGGGCGAACAGCGATCCGGATCCCACCGCATAGAAGTCGTGCTCTTCGTAGCGCCCGCCGGTGACATCGTAGGAGAAGATCCGCCCCGCCTCGGCTGCCAAGTCGTAGCCGGCGAACAGCGGCACCACCGCGAGACCCTGCATCGCCATACCCAGATTCGAACGGATCAACCCACCGAGCCGATTGGCTTTGCCGGCCATCGACAGTGGTACGCCCTCGATTTTTTCGTAGTGCTCCAGCTCTAGCTGAAACACGCGGACGACCTCCATGGCCAAGCCAGCGGTTCCGGCGATGCCCACCACCGAATATTCGTCGGCCGCGAACACCTTTTCGATGTCGCGTTGGGCGATGATGTTGCCGATCGTGGCTCGCCGATCCCCGGCCATCACCACCCCGCCGTCATACGTGCTGGCCACGATGGTGGTGCCGTGCGGTGCGGCTAATGTCTCCGCGCCGCTGGCTGTTCCTGCCCGCGGGGCCATCGCCGAACCTGCGGCACCCGGCAAAGCCTCCGGTGCATGCGCGGTGAGGAATTCCACGAACGACGATGAGCCCGTCTGGAAGAAGTGCGCCGGCAATCCCGACTGTGAACCGGTGCTCGCCACCTATTGCCCGCCCTTCTGGACAAAGGCCGCCACGAATTCTTCCGCGTTGGTCTCGAGCACGTCGTCGATCTCGTCGAGCAGGGCGTCGACCTCTGCGTCGCGTGCTTCCGCGTCGGTGGTCGATCCGGCCGCTGTCGTCGGCGTTTCCTCCTCCACCACCTCGTCGGTGGATTCGGTGTGCGTGCGGGCGCGCTCTTGAGCTGACATGTGGCTTGCTCCTTAAGAAAGTTGGTGCCTGTCTCGACCCTAACCCGAAGTCGACCACCTTGGAATCCTGGCGACCATCGTGACACGCGGACGTAACATCTGCCCCCGCAGAGCCGCTAGCCGCGGCGCGGTGGGCTGGTCTGCCCGTCCGCGGTGAGGGTGCGCACCAGCGCTACGGCATCGGGGCTGTCGTCCAGTAGTTGCTGGACGTGTGCCCGGGTCCCTTTGAATGGATCCAAGGTGGGGACTCGCACTAGTGGGTCGCGGCCTGGAAGGTCGAAGATCACCGAGTCCCAACTGGCGGCCGCCACACTATCGCCGTAGCGCCGGATGCACTCGCCGCGAAAAAACGCGCGGGTGTCGATCGGCGGATGCGCCCCGGCGTGGGCCACCTCGGCATCGGTGGTGAGTCGCGCCAGCATTCCGCGGCTTTCCAGTTTTGCGGCCAGACCCTTGGCTGGGTCCACGTCGGAATACTGCAGGTCGACTAGTTCCAGCCGTGCGTTTCCCCAGCCGATACCGTCCCGGCGACGGTAGCCGTCGAGTAGTCGGCGTTTGGCAACCCAGTCGACTTGATCGGCGACATCATCGGGGTCGTGTTCCAAGGCGTCGAGCAGCCGATGCCAACGCTCGAGTACGTCGATGGTCTCCTCGTCGATGTCCGAACCGAAGGTGCTGTCGACGTACTTCGCGGCTTGGTCGGCGTACTCGCGCTGAATTGATAGGCCGGTGAGGGTGCGGCCGTCGCGCAATTCCACCCCGGCGCGAAGGGACACGTCGTGGCTGATGGTGTGCAAGGCTTTCACCGGGTTCACCGGCATCAGGTCGTCGGCCAGCCAACCCGCCTCGATCATGGCAATGACCAGCGAGGTGGAGCCCATTTTGACGTAGGTGGCCACCTCCGAGAGGTTGGCGTCACCGATGATCACATGCAGCCGACGGTGGAACTCGGGATCAGCGTGCGGCTCGTCACGGGTGTTGATGATGGGCCGTTTGAGGGTCGTCTCCAGACCCACTTCCACTTCGAAGAAGTCCGCCCGGGACGACAATTGGAAGCCCACCTGCTTGCCATCCTGGCCCAGCCCCACTCGCCCTGCCCCGGCGAACACGGGGCGGGAGATGAGGAATGGAGTGAGGTGGCGCACCACGTCCGCGAAGGGCGTGCGTCGACTCATCAGGTAGTTCTCGTGGGTGCCGTAGGAGGCACCTTTGTTGTCGGTGTTGTTCTTGTAGAGCCGCACGTTGCCCACCCCGGGAATGGCCGAGGCCAAGCGTGCAGCCTGGGCCATCACCACCTGGCCGACGCGGTCGTAGAGCACCGCTTGCCGGGGCGAGGTCACCTCCGGGGAGGAATACTCCGGATGGGCGTGATCCACATAGAGCCGGGCACCGTTGACCAGGATGACATTTGCCAGGCCCAGATCGTCGTCAGTGAGTTGCGAGGGGTCCGCCTCGGCGCGGGTCATGTCGAATCCGCGGGCATCACGCAGCGGCGACTCTTCCTGGTAGTCCCAGCGGGCACGGCGTTGGCCAGTGAGGCCACATTCGGAGGCGTAGGCGTTGACCACGTGGGTGGACAGCACCATGGCGTTGACATTCGGCCGACCAGGCACCGAAACCCCATATTCGGTCTCGATTCCCATCACCCGTCGCACAGTCACGGATGCAGCCTATCCCGGCACCCCGGCGGGGGCCATGCAGCGCGCGACTACAGGTATTGCCCGGTGTTCGACGTGGTGTCGATGGAGCGCCCGGGCTCGCCTCCGGTTTTGCCGTGGACCAGGGTCCGGATGAACACGATGCGCTCGCCCTTCTTCCCGGAGATTCGAGCCCAGTCATCCGGGTTCGTGGTGTTGGGCAAGTCCTCGTTCTCTCGGAACTCGTCGACGCAGGCGTCGAGCAGGTGCTGTACCCGGATCCCCTTGTTTCCGGTGGCGAGGAACTCTTTGATCGCGGACTTCTTGGCCCGGGCGATGATGTTTTCCAACATGGCCCCGGAGTTGAAGTCCTTGAAGTAGAGGACTTCTTTGTCGCCGTTGGCGTAGGTGACCTCCAGGAAGCGATTGTCGTCGGATTCGGAGTACATCCGTTCGACCGCGCGCTGGATCATGCCGTGCACACACGCCTGCGGGTCGCCGCCGTGCTCAGCGAGGTCATCGGTGTGCAACGGCAGCTTGGCTGTCAGGTATTTGCTCATGATGTCGCCGGCGGCCTGTGCGTCCGGACGGTCGATCTTGATCTTCACGTCGAGCCGACCCGGGCGCAGAATCGCCGGATCGATCATGTCTTCGCGGTTTGATGCCCCGATCACGATCACGTTTTCGAGGCCTTCAACACCGTCGATTTCGCTGAGCAGCTGCGGCACGATGGTGTTCTCGACATCCGAGGAAACGCCGGAGCCGCGGGTGCGGAACAGCGAATCCATCTCGTCGAAGAACACGATCACCGGCATGCCTTCGCTGGCTTTCTCTCGGGCACGTTGGAACACCAAACGGATGTGCCGTTCGGTTTCGCCGACGTACTTGTTGAGCAGTTCTGGGCCTTTGATGTTGAGGAAGAACGAGCGGCCCTCCCCCATCCCGGTACGTTCGGCGACTTTGCGCGCCAGCGAAGCTGCGACCGCTTTGGCGATGAGCGTCTTGCCGCACCCGGGCGGGCCGTAGAGCAAGATGCCCTTCGGTGGGCGCAATTCGTGCTCGGCGTAGAGGTCCGCGTGCAGGTAGGGCAACTCAACGGCGTCGCGGATCTGTTCAATCTGGGAGGCAAGTCCTCCGATGTCGGTGTAGGCGATGTCGGGCACTTCTTCGAGCACCAGCTCTTCGACTTCTGACTTCGGGATTCGTTCGTAGACGTACCCGGCCCGGGAGTCCAGCAGCAACGAATCACCGGCCCTAATCACCGAGCCGATCAAGGGTTCGGCCAGGCGCACCACCCGTTCTTCATCGGTGTGGCCAAGCACCAATGCGCGGTCCCCCGGCGGCAGGAACTCCTTGAACATCACGATTTCGCCGACCCGTTCGAATTCGCACGCGGAGACGACGTTGAGGGTGTCGTTAAGCATCACTTCTTGGCCCGGAACCAGCGACTCAGCCTCCACCTCGGGGCTGATCACCACCCGATGCTTGCGCCCGGAGGCGACGATATCGGCCATGCCATCGCCGTGCAGTTCGAGGAAAACGCCATAGCTGTTCGGCGGGTCACCAAGTTTGTCGAGCTCTTCTCGCAGCGAAACGATCTGATCCCGGGCATCCCGCAAGGTGGCAGCGAGGCGTTCGTTGGATTCCCGCGCCGAGGCCAGCGACGCACGCAGGGCCTCGCGGTCGGCCTCCTCACCGGAACTGCTGCCCATTCCTGGGGCGCGTCCTTCGTACCCGTCCGCCATGTCCGCCTCCCGGCCGTTGGTCGTCTAGTACCCAACCCTACCTAGCGTTTCCGGAATCGCCACTGTCTGCGCGCGGCTCGGTCGGCGCTGATCCCTGCCAGTCGGCACCATAGGCACCCTTGGCCGGACGGGTGCGGCGGGTGGGAAGCACGGTGCCGTCCGCGAGTCGCCGAGCCGTGACCAGGAAACCGGTGTGGCCGACCATCCGGTGCGACGGGCGCACCGCCAGACCCTCGACATGCCACGGTCGGAGCAGGGTTTCGCTGGCCTGCGGCTCCGTCCAGCGACCATCTTCGCGCAACGACTCGACCACCCGGGACAGTTGCGTGGTGGTGGTCACGTACACGCACAGGACCCCGCCGGGCACGAGCCAATTCGCGGCGGCCGGTATGCAATCCCAGGCCGCCAGCATGTCCAGAACCACTCGGTCAGCCGAGCCGTCCCCGGCGGAACCAGCGAAATCCCCCACGTGCACCCGCCAGCCAGGATGCGCGCCGCCGAAGTAGGTCTCCACGTTTTTGGCGGCAATGTCGGCGAAATCGGCCCGCCTTTCGTAGGAAATCACCCGACCGGACTCCCCCACGGCTCGCAGCAGGCTGCAGGTCAATGCCCCGGAGCCGGCGCCGGCCTCCACCACCACCGCTCCCGGAAAGACATCGGCCAAACCCACAATCATTGCTGCGTCTTTGGGATACACCACGGTGGCACCGCGGGGCATGGACAGCACGAAGTCCGACAACAGTGGCCGTTGCGCCACATAGGGCGTGCCTTTGTTGCTGGTGACGACCACCCCCTCGGGCCCGCCGATGAGGTCGTCGTGGGCCACCGCACCTTTGGAAGTATGGAAGCGCGCGCCGGGCTCCAGGGTGACGGTGTGCAACCGCCCTTTGGGGTCGGCCAGTTGCACCCGGTCGCCCGGGCGTAGCGGTCCCCGGCGGGTGTCGGCACCGAATGCAGTCATGACGAGCCAGCCTACGCCTCGCAAATTCCGCTGCCCGGGCGGTTAGAGTTCGCCCATGAGCGACGAGTCAGCCCGGCGCAAGAGTGGGCTGCATTTCTCGATGTTCGGGATGCCGGTTTCGGTACCCCTGTCGGGGCTCGTGGGGGTCGGGCTGATCGCCTGGTTGTGGGCGCCGAGTTTCGGCGCCGGAGGTTCAGGTGCGCTTGCCGCGATCATCTTCGCGGTTCTGCTCTATGCCGCGATCCTGGTCCACGAGTTGGCCCACGGGCTCACCGCTCGGGCCCTTGGCAACACCGTGCACGGCATCACGCTGTGGATTTTGGGCGGCTTCACGGTCTATGAACGCGAGGGATTGACGCCGGGCCGGGAGGCAGCCATTGCGGCTAGCGGACCTGCAGCCACGTTGGCGATTGCTGGTGTCGCGCAGGGTCTGCTGCTGACCATCGGCGATTCGCTTCCAGCCATCGCGGCCACCGTGTTGTCCGCCTTGGTGTGGACCAACGTGTTGCTGGGTGTGCTCAACCTGCTTCCTGGCCTTCCGCTCGATGGGGGTGGGATCGTGCGGGGGCTCGCCTGGGGAATCACCGGTAGTGAACCGCGCGGAACCGCCGTGGCCGCCTGGGCGGGCCGAGGCCTCGCCGTGATCGTGGTGGTGGCGACGCTGGGGTTCGCGGCGCTGCCAGGCTCGGGCATCGGGTTGCTCACCGTGGTGGTGGCCGCGGTGTTTGGAGTGTTCATTTGGGTGGGGGCCACCGCTGCGCTCCAGCAGTCCACGCTGGAGCGGCGAATCCCGGCATTGCGCGCCGGTTCGCTGGCCCGCCGGGCAGTACCGGCTCGATCCGACGAATCATTGGCCCTGGCCCGGCAACGGATGCTGGACGCCCAGGCCGGAGCCATCGTGGTGATCAGCGACTCCGGATACCCCACCGGTGTGGTCAATGAAGTTGCCGCAGCTGCCACGCCACCGGAACGCCGGGCCTGGATCCCAGTGAGTTCCCTGGTGACACCGCTGCCACCTAATGCCTACGTGGCTGCTGATACCACCGGACATGACCTCATCGCCGCCCTTCGGCACGCGGGGTGCGCCGGCGGTGGTGGTCCGCGATGGTTCCGGCGCCATATTCGGTGTGCTGTTCATCGATGACGTCGAACGTGCACTTGCTTGAGAAACCCCTCGGCGACGGTCCCGGGCACGACTCGTCCACACGGTTGCTGCCTCATTGTCGGACCCACGCCTAGGCTTGGGACATGAAAACGGCCACCGATCAGCCCGCGCCAGCCAGGTCGCGGTCCACCGCGGCAGACGATGGTCCTGTGCTTTTGATTCCCCCAGCCGAGCGTTGGGCGAGCACCCGCTACGCGGGCCATCCACTGCTCGGCGCCATGTCCCCGTCGCGGGCTTCGGACTTCACCACCTGCCCGTTGCTGTACCGCTACCGGGTCATCGACCGCCTGCCCGAGCAACCGAGTTCGGCCATGGTCCGTGGCACCTTGGTCCATTCGGTGCTGGAGCGGTTGTTCGACCTTCCCGCCCCAGAACGCACCTTGGCCAACGCCGTCGAACTGCTACCAGATTCGTGGCAGGAACTTTTGGCAGCCGAACCCGAATTGGCTGCCGTGCTCCCAACCGACGATGCGGATCCGGCTCAGACGTACGCCTGGTTGCGTGAATCTGAACCACTGTTGGCCACGTATTTCGCCATGGAGGACCCCCGTTTTCTGCAGCCAGCGCACCGCGAACTCCACGTCGAGTATCAGCTCCCGGACGGTCCGGTGCTGAGAGGTTTTGTGGACCGGGTGGACATCGCCGAAGGCTTGGGGGTGCGCATCGTGGACTACAAAACCGGCCGCGCCCCGGGGCCCCGCTTCGAGCAGAAGGCCATGTTCCAGTTGCGCTTCTATGCCCTAGTGGTGTGGCGCATGACTGGTGCGCTGCCGCGCATGCTGCAGTTGAACTACCTGGGCAGCGGCGAATTCCTTCGACTCGTCCCCGATGCCGAGGACCTTGGCACTTTCGAGATGAAGGTTCGCAGTTTGTGGGCCTCGATGGTCTCGATCGCCGAAACCGGCGGGTGGCAACCCAGGCCAGGTCCGCAGTGCCGCTGGTGTTCGTTTGCGGAGCATTGCCCGGCCCAAGGCGGGGAATTGCTGCCGCTGCCCGCCAAAGCACTGCCGAGGGCCGCCCAAGCGGCTCCCGACGCGTAGGTCGGGTAGCGTCAAGGCATGCCAGACGACTCGGAAAACTCCGCCGGAGCAACTCCCAGCGGTGCTGTGCCAGCCGCGCACGCCGTCGCCCTCACCAAGATTTACGGCTCTGGACCAATGCGAGTTGTGGCCCTCGACGCCGTGGACGTGGAACTTGTCGCCGGTGAATTCACCGCGATCATGGGCCCATCCGGCTCGGGTAAGAGCACCCTGATGCATTGCATGGCCGGGTTGGACTCGATCACCGAAGGCGAGGTCTACCTCGGTGAATCGGCGCTGTCGAGCCTGTCGGACAAGGCGCTCACTCAGCTTCGTCGGGATCAAGTGGGCTTCATCTTCCAGAGTTTCAACCTGATTCCGACGCTGAACGCAGCCGAAAACATCACTTTGCCGTTGGACATTGCAGGTCGTTCGCCGGACAAGCAGTGGTACGACACCGTGATCGACACTGTGGGTTTGCGGGATCGGCTCGACCATCGCCCCAGCGAATTGTCCGGTGGCCAGCAGCAACGCGTGGCCTGTGCCCGCGCTTTGGTGAGCCGGCCGGCGATCATCTTCGCCGACGAACCGACTGGCAACCTCGATTCCAAGTCCGGTGCCGAGGTGTTGGCCTTCTTGCGTCGCAGCGTCGACGAGTTTGGCCAGACCATCGCGATGGTCACCCATGATGCGACTGCCGCGAGTTACTCCGACCGCGTGCTCTTCCTGGCCGACGGTCGAGTGGTGGACGAACTGCGCAACCCCACCGCCGATGCCGTGCTGGACCGGATGAAACACCTCGACCGGGCCGCTGCCGCCGCTGGGGTCGAGTAAGTCAATGCTGCGCGCCACGCTGCGAGCTCTCGCGGCCTACAAACTTCGCCTGGCCCTATCGGCGCTGTCGATCATCCTCGGCGTCGCCTTCGTCGCCGGCACCTTCATTTTCACCGACTCCCTCCAACGGGCCTTTGATGACTTGACCAGTGCCGGTGAGGTCGATCTCGTGATCGAGCCGGCCGCCGCCTTCGATGCCGGGTTCCAGGGCGAATCAACGGTTCGCACCATGCCCGACACCCTGGTGGCTGACGTGGCTGCCGTGCCGGGCACCGCCGAGGTGGTCGGCTCGGTGGTGGTGCGCAACGTTGTGGTGCTTGGTCCTGACGGAAAACCGTTGGGTACTGGCGGGGGTCCGGGTTCGATCGGTTTCGGTGAAAGCTGGATCGAGAATGAGTCGCTGTCCGACTGGCGACTACTCGAGGGCGCTACGCCCCGCGGTGCCAACGAGGTCGTGGTCGACGAGAGCACCGCGGAGGCAACCGAATCCCAACTGGGCTCCACCATCGACGTGCTCCTGCCGTCCGGGGCGCGGCTGAACCCCACGATCGTCGGCATTGCCGAACCGACCCTGCTCGGCGGTGGCGCCTCGGTGGTGATCTGGGAAACCGCGGTCGCCCAGGAACTACTCACCGCCCCCGGCCAAATCACCAGCATTCGGGTGCTTGGCGACCCCGAGGTGACCCAGACCGAACTGCAGAACCGGGTCGCACCGGTGCTGCCGACAGACGTTGAAAGCAGCACCGGCGAAGAGGTGGCCTCGGATCTGAGCGAGCAACTCAACGAGGCGCTCGGCTTCCTCAACACTTTCCTGCTGGTGTTCGGCCTGATCGCGCTTTTCGTCTCGGCATTCCTGATCTACAACACGTTCAGCATCTTGGTCGCCCAGCGATCCCGCGAGTTGGCTCTGCTCCGAGCCATCGGCGCCACCCGTCGGCAGGTCCGCACCTCGGTGCTCATCGAGGCGATCGTTGTGGCCTTGGTGGCTTCAACTCTGGGACTTGTGGTCGGAGTGGGGGTAGCACTAGGGCTGCAGGGGCTCTTCGCGCTGCTGGGCGCTCCGTTGCCCGGCGCGGGTTTGGTGCTGTTGCCGCGCACCTTCTTCGTTGCCTACGGCATCGGCATCGTGGTGACGCTGGTCAGCGCCCTCATCCCGGCCCGCCGCGCGTCGATGGTTCCACCGGTGGCAGCCATGCGGGAGGAGGAGGCTCCGGCGTCGACGTCACTGCTGCGTCGAGGCCTCGTCGGCGCAGTGCTGCTGGCGATCGCGGTTGCCTTCGCCGTCCTCGCGCTGCGACCGATGGACAGTGCCACCACCGCGGCACAGTTGCTCGGCGTCAGCGCCATGACAGCCATCATTGCCGCCTTGGCCCTGGCACCGTTGGCCGCACGACTGCTGGTGCCGGTTCTTGGGTGGCCGTTTTCGCGCAGCACGGTCGGCCGGCTGGCGATAGAGAATGCCCGGCGTAATCCCCGGCGCACCGCTGCCACCGCTGGTGCGTTGATGGTCGGCCTCGCGCTGATCAGCGCCATGAGCGTGATCGCCACCTCCACCATCAAATCGACCGACGCGTTGGTCGACGACGTCATCGGCGCCGACTACGTGATCTTCGGGGCCACCTTCCAACCGTTCCCGCGGGTGGTCGCGGAAAGCATCGCCGACGTCGAAGGTGTCGACGTGGTCACGCCGGTGCGCTCGGCAGTCGCACAAGTGCCTGCCATCGGACCGGAGCCAACCATCGTCACCGTCGTTGATCCGGCAGAAATTTCAAGTGTGCTGAATCTTTCGTTGACCAGTGGCGACCTTGCTGATCTCACCGAGGCTGGCACCGTGATCGTGGACACGGCCACCGCTGGCGATGGCGGGATCACGGTCGGCGACGACATCGTGGTGGTCACACTCGGTGGGCCGGTGACGGTGAAAGTTGTCGGGCTGTACGAGGCGGCTGGCTTTTTCCAGGGATTCGTCGCCGGCAATGCCAGTGCTGACCTGCTCGGTTCGCCGAGTCAGGACACCGCTGTCTACATCACCACCGAACCTGGCAGTGATACCGAGGCGGTCCGCGCCGAACTCGACGCCGCGCTCGAGCCGTATCCCATCGTGTCGCTGCAGGATCAGGTCGAGTTCAAAGAGCAGATCCGCGAATCGATCAACCAGTTGCTCGCGTTCATCATCGCGCTACTCGTGCTCGCGGTGCTGATCGCGTTCCTCGGCATCGTGAACACTTTGGCGCTTAGCGTGTTTGAACGGACCCGAGAAATCGGGCTGCTGCGGGCAGTCGGCACCACCCGGAAACAGGTGCGCCGGATGATCCTCATCGAATCGGTGTTGATCGCCGTGCTGGGCAGCGTGTTGGGTCTGGTGTTGGGTGTGCTGTACGGCATCGGGCTGCAGCGCGTGCTTGCCAGCCAGGGCATTGGCGAGCTTGGGATCGATGTGCCCCAGCTGGCGATGTTTGTGGTGATCTCGGCTGTGGGTGGGGTGGTAGCTGCGCTGTGGCCGGCCTGGCGGGCCTCCCGGCTCAATGTGCTACGCGCCATCGCCACCGAATAGCCCACGCAGTTCGGCTCCCGGCGTCTACGCTGGCACCTATGTCGAGTTCTGACTCCCCGATCGACTCATCCCCGGCTGACGACGCTTCCGAAGCGAACGAGGCATCCCCGGCTGACGACGCTTCCGAAGCGCACGAGGCATCCCCGGCCGGCCCACCGGCGTCGCCCGGCAAGGGCGGCCCCCGGCGACGGACGCCACGCCGCCGTCAACGAAGCCGTCGCCGACCTGATGAGCCATCGCCGTGGCAGCCGCTTGCCGTAGCAATCGTGCTACTCACCATCTTCGGCGTGCTGCTGGCCGCCGGCGGGGTCGCCGGTTGGTGGACGGCGGCAGCCAACGAACCCGCAATCGGCGACCTCTCGCGGTGGTGTGAGCGGGTGTCCGGCGGGGTGCTGCGTGAGCCCGTCAACACGGCCGGGAACTTGGCATTTGTTTTGGCCGGTCTAGTGATGCTTGGAGTCCTGGCTCGCGATACCGGAAGGGGCCGCGCCGCAGTCAACCCGTTCATCGGCAACCAACCCATCGCCCTGCTCTACGCAGCAACCGCGATCTTCCTTGGCCCGGGCAGCATGCTGATGCACGCCAGCCACACCTTCTTCGGGGCCTGGGTCGACAACGTTTCGATGGTGATGTTCATCCTCGTCCCGGTGCTCTACAACTTCGCGTTGCTGGGTCGCTGGCGGGTGCGCTGGTTCTTGGGTGCCTACGTTGCCGCCGTGGTCGTGTACGCGGCCGGCTTCTGGTTTATCGGCCCAGATTTGGGTATCAACTTCGAACTGTTCACCGTCGCGATTCCGCTGTGGCTGATCAGCGAGTCCCTGATTCGGTTCCAATCCGAGAAGTTCCGCTGGTACTCCGGTCTGGTGGGGTTCGGAATTGCCATTGCCTTCGGCGTATTCCCGTGGACGATTCTGTTGAATCTCGACGAGTACTGGTGGGTGATCCTGTTCTGGCTACCGGCTTTGATCAGGCGGGGTCCGGTGCCGGTGCAGCGCACCTACACGCCATGGTTCTGGGGCGGTCTGGCGTCTTTCCTGCTGGCCTTCTACATCTGGAACCTGGGCAAGCCTGGCACCTGGCTGTGCGAGCCTGATTCGCTGATCCAGGGCCACGCAATCTGGCATGTGCTTTCGGCTTTGGCCACCTGGTGCTTCTTCATGTTCCTACGTACGCAGCGCTTCGACCAGGCGCTGGCCGCGAAGGCCGAGGCTGCGGATGCCGCGGCTTCGAATGAGTCAGCCGCGCCGGATACGGACAGCTGAACCAGACTCCTCAGCCGGGTAGCAGCGCCGCCAACCGAGCCGGGGTCCACCCGATCAACGATTCGGTGACGGTCAGCCGCGGATGCGGTTCCAACTCCCCCACCTGCGGCACACCGAGCACGGCGCAACCCGCGGCCAGACCAGCGGTCACCCCGGTCGCTGAGTCTTCGATCACGACGCTGCGCTGCGGATCCGCACCGAATCTGGCACAGGCGGTGAGGTACGGCAGCGGATCGGGTTTCGAGCGCGCCAGTTCGTCGCCACCGATGATCTCGTCGAACGAGGTCTGCACCTTCGCCAACGAGGCTTGGATCAACTCCCGCCAGGAGTTCGACACCAACGCTTGTGGCAGCCCCGAAGCGGTCAGTGATTCGTGGAGTTCCTGGGCGCCTGGCATCCACGGGACCGGTTCGGTGGCCATGAGGTACTCGATGCGGTCGGCCAGTCGCCGGTAGAGCGTGTCGTAGTCAACCCCGACGCGGTCGGCCATGTAGTTCACAACTCGGTCCAGCGGTCCCCCAACGGCGACCGCTTGATCCTGGGCATCCCAGTGGCTGCCGAAGCCTTCCATGGTGTCGCGCTCCGCGGTCATCCACAGTTCCTCGGTGCGCACCAAGGTGCCATCCATGTCCCAAAGCACGGCTTCCAGCACGTTCGCACTCGACTTTCTGCCCGGTTCAGGCGGTAATGGGGCATGCTCTTCTTGCATAGTCTGGCAGCCATGCCTCGAACTGCGCCATACTCGGGCCATGGATCCCGACGCTCTGCGGGCTGAGGGCACTGCGGTGTTGCCCGCCGCCCAAAGACCCTTCCCCTGGTTCGCACAATCGGCCGACGAGGTCGTGGCATCAGTTGGTACCAACTCGGTCACCGGGTTGGATTCGACGGTCGCCGCAGCCCGGCTAGACCAGGAGGGGCCGAACTCGTTACCCACCACGCCTCGACCCTCGATCGGTTCCCTGATCGCTCGTCAGTGGCGCGACCCAATGACGGTGCTCCTCACTGTGCTGATCGCCGTCAGCGCGTTGGTCGGACAGCCCGAGACCGCGCTTTTGGTGGCCCTGCTCGTATTCCTCAACGTCGCGATGGGTGCGCGCCAGGAATACAAGGCGCAGTCCAGCGCCGACGCCTTGGCCTCGATGGCGGTACCGTCGGCACGGGTCCGCCGGGACGGGGTTCTCACCGATGTGCCCGCCGTCGATCTGGTGAGCGGCGACCTCATCGTGGTGGAGGCAGGCGACCTAGTGCCGGCGGATGCCCGCATCACCTCCGCAGCCAACTTGCAGGTGATCGAAAGTTCGCTGACCGGCGAAAGCGCCACCATCGACAAGGACACGCAAGCGGTGGCCGATCCGGAAGCTCCGCTCGGTGACCGCACCTGCATGTTGTATGCAAACACCTCGGTGACCCGCGGTGCAGGTGCCGCAGTCGTGGTGGCCACTGGGGAATCAACCGAGATGGGCCGCATCGCCAGCATGCTCAACTCGGTGGAGGCCGAACCTTCGCCGCTGCAGAAGGAACTGCGCGACCTGACGATTCGACTTGCCAGCGTCTGCCTGATCGCCGTCAGTTTCATCATCGCCATCGGCCTGGCCCGCGGCTTGGATGCCAACGCCATCGCGTTGGTCGCGATCGCCACGGCGATCTCCTCGATCCCCTCGGGTCTGCCGACGTTCCTCACCGCGATGCTCTCCTACGGCGCCCAACGGCTCGCGACGGCAAAAGCAATCGTGCGCACCCTCAACGACGTGGAAACTCTCGGTTCGGTTTCGGCGATCAACAGCGACAAAACCGGCACCCTCACCATGGACATGATGACTGCCGTGCAGATGTTCAGCGACGGTCAGTGGTTCACCATCGAAGGTGAAGGTTACTCACCACAAGGCGCGATCCTGCACGCCGCCGGATCCTCCCTACCCGACTTCACCGCGCTGGGCTACGGGCTCACCCTGTGCAGCGATGCCCGTCTCGAGGCCAACGGCACCGTGGTCGGAGATCCCACCGAACTAGCCCTCGTGGTCCTCGCGGCCAAGATGGGCGTAGACGCCGACATCAGCCGACAGGAATACCCCCGCGTTGCCCTGGTGCCGTTCGATTCGGCCTACAAGTTCATGGCAACCTTCCACATCGCGCCGCTGGAGGACGACGCGCCGGACTCGCTGATTGGGCTGGTGAAAGGCGCACCCGACGTTGTGCTCGCACGTTGCAGCTCCGCGCTGTGGCGAGGCGAAATCGTGCCCATCGGCGAGGTTGCCGACCAGATTCAGCAAGCCAATTCCGACCTCGCCCGACGCGGTCTGCGGGTGATGTCGTTCGCCTACGTGGATCGACCCGTTGCCGACGCGGATGTGGTGGCAGCGGATCCGATGGCAGCCGTGGAAAACCTCATCTTCGTGTCACTGGTGGGGATCATCGACCCCCTTCGCCCGTCCGCCGTAGAGGCAGTCGCCACCGCCCGCCGCGCCGGCATCGAGGTGCGCATGATCACTGGGGATCATGCGGTGACGGCGTCCGCAATCGCCGCCGACCTCGGCCTGGAGCCAGGCGTTGCCACCGGGGCTGAGATCGACAAGATGAGCGATCAGGCGCTGATGGATGCGCTGCCGGAGTTGCACGTGTTCGGGCGGGTTTCGCCGCAAGACAAGCTTCGACTGGTCACCTTGATGCAGCGGGACGGATCGATCGTGGCTATGACTGGCGACGCCGTCAACGACGCTGCAGCGTTGAAGAAGGCCGACATCGGCGTGGCGATGGGCAGTGGTGCCGAGGTCACCAAGCAAGCGGCCAACATGATCCTGACTGACAACAACTTCGGCACCTTGGTGACCGCGGTGGAACTCGGCCGCGACATCTACAGCAAGATCACCGCCCAGATCCGCTACGTGCTGGTCGGGCTGTTCGGTGTGCTGGGCCTGATGCTGCTGGCAAGCGCGTTCAACGTCAACTCCGGCAACGCCCTCACAGCGGTACAGCTGATCTTCGTCACCTTCCTGACCGGGCTTTTCCCAGCTTTGGCAATCTCCACGGACGCTGTCGAACCCGGCACCATGACATCGCCCCCGCGTGATCCAGCCGTGCCGATTCTCAACCGGACCACCCTTCCGCGCTGGCTGGTGTTCGGCCTGGTGCAGGCAGTCGTCGGCCTGGTGGCCTTCGCGATCGCCGACCGAAACAACTGGGGGGTCGAGGTAGGCCAAACCATGACTTTCGCCGTCATGGGAGTTTCGACCGTTCTGTTCGCAGCGGCTCTGCGGCGCGACCTCACCCCGGGCTGGTTCGGGCCCTATCCGGTCTACTTCGGTTGGCTTGCGGTGCCGATGCTGCTGACGTGGCTGGCCGTCGACTGGGATGGCCTGCAGCCGCTACTGGGGACGGTGGCGTTGAACGGCTCGCAGTGGGCGATCGCGATCGGACTTTCGTTGATTCCGGCCGCCGTGATTGAAGCGGAGAAGGCGCTGCGGCGCGCCCGTCCTGCGTCATACTCCTGATATGGACGATCAGGCACTCCGCGAGCAGGTCGCGGCGAAACTGCAGGCGGCGGGAGCCACCTTCGCCTTCGTGTTCGGATCCCGGGCGACCGGCGGGAGACCACGGCCAGCCAGCGATCTTGACGTGGCGGCCTTCTGGTTGGACGCACCGCCAGCATCGTGGGACGTCTTGCTGCCGGACGGCGTGGACCTCCTGGTACTCAACGACGCACCCCTAGAGATCGCGGGCAACATAGCCCTGCATGGCGACCTGCTGTTCGAGACCGACCCCGCTGCTCGGGTCCGATGGGTGGCCACGACCCGCAAAATCTGGCTCGATGAGAAGCCACGCTTTGTCCGCGCCCACGGCGAGTTCCTGGCGGCCCTCCGTGGTCGATGAGGTGCGGCTGCAACGACTCCTGCGGCAGATGCTCGACACAGTGGCCTTCCTGACCGCGGAGGCGGGCGCCCCTGTCGAAATCCGCAACCAACGCCGCTGGTTGGACTCGATAAAGTACAACTTCATCACGGCGATCGAATGCGCCGTGGACGTCGGGCAGCACATTTGCGCCGTGCGCGGCTGGGGACCGCCAAACACCAACGCCGAGGTTTTCGCACTGCTGGGCGCCCACGGCGTGCTCCCCACGACTCTGACTGGGGACCTCATGCGCGCCAGTGGCTTTCGCAATGTCCTCGTCCACGAGTACATCGACGTGGACGATGACCTCGTAGTGGCCAACCTCGCCCGCACCGACGACCTGCGGTCCTTCGCCGAAGCCATTGCAGCTTGGCTGCCGGACAACTAGCTCAACCAGCGTTGAAGTACATCGCCTCTGGGTGGTGGAACACAATGGCCGAGGTGGACTGCTCCGGGTGCAGTTGGAACTCCTCGCTCAGTTCCACGCCAACCCGCTCCGGCTTGAGCAGTTCAAACAGCAACGTCTGCTGCTCCAGATCCGGGCACGCCGGATAGCCGAACGAGTACCGCTCGCCGAGATACTCCTGCTTGAGGATCCGCGCCATCTCCGGGGAATCCCCATGCCCGATTCCCCATTCGGCCCGCACCCGGGAATGCCAGTACTCGGCCAGCGCCTCGGTGAGTTGCACCGACAGTCCGTGCAGTTCCATGTACTCGCGGTAGGAGTTCGCCGCGAACAGTTCGTTCGCCGCCTCGGCGATGGCATTGCCCATCGTCACAATGTGGAACGCCACATTGTCGACCTCGTCCGGGGCTGATCCGTCGGGTTTGCCGGGGCGCACGTAGTCGGCCAGGCACAGGAATCGTCCGCGCTGCTGGCGCGGGAACGAGAATCGTCCGATCTCCCGCTGCGGATTGTCCGGGTCGCCGATCACGATCTGCTGGCCATGCGCCCACGCTGGCCAGTAGCCGTAGATGACCGCAGCCTCCAGCATGCCTTCGGTCTGCACCCGGCTGAGCCATTCGCGCAGCCGCGGCACGCCCTCTTCGGCAACGATTTCCTCATACGTGCGCGGGTCAGACTTCGCAGGCTTGAGCCCCCATTGGCCGCGGAACAGGGCGCGCTCGTCGAGGTAGGCCACGTAGTCGGCCAGCGGAATGCCCTTCACGATCCGGTCGCCGTAGAACGGTACCGGTGGGATCGGGGCATCGGCGGCAACGTCGGATCGATCCGGCACCACCACGTCCTCGACGGCCGCGCGGCGGGACCCACCGGTGGCCTTCACCCGGCGCTGACGCAGCTCGGGAAGTTGGGCATCGGGATCACCACGTTTGACCGCCATCACGGCATCCATCAAACTCAGGCCTTCGAAGGCGTCGCGGGCGTAGCGGACTTCGCCGTCGAACATGTCGGCAAGATCCTGCTCCACGTAGGCGCGGGTGAGTGCGGCGCCGCCGAGGATCACCGGGTACTTCTCCGAGATCCCTCGGGAGTTCATCTCCGCCAGGTTGTCCTTCATGATCACGGTGGACTTCACGAGCAGGCCAGACATTCCGATCGCGTCGGCATTGTGTGCCTCGGCGGCCTCCAAAATGGCGTTCACCGGCTGCTTGATGCCGATGTTCACCACCGTGTAACCGTTGTTGCTCAGGATGATGTCGACGAGGTTCTTGCCGATGTCGTGCACGTCACCCTTCACGGTGGCCAGCACGATCGTGCCCTTGCCGGCGTCGTCGGTCTTCTCCATGTGCGGCTCGAGGTAGGCAACGGCGGTTTTCATCACCTCCGCGCTCTGAAGCACGAATGGCAGTTGCATCTCGCCGGCGCCGAACAACTCCCCCACTGTCCGCATGCCGTCGAGCAACACGTCGTTGACGATCGCCAACGGCGGCCGCGTCTGCATGGCTTCGTCGAGGTCTGCCTCCAGCCCGTTGCGTTCGCCGTCGATGATCCGACGCTGCAACCGTTCGTCCAGTGGCAGCGCCGCGAGTTCTTCGGCCCGGGACTGCGCACTGCCTTGGGCTTGGGCACCGGCGAAGACTTCGAGGAAGTGAGCCAGCGGGTCATAGGTCATCTGGCCGGCATCGTCGTACTCCCGACGGTCATAGACCAGGTCCAGCGCGGCCTGCATCTGCTCATCGGGGATCCGGTTCATCGGCAGGATCTTGGACGCATGCACGATGGCTGAGTCCAGGCCGGCTTCCACGCACTCGTGCAGGAACACACTGTTGAGCACCTGGCGGGCCACCGGGTTGAGGCCGAAGGAGATGTTGGACAGTCCCAGGGTGGTGTGCACACCGGGGTGCAGGGCTTTGAGTTCTCGGATGGCCTCGATGGTTTCGATGCCGTCGCGTCGGGTTTCCTCTTGCCCGGTGGCGATCGGGAAGGTGAGGGTGTCCACCAGGATGTCGCCGACGTCCATGCCGTAGTTGTCGACCAAGTCCCGAATCAGCCGGTCGGCCACCCGCACCTTCCACTCTCGGGTACGCGCCTGGCCCTCCTCATCGATGGTCAGGGCCACGACGGCCGCGCCGTGGCGTTGCACCAGCGCCATCGTGCGAGCGAAGCGGGAGTCCGGGCCGTCGCCGTCTTCGTAGTTGACCGAGTTGACGATACATCGGCCGCCGAGCTTCTCCAGACCGGCGCGAAGCACCTCCGGCTCGGTGGAGTCCAGCACGATCGGCAACGTGGTGGCGGTGGCAAACATCCCCGCCAAAGTCGACATGTCGGCCACCCCGTCGCGGCCGACGTAATCCACGCACAGATCAAGCACGTGGGCGCCATCGCGCTGCTGGTCGCGGGCGATTCGCACACAGTCGTCCCAACGCTGCTCCAGCATCGCCTCCCGGAAGGCTTTTGATCCGTTGGCGTTGGTGCGCTCACCGATGGTCAGGTAGGTGACATCCTGATCGAAGCGCACGGGCTGGTAGAGGCTGGATACCCCAGATTCGGGGGCTGGTGTGCGTTCTTTGACTGCCACGCCACGGACCCGGTCGACCACTTGGCGTAGGTGCTCTGGCGTGGTACCGCAGCACCCACCCACCAATCCAAGCCCGTAGTCGCGCACGAACGTCTCGTGAGCGTCGGCCAACTCCACGGGTTCTAGCGGGTAGTAGGCGCCGTCTGAGGTGAGCTGCGGTAGTCCGGCGTTGGGCATACATGAGATACCGATGGTGGCCTGCTGGCTGAGCACCCGCAGATGCTCACTCATCTCCGCCGGGCCGGTGGCGCAGTTCAGGCCGATCATGTCGATGCCGAGTGCTTCCAGGGCATTCAACGCGGCGCCGATCTCCGAGCCCAACAGCATCGTGCCGGTGGTTTCCACCGTGACGTGCACGATCAGCGGCACATCCACATCGAGTTTCGCCATCGCGTCTTGGGCGCCAATGATCGCGGCCTTGGCCTGCAGCAGATCTTGGGCCGTTTCGATCAGAATCGCGTCGGCTCCACCTTCGAGCAAACCCAGCGCGTTCAGGCTGTAGGCCTCGCGCAAGGTTTCAAACTCCACATGCCCCAGCGTCGGCAACTTGGTGCCAGGCCCCACCGAACCCAGCACCCAACGCGGACGCTCCGGGGTGCTCCATTTGTCCGCGGATTCCCGCGCGATCGCAGCACCGGCTTTGGAGAGTTCGAAAATCCGGTCGGCGATGTCGTACTCGCCCAAGTTTGCCCAGTTCGCCCCAAACGTGTTGGTTTCCACGGCATCGACGCCGACTTCGAAGTAGGCGTCGTGCACGCTGCGCACCACGTCTGGTCGGGTGACGTTGAGGATCTCGTTGCAGCCTTCGAGCCCCTGGAAGTCCTCCATGGTGGGATTCGCGGCCTGCAGCATGGTGCCCATCGCGCCGTCGGCAACGACGACTCTGGTGGACAGGGCTTCGCGCAGAGACTGACTCACGTGGTTACTCCGTTGTGATGCTTCCGGCACGCTGGGCCGCGAGCATCGGTCGTGTTGTTTGGATCGGTCCTCGAGGCACTACATTCCCCGTGTCCGATGGCGGACGCCGCCATTCTACGGGCCAACTCGATTCCCGCCGCTCACGCCGCCCCACGCAGGCCGCGCTACGCACGCCGAACCCGCCTAGGCGGACTCAAATGGCCAGCCTGGCCCTCGGCGCCACAGCCAGTGCAACGCGGTCGGTGCGCTAGCCGCGGTAGCGCTGCGCCAAGGCATAGGTGGACGAATCAAATCCGGGCACCTCGGTGCCATCCACCAGCAGCGGCGTCAGTTTGCGCGCCAACACTTTGCCGAGCTCGACGCCCCACTGATCGAAGGAATCGAGTCCCCAGATGACTCCTTGGACGAACGTCGATTGTTCGTAAAGCGCCACCAAACGGCCGAGCGTGCGCGGGTCGACGACGTCGGCAACGACGGTGCTGCTTGGCCGGTTGCCGGGCATCACCTTGGCACTCACCAAGTCCGGGGCAACACCTTCGGCGGCAACCTCCTCGGCAGTCTTGCCGAATGCCAGCGCCGAGGATTGTGCGATGCAGTTGGCCACCAGTAGGTCATGGTGATCTGGCGCGTCGGCGGCTGGCAGCGGGTTGGGTGTGCGGCGGAAGAACAAGAAGTCACTCGGAATCACCGTGGTGCCCTGGTGCAGTAGTTGGTAGAACGAGTGCTGGCCGTTCGTGCCGGGTTCACCCCAGAACACCGGGCAGGTGTCGGTGTCTACAGGTTCGCCGTCCAGGCGCACGCTCTTGCCGTTCGACTCCATGGTGAGTTGCTGCAGGTAGGCGGGGAAACGCACCAGGTATTGCTCGTAGGGCAGCACCGCCACCGAGGTGGTGCCGAGGAAGTTGCGGTTCCACACGTTCAGCAGGCCCATCAACACCGGCAGGTTCTGCTGCCACGGCGCGGTACGGGCATGGGTGTCCATCTCGTGCATCCCAGCCAGCATGTCGGCGAAATGGGCAGGGCCAATCGCCAGCATGGTCGACAACCCAATCGCGGAGTCCATCGAATACCGGCCACCGACCCAGTCCCAGAAACCGAACATGTTCGCCGTATCGATCCCGAACGCCGCGACCCCCTCGGCGTTTGTACTCACCGCCACGAAGTGCCGTGCGACTGCGTCGTCTGATCCCAACGCCGCCAGCAACCAGGCCCGCGCGGAGTGAGCGTTGGTCATCGTCTCCTGGGTAGTGAAAGTCTTCGACGAGACGATGAAGAGCGTCTCCGCAGGGTCCAAACCGTGCACCGCTTCGACGAAGTCCGTACCGTCGACGTTGGAGACGAATCGGAACGTCAAATCCCGACTGCTGTAGTGCTTGAGCGCTTCGTAGGCCATCACCGGGCCCAAGTCAGAGCCACCAATGCCGATGTTCACCACATTCTTGATCGGCTTGCCGGTGTAGCCGAGCCAACGGCCACCGCGCACCTCGTCGGCGAACTCCGCCATCGCATCGAGCACTTCGTGCACCTGGGCCACCACGTCGACGCCGTCGACCACCAGACTGCTGTCCTTTGGCATCCGAAGCGCAACGTGCAGCACGGACCGATTCTCGGTGACGTTGATGCGCTCACCGTCGAACATGGCTTCGAAGTATTCGCGCAGCCCGCGTTGGTCTGCCAATTGGCACAGCAGGTCGATAACCTCGGCATCCACTCGCTGCTTGGAGTAGTCCAGGTACAGTCCGGCAGCCTCGGCGACCAAAGTGGTGCCGCGTGCGGCGTCGGCAGCGAACAAGTCGCGCAGCGTCGCCGACGCGGTCGATGCTGCCTTGGTCTGCAGGGCACCCCACGCAGGTGCGTTGCGGGGACTCGTGCCACGTTCGGTCATGAGGGCTCCAGTTCGATTGGTTCGGGTGCAAGTTGCCGAGCGGATGGGGTCAGGAGGGATCGGTACGGGGGACGTTTGTCATAGGTATCGGCGAGGCATCCGCGATTGTCGGCGGCCGCCAACCACCCACATACCGGGTCATCGTGGTCGCGGCCTCAGGGCCCCACGTGCCTGGTTCATAGGTCTGCACCGCAGGGGGTGAATCGAGGATCGGCTCCACGATCCGCCAGGTTTCGTCAATCACATCCTGGCTGGGGAAAAGCGAGTCATCGCCAAGCATCGCATCGTGCAGCAAACGCTCGTACGGGGTCGGCATTTCGCCGAGGACGTTGGCAAAATCCATGTTGAGCAGTTCGGGTTCAGAAGAATCCACCCCGGGCTGCTTGATCCGCAGCGACACGCCTACTCCGGCGTGATCGCCGATGCGCAGGATGATGTCGTCGTGGCCAGCGGTACGCACCCGGTGGTGGCCGGTTCGGACCCCCGGCGGGGACTGCAGGCGTACGACGATCTCAGTGGCCGACACCGGCATTTCTTTGCCCGCCCGAATGTAGATCGGCACCCCTGCCCAGCGCCAGGATTGGCTGCTCAGTTTCAAGGCGATGAAGGTTTCGGTCGTCGAGCCCGGCTTCACCCCGGGAACATCGCGGTAGCCGCGATATTGGCCGCGCACCACATGGGCTGGATCGACGGATTCGACCGAACGGAAAAAGTCCAGCCGCCGACTTGCCAGGCTGCCACCGGACGGCGGCTCTAGTGCAGTGAGGGCCAGTACTTGCAGCAGGTGGTTCTGCACCACGTCGCGCAGTGTCCCCACCGGGTCGTAGAACGATCCGCGATCCGCCACCCCGAACTCCTCGGCCATGGTGATCATCACCGCGCGCACGTGCTTGTGGTTCCACACCGGTTCCAGCAGCGCGTTGCCGAACCGCAGGTACACCAGGTCCTGCACCGGCTCCTTGCCCAGGTAGTGGTCGATCCGGAACAGTTGCTGCTCGGTGACGTACTGGTGCAGATCGGCGGCCAAGGCATCGGCGCTGGCCAGATCGTGACCGAATGGCTTCTCCACCACCAGGCGTGCCCGGCCGCCCAACAGCGACGCCCCGGCTAGCCCCTTGGCCACCGTGGCAAAGAGGTTCGGTGGGATCTCCAGATAGAAAGTTGGCGCCTCGGCGCCCTGCAGGTGCTCGGCGACCTTGGTGTAGAGCGCTGGGTCGGTGAAATCACCGGAAATGTAGTGGAGCTTGGACATCAGCGAGTCGAAGGTGGCCTGGTCGAACGCCTCACCTGCGTTGAGCGTGATCGATTCTTTGGCGCGCGCGACCAACTGCTCGTGCGTCCAATCCTGAAAGGCCACCCCGAGCACCGGCCCCTTGAGCAAACCGCGGCGCTCCAGTCGGAACAGCGCTGGCAGCGTCATTTTGAAGCCGAGGTCGCCGGTGATTCCGAAAATCACCAGACGGTCCGATTTGCCCAATTCCATTGCGCCTCCTAGTCGGTCCACACCCTAGTGGTTCATAGGCCCGTGGCTCCACCGCAAGAACAAGGGCAGTCCATAGCTGTTGCCGCGACTCACCGGCGAGTGCCGTGCCAGACTGCGAAACGGTTCCACGGGAGCCAACAAACCCGCCCTATCCCGCATTCATGAGGAGCAGCAGTGACCACAGACTCGCCAATGACTCTCGGTATGGTCGGCCTGGGCCGGATGGGCGCCAACATGGTGCGACGGATCATGCGCGACGGCCACCACGCGGTGGTGTTCGACACCAACCCAGACAACGTGGCGGCGCTCGTCGCTGAGGGGGCCACCGGAGCGGACTCCCTGGCGGACCTGAAGGCCAAAATGACTGGCCCGCGGCACGTGTGGGTGATGGTGCCAGCCGGGCACATCACCGACTCGGTGATCAGCGAACTCGCCGATGTGTTGGAGCCCGACGACGTCATCATCGACGGCGGCAACTCGTACTATCGCGACGACATCCGCCATGCTGCGTCCGTCAAGGACAAGGGCCTGCATTTTGTCGATTGCGGCACCTCGGGCGGAGTCTGGGGGCTGGACCGTGGCTATTGCCTGATGATCGGCGGCGATGATGTCGCGGTGAATCGCCTCACTCCGATTTGGCGCTCCATCGCACCTGGAGTTGGGGATGTGGAGCGCACCCCGGGTCGAGAGGGTGCACTTGCCCCAGCCGAAGAGGGCTGGCTGCACTGCGGGCCGTCGGGTGCCGGGCACTTCGTGAAGATGGTCCACAACGGCATCGAATACGGGATCATGGCCGCCTACGCCGAGGGGCTGAACATCCTGCACAATGCCGACGCTGGAAGCCGCGATGCGTCCACGAGCGCCGAGACGGCACCGCTGAGCGACCCGCAGTTCTACCAGTACTCGCTCAACCTCACCGATGTTGCCGAAGTCTGGCGGCGCGGTTCGGTCATCGGTTCGTGGCTGCTTGACCTCACGGCCATCGCCTTGCTGAAGGATCCCCAACTCGAAGGCTTCGGCGGTCGGGTGTCGGATTCCGGCGAAGGCCGCTGGACGTCCATCGCCGCAGTTGAGGAGGGCATCCCGGCACCGGTGCTCACCGGGGCGTTGTTCTCCAGGTTCGCCTCCCAGGGCAATGCCCTATTCGCCGACAAGATCCAGTCCGCGCAGCGCAAGGAGTTCGGCGGGCATGACGAGTTGAAGGAGTCCTAGGCCCTACTTCGGTCCGGGTTCGGCGGGTAGCCGACGCCCTACTTCGTCCGGTACACGCCCGGCTTACTTCGTCCGGTACACGCCCGGCTCGATGGTGAAGCCGGCTGCGCGCAGCCGGTCGGTGAGTGCCGTGCCCATTGCCGTGGCGGGGGTCAGCACCCCTGCCCGGTCGGGCAACGCACCGTCGTCGAGGGCCAAGCTGAGCGCCGACTCGCCGATCATCACCGACGTTGCGGCGTACCCCGGATCGCCCTTGGCCGCGACGTGGGTGCACAGCACGGTCCCGGAGTCGGTGCCGGCGTAGATGTCCAGGCTGAAGTAGCCGTTCGCTCTGGCTTCGGGGTTGGGTCCTTCGCCGGGGTCGGGTAACACGCGATCCAGCACTGCCCGGGTGGGCCCGAAGCCCATCCCTGCGACCAGTCCGGCCATGCCGGCTGCCATTCCCGTGGCGAGGGCCGGGCCGAGTGGGGAGGTGCCGAATCCGACCACCTCGCGGTAGTTGAAGTGGTCGCCGTAGGCATAGTCGGCCAGCGCGTTGGAACGCCGCACAATTCGGGTGTTGAAAGGCGCCATCACGAAGGGCCCCTGCCAAATGCCGGTCACCGAATCCCGGGTGGGAAGCACCGAGTCGTTGTGCGGGGACTTCCGCGAACGCGGCGGATCAAGTGCCCGATCCGGGCTCAGCGAGAACGGATCCCCCACCACCGCGCGGGCAGTGGAGTCCTTTGAGATCACGTCGATTTGGTTGCGCAGGGAATCGATGGTCCCGCCACTGAACCCGCCTTTCCCGCCGGTGAGCACCATGGTGGTGTCGGTCAAGCCGCCCGCGCTTTGGGCTTCGGCATAGCGGAACGTTTCGTAGACGCCCAAGTCCGAGGGAACCGAATCGAAGCCGCACGAGTTGACGATCCGAGCGCCTGTGGCCTTGGCGGCGTCGTCAAATTCGTCGATGCACGCCCGCACGAACAGCACCTCGCCGGTGAGGTCGGCGTAGTGGGTGCCGTTGGCAGCGCAAGCGGCCACAACTGGGAGGCCGTATTTGGCATAGGGACCAACGGTGGTGGCCACAACTTTCGTCGACTTTGCCAGCGCGTCCAACGACGCCGGATCCGACGAGTCGGCGACGATGACCGGCCAATCGGCAGCCACCGGGCCGAGTGCACTGCGCACCTCGTCCAGCTTGGCCTTGGAGCGCCCGCCGAGGCCCACGCGGACACCTTCTGGTGCCGCCTTCGCGAGGTATTCGGCAACGAGTCGCCCGACGAAGCCGGACGCTCCGTAGACGACGATGTCCAAGTCACGTTCGGAATCGGTCATGCCACGACGCTACAGCGCCACTCCCAACAGCGCATCGGAGAGCCTGCTCACAATTCCCGGTGCGCCCGGATCGTCGCCGCCGCGCAGCCGCTGCTCGGTGGCCCACCGGTCAATCACCTCCAGCGCTCCCGGAGCGTCGAGATCGTCCGACAGCCGCCGGCGCACTTCCGTGAGGACGGGTTCGGCCGGTGGACCGGTAGGCCAGGACACGGCTGCCCGCCACGCCGCCAGTCGGCCTTCGGCGGCCGCGATTTCGTCGTCGTGCCACTCCCAGTCTTCCCGGTAGTGGTGGCCCAGGATCGCCAAGCGGATCGCCATCGGATCATGTGCGGCGCGGAGGTCCGAGACGAACACCAGGTTGCCGCGGGATTTGCTCATCTTCTCGCCCTGGTAGCCGACCATTCCAGCGTGGGCATAGAGCCGGGCGTAGGGCCAGGCACCGGTCATCACCTGACCTTGCGAGGCTCCGATTTCGTGGTGCGGAAACACCAGGTCACGGCCGCCGCCTTGGACGTCGAAGGACATTCCGAGGTCGTCGATCGCGATCGCCACGCACTCCACATGCCACCCTGGCCGGCCTGGCCCGAACGGACTGGGCCAGTGGGGTTCGCCCTCGCGCGCGGCCCGCCACAGCACCGCGTCCAGCGGGTGCCGCTTGCCGGGCCGGTCCGGATCACCACCGCGCTCGGCCGACAGCGCCACCATGGTGGCCTCGTCAAGGTTGGCCACCGCACCGAAGCGCGGATCGGACGTCACATCGAAGTAGAGATCGCCGTCGAGTTCGTAGACGGCACCGGCCTGCTGCAGCTTCTCCACCGCGCCCACCACATGCGGTATCGATTCGACGACGCCGACCCACTCGTCCGGGGCGCGCAGGCGTAGCTCGGCCATGTCATCGACGAATCGGGAAATTTCGCGCTGTGCGAGATCCTCCCAATGCTCGCCGGTGGCAGCGGCGCGTTCGAGCAGGGGGTCGTCGACATCGGTGATGTTCTGCACGTAGGTCACCTGGTAGCCGGCGTCGATCCAGACCCGTTGCACCAGGTCGAATGCGATGTAGGTTGCGGCATGGCCGAGGTGGGTGGAGTCGTATGGGGTGATTCCGCAGACGTACAGCGTCGCGGGATCGCCTGGGCTGGTGGACCGAACGACCCCAGTGGCGGTGTCGAACAGGCTCAGCCCCGCGCCGACGCCGGGCAGGGTGGGAATGGAAGGCGATGGCCAGGTGCGCACCTGAGTCAGGTTAGTGGCTACCACAGCGGCCATGGCACCACGGGCCACCCAGGCCGTGGGGTGGGGAACGTGGCCGTGTCGAGCAGGTCGTGGATGCGGGTGCGCATCGCTTGGCGCGCATCGGTGCCCACGCCGGCCAACTCGATCTCGTCGCCGGCCAATGCCCGGTGCAGATCCGTCAGCGGCGCCAACAGGTCCGTAGGTATCGCGGATCCGGCGAATCCCCACAGCACGGTGCGCACTTTCCACTCGGAGTGGAACGCGACGCCGTGGTCGATGCCACGGATGTCACCACCGGAGCCGAGTAAATGCCCGGCTTTGCGATCCGCGTTGTTGATCACCACGTCGAAGAGGGCGATCTGGGCCAGCCGTGGATGATCCCGATGGGCCAGGACCACCTCGTTTCCGTGTTCGTCCTCCCCTTGCAGCACCGCCAGCCAGCCTGGACGCAGTTTCTCCGGGGCGAACACGGCCACATCGGTGGTGATGTCCGCAGCCAGCCACTGCTGCACGATCCCAGGCCCGGCAGGGAGGTCCTCGCGCCATACCGTGGGCGGCACCACGTCCCACCCGAGGAGTTCGGAGACCTGGAACGCCGCTACTTCGTGCTTGGCCAGGATTGCCCCGGGAAAGTCCCACAGCGGACGTTCGCCAGCGGCTGGCTTGTAGACGCAGTCGATGCCGTGTGGTCGGCTGCCGCTCGGATCGTCGGGTAGCGGGTCGGCGCCTGGTGACTCGGCGCGCAGTCGGGCGGCGAAGACCGCGTTGCTGGCTCCGGGCACCCGACCCACCACCTCCACCTCGGCGGTAGCGAGATCGTCGAGCACGCTCAGCGTCGGTAGCCGTTCGCGCGCGGGCAGATGTGACCGCCCGGATCAAGTGGCAAATGGCAGAACGGGCACGGCGGGCGCCCGGCCGCAACCAGGGCAGACGAGCGTTGGGCGAATCCACGCACCTGGGCCGGCGACAACCACACCCGCAGGCAATCCGGCCCTTCAGCCGCGTCATCGCCGATGTCCGGCACTTCCTCGTCACTGCCTGCAGCGTGGATTTCGATCACCACTCGCCGAGAGCCGGTGTCCCAGCCGATGCCGAAGGCTCCCACCCGAAACGCCTCCGTCACCGGCACTTCCAACGGTTCCAGATCCTCGGGTGCTGGCTGTGCGCTGACTACCTCCTCGTCGCTGCGACCCACTTCGTCGAGCAACTCGATCAGCTTCTCGCTCAGCAGCGACACCTGCTGCTTTTCGAGCACGACGGTCACCACGTCCACGCCAAGTCGGGACTGCAGGTAGAACGTGCGCTCACCGGGCATGCCGATGGTGCCGGACACAAAGCGGTCCGGGGTTCCGTGGTCGGTCACGTTTCTGGGCACGTTTGAGACTCTACCTACCTTTCGATCCGCCGGGCACAGCGTCGGTCGGTGCTGGCGGTATCAGATCGCCGAAGTCGCCGTTGCAGTCGTTGATTCGTTCGACGAACGGGCGGCCATGGACATAGTTGACCACTGAGATGGACGTTGGGTGCACCACAATGCGCTGAAATGCATCCAAGTGCATCCCGAGCGCATCGGCCAGAATCGCTTTGAGCACGTCACCGTGCGAGACGAACAGCAGATTCGCCGAGTCATCGGACCGTTCACACCAGCCGCGCACGGTCGCCACGGCCCGGGCGGACATCGCAGCCATCGACTCGCCGCCGGGAAAAGTCACCGAAGCGGGGTGCGCCTGCACGGTGCGCCACAGATCCTCCTTCGCCAGTTCGGCCAGCGCTTGGCCGGTCCATTCGCCGTACTCCACTTCGGCCAGGCCGTCGTCCACCGTGAGCTCAACCGCCGCGGAACGGGCCTCGAGGAGGAGTTCGGTGGTGTGTCTGGTGCGGAGCATCGGGCTGGAGATCGCGCGTTCCAGCGGGATCGCGGCCAGTGCTTTCCCGAGGAGCGTGGCATCACGACGGCCAACGTCGTTGAGGTCAACCTCGGTGCGTCCGGCGAGTACCCCGGAAGCGTTGGCTGTCGTCTGCCCGTGTCGCACAAGAATTGCCCGCGTCATGGGCCAACCCTATGCGGGAGCGGCTGTGTTCGGTGTTTACTACGATTCGTGATCCGCGGTCTTGGTCTGTATCAGGGCGGTGTGCGCTGCAGTGATGCCTCCTTCTTCCGTGGCGAACTGCCCGGCACGCCTGGGCTCGCCGAGCATGTCGCGGAACTGGCGGCGGGCGCTCGATCGGATCCGGAAGCCTTCGCCTGGCTCGGGTTGTCCCACCCGACCAAGGTGGAGCTGGACCTGATCGGCAAGGTTTTCCGGCTGGATCCGCTGTACCTCGATGACGCCATGAATCCGCATCATCCGACCAAACTCGACGAACGCGAGGACTACACCTTCTTGGTGCTGAAGATCCTCACCTACGTCGAGAGCACCTCCGATGTGGAGACCGGGCAACTGTCGGTGTTCATCGGACCCAACTTCATCATCACCATCCGACTCGGCCCGCTGGGCGACCTCGATGATGTGCGCAACGACCTGGAAGCCCGCGCCGAGTCCATGCGATATGGCCCGCCCGCTGTGCTGCACGCCATTGTTGACCACATCGTGGACCAGTACCTGAGCGTGGCCGACGAGATCAACTACGACATTGAGCATCTTGAGGAGAACATTTTCTCCCCACAGCCGTCGAGTCCAGAAGCGGTGTATCGACTCAAACGCGAGAACCTCGAACTGCGCCGGGCAGCAGTGCCTTTGGTTCGCGTGGCCGCGGATCTAATCGAGGTGTGCCCGGCGGAACTGACCTCGACCTTCGAGCCGTTGTTCGCCGACATCAGCGATCATTTGATGCGGGTGCGGGAGTCCACCGAGACCAACGACAACCTGCTGATGGCGCTGCTGATGGCCGCCACCGCGCGCCAGGATCTGCAGCAGAACGCCGACATGCGGAAGATCTCGGCGTGGGTGGCGATCGCCGCGGTGCCCACCATGACCGCTGGGGTCTACGGGATGAACTTCGAGAACATGCCCGAGTTGCAGTGGGAGTACAGCTATCCGTTGGTGTTGGCGTTCATCGGGATCGTGTGTTTCTCGCTGTATCGGGCGTTCAAGCGCTCCGGCTGGTTGTGACTTGGGGGTTGCGGCCTGCCTGCACCCGGCCTGCGGATCACCCGCCGCCCGCGGTGCCGCAGCTTGCGGCTCAGGTGGTGAGCACGCCCGCGGACAGCAGCCCGAGCACCAGCGAACCCACCGCAACCCGGTAGATCACGAACGGCATGTACGAGTTGGTGGCGACGTAGCGGATCAGCCAGGCGATCACCAGGTAGCCGACGATGAAGGCGATGATCGTCGCCACGATCGTTTGGCCCCAGGGGACGTTGGCTTCCTCACCGATCTTGGTGGCCTGGTAGAGCCCGGAGGCGAGCACCGCCGGGATCGCCAGCAGGAACGCATACCGGGTGGCTGCTTCCCGGTTGAAGCCCATGAACAGCCCCGTGGTGATGGTGGCCCCGGATCGGGATACGCCCGGAATCAACGCCAAGGCCTGGCCGAAACCGAACATCAAACCGCTGCGCATCGACAGCGTCTCCAGGTCGCGGGTCTTCTTCCCGTAGCGGTCGGCGATGCCCAGGATGATGCCGAACACGATCAGCACCGTGGCCACCAGCCATAGGTTGCGGGCGGCGTTTTCGATCTGGTCGGAGAAGAAGTAGCCGAAGAAGCCGATCGGGATGGTGCCGACGATCACGTACCAGCCCATCCGGGCATCGATGTTGCCACGGAGTGCCGGGGTGTACAGCGACTTCACCCAGGTGGAGATGATCCGTACGATGTCGTGCCGGAAGTAGATGAGCACTGCGGTTTCGGTGCCGATTTGGCTGACCGCGGTGAAGGCGGCGCCCGGATCATCCCAACCAAACAGCTGGGACAGGATCAGCAGGTGCCCGCTAGACGAGATCGGCAGGAACTCCGTGAGCCCCTGGATGATGCCAAGGACGATCGCCTCGAACCAACTCACGCCAGACCCGCCTCGTCGACGATTTCCACCATCGTGCGCACCGTCGCGATCCGCTCCGCGAGGGTCGGTGCGTAGGTGGCCACGGTCAGGGTGGTCACGCCCGCGTCGGCATAGGCGTGCAGCCGTTCAGCGATGCGCTCGCGGGGGCCCACCAAGCTGGTGCGGTCGATGAAGTCGAAGGGCACCGCGGCCATCGCGCCGGCGATGTCCTTGGCGAGGTACTTGTCCTGCACCTCGGCGGCTGCTTCCTCGTAACCCATCCGGGTCGCAAGCTGGTTGTAGAAGTTGCGGTCCCGGCTTCCCATGCCGCCCACGTAGAGGGCCGCATAGGCGCGCAGCGGGTCCGCGCAGGCGTTGACGTCGTCGCCGATCACCACCGGCACCGTGGGGACGACGTCGAAGCCGTCCAGCGTCTTTCCGACCTTCTCGCGGCCGGCGCGAATGCTGGTCAGAAGTTCGCTGGCGAACTCCGGGGAGTAGAAGATGGCCAGCCAGCCGTCGAACAACTCCCCGGCCAGTTCCAGGTTCTTCGGACCGATGGCGGCAAGGTAGGTGGGGATGTGCTCGCGTACCGGGTGCACCGTGAGGGTCAGCGCCTTGCCCGGGCCGTTCGGTAGCGGCAGCGTGAAGAAGTCGCCGTCGTAGGACAGGCGCTCGCGGGCAAGGGCTTTGTTGACGATGCCGATGTATTCCCGGGTGCGGGCCAGCGGCTTGTCGAATCGCACTCCGTGCCAGCCCTCGGAGACCTGCGGGCCGGAAACCCCGAGGCCCAACCGGAATCGGCCACCAGACAGGGTGTCCAAGGTGGCGGCGGTCATGGCTGTGTTGGCGGGTGTGCGACCCGGGATCTGCATCACCGCGCTGCCGACGTCGATTTTGGTGGTCTGCGCGGCCACCCAAGTGAGCACCGTCACCGCGTCGGATCCGTAGGCTTCCGCTGCCCACGCGACGCTGTATCCGAGCCGGTCGGCTTCCCGAGCCAATTCGAGACTCTCGGCGTCGTTGCCCATACCCCAGTAGCCAAGGTTCAGACCCAGTTCCATGATTCGGGAGCCTACGCGGGCTGCTGCCACGTCTAGGCGACGACTCACCGAGGATGCGAGTAGATTGCGTCACGTGGAACAACGTGCCTTGGGGAATACGGGACTTCGAGTCAGCCGACTCGGGATCGGCACCATGACTTGGGGCCGCGACACTGACGAATACGACGCCAGGGAGATCCTGACGACCTTCGTCGAGGCCGGCGGCACCTTGGTGGACACCGCAGACGTGTACGCCGAAGGTGAATCCGAACGCCTAGTTGGCCGGCTGCTCGGGGAGCTGGAGATTCGGGACCAGGTGGTGCTCGCCACCAAGGCGGTCTCACGTCCCGGCACCGAGCGCCGATTCGACGCCTCCCGCGGGCATCTGCTCGCCTCGTTGGAGGCCTCGCTGCGCCGCCTGCGCACGGACTATGTGGATCTTTGGCAACTGCACGCCTGGGACCCATGGACGCCGCTGGAGGAGACCCTCTCGGCGGTCGATCAGGCGGTACGGGCCGGAATGGTGCGGTACGTGGGAGTGTCCAACTACTGCGGTTGGCAGTTGGCGTCGGCGGCCACCTGGCAGCAGGCTGCGCCCGGACGGCTGGTGCTGGCCAGCAATCAAGTGGAGTATTCGCTGCTCAACCGGGGTATTGAGCGGGAAGTTGTTCCAGCCGCCCAGTATTTGGGGGCCGGTTTGCTGTGCTGGTCGCCGCTGGGACGCGGGGTGCTGACCGGTAAGTACCGCAATGGCACGCCGAACGACAGCCGAGGGGCCAGTCAGTCGTTCGCCCAGTTTGTGCAGCCGTACTTCTCGGATCGCGCGCGCAGCATCGTTGATGCCGTGGTCACTGCGGCCTCCGGCCTTGAGGTGACTCCGGTGGAGGTGGCGCTGGCGTGGGTGCGGGACCAACCGGGTGTGACCGCGCCGATCGTGGGGGTGCGGACACCCGCGCACGCGACGCTGGCCGTTCAGAGCGAGCAGGTGGACTTGCCCGCGGAGATCCGCACCGCGCTCGACGACGTGTCGGCGATTCCAATGGGCTACCCGGACCACGGCTGGAACCAGCGCTAGGGCGGTGCCGCGGCGCCGCGGCCCGGCGCCCGCCGCCCGCCGCCCGGCCGCCCGGCCCCGGCCGCCCTGGCCCGGCCCGGCCCGCGCCCTCGGCCCGGCCCGCCCGCTGGCCCGGCCCGCGCCGCCCGCCTCAGGCCCCGCACCGCCCCTTCTGCAAAATCGACCAAGACCTCAAATTCGACCACGATTCTCGGTCGATTTTGCGTGTCTTGGTCGATTTTGCGCCTGCGCACGGTTGGGGCACGCGCAGAGGCGGGGCGCAGAGGCGGCCGCGGGCGCGCAGAGGAGGACGCGGGCGCGCAGAGGCGGACGCGGCGGCGCGGGATGGGAACGCGGAGGGTCGGGCTACGCGACTGGGCCGCGCGGTGACAATGACTGCTTCGCGATTCGAATCGCATCCAGCACGATGCCGATGACCTCGTCGGGCCGGAACAACTGCTCCCAGCGGAATCGGCGCACGATGAAGCCAGCGTTCTGAAGGCGATCGTTGCGGATCTTCTCCTCCCAATGCGCCTTTTCGACATCGCCATTGAGCTGGTATTTGCCGCGGCCATCGAACTCAAGCACCACCGGCAGATCCTTCAGTTTCAGGTCCACGCGTCCCACGAAGCGCCCATGCTTGTCATAGACGTTCACCTGTGACTCCACTTCGAACCCCGCCTGCGTCACGATGATCCGAATCAGTGTCTCGGCCGGGCTCCCGGCACCAGGATCGGCGGCCGCGAGTACGCGCCGCGCCTGGCCGACTCCCTTCCGTCGCCCCAGAGACTTGAGCAGGAAGCGTAGTTGCGGGAGATTCGTGTGCAATCCATTCAGCACCTGGTCGGTGATCACGACGGCTGAGTTGAATGGCAGCACCAACGCGCAATCGATCGCGGTGCGCGCCGCCCTTGTGCGAGCGAAGCCATCGACATATTCGATCTGACGACACGGCAGCGGCGTGACGTGGGTGTGCACACCGTTACGGATACCACCTCGTAGCGCCGTTGCTGTCTGACCTGATCCGGGGCCGGCCAGTCTATGGTCCGGCGCGGCACCCCCACTGACGGTCGCACAGGTTGGGCATGCGAATCCGCCGGTGAGCGTAGGCTCGTGTTTCATCGGCATCTGGTGTTGGACGCCGGTGATGTGAACCATCTCAAGCGACTCCTGCGGCACCGCGAATCCGTGCAGCAGTGCTGCAGTGGCATGGCTGGCGGCAACCTGTGTGTCGTGATCGCCCACCACGGCCCGGGCACGAAGTTGATGCAGTTGCGCCTCGTTGTCTGGCGGATCGAACACGTAGGCCCCGGATCGCACGCGAAACGCATTGCGCCCGACAGCTTCAATCTCGCCGGGTGTGAACTGCCTGACGCGCATCTGCCGCGCCGTCAGCAGTGCCCCGTGGTCGCGCCCCAGGAAGTTTGCATAGCGATGTGAGTCCCCCATAGGTCAATTGTTGCCCCGAAACAGGGTCCTTCGACGTTATCCACAGGCGCGGATTCCGTCACCGATCCGCGTGCCCGGCCGCCCGTGGCCCCCTCTTCCCCGGCACCCCGCCCGACCTCGCCGCAAAATCGACTGAGACTCGCAAATTCGACCACGAATCCTGGTCGATTCTGCGTGTCTTGGTCGATTTTGCGGGCGCGCGGGCGCGGCCGGGGCGCAGCGGGGCGGACCGCGGGCGCGGGGCGCGGGCGCGGGGCGGGCGCGGGCGGGCGGGGCGCGGGGCCGCGCCGCGCCGCCCCTAGGACCGCCGAATCACCTCGTCGAGCACCTCGACACCAAACTCCAGGGCCGCCACCGGCACCCGCTCGTTCACACTGTGGAACATCGACCAGAAGTCGTCGATCCCCTCCAGGTGCAACGGCGAGAAGCCGAAGTAGCGCACCCCAAGAGTGGAGAACGCCTTGCCGTCGGTGCCCCCAGTCATCAGGTACGGCACCACTACGCCATCCGGGTCACGTTCGCCCAGAACCTCGACGATGGCGTCGATGATGCGCCCGTCGAATGGCGTCTCCAGCGAGATGTCGTCATTGGCGAAGCTGATCTCAGCGCCGGCCGGCAGCGTTTCCACGATGTGATCCAACACCGCGTCACGGGTCCCCGGGAGGTAGCGGACGTCCATGCCGGCGGTAGCCGTGGTCGGCACCACGTTGTGCTTGAACCCGGCCTCGAGCATCGTGGGATTCACGGTCGTACGCACCGAGGCGCCGAGCACCGAGGCCAGTCCCCCGAACTGCTCGTGCAGCCGCGCCGGATCGTCGAGCGCCAGCGGCTCCCCCAGCAGATCAGACACTGATTCGACGAACAGCGCCATGGTGGGCGTCAGCGATACCTCAAACGGGTGAGCCGCGAGCTCAGCGAGCGAAGCCAGGAGCAACTCCACCGGATTGTCGCGATGGATCAACGACCCGTGTCCAGGTGTCCCGGTCACCCGGGCCGTGATCCACATGAGCCCCTTCTCCCCCGTTTGCACCGGGTAGATCCGCCGCCCGTTGGGCAGATCCACACTGAATCCGCCGACCTCCCCGATTGCCTCGGCGGCACCGTGCAACAACTCTGGTCGATTCGCCACGATCCAGTGCGCGCCGTGGTGCCCGCCGGCTTCTTCGTCGGGGGTGAGCAGCACCGCGACCGGCCGTGGTGGAACGTAGCCGGTGCGTGCCCAGTGGCGCACGATGGCCAGAATCATCCCGACCATGTCTTTCATGTCCACGGCTCCGCGGCCCCACATCACCCCCTCGTCGTCGATGTGCCCGGAGAACGGCGGATGCACCCATCCCTCCGGCGGGGCCGGAACCACGTCAAGGTGCCCGGTCAGCAACAGCGGGTCGCGGGTCGGATCCGCGCCGGCGATCAGTAGCGATACCCCCGCGCGATTAGGCGCCGTGGTGGTGAAAACCTCCGGTGCGTAGCCCACCTCGCGCAGCAGATCAGCCGCGTACTCGGCGGCATCGATCTCGCCTGGCCCAGAATCGTCGCCGGGGTTGGTGGTGTCGAATCGAATCAGTTCCCCAACGATGCTGACCACATCCTCGTGCAGCGCAGCTACTTGATCCGACGTGCGGCCGTCTTCCGGAACCTCCTCGGCTCGGGTCACACGAGTCGCGGGTCCGTCAGCAACGTTGGACGTTCGGTCTGCAGCAACCATGCGTCCATACTGCCTCAGGATCTGTGACCTACGCCGTGGACCGGATACCGTTCCGCCATGCATTCCGATGCCGCCACCGTTGATGAGTACCTCCAAAGCCTCCCGGCCGACCGACGTGAGCAGGTCGAGTTGTTGCTCGATTCGATCCGGCCGGCGATGCCCGAGGGCCTGCACGAAGAGATGGGATTCGGGATGATCAACTGGGTGGTGCCGCTGGATGTGGAGCCTGACACGTACAACGGAAAGCCGTTGATGTTCGCCGCTTTGGCGTCACAGAAGCGGCACCTTTCGCTCTATTTGATGCCGCTCTATTCGGGGGCAACGATTGATGAGGACGAGTTCCGGGACCGCTGGCAGGGGGCCAAGAAGTTGAACATGGGCCGGTCGTGTGTGCGATTCAGCAAGGTCAGCGACATCGACCTCGACTTGATTCTTGAGTCGATTCGGGGGGTGTCGATGGCGGAGTTTGTCGACCACTATCGATCCGTACGTGCGCGACGGACATCGAAGTAGCTTTCCTTCAGACAGAAGCGCGAGCCTACGCCGTGGTCGAACGCATCCGTGGCGGCGAGCAACCGGTCACCGATGCGCCCTCCTCTCGTGGGGCGGCCGGAGATCACCGGAGCGCTTGACGATGTCAGCGCCATCGATATGGGCTACCCCGCCCGGGGCTGGAACCAGCGCGGCTTGTGAGGTGGGGACCACCCTCAGCGGCGGCCACCGCCTAGCCGGCTGGTGGCAAGTACACCGCCGCGTTCGGAGTGAGCACCTGGAACGCGACGCTTTCCTCCAAGTACAACTCGACGTCGTCACCAGAGGTGTTGCGATAGCCGATGCTGAAGTCCTCGCCGAGGGTGAGTTGAAAGTCTCCACCGCGCGCGGATAGCACCACCGCGCCGGTGAGGGCGGGTACGCGCACGATGTCGCCACCGAGGAGGCTTTGCAGATGCTCGTACACCGGGTACCCCTTCTCCGTGGTCTCGGTGACAGCCGTGTACTCATCGTCGCCGAGGGCGATGGCGTAGGGTCCGCCGATGCCGGCGTCGCGCAGCACCTGCAGTGCGTCCGCTACCCGCTTGGGGTAGTCGGCTGGATCGGCTGCCAGGGTGATCGGCGTGTTCGGCGTGGCACCTACGATTCCGGGGCATCCGGCGGCTCCCAAACCGTGAAATACCATGCGGTCCTCGGCGAGGGCTGCCGAGCGTGACGCGGCAATCACCGGGTCGGTGTCGATGGCCGGATTGCCTCGGTCGGCGGTGTCAAGATCACTCAGCGACATTACGAACGGTGTGCGGAACTCTGCGAGTGCCACAGGGCGGCGTACTGCCGCCTGCACCCCTTCGGTCTCGGATTCGATGGCGTCCACGAGGCCGCTCACCGCAGCATCGACGTCCCACCCGAGGGGTCCCACGAGGTCGACGATCTTGCGGGCTCCGAGGTTGAGGCGCAGCGACCGGGAGGCCTCGTCATCAATCTGCGCCCACGCAGCGTCGGTGACTGGGGCGAGCGCTTTGCGCAGATGGTTCATGATGTCTCCTCCTGTGAGGGTTTGAGGCTGCCGATGCCGAGTGAGCCGTCCCCGCTGCCCCGATCGTGTCCAGAGGCTGCCAACGCCAAGGGGTTCGGTGTGGGCGGGGTGACGAGATGCAGCGTGTTGCGGTCGGTGTGGTCGAAAGGTTCGGGCCGATCAGGAATGATCATGCGGGTGTTCTCGTCATAGGACCACGTGCCATCGGGGTTGATGTTCACGGTCATCCGAAAGTCCGTGGTGATGAAGTTCTCATCGAGGAACGGGTTGGATGCGATGCCGTAGGTGGTGGAGCCGCGTTGGGCGGTCACCTCGAACGCGGTTGCGTCCGGGTCGCATTGACCGGCCGCGAGCGCCACCTGGCCACGTGGGATCGCCAGAGTGAGCACCACGGTGTGCGTGTTGGGCTCCCACAGCCAGAAGCCCACCTGCTGATGGAACATCGCGACTTCGCCGGGTTTGACGATGCGGGTGTGGTATCGCAACCCGTAGAACAGTTGCGGGCCGTTGGTCTGAAAGTCGATCGGCTGCAGTTCGTATCTCTCGACGAACCGGTCCGCCTCGGTACCGGTTTCCACTGGGTGCTGGTCGGCGCCCTTTATTCCCTCCCAGATTCCGGCCATCGGTCGCAAAGGACCGAGATGAGCCAGAGTGTCCGGATCCCCGGTCGGTTCGGTGTAGATGTCGGGACCGTCTGGCGTCATGGGGCCAGGTTAATGCCTCGATCAAGTCGGCGACGACCGAACAGGCGTGGCCAGGCAGGTAGCGCACGTGCACGTCGGCACCTGTCCGGGCACCACGTTGTGTTTGATCCCGGCGCTGACCCCGGCGCGGGTGTCGGAGGTGGTGGTGAACAACTCGGAGTCGATGCGGACCGCGCTGCCTCCAACTCCCCGGGTCCGGAACCGTCACCGGGGTTGCTGGTGTCGCCGCGTCGCTGGCCCGCCATATGCGGTTGGACATTGACGGAGCTATTGCGGCCATGAATAACGCCGAGTACGGGTTAGCCGCCGAACTGGTACGCGTGACTACTCAGATTCCGCAGCGCATCGGTGACTGGAACAGCTGCACCCGTGCGTGGTTGGACCACACTCTCGTGCCGATCACCGTGGTTCGTTACGAGGATCTGCGAGCGCAGCCGCTTGAGATAGTGACGCAGGTGCTCAAGGATTGCTCGGTCGAGGTCGACCACGGTCGGTTGACAGCGGCGGTGAAAGCCACCGAGTTCGACTCATTGCAGGCCAGGGAGGCTGCGTCCGGGTTTCGGGAGTCGATGCAGGATCGGCCGTTCTTCCGGCGTGGGCAGGTGGATGCGTGGCGCGACGAACTCACCGATGATCAGGTGGAGCGCATTCTTGCCGACGCACGGATCAGTCATGCGCCGTCTTGGATACGCCACCGAAAGCCTCCCCTAGGGTGTGGCCATCCACAGCGATGCAGCCACTGCTGAGCTGTACCTCGAGTCCTTGGACGAGCCACGGCGAACTGAGATGCAACGCACGCTCGATGTGGTTCGGCCGCACCTTCCAGGCGGAGCTGGGCGAGGCAATGGACTTCGGGATGACCACCTGGTCGGTTCCGTTGTCGGTGCAGCCGGACAGGTACAACGGCACACCGCTGATGTTCGCGGCCCTTGCCTCGCTAAACCCATTCACATGTCGCTGTATCTCATGTCGCTGTGCTCGGGGACTCCTGTGAGCGAGGAGTTGTTCTGCGAGCGGTGGGGTGGGGCCAAGACGTTGAACATGGGCAAGAGTTGTGTGCGGTTTCGCAGCGTGGATGACATCGATGTGTCGCTGATCCAAGAAGTACTCGACGAGGCGAGCGTGGAGTCGTTCGTGGCGGCGTACAACTCGGCGAGAAGCAGTCGCCGGCGCAGGTAAGGCGTCTGATCGCGGGCGGTTCGAGAGGGGCGGCGCTGTCGTTTGGGGTGTGGATTGGGGGGTTGTCGTCGGCAGGGCTTGGCCGCGGAATCCTTGGGATCGGCCAGTGATAACCTTTTGCCACCCAGGGTCGTGAGGCCCAATGTCCGGGTGGCGGAATAGGCAGACGCGCTAGCTTGAGGTGCTAGTGCCCGTTATAGGGCGTGGGGGTTCAAGTCCCCCCTCGGACA